>NZ_RYZH01000067.1 GCF_003977685.1 Tautonia sociabilis | reverse complement strand
CGGGCTGGCCGGGCTCTCGGCGGCGACGAGCCTGGCGCCGGGGGCCGACGACGGGCCGATCCCGCCGACGGCGACGCTCGGCGGCCTGATCGCGCTGGCGGCCTTCGCGGCCCTCGACGGCCCGTTTCGACTGGCCCTGGCGCTGGCCGGCAGCTACGGGATCGCGACCCCGGGAGGGACCGGGGCCGGGCGATCGCTCGAAGGGGCGGGGCCGATCGACGAGCAGGCGATCCGGCTGGCCTGCGCCGCGGTCGGCCAGGCCCTTGGCCTGGCGTTGCGGCTGGCAGCGCCGGTCGCGCTGGCCTTGCTCGTCGCCCAGGTGGCCGTCGGGCTGCTGGCCCGGGCGGCCCCGGCCCTGGCCAGCTTCACCGCCTGGCTTCCGCTCCGGCTGGCCCTCGGCCTGGCCTTGCTGCTGCTGGGAGTCGCGGGGATGGCGACGGCCCTGATCTCGGCGTGGTCGTCGGCGCTGCCGGGGGGATGAGCGGGAGGGGGGCGGCGGGCGAGAACCTCGGGAGGGGAACGCCCGGACGCCGTCTCCGGTGATCGAGTGAATTCGCACGGTGGATGAACCGATGTCCGACGATCGCACGCTCGAGCCGTCGCCGAGGAGGATCCGAGAGGCCCGGGAGCGGGGCCAGGTGGCCCGCAGCGCCGAGCTGACGGCGGCGGTCGGGTTGCTGGCGGCGGTGGCGGTGATGGGGGCGGTCGGGCAGGGGCTGGTCGAGGGGCTGATCGAGGCGATGCGGGCGTCCCTTCCGGGAGAAGAGGTGGCGGGGGCCGATCCGGGAGCGTTCGTCGAGAGGATCCGGGAGGCGATCGGGGCGGTGGCGATGCCGATGGCGGCGGTGCTGGCGGTGCCGGCGTTGGCGAGCGTGGCGGCGCATCAGGTGCAGGTCGGCGGGCTGTTCGTGCCGGCCCTGGCCCTGCCTGATCCCGGTCGGCTGGGGCCCGGGGCGGCGGGGGGGGCGTCGGGAGGCCGGCTCGGCCGGGCCTCGGGGGCGATGCTCCGGCTGGCGGCGCTGGTCGCCCTAGCCTGGTGGGCGATCCGGGCGGTCGACCGGGAGGTATCGGCCGCCGCCGACGGGCCGCCGGCCGAGCTGCTGCGGGCCTCGGCCTCGACGATGCACGCGGCGATGCTGCGGCTCGGCCTGGCGATGCTGGCGATCGGCCTGGTCGACTATGGGATGCAGGTCCGTCGGCTGAATGCCCGGTTGCGGATGTCGCCCGAGGAGCGCCGCGAGGAGCAGCGGGCTCTCGACGGCGATCCCGGCCTGAGGGCCCGACGACGGGCCGCCCGGGGGAGGGTGCTGGAGGCGAGGGGGGTCGACGGCGCCTCGGCGGCCGATCGGATCTGAGTCCCGATCGGAGGAACGCTCGAGGCGGGGCCGGGGAGGCTGGGGCCGAGTCGACCCCGGTTCCGGCCGAGCCGCCCGTCGGCTCGTGCCCGGCGATGCGATCGGAACCGGGATCGAGGGCCGACCTCCCCGGCGGGATCGGGCCGGGGGCGGTCGGGTCGGGCCCTGCGGGTCACGACTTCGAGGGGCGATTGCCCGGTCCTCGGTTCGAGCCGGAGCGACCGCCCTTGGGCTCTCCGCTGGCCGGGGCCGGGGCCGAGGCCTCGGCCGGCTCGGGGGGGGAGCCGTTGGGGGGCGTCTCGGCGTCGTCCGAGGTTGCGGCGGCGTCCTGGACGACCTTGCCGAAGTAGGCGGGCATTTGTACGCCGCCGATTTCCTGCATGATCTGGAGCATCGGGGGCAGGGTGTGGGCCATGTTGCGGAGGAAGCCGGCGGTGGCTCCCACGCTGGCGCCGTCGCCGTTGGGGCCGTGGCCGTTGGCGCCGGAATCCCAGACGACGACCTTGTCGAACTTGATGTTCGAGATGGCCTGGGCGGCGGTCTGGGAGAGCGTGTCCATGTGTTCGAGCATCAGGAGCTGGAAGGCCTGCTGGGCGCCGCCGCAGGCCTCGACGATGGCCTTGAGGCCCTCGGCCTTCTTGGCGAGCAGCTCGTACTCGCCTCGGGCCTCGGCCTCCAGGCGGGCGAAGACGGCGTCGGCCTCGGCGCGGGCCTCCAGGCGACGGCGCTCGGCGGCGGCCTCGGCGTCGACGATGATCTTGGCCTTCTCGGCCTTGGCCTGGGCCTCGAGCTTGGCCCGCTGCTCGGCCTCGACCTTCTCGGCCTCGGCCAGGGCGGCCTTGGCCTGGGCGCGGAACTGGGCCTCGGTGACGGCGGCCTCGGCCTCTCGGCGGCGGGTCTCGCCGAGCTGGTAGGCCTCGGCCTCCCTCACGTTCAGCTCGGCCTTGCTGGCGGCGATCTTGGCCTTCGCTTCATTCTCGCCGGCGATGGCGGCGGCGTCGGCCTCGGCGAGCTTGATGCGCGTGACGCGTTCGGCATCCTTGATGCCGACCTGCTGCTGGAAGCGGGCGGTTTCGACGCCGACCTGTTGGGTACGGGTCAGCTCGGCGACCTCAAGCATCCGATCGCGCTCGGCGGTCTTGGTGCCGATCTCTCGGAGCTTCTCGGCGTTGGCGACCTCGACGGCCTTCTCCTGCTCGGCCTTGGCGACACCGATGGCCCCCTTCTTTTGCTGCTCGGCCACGTCGATCTCGGCCTGGTTGACCGCCGTGCTGGCGGCCTTGCGGCCGATGGCCTCGATGTAGCCCGAGTCGTCGGTCAGGTCGGTGATGTTGACGTTCAGCAGGACCAGGCCGATCTTGTTCAGCTCCGGCTCCAGCGACGCGGTGATGTTCTCCAGGAACTTCTCGCGGTCGCGGTTGATGTCCTCGATCGTCATCGAGGCGATCACCTGCCGAAGCTGACCGAAGATGATGTCGCTGGCCTGGCTGCTGATCTGCTCCCGGGTCAGCCCCAGCAGGCGGATCGCCGCGTTGGCCTGGATCTGCGCGTCGCTGCCGATGGCCACGGTGAAGACGCTGGGCACGTTGACCCGGATGTTCTCGAACGACAGCGCCCCGCGCAGGGGGATCTCGATCTGGATCGGCTCCAGGCTCAGGTAGTCGTAGTCCTGGAAGATCGGGAAGACCAGGGCGCCGCCGCCGTGGTAGCAGGTGGCTGTCTGCTTGCCGGTCCCGACGCCCCACTTCACCAGGATCTTGTTCGAGGGGCACCGCTTGTAGCACTTCAGCGCCGTGGTCACGACGCCGAACAGCGCGATGGCGAACAGCACGGCGCCGACCATCGGCCAGATGTTGTCCCCGCCCTCGGTCGTACCCTGGGCGACGATCGGGATCGCGAGCGGATTCATGGGTGCAGGGCCCTCGAAGAAGGGGAGAGACGGGAGCGGGGGCGGGAGCCGCCCGAAGGGATCATCCGGACAGGTCGGCCGGCTTGGCGAGGTAGGCGGCCTCGGCGACGACCTCGAGCGTCGCGGCGTCGACGACTCGGGTGACGACCGCCGATTCGCCGCCGCGCAGCTCGGGGCCGGAGGTGACCGCGCGGATCTCCTCGATCCGCCCCTGGACGGGGACGAGGACCTTGCCGGCTCCTCCGTTGTGGGCCGGCACGCGGAGGTAGACGCGGGCCGGGCGGCCGACGGCGTTCTCCAGCCGCAGCGAGCCGCTGCCCTGGAGCATCCGGAGGCCGCCGAAGGCGTAGGCCAGGAGCATCGTCGCCGCCAGGCCGACGACGATGGCCGTGCCCAGGCAGGCCGGCCCCGGCCAGCCGAAGCCCGCCGCCGAGAGCCCCCCCACGCCGAAGAACGTGACGAAGGCCACCACGGTCTGAACCGTCAGCTTCTTGCCCAGGGCGGCCAGCCCGCCGTCCTCGTGCCCGACGGCGACCTCGCCGCCGCCGCCGTCGGCGTCGGCGTCGGGCAGGTCGAGGTCGGGCAGGTCGCCGAGGTCTCCCCCCAGGTCGCCGCCGAAGCCAAGCAGGGCCAGCGCCAGTTGCAGGACGAGGATCGTGCCGCCGACGATCGTGCAGAGCAGGAAGAAGGTCTCCATGCGTCACCTCGTGCCGCGAATTGGCCTCGATCGCCCTGGATCACGCCGCCCAAGCTATTCCCCACTCTGGCGGAAATCTTGACGAGAAGGAACGGATCGCCCGGTCGGATTCTCGGCTCGAATCGCTACGATCGTTGCGATTCACCCAGGCCGATCGCTCTGGACAGTCCGGGCGGTCCGTTGTATCGTCCCCGCACTCTTCGGGCCCGACCCATTCCCCCTTCGAGCCATCACGCCGGAGACGGCCCGCCGCCGTTGTCGGGAGCCGACGCCCGTGATGCCCGGCCGGCATCGGGGGGCGTCCGGGGTCCGCGCGGCGACTCGGGCACGTCTCGTCCGGCTTGCGCTCGGAAGGCACGGGGTGGGGCGGCCCGGTTCGCCGAAGGATCGGATCGGATCGGATCGAATCGGATTCGGTTGGTTGGCTCGGAGGCTCGGATGCCCGCGACCCCCCGGAGCATGATCGCCCTGGGCCGCTCAACGGCGGCCGACTCGGCCCTGCCGGCGGCGATCGTCGGCGCCGTGCTCGTGCTCCTGGTGCCGCTGCCGCCGGCGGCGCTCGACCTGCTGCTGGCGGGCAACATCGCCCTGGCGGTGGTGGTGCTGCTGACGACCCTCTCGGTGCGGACGCCGCTGGAGTTCAGCGCCTTCCCGACCATCCTGCTGACGACCGCGTTGTCTCGCCTGGTGCTCAACGTGGCGACGACCCGGCTGATCCTTACGCGGGGAGGCTCCCACGGGCTCGACGCGGCCGGCGGGGTGATCCAGGCGTTCGGCGAGTTCGTCTCGGGAGACGAGGTGATCGTCGGCGCCGTGATCTTCGGCATCCTCGTGGCGATCCAGTTCCTGGTGATCACCAAGGGGGCCGGTCGGATCGGCGAGGTGGCCGCTCGGTTCATGCTCGACGGCATGCCGGGCAAGCAAATGGCCATCGACGCCGACCTGCACGCCGGCGCCATCGACGCCGCCGAGGCGGCCCGGCGCCGAGCCGCCGTGCAGCGCGAGGCCGACTTCTTCGCCGCCATGGACGGCGCCGGCAAGTTCGTGCGCGGCGACGCGATGGCCGGCGTGGTCATCACGGCCATCAACGTTGTCGGCGGCCTGGCGATCGGGGTGATCCGCTTCGGCATGCCGCCGGCCGAGGCGGTCGAGGTGTTCACCCGGTTGACGATCGGAGACGGCCTGGTGGCGCAGGTGCCGGCCTTATTGACGTCGTTGGCGGCCGGGCTGATCGTCACCAGGTCGAGCGGAGAGACGGACCTGGGGCGAGAGGTCGTCGGGCAGCTGTTGGGCCGCCCGGAGGTGCTGGGGGTTTCGGCGGCGTCGCTCGGCATGCTGGCGATGACCGGCCTGCCGATGGTGCCGCTGCTGACGGTGGCGGCCGGGCTGGGGGCCGGGGCGTTCGTGGGCTGGCGGTCGAGAGGAGCGGGGGCGGCGGAGCCGTCCTCGGCCTCGGCTCCCTCCGAATCGAAGGCCCCCGAGCCGGCTGGGAAGACCGAGCCGACGGCGACGGCCGAGGCCTCAGGGACGGTCGTCGAGGGGCCGTCCGAGCGGATGGAGGACCTGCTGCACGTCGACCCGCTGGAGCTGGAGATCGGCTTCCGGCTGATCGCCCTGGCCGACCCGACCCGGGGAGGGGACCTGCTCGACCGCATTCGGACCGTCCGCCACCGCGTGGCGAGGGAGCTGGGGCTGATCGTCCCCCAGGTGCGGATCCGGGACGAGATGGGCTTGGCGCCCCACGACTATCGGATCAAGATCCGGGGGGCGGTCGTCGGCCAGGGGACGGCCTACGTCGGCCGGCTGCTGGCCGTGCCTCCGGCCGGCCTGGCCGGCCTCCAGGTCCACGGCCGGGACGGCATCGACCCGGCCACCGGCCGCCCGGCTGTCTGGATCCACGCCGACGGCCGGGAGGCCGCCGAGCGGGCCGGCTGCCGGATCGTCGAGCCCTCGGCCGCCATCGCCGAGCACTTCGGCGAGATCGTCGCCCGCCACGCGGATGAGCTGATGACGCACGAGCAGGTCAATCGCCTGCTCGACCGCTCCCGGGAGACGTCGCCGGCGCTGGTCATCGAGGTCGTGCCCGGCATGCTCCGCGCCGGCGAGGTGCAGCGCGTCTTGCAGAACCTGCTGCGGGAACGGGTGAGCGTCCGGGACCTGGAGACGATCCTGGAGGCCCTGGCCGAGCACGCCGGGAGGACCCGGGACATCGACGAGCTGACCGAGTGCGTCCGCCGCGCTCTGGGCCGCCGGATCGCTCAGCAGTACCTCGGCGCGGACGGGAGGCTGCGCGTGGTGACCGTCGACGGCCCGCTCGACGCCCGCCTTGCCGCCGCCGCCCGAGAGGACGACCGCCCGGCCGAGGCCCTGGGCGAGGAGGCCGCCCGGGCGGTCGTCCGAGCCGTGGCCGACGGCGTGGCCGCCGCCGTGGCCGGCGGCGTGCCCCCGGTCATCCTCTGCTCGGCCGAGGCCCGCCCCGTGCTCAAGGACCTGACCCGCGCCGACCTGCCCCGGCTCGTGGTCCTCAGCCGCCGGGAAGTCCCCCGGGACACGCCGATCGAGGTCATCGGCACCGTCGTCGAGCAGGACCCTCCCGAGGACGCTCCGCCCTCCTCCCTCGATACCCTTCTGGCCCATCCCCCCGCCCCCGGCGCGCCGCTCCGCGGGCCTCATGCTCCCGTCTCCTCCCGGGGAGGACCGGAGCCGAGGCGAGCAGCGGCGGCGAGGGAGGCGTGGCCATCGGGGGATGGCTCACTCGGACGACTCGAGCCGGACGGGTGAGGGTTGAGGACCGAGGGCTCATCGGGGACCTCGGACGCCGGGAAGGGTTCCCCCCCCGGCCGCTCTCTCCCGGCTTGAGTCATCCGGCCTGGAGGATCAGCCGTTCGGTATGAGCCATCCGGCATCGACCTCCTGTCATCCGGGCATCGCCCATCAACGCTCAACGGTTCCGACCTGACCCCGAGGCCCCGACCGATCTCCCATGCCCCCGACCTCGACCCGAACCTACCGAGCCGGCACGCTGAAGGAGGCCCTCTGCCGGGTCCGCCGCGACCTGGGAGGGTCGGCGGTGATCCTGGGCACGAGGGAGCTGCGCCGTCGCCGCTGGCTGGGCCTGGGGGAGCGGGAGCTGATCGAGGTGACGGCGGCGCCGCCGGGCCTGCCGGCCGATCGCTCGGGGATCGCCGTCTCGGTTTCGGCCTCGGCGACGACGGGCCGAGCCCCGGTCCCGGCCCGGGCCGGGCTGGACGACCGGCTCGGACGGGTCCGAGAGGCGGTCGAGGGGCTAAGCCGGCTCGGGAGCTTCGAGCACCTGCTGATCGACGTGCCGACCCCCCTGACCCCGGCCTACGCCCGGCTGCTGGACCGGGAGGTGCCCGAGCACCTGGCCCGTCGGCTCGTCCGGCTGGTGGCCGACACGGTCGAGCCGGACGAGCTGCACCGGCCGGAGGCGGTGGCCGAGGCGATGCGGCGGGCCGTCGCCGCCGGCCTGCCGGTCGCTCCTCCGATCTCGGGGGTGGTGGGCTCGAGGAGGGTCGTGGCGCTGGTCGGCCCGACGGGGGTGGGCAAGACGACCACCGTGGCCAAGATCGCCGCCAACGCGAAGCTCGGGCTCGGGCTGAAGGTGGGGCTGGTGACGGTCGACACCTACCGGATCGCGGCGATCGAGCAGTTGAGGACGTATGCCGAGATCATCGACCTGCCGCTCGCCGTGGCCGACGCTCCCGACCGGATGCCCGGGGCGCTGGACGACCTCGGCGGCGTGGATCTGGCACTGATCGACACCGCCGGCCGCAGCCCCCGGGACGAGGTGAAGATCCGGGAGCTGGCCGGCTTCCTCGCCGTCGCCCGGCCGGACGAGGTGCACCTGGTGCTCTCGGCCGCCTCGGGGGAGGCGAGCCTCCGGGCGGTGGTCGACCGCTTCGAGCCGCTCGGCTTCAACCGCCTGATCCTGACCAAGCTGGACGAGGCCGACACGCTGGGCCCCCTGCTGGGGGTCATCGCCCGAGCCGGCCGCCCGATCACCTACTTGACCACCGGCCAGGGCGTGCCCGACGACATCGAGCCCGCCGACCGCGATCGACTCGCCGCCCTGATTCTGGGACAGGAGGCCCTCTCGTGAGCCGACCACCCGACGACCGCGACCGCGACCGGGACCGCGACCCCGGCCGAACACCGGGCACCGATCCGACCACCGCGTCCAAACCGACTGAGGGACCGACCATGCCGGACCAGGCCAACGAACTGAGGCAACTGATGCGGGTCGACGCCCGGGTCCCGAAGGCCCCGGCCTCGAACCCCTCGCCGAGCCGACGCGCCCGATCGCTGCTGATCACCAGCGGCAAGGGGGGCGTGGGGACGTCGAACCTGTCGCTCAACCTGGCCGTCGCGCTGGGGGCGATGGGCCGCCGCGTGGTGCTCATCGACGCCGACGCGGGACTGGCGAACCTGGACCTGCTCTGCGGGCTGGCACTGGACCGAGACCTGGGCGACGCGCTGCTGGCCGGCAAGCCGCTGGCCGAGACGATCGTCGACGGCCCGGAGTCGATCCGATTCCTCTCCGGCGTCCACGCCGCCCGGGCCGGCGACGGCGAGGTGGAGGCCGCCCGAGACCGCCTGGCGGCCGAGCTGCCCGACATCGCCCGGCAGACCGAGGCCGACTTCATCCTCATCGACGGCGGCTCGGGGCTCGCCCCCAGCGGGTCGAGCCTGGCCGACGCGGTCGACGCGGTCGTGGTCGTCGCCTCCCCCGAGCCGACCGCCCTGGCCGACGCCCAGGCGGTCGTCGCCCGGCTGCGAAGGCGGCCGGGAGGAGGCCCGCCGATCCGGTCGGTGATCGGCCAGGCCCGCTCCAGCGCCGAGGCGATCGAGGCACTCGACCGGCTTTCTTCGGCGTGCCGGTCGTTCCTCGGCGCCGCCGTGCGGCCGATCGGCCCCGGCTTCATCCGGTTCGACCCGAAGGTGCCGCTGGCCGTCCGACGCCGACGGCCGTTCTTGCTCGACGCCCCCGGCTGCGAGGCGTCACGCTGCGTCAAGCGGCTGGCCCGGGCGCTGACCGCCGAGGCCGACACCGCCGCCGGCACCGCCCCGAGGAAGGGCGGATGGCTCGAAGCGCTGGTCGGCCGGTAGTCGCCGGAGATGGCGGGTCGGCCGATCGGCCTTGCCAAAAAAAGATTCGAGTGCGAGGTTCAAGCCGGTTCGTCCGGTTGTCCGATATTCAGCGTGAGAGCGGATCGCTCGGGATGGCGCGGCGAGCGAGGGAAGGGGTTGCCCCGGCGGAGCCGGGGGCTCCGTCCCCTCCCCGGCCCCAGGATCCCGGGCGTTCCCACCCGTCGGGGTGCCCGGCCTTCGCGGCCGGGCGGGCCGGCGGGCCGTCCCCGGCGGCCAGGATGGCGCACGGGCCTCTCCGCAGACCCCCCGTTGGAGGTCAAGGATGACTGCCAAGGTGGACGTGGATGTCGCTGAACTCTGGCGCCAATTCAAGGAACACCCGACCACCGAGTTGCGGAACCGGCTCGTCGAGCGCTATCTGCCGCTGGTGAAGTACAACGCCGAGCGGATCTGGCAACGCCTGCCCGAGGGCGTCGACCTCGACGACCTGATCTCCGCCGGCGTCTTCGGCCTGATGGACGCCATCGATGCCTTCGACCTCGGCCGAGGGGTCAAGTTCGAAACCTACTGTGTTCCCCGGATCCGCGGCGCCATGCTCGACGAGCTGCGCACCATGGACTGGGTCCCTCGGCTGGTCCGGGCCAAGGCCACCAAGATGGAGGAGGCCCGCAAGGCCCTCGAAGCCGAGCACGGCCGCCCCCCCACCGACCGCGAACTCGCCGAAAAGCTCGGCCTGAGCATGGCCGAGTACGAGAAAATGGCCATGGACGCCAACGCCGTCGGCCTCATCTCCCTGAACAAAAAGTGGTACGAGACCGACAGCTACAAGGACGTCCGCGAGATCGACATCCTCGAGGACAAAAAGGGTGAGGACCCCACGCGCCGGCTCCAGCGCAAGGACCTCATGCGCATGGTCACCAAGGGGCTCAACCGCAACGAACGCCTGATCATCATCCTGTACTATTATGAAGAATTGACGATGAAGGAGATCGGCGCGACGCTCGACCTGTCCGAGTCGCGCGTCTCCCAGATGCACTCGTCGATCATCCAGCGGCTGCAGGCGCAGCTCAACGGCCGACGGCCCGAGTTCGGCACCTGAGGGCTCATCCCCTCGCCGACGGCCGCCGTGGGACCGGATCGCGCCGCGACCGAATCGCAATGCTTCGGATCCGATCCATCCGAGCCGGGCCCGACGCGAGCCTCCCGCCCCGGGGGGGCTCGCGTCGGGCCCGGCTCATTCCCGGAAGGCTCGCCGGCGCCGATCCAATGCGTGTTCCCCCGGAGCGAAGGACGGGGATGTTGGCTGCCCCCTTCAGAGCGGCGGCGGCCGATCGCCTCCGAGGCGGCCCCGGGGGGATTGGGAAGGGGGTCAGGCCCCGGCGCCGGGGCGGCCGGCGACCTCTCGGACGCGGCCGCGCTGGCGGCGGGAGGCGATGGCGTTGACGGCGTTGATGTAGGCCAGGGCGCTGGCCTCGATGATGTCGGTTGAGGCGGCCCGGCCGCGGAAGTCGTGGGCGTCGCTCTCGACGGCCAGTTCCAGGGTGACCTCTCCCTGGGCGTCCTTGCCTCGGGTGACGGATCGGATGGCGAAGTCGAGTAGCGAGGCGCGAACGCCGGTGACGCGCTCGACGGCCTTGAAGATGGCGTCGACCGGGCCGTCGCCGATGGCGGCGTCCTGCACAAGCTCGCCGTCGGGGCGGCGGATGCAGACGGTGGCCGTTGGCAGCATGCCGGTGCCGGTCGTGGTCTGGACGCTGACCAGCTCCCAGGCCTTGGGCACGTCGTCGCCAAGCTGCTTCTCGATCAGCACGGCGAGGTCCTCGTCGTAGACCTCCTTCTTCTTGTCGGCCAGGGCCTTGAAGTCGTCGAAGACGGCGTTGAGCTGCTCCTCGGTGAGGTGGAAGCCCAGCGCGATCGCCCGGTCGCGCAGGGCGTGGCGGCCGGAGTGCTTGCCGAGGACCAGGTCGGTCTTGGGGACGCCGACCTCCTCGGGGCGCATGATCTCGTAGGTGGAGCGCTCCTTGAGCATGCCGTCCTGGTGGATGCCCGACTCGTGGGCGAAGGCGTTGCGGCCGACGATCGCCTTGTTCCGCTGCACGGCGAGGCCGGTGATGGTGGTGAGCAGTCGGCTGGTGGGGTAGAGTCGCTCGGTCTTCACCCCGGTGTCGGCGCCGTAGTAGTCTCGGCGGGTTCGCAGGGCCATCACGATCTCTTCGAGCGCGGCATTGCCGGCGCGCTCGCCGATGCCGTTGATCGTGCACTCGACCTGCCGGGCGCCGGCCTCGACGCCGGCCAGGCTGTTGGCGACGGCCAGGCCGAGGTCGTCGTGGCAGTGGACGCTGATGATCGCCTTCTCGATGTTCGGCACCCGCTCCTTGAGCGTGCGGATCACCCGGGAGAACTGGGTGGGGGTGGCGTAGCCGACGGTGTCGGGGATGTTCACCGTGGTGGCGCCGGCGTCGATGGCGGCCTCGACCACGGCGCAGAGGAAGTCGATCTCGGTTCTCGCGGCGTCCTCGGGGCTGAACTCGACGTCGGCGCAGTAGCCGGCGGCGCGTCGGACGCCGGCGACGGCGCGGTCGATGATCTGCTGGGGGGTCATCCGCAGCTTGTGCTCGCGGTGGATGGCCGACGTGGCGAGGAAGACGTGGATGCGGGGCTTCTGGGCGAGCTGGACGGCCTCCCAGGCGCGGTCGATGTCGCGGTCGTTGCAGCGGGCCAGGCCGCAGATGGTCGGGCCGGCGATCTGGGTGGCGATGGCGCGGACCGCCTCGAAGTCGCCGACCGAGGCGATCGGGAAGCCGGCCTCGAGGACGTCGACCCCCAGCTCGGCCAGGGCGCGGGCCATCTCCAGCTTCTCGGCCAGGGTCATGCTGGCGCCAGGAGACTGCTCGCCGTCTCGGAGGGTGGTGTCGAAGATCCGGATCCGATGGTCGTCGGCCATGGGGGGCCTTCCCTCTCGTGTCGTGAAGGGTCCAGGACGGCCGGTGGGGTGGATCGCCTCAACTCAATCAAGCACGCTCACGAACGCGAACGAGCCCCGAGATCCACCGGCCGGGTGGGTCTCGGGGCTCCGTCGCGTGTCGTGTCTTCGCGACTCCCGCCGACGACGCGCCCTACTCCCCCACCCGGCCCGTAAGCAGCAGGCCGAGGGCCAGGCTCAGTCGCAGGCCCAGGAGGATCGCGGGGGTCGCTCGCATGGAGTCCTCGCCTCGAAGGCTCCCGGCGCGGGGCTGCACGCCTCGCGCCGATCGCCGGACGCCACCCCATGCTACGGCCGGTTCCCCACCGCCGTCAACCGGGAAGGCGGCCGGGCCGCTGGAACCGGCCGGAACGCTCGTCGCCGACCCCCCGGCGGGTGATCCGAAACGCCTCCACCCCCTTCGGGATCTCCGACCCCAGCCGGCCGAACGTCGCGGCGACGCTCTGGCGCACCGCCTCCGATCAGAAGAACCGGCGGTCTTACTTCGAAACGACGCGGAGCCCGAGCATCTTCTGGGTCGACCTGGCCGTGATCGCCTTCGCCGAGGGGAGGCCGGCGCGGCGGCGTTCCCTGACCGGCGGGGAGGCCTACGCCGGCGAGGCCTCGGCGCCGTTGCAGGACGCCCGGCCGTTCACCTTGCTGGAGGCGACGCCCGGGACCGAGCCGAGGGCCGGGGGCCTTCGCCGCGCCCTCCTGTCGACCGGCGCCGGGGCCGGGACTCCGGGGCGGATGGTTCGGGGGAGGCCGGGAAAACTGGTCGGGATCCGGGGCCAAGGGGCGACAGCCGGTCCTGGGTTCCGAGCCTTCGCGGCGGGTCCTTCGGTGCGTCCGTGGCGGAACTTCAGCGAAATCGGGCTCGAGAGGGAAACTTGAGGTGGACAGTCCCGAAGGGGGCCGGTATTCTCCGCCCCGGTTTCGGAACTCCACCTTTCGGATCGTTCGAGACGGAACCGACGACCCATCGACTCGGGCCGGCAGGGAGGCCGGTGAGATGGATCGCTCTCGACCCGGATCGCATCCCCATCGATCGACCCGCCACGAGACTGCAACGGGCTCGGCCTGGTCGCCGTCGCTCGATCCCAGAGGCTCTGGTCCGGCCGCCCTCCGAGACGCGGGGGGCGGGGACGTGGGTCGAGGCCGGGGGGGGCTCCCCCGGGCTTCGGGCCGCGGGCCGCTCGCCGAGACCCGATCGCTCCGGCCGCCTGGCGGCGGGGGAGAATCGGGCCGGGCGCCCCGGAGGTCTGGCCACGCTTCCGAGGCCGGGGCGGCCCCCGCGTCCGCAACGCGGTGGCGGCCCGGTCCCGGCGTCCTGGAAGGACGCCGAACTTCGATGATTCAGGAGGGAAGGATGCACACGATTCACGGCTGGGCCGGGCTGCGGTTGGCGGGTATGGCCCTGGCCTTCGGCCTGGTGGCCTCGGCCCCGTTCGCCTCGGCCGCCGACATTGACTCGACCGTCTCCGATCCGGTCCCGGCAAGCCCGCTGATCCGCTTCAGCACCTCGGGGACCTTCAACGACACGTCGACGATCTCCAACGGCAACCTGCTGAACTTCAACGGGATCATTCAGCAGACGGTCCGCACGCCCTCGAACGTCAGCCTGGGCGAGTTCCAGGTCCTGCCGGATCTGGGCGCCAACGTCTCGACGGTCTACGACAACACCCCGTTCCAGCTGGCCCTGACCGTCGGCGAGGTCAACGGCGAGACCCCGGTGCCCAACCAGACGCCCATCTTCATCAACGGCGTGCTTAACGGGACGATCACCGGCGAGACCCAGTCGAACGTCACCGCGACGTTCAACCTCGACCCGGAGAACCTGCCGACCTTCCAGATCGGCAACTTCATCGCCACCATCACCAAGCTCGACCCGGTCGACATCGCTCCGTTCACCACCAACGGCGGCCGGACGAGCATCCAGGGCCGGATCGAGGCGGTGCAGATTCCTGAGCCGGCCTCGATCGCCGTCTTCCTGGTCGCCCTGGCCGGCGGCCTGGGCATGCGGCGCCGGGCCCTCGCCCGCAAGGGCGCCTGAGCCGGATCTCCCGGCCCGGCCGGGTCGGGCCGAATCCGCACCCCCGCCCCGCCCCGCATCGGAACACCCCCCGACGCCCCGCGCCGAGCCCCGGCGCGGGGCGTTTCGCGTTGCGCCGCGATCCCTCCGGCCCCCACCAGGGTTTCATGGCCAGGCCAGGCCGGGCCGGGCCGGGCCGGGCCGGGCCGCCGGCCCCCCCACTTGCCGAGCGGCGGGTCGGGGCCGATCATGGAGTGGAGGGGCCGGCGCGCCCCGAGACGCCGACGGCCGCCCGGGCCCGCCCCGGGGCGGCCGATCGCGGAGGTCATCGCCGATGGGAGCCGGACCGACCGAATTGATGGCCCAGGCCCGAGCCGGCCGGGACGAGGCGCTGGGGGAGCTCTGCAACCTCTACCGCAACTACCTGCGCATGGTCGTCCGCTCCGGCATGGGCCCCCGGCTCCGGGAGCGCGTCGAGCTGTCCGACGTGGTGCAGGAGACCCTCGTCGAGGTCGTCCGCCAGTTCCCCTCCTTCACCGGCCAGAACGAGGCGGCGCTGGTCGGCTGGCTGCGCCGGCTCGTCGGCCAGAAGCTCGCGGATCTCGGCCGCTACCACAGCCGGGCCAAGCGTGGCGGCGAGGGACACGCCCTGCCGCTGGACGCCCCCTGGGAGGCCGAGGGGGGCGGCCTGCCCGCCGAGAGGGAGGGGGGCGGCCGGCTGCTCGATGTGCTCGCCCTGAGCCAGACCAGCCCCAGCGAGCAGGCCAGCCGACGCGAGCTGATCGTTCTGCTGGCCGACGCCCTGACCGATCTGCCCGAGGCCGAGGCCGAGGTCCTCTGGCGCTACCACGCCGAGAACCAGTCGTTCGAGGCCATCGGCGCCCAGATGGGCGTCGGCCGCAAGGTGGTCCGCGGCCTCTGGGCCAAGGGGCTCAAGCGGCTGAAGCAGACCCTGGAAGGGCCCCCGGGCGGCTCGCTCCGCTTCGAGGAGGGGGCCTGACCCGCCCCCCCGGCCGATTCTCGGGCCGGTCTGGCGGCGGAGGACGCTCAAAGAAAGATGGGAGCGGCCGAGGCCTGGGGCTCGGGGGACGAAGGGTGGGAGGCGTCGGCGCGGGGCCGAACGGCACCGGGTCGGGAGCCGGCGCGTGGGCCTCGCCCCCTTCCCCTCCCGGGGGGACCGAGCCTCCCCCGGGCCGGCCTCCCGCCCCAGCTCCCTGGGCCTTCTGCCCGCCGCTCCCCGGATCCCCGATCCCTGACCATTGCCCTCTCGCCCCTTCCCGCTCATCATCATCGGGAACGGCCCTTCTCGGCCTCCCGTCCTTGCGAGTGTCGTCTCCCGATCACATCGACGACCGCCCCGAGGCCTGACCATGACGCTGCCGCAGCACGCGGGACCCGACGCCGGCAATCGCGACGAGCGGCTGGGAGAGGCCGTCGAGACCTACCTGGAGCTGGCCGAGTCCGGCCGGGCGCCCGACCCGGAGGCCTTCCTTTCCGAGTACCCGGACCTGGCCGACGAGCTGCGCGAGGCGCTCGACGGCCTGATGCTCGTCCAGGGCCTGGTCGGCTCCGGCGTCGGCCCGGGGGGAGTGGGGGCTCGTCGTCTGGAGCCCGGCTACCGGGTGGCCGGCTACCGGATCGTCCGGGAGCTGGGCCGGGGAGGGATGGGGGTGGTCTACGAGGCGGTGCACGTCGACCTCGATCGGCCGGTCGCGCTGAAGATCTTCGGCGGGCACGCGGCGCCGGGCTCCTCGGGCCGCCGGCGATTCCTCAACGAGGCGAAGACGGCCGCCGGGCTGCACCACACGCACATCGTGCCGGTCTTCGACGTCGGCCAGGTGGGCGGGCTCTGCTACTACGCGATGCAGCGGATCGAGGGGGCCGGCATCGACCGGGTTCTTCGCGCCCTGCGTCGGGACCGCCTGACCGCCTCCGGCTCCTCCAGCGGCCGGGGGCCGTCGACCGCCCGGGGCTCGGGCCTGGCGTTCGCCGACCGCTCGGCCGACGCCTCCGGCCTGCTCTCGGTGCCGGGCCGGACCGAGGGGGGGGGCTCGGTGGGCTGGTCGCGGTCGGCCTCGGGGACGGGGCCTCTGGGGGCCGGCGCCGCTCGAGACGACCGGCCGCCGCCGTTCGTGCCGCCGGTCGGCTCGGAGTACTACCGCTGGGTCGCCCGGGTCGGTCAGCAGGCGGCCGAGGCGCTGGCCTACGCCCACCGCCGCGGGGTCATCCACCGCGACGTGAAGCCCTCCAACCTGCTGGTCGACGCCCGGGGGACGGTCTGGGTGGCCGACTTCGGCCTGGCCCGACGGCTGGAGGACCCCGGCCAGACCCGAGGGGACGGGCTGGTCGGCACGCCGCGCTACATGAGCCCCGAGCAGGCCGAGGGCCGGCCGGTCGGGCCCGAGACCGACGTGTATAGCCTGGGGGCGACGCTCTACGAGATGCTCACGCTCCGGCCGCCGTTCGACGGCCAGTCGGCCGCCGAGCTGGTCCGGCAGATCGCCGACCGAGAGCCCCCGCCTCCCCGGCGGTTCGCCCGTCGGCTGCCGAGGGACCTGGAGACGATCGTCCTCAAGGCGATGGCCAAGCGCCCGGCAGACCGCTACGCCTCGGCCGCCGCTCTGGCCGAGGACCTGGGCCGCTTCCTCGCCTTCGAGCCGGTCGAGGCGAGGCGGATCAGCCCAGTCGGCCGCTGCTGGAGGCTCGCCCGCCGCCACCCGGCCGCGACGATCATCTCGACGCTGGCCGCCGTGGCGATCCTCGCGACGGCCACCGTCGCCTACGTCCGCGTGGCCAACGAGCGCGACCGCGCCCTCGGGGCCGAGCGCCAGCTGGCCGCGATGGTCCAGAAGGAGCGAGCGGCGGTCCAGAAGGAGCGGGCGGCCCGGGCCGGGGAGCTGCTCAGCCAGCTTCCAGTGCTCCGCGCCTCGACCATGACCCGCCGCCGAGAGGCCGGCCGGGCCAAGCTGCAAGAGGCGGCCAAGCTCGCCCCCGACGAGGCGATGCGGCTGCAATTGCGCGACGAGGCCGTCGGGCTGCTCGCCGCCCGGGACGTGGAGGACCGCCCCAGCCTGCCGATCGGCTGGGCCCGGGACCTGGTGCCGATCCAGCCCGACGGGGACGGCCCGGCCGGCCCGGTGGCCGCCCTGAGCCTCGACGGCCAGACGCTCACCCTCTGGGACATCGAGGGCCGCCGGCCGCCGATCGCCCACCAGCTGAGCCCCCCCGCGCCCCCCGGCTTCCCCGGGGAGCAGGGCGACGACCAAGGACGCCGGCCCCGCTGGGCTCCCCCCTGGCCGGCCGCCGCCCTGGCCGGCCGATCGGTCGCCGTGGCCGATCCCGACGGCACCGGCGTGCTGCTGGTCGAGCCGAGGACCGGCTCAACCAGCCGGCTGGAGCTCAATGGCGCCCGGATCGTCGGCCTGCTGGCGCCGCCGGGGGGCCGCCGGCTGGTTACCGTCGAGGTCGAGGAAGCCCGCCGGGGCGGCTCCTCCGGCCCCGAGGAGCAGGCTCCCCGAGGGGCTCGCGACGGCCAGGTCCGCTTCCGGGTCCGGCTTTGGGACCTGGAGGGCAGTCCCGGGCAGGTGCTGGCGACCCTCGACGAGCTGGAGGTTGATCCCTCCTCCCCCTGGGAAGGCCGGCCGATGGTGGCCGTCGGCCCCGAGGGGAGGACGGTGGTCCTCGGCCGCTCCTCCCCCGAGTCCCGCGTGGTGATCTACGACGCCGAGGACGGCGGCCGGCTGCTCGGCTTCAACACCGGGCTGGGGATGACCGCCCTGGCCGCCGGCCCCGACGGCCTGGTCGTCACCGCCGGCGACGGCCGGGTGCAGCTCTGGGAGGTCGACCCCTGGTCCGGCGCCCCCCCGGTCCAGCTTCCCGGCCTGAGCGAGCCCCGGGGGGGCTACGTCCAGCAACTCCGCGTCAGCCCCAGCGGCCGCCTGCTGGCCGCCGTCGGGTTCTCCAGCGGCGTCGAGCTCTGGGATCCGGCGGCCAACGCCCTGGTGGCGGTCGTGTCCACGCCGACCGCGGTGCAGGACGTGGCCTTCGCCGACGAGCGCACGCTGCTGATCGCCTCGGGGCCGACGACCGAGGTGTGGTCGATCGCCGAGCCGATCGGCCGGGTCGCCTTCGAGTTCGCCGCCGACGCCAAGACCCGCCTGCCGGCCTTCGGGCCGGGAGGCGAGCTGGTCATGCCCCTGCTCGACGAGGAACCTCGCCTCTGGCCCCCCGAGCAGTGCCCGACCCGGGCCCGGGACTGGAACCGGCCCGAGGTGCACGCCGCCGCCGTCGTCCCCGGGCCCGGCGGCCTGCTGCTGGCCTTCGGACCCGACGGCCTGGCCCGCTTCGACGCCGCTCCCGACGCCTCCCCCCTCGACGTCCTGCCCTGGCCCGCTCCGGCCGAGGGGCCCTCCGGGCTCTCGGGCTCCGTCCTCCTGCTGGCCCAGTCCCCCGACCACCGCGCCGCCCTACTCCAGCGAGCGCCCGCCGACCCCCGGCGCCGATCCCGTCGCGACGCGGAGCAGCTCTGGCTCTGGCGCGCCGACGACCGCGGAGGGCCCGGTGTCTTCTCCCGGCTCCGGCCCCCTCGCGGCTTCGACCTCCGCCTGTTGCCCCCACTGCCCGACCCGTCCAGCCTGCCGGCCGAGGGGATCGACCTGATCGTCCTGGCTGAGGTGGGGGGCGCCCTCCGCGCCCGGGCCTTCGACGGCGAGGGCCGGATGATCCGGGACGTCTCGGAGGCTGACCTGCTCGGCGACGACGGCCGGGCCGCCGAGATCGCCGAGCTGAAGGCCCTGCTGGCCGCCCTGGCCGAGAAGGGGGCCGCCTCCCCCCGGCCCGGCGACTGGGAGCGGGCCGCCTCCTCGGTCGGTGACCTCCTCGGGCTCGGGCCGATCGCCTTCGGCCGCTCCCCTCGGCCCGACTCCCCGCCTCCCCCGTTCGTGCCGGCGGCCGTCCTGGACCGGGGCGGCCACCGCCTCTACTTCCTCGACCGCGGGGAGCTGCACGCCTGGACGCTCGACGGCGACCGCCCCGAGCCCATTGCGATCCCGTCCTTCGATCGGCTCCGCTCGCTGGCGATCCGCCCCGACGGCCGCCTGCTGGCCCTCGGTGCCGAGGGGGGCGTGGTGCTGCTGGTCTCGACCGCCGACGGCCGCGTCGTCTCCCGGATCGAGCCCGATGGGCCCGCCGCCGGCCCCGGCCCCGCCCGACGCGCCTCGGCCCTCGCCTTCTCCCCCGACGGCTCGCTGCTGGCCATCGGCGACAACGCCGGCTCGCTCGACCTCTGGCTCCTCTCCCCCTCCGACTCCTCTCCCCCTCGCCGCCTCTTCCGCCTCCCCGGCCGCCGGAACTCCGTCGTCGGGCTCGTCTTCTCTCCCGACGGCCGCCGTCTCGCCAGCGTCGACGGCTGGGGCTCCGAGAACCGAGTCGTCGAGGCCTGGGACCTTGCCGCCCTCCGCGACGAACTGGCCGCCCTCGGGCTGGGGTGGTGAGGGGAGGCGGTTGAGCCGTCGGCGACTCGTCGGGGGACCCCGGGGCGCCCGGATCCCCCGGCCCGAGATCGCCCCCGAGAGCCTCCGTCTCCCGGCCGGCTTTCTCCTCCCAGGACCTGCGGGATCGGCCTCGTCGCCGGGCCTCACTCCTCGAAGCAACCTCGGAGTGCCGGATCCCCGTCAATCATCCCCGCCACCTCGCCGACGCAATCCCGGGTCGAGAGCACGGTGTACCGTCCCGGGTTGATCGAGGGGGCCAGGCGGACGGCCTCCAGCCACTCGGCCCGGGAGAAGGGGTCGGCGCGGATGCCGTCCCAGAAGCCGGTGCGGTCGAAGGCCTCGGCGATGCGATCGGTCCCCTGGCCCTGGAGTCGGCTGACCAGGTAGGTTGCCACCCCCACCTGCAAGCCGTGCAGCCGGGGGCGGGACGAGATCGCGTCGAGGGCGTGGGAGATCAGGTGCTCCGAACCGCTCGCCGGCCGGGAGGAGCCGCAGACCGCCATCGCGATGCCGTTGAGCATCAAGGCGGTGCCCAGCAGGCGCATCCCCTCGTCGTCTCGCGTCGGCCGGGCGAGGAACTGGGAGACGGTCGCGTCCGAGAGCAAGGCGGCGAAGTCGTCCACCGGCTCTCCCGAGGCGTGGTAGGAGAGCTTCCAGTCGCGCACGGCCGTCACCTTGGCCGCCAGGTCGCCCACGCCCGACCACCAGAGGACCACCGGCGCCCCGAGGCAGACCGCCGTGTCCACCACCACCGCGAACGGCAGCCGGGCCGTCAGCGACCGCCGGGCGCCGCCGAGCGTCAGGCTCGACTGCGGCGAGCAGAAGCCGTCGTTCGACAGCGAGGAGGGGACCGCGTACATCGGCCTCCCGGCCAGGAAGGCGACGTACTTGGCCACGTCGAGCGCCTTGCCGCCGCCGAGGCCGACCACCGCGTCGCAGGCCGTCGGCAGGCGGGCGAAGAGGGCCGAGGCCGCCTCGAAGCTCGCCGCTCCGGCGTCGATCCGGTCGATCCGCTCGGCTCCCTCGGCGCGCAGGGAATGCTCGGCCCGTTCGACGATCGCCGCCGGCAGCCCTTCGCTGACAATCATCGCCACCCGGCGGTGCCGGTGCCGGGCGGCGTAGATCCCCAGCCGGTCCAGCGCCCCGGGCTTGATCCGGACGAACGTGGGGATGTCGACCGCGGTCCCCCGGGCGATCACGACGCGGCCGCCGCCAGGGCCGACGGGGCCAGGGTCCGGGCCACCTCGATCCACCGATCGAAGGGCTGGAACCCCTCGCCTTGCTTCCGGAGCGCGTCGGCCAGCTCCGACCGGGCGAAGCGCCGGTCGGCCGGGACCAGCAGGGCGGCCTCGGCGTCGGTCAGACTATCCCCCGCGAAGGCGACCTCGCGCCCTTCCTCCAGGAAGGACTTCACGACCTTCGCCTTGCTGATCCCCGTCTCCTTCGACGGGAAGGGCGTCTCCGACGGCCAGTGCATCTCCAGCCGCCCTCCCTCGACCCCCCCCGGATTGGCGTACACGTCCAAGGCCACCCCGGCGCGGTCGAGCAGCCGGTCGATGTACCACCGGCAGCCGTTCGAGACGACCACCACCTTCCAGCCCTCCCGGTTCAGCGCCGAGACGGCCGGCGCCAGCTCCGGCTCCAGGCCCATGCGGTCGACCAGGCGGATGAGGGCCGCCTCGTCGGGCCGGGCGGCCTCGAAGATGGCGCGCAGGGCCTCGAAGTGGGTGAGCGTCCCCGCTCGGTACGAGGCCCAGTAGTCGGGAGTGCCGGGGGGCACGAGCGCCTCCCGGACGAGCGAGTAGAAGTCGAGCTCGGTCATCGTGCCGTCGAAGTCGGTCACGAGGACCGACCGGTACTTGCTCTCGATCATGGCTCTTCCTCCTCGGCCGTCCCGTCCCGCCCCGATCCGATCCGATCCGATCCGGGTCGCGCGATCGTCGGCCGGGGCGATGCCTCCAGGATCCCCACCTCCGCCCGATCCGGCAACCGCCTACCCCCGACCGGCCCCGGCCGGTGTTAGGCTTGTCCCGGAGCCGACCGCATGCCCCCGGAGCGTCCCCCAGGATGACGACCCCGACCGCCGACCTGCTCGCCTTCGCCGGCGACCGCCGCTTCCGGACGATCCTCGCCGACCCCCCCTGGCGGTTCCAGAACCGCACCGGCAAGGTCGCCCCCGAGCACCGCCGGCTCAGCCGGTACGGCACGATGAGCCTGGACGAGATCGCCGAGCTGCCCGTCTCCCGAATCGCCGAGGAGCCGGCGCACCTTTATCTCTGGGTGCCCAACGCCCTGCTGCCCGACGGCCTGGCCGTGCTGGCCTCCTGGGGCTTCCGCTACAAGGCGAACCTTGTCTGGCACAAGGTCCGCAAGGACGGCGGCAGCGACGGCCGGGGCGTCGGCTTCTACTTCCGCAACGTCACCGAGCTGCTGCTCTTCGGCGTCCGGGGCCGCAACGCCCGCACCCTGGCCGCCGGTCGCAGGCAGGTCAACCTGCTGGCCTCCCGCAAGCAGGAGCACAGCCGCAAGCCCGACGAGCAGTACCCGATCATCGAGTCCTGCTCCCCCGGCCCCTACCTCGAGCTCTTCGCCCGAGGCACCCGCCCCGGCTGGGCCTCCTGGGGCCTCCAGGCCGACGACGCCTACGCCCCCTCCTGGCCGACTTACGCCGATCACTCCGCCGCCCGCCGCCAGGCCCGGTAGACCGGCGCGGCGGCCGGGCCTCCTCACGGCGCCATCGGCTCCTCCGCGACGACCAGGCCCAGCGCGTTGATCTCCCGGCCATTGCTCAGGCCAATCAGGCCGATGACGAGCTTGCCGTCTCCCGAGACGGCCCCGGGGCCGCCTCCCCCGGGGTCTCCCAGCCAGTCGGAGCGGTACCAGTCGGCCGGGTCGAGGCCGTCGCCGTCGATCCTCATGAACACGAACCGGAAGGCGTCGAGCAGCAGGCCGGCCTTCGTCTCGATCGCGCCGACGGCGTAGCCCGGCCTCGCGACCGCGGCACCGGCGCCGATGATGTCCCGAGAGCCGAACGATCGCCGGCTCTCGACGAGCCGGTCGCCGATCCGGTAGATCGGCCGGATCGCCCCCACCTTGCCGCCGCCGAAGGCGTCGACGTAGCCGACCCGGGCCCCCACCAGCAGGCCGCCGGGCGGGCCGACCTCCCGGAAGCTCAGCCGGTCCCCCTGCGAGGTCGCCAGCTCCTCCGGCAGGGGGAGGGGCTGATGGCGGTTCGGGTCGAACCCCGCCCGGGAGACGGCCGCCGGCAGGGGAGGCTTGGGTCCGGGAGCCGGGGCCGGGGCCGGATCGGGTGCAGGTTCGGGATCGGGCTCGTCCGGCTCCGGGTCGTCCGGCTTCGGTCCCTCCGCCAGGGCCGCCTCTGGCCCCGGGGCGGGCCCCCTCGGCCCGGCCGCGATCGGCCCGCCGGGGGGCGGGCGGAGCCGGTCGGCGAGCTGGGAGATCTCCTCCCGGGTCATGCCGTCCATCAGCCGGAAGGCCGCCAGCGGGTCGAGCAGCATCGCGTCGGCCCCGACGCGAAGCCCCTCGGCCATCGCGATCGCCGCGATGTCATCGGCGAGGTCCTGCTCCTGCTCCGGCGTCAGGCCCAGCCGCATCTCGGCGAGGCTCGCCTGCGCGGCCGCGAGGGTCGAGGCGTCCATCGTGGGCTCCTCGTCCCCCAGCGGCCCCCCGAACGGCCGGAAGCCCGGCGGGATCGGGTCGGCCTCCGGGGCCGCAGCCACCGCCTCCGGCGCAATCTCCCCCGAGGGAGCCCCCGCGACGGACCGGCCGACGTCCAGCGCCCCGGTCGTCGTCGCCAGCCACAGCGCGACCCCGCCGAGGACCACGGCCGTCAGGATCGCCCCGGCCGCCAGCCCGACGAGCAGCCCCCGGTGATGCTCCAGCCGATGCCCCCATCCCCCTCCCGACCTCGGACGCCAGGTGTTGGGCCCGTCGGGAGGAGGAGGGACCGGCACGGTTCGCCGTGCTCGGGACGGCGCCGGCCCGGGCTCGTCGAGCTCCATGACCCACTCGGCCTGCTCTCCCGATCCCGAGCCTGATTCCCGGTCCGTCCCGCCGCCGGGAAGGCCCGGCACCCGCAGCATCGCCCCGCACGAGCGACACCGGACCTTCCGACCCGCCAGGCTCGGCCGGTTGGCGTACTTCTGCCCGCAGGCACCGCAGCGGAACATCGCGCCCATCGCCTGCGCCTCCAGGGGCCCGGCCCGGGCCGATGCCGATCGACGCCGCAATTGTCCACAAGAACTTTATCCGCTCGCCCTTGGGCCGATCAAGCCGCCCGGCTCCGGGGTCGATCGGTTCGCCCATCGGGGGGCCCGGGCGGCCTGCCCTCCCGGGCTCCGGTGGACTCGCCTCCCGGGGCCCCCCCGCCCTCAAGACGAAACAAACCGGCGCCGATGGCCGACCGGCGCCGAGGGCCGATTGACGACCCGATCGACCCCGGAGCCAGGAGGGCGGCCCTTGAGGAGCGGGCTCCTCGTCCGAGCGGTCGGGCCATCGGCTTGGATTCCGGAGGGCGGTCGGATAGAGATGGGTATCGCCCCGAGGCTGCCTCGGGGCCCACCGAGCCGATCGATCGAAGGACCTCGCCGATGCCCCGCCCTCGCCGCCTCGCCGCCGTCGCGATCCTGCTCCCCCTCTGCTGCGTCGCGACCCGGCCCGCCCCGGGCCAGGAGGGGATGCCCGGGTCGATGGCCCGGTCGCTGACCTTCGCGGCCACCTTCGACCGCGGCCTGGTCGCCGACCTCGCCGGCGGCGACCCGGCGCTCTATTCCTCCCCGTCGTCGAAGCGGGAAGACCCGGTCGCCGGCATCGCCGGCCCCGGCGTCGAGCTGCTGGCCGAGGGCGGCCGGTCCGGCGGCGCCTTGCGGTTCTCCCGGGAGAACTCCCGGGCCCACTACTTCCGGGTGCCGGGCAATCTGCCCTTCGAGGCCCCCGGCGGCGACGGCTGGTCGGGCTCGATCTCCTACTTCCTGAGCCTCGACCCCGAAACCGACCTGCCCCCGATGTCCTTCGCCGACCCGATCCAGGTAACCGACTCGGCCTGGAACGACGCGGCCATCTGGAACGACTTCACGAGGGAGAACCCCCGGATCTTCCGCCTCGGCATGCTGCCCGACCTGGAGGTCTGGAACCCGGAGATGAAGGACTTCGAGACGATGCCCGCCGCCGAGAAGCCGGTGGTCGCCGTCGAGGAGCCTCCCTTCGCCTCGGGCAAGTGGACCCACGTCGTCATCACCTTCGACCGCGTCAACTCCGGCCGACCCGACGGCGAGGCCCGCCTCTTCCTCGACGGCCAACCGGCCGGCACCGTCTCCAACCGCGACCTGCGCTACTCCTGGGATCCCGAGAACGCGGTCATCTTCCTCGGCCTCGGCTACGCCGGCCTGATGGACGACCTGATGATCTTCGACCGCGCCCTCTCCAGGGAGGAGGTCGGCCGGCTGACGGACCTGGCCCGGGACGGGAAGCCGCTCCTCGCTCGCTGATCGCCGGCCCCGGATCGGCCGCCCGCCGGCATTGCCCGGTGGCGGTCGCGTCGCTACAATCGGTGATTCGCGATCCCGAACGCGACGATCACGGTGCGCCCCCATGTTCGACGATATCCAGCATCGCCTGTCGGACGCCCTCGGCCGGTTCAAGGTCCGGGGGAAGCTGACCGAGGCCAACATGCAGGAGGGCCTGCGCGCCGTCCGCACGGCGTTGCTGGAGGCCGATGTCAACTACGAGGTCGTCCAGCGCTTCATGAAGCGCGTGACCGAAAAGGCGGCCGGGCAGGCGCTGATCAAGAGCGTTCGCCCCGACCAGCAGATCGTCAAGATCGTCCACGACGAGCTGATCGAGCTGATGGGCGAAGGGGATCCGCACATCCGCTTCGAGAAGGCCGGGCCGACGGTCATCATGCTCTGCGGCCTCCAGGGCTCGGGCAAGACGACCACCTGCGGCAAGCTCGCCCGCCGGATGCTCGGCTTGGGCCGCAAGCCCCTGATGGTCGCCGCCGACCTCCAGCGCCCCGCCGCCATCGAGCAGCTCAAGGTCCTCGGCCAGCAGCTCGACATCCCCGTCCACGCCGAGGACCCCGAGGGGACCGACCCCGTCGAGGTCTGCCGCCGAGGCGTCTCCCAGGCCGAGAAGCTCGGTCGGGACACCGTGATCCTCGACACCGCCGGCCGCCTGCACGTCGACGACGAGCTGATGGACCAGCTCAAGAAGATCGAGAAGAAGGTCCGCCCCCACCAGGTCTACTTCGTCTGCGACGCCCTCACCGGCCAGGACGCCGTCGCCTCGGCCGGCGCCTTCAACGCGGCGCTGGAACTCGACGGCGTCATCATGACCAAGCTCGACGGCGACGCCCGAGGCGGCGCCGCCCTGTCGGTGCGGCAGGTCACCGGCGTGCCGATCAAGTTCGTCGGCATGGGCGAGAAGCTCGAACGGCTCGACCCGTTCGACCCCCAGCGGATCGTCGGCCAGATGCTCGGCATGGGCGACATTGTCGGCCTGGTCGAGGCCGCCAAGGACGCCGTCGACGAGGAGGAGGCCCGGCGCCAGCAAGAGCGCATGGCCAAGGGGAAGTTCGACCTCGACGACTTCCGCAAGCAGATCGTCACCATGAAGAAGATGGGGTCCGTCAAGGACCTCATGGGCAAGATCCCCGGCATGAACCAGATGGGCTCCATGCTGGAAGGGGTCGACGCCGACGCCGAGGTCAAGCGCATCCAGGGGATCATCGACAGCATGACCCCCGAGGAGCGCCGGGACCCGCACAAAATCGACATCAGCCGACGCCGTCGCATCGCCGCCGGCGCCGGCGTCGAGCCGCAGGACGTCTCCGGCCTGGTCAAGCAGTTCGACGCGATGGCGGCGATGGTCAAGTCGATGTCCCAGATGAGCATGATGGACCGCGTGAGGATGCTCTCCGGGCTCGGCAAGGCCGGCGCCTTCAACCCCGGCGCCCTGCTGAAGACCCCCAAGCAGGGGACCGGCAAGCGCCTCACCCCCAAGGAGCGCGAGCGGCAGAAGAGGCTCCGCGAGAAGGAGGCTCGCCGCATCCAGAAGGAGATGCGAGAGAAGCGCAAGGGGGGGCCCAACCCGTGATCGACGCCGAAGGGCCCGGCCCCAGGTTCGACCTCGACCCCGACCCGACCGCCGAGGACCGCCATCGGGATCTCGTCCGACCGCTCCTCGGCCCCGCCTCCTCCGACCGGACCCTCGCCCCCTGGGCCGACCTGGGGCGCCGCGACCAGCAGCTCTGGGACTTCAACCCAAGGGATTGAGCCTCCCGATCAATCACGAACCAACCACCGAACCACGGCCCGGTCCCCTCGGCCGGCGAGACTCGAGGGGCCGGGCCGCCTTCCGACCGAAGGGAACGACGTCTCGCCGATCGCCGAATGAGAGGACATGAGCCGGGTTCGATCCACCCGGGTTGAATCCCGCCGCGGGGCCGCCGATGGCTCGGGAACCGGCCCCGTCCCCCGAACTGCGATCCGCAGGGCAGGGGGGTGCCCGCCCGTTTTGGTTTTCGTGAACATGCGTCCGAGCCGCTTCACCCCGATGGGAGTGATCGATCGAATGGTCCGCATCCGCATGAAGTCGTTCGGCCGGCGGCACCGCCCGTTCTACCGAATCTGCGTGATGGACGCCCGCACCCCTCGCGACGGGCGCGCCATCGAGGAGCTCGGCTGGTACGACCCGCTCGTCCGCAACGAGGCGGCCCGGGAGTGGTTCAACACCCCTCGGGTCCGCTACTGGCTATCCGTCGGCGCCCAGCCGACCGAGAAGGTCGCCGCCATGCTCAAGCGACACGGCATCACCAAGCCCGCCCCCGGCGAGCCGTGGGACAACGTCCCCGCCGAGGAGCGCCCCACCACCGGCGCCAAGACCACCCATCTGACCGGCGGCCCCGCCCCCAAGCCCCCGGCCGCCCCCCCGGCCCCCGAGGCTCCCGAAACCCCCGAGGCCGCCCCCTCGGCCGAGGAGCCGAAGGCCGAGGAGCCGAAGGCCGAGGAGGCGTCGTCCTGACCGGAGGCCGGCCGAGACGGGTCGATCCCGGATGGCAGCGGGCCGACGCCGGAACCCGGTGAATTGGTCGATCGCCAACAGTCATCCGTCTCCCGTCCGCCGCCGACCAGGTTCCTCCGACGATGCCTCCGCCTCCACCGCCGCTGCGATTCGATGTCCTGACGCTCTTCCCCGGCCTGTTCGAGGGGTTCCTGTCCGAGAGCATCCTGAAGCGGGCGATCCGCCGCGGGTTGATCGGCGTGAACCTTTGGGACATCCGCCGCTGGGCGCTGGACAAGCACCGCAGCGTCGACGACACCCCCTTCGGCGGCGGTCCCGGCATGCTGATGATGGCCCCCCCGGTCGTCTCCGCTGTCGAGGCCGTGCAGGCGAGCTTCGGCGACCGGCCCGGGAGGCTGATCGCGATGACCCCGGCCGGCCGTCGGCTGGACCAGGCCTTCGTCGAGGAGCTGGCGCGGGAGCCTCGGATCGTCCTGCTCTGCGGCCGGTACGAGGGGTTCGACCAGCGGATCTTCGACATCCTCCGACCCGAGCCCCTCTCGATCGGCGATTACGTCCTCTCCGGCGGCGAGGTCCCGGCCATGGCGGTCATCGACGCGGTCATGCGGCTGGTTCCCGGCGTCCTCGGCGACGACCAGAGCGCCATCGACGAGTCCTTCGGCCCCGACGGCGGCCTCGAATACCCCCAGTACACCCGGCCCCGGTCCTACCGCGGCCTGGACGTGCCCGAGGTGCTCCTGAGCGGCGACCACGCCGCCATCGCCCGCTGGCGCCGCCAGCACCGGCGCACCGCCGGGCCGTCGCGCTGATTCATCAGTCGACTTCGGATTCTCTTGCAGCGAGGGACGGTCCCATGCAGAACGCTCTGATGGAGCTGGTCGAGAAGACCAGCATGCGGGAATCGGTCCCGCACTTCGAGATCGGCGACACGGTCGACGTGCACGTGCGGATCCTCGAAGGCGACAAGGAACGCATCCAGATTTTCAACGGCGTCGTCATCGCCCGCTCCGGCGCCGGCGTGCGCGAGGTCTTCACCGTCCGCCGGATCGTCGCCGGCGAGGGCGTGGAACGCACCTTCCCGGTCCACTCCCCCCGGATCGCCGACATCGCGGTGAAGCGCTCCGGCAAGGTCCGCCGCGCCAAGCTGTA
Organism: Tautonia sociabilis; assembly: GCF_003977685.1. Classification (GTDB taxonomy): domain Bacteria; phylum Planctomycetota; class Planctomycetia; order Isosphaerales; family Isosphaeraceae; genus Tautonia; species Tautonia sociabilis. The sequence continues at coordinate 944 of NZ_RYZH01000067.1, read as the reverse complement.
CTACCTGCGCGACCGCGTGGGCAAGGCTGTCCGCCTGAAGGAGCGCGTCCGAGGCAAGGCCACCGAGGCCGAGGCCGCCGCCGTCCGCACCCAGAAGCGCGAGGCCCGCAAGGCCAAGAAGGCCGCCAAGATCGAGGCCCGCGCCCAGCGCGCCGCCGAGGGACCCAAGCCCAGGGCCAAGAAGGGTGCCTCCGAGAACGGCGAGTCCTCCCCCGAGGGCGGCGAGTCCTGACCCGTCCCCTCCTCCCTCCCCGCCCCCCTCTTCCCGACCTCCCTCGGGGAGCGGGGGGCTCGGAATCAGGGAGGCCGGACGACGGCCCCCGCCGGTGGGCCCCCCCGAGCCTCCTCTCGCCGCGAAACGCCACCGCGCCCGAAGCCTCAACCTCACCGGCGGTGCCTCCCTCCCTCCTCCCCTTGCCCCCTTGCCTCGCCGGGACGATTCCACCTACCGCCCCGGGGCCCCATCCGGTAAGATCTCTCACGATCCGCCCCGTCTCCCGGCGCGGTCGTCGGCCCGTGCCGACCGCCTCGCTCCGGCTCGATCCGATCCCGAGGGCTCTCCCCGATCCCTCCGAATCCAGCCGGCGCCGGCGAATCCGGGCCGTTCCCCGCAGGTCACTCGCCGGCCGACGGCCGCGACCAATCGGAGGGGTGCCAGAGTGGTCGATTGGGGCGGTCTTGAAAACCGCTGAGGCCGCAAGGCCTCCGGGGGTTCGAATCCCTCCCCCTCCGCTTGTCAACCGGCGAAAAAAGAGGGACAAGGATCGCCAATCTCCTTGTCCCTCTTTGCTTTATAGCACTCCCCTTCGTCTCCATCCGGGCTCTGTCGCAAAGAGAGCCGAAATGGGGGTGGGCCCGGTTGACAGTTTCGATGGAAGGGGAGGCACCTTCGTGGTGGACTGGGTCACAGCGACAATCGCCAGCACCCCGAAGGGCCCCCCCGA
>NZ_RYZH01000066.1 GCF_003977685.1 Tautonia sociabilis | reverse complement strand
CCCCCCCGCCTCCCCTTCCCCCCGGCAGCCGGCTCCTCCCCAGGCTCCTCGGCAGACCCGCCGCCGGCCCCCAGACACCGGCTCCCAGAAACCGACTCCGACGCGCCTGGACCCTCCCTCCCGCTCCCCGAGAGCCCATTTCGGCCGGCTCCGGGAGCCGACTGGCCCCCTACCGGCCCCGGGCCCCGCCTTCCGGTCCTCCTGGTTGCGTCGCCTCGATCCCCGTCGGCCGCGACCCGACGCGATCGGCGCTGCGACCGCTCCTCGCCCGGCCCGGGAGCGTTCCCGGCGGGCTCGGCCGCGACCCGAGCCCGACTCCGGCCCTCCCCTCCCCGGGCGACCGCGACCGGCCCCCGCGCCGGCCCCGGCCGCGACCCGGGTCCCCGGCCGATCGGCCGATCGTCCCTCCGCTCCGGGCGGCGTCCCCTCGACCTCGCGAATCGGGGGAAACGCCGCCCGGTCGGCACTCCTCCCGGGCCGGTCCCGGACCCCTCCGGATCGAGCCCGATCCCGAAACGGCCGCCCCCCCGTCGAGGGCTGGCCCGAGGCCGGGCCGCCAGGTAGAGTCATTCCCAGGCGCTCCCCGCCCTCGCCCGACTGACCCGACAGGCCTCCGAGAGACGGCACCGCGATGACCCTACGGATCGGACCGCGACCGGCCCTGCTCGCCCTGCTCGCCCTGCTCCTGGCGGCGACCGGATCGGGCCGGGGCCAGGACGACGCCCCCCCCGCCCTCTTCCCCGAGGGCTACCTCGACGCCGACGCCCTCACCGACCGCCTCCAGCAGGTCGCCGACGCCCATCCGGCGGCCGTCTCGCTCCGATCCCTGGCGACCACCCGGGAAGGCCGAGACGTCTGGCTCGTCACCCTCGGCGTCCGGCCCGAGGACCTGGAGGACGGCTCCCCCCGGCCCCCCGCCGTCCTGATCGTCGCCAACCTGGAGGCCGATCACGTCGTCGGCAGCCAGGTCGCGCTCGAGCTGGTCGAACGCCTCGCCGAGCCCGAGCCGGGCGACGAGGAAATCCAGCGGTTCCTTGACGGTCATACGCTCTACGTCGTCCCCCGCCTGAACCCCGACGGAGCCGATCGCCTCTTCTCCGAGCCGTCCCTCGCCCTCCGCACCAACCTCACCCCGACGGACGAGGACCGCGACGGCCAGGCCGACGAGGACGGCCCCGACGACCTCGACGGCGACGGCCTGATCCTCCGCATGCGCATCAAGGACCCCGACGCCACCCTCGTCCCCGACGACGACGACCCCCGGATCCTTCGCCCCGCGAAGGCTGCCGAGGGGGAGCGTCCCGTTTACTCCGAGCGGGACGAGGGGACCGACGAGGACGGCGACGGCGAGGAGAACGAGGACCCTCCCGGCGGCGTCAACCTCAACCGCAACTGGCCCCACTCCTGGACCGAGCTGACCGATCGAGCCGGCTACAGCCCCGCCAGCGAGCCCGAGGTCTTCGGCCTTATCCAGTTCTGCTACGACCATCCCGAGATCGCCATCGTCTGGACCTTCACCCTCCACGACTCCCTCCTCGACGAGCCCAAGAAGCCGGCCTCCACCCTGGCCGACGCCGATCTGCCCTCCTTCGTCACCCTCTCCAAAACCTACCGCGAGCTGATCTCCCCGCCGGAGCCGAAGGAGGACGACTCAACGGAGGAGGGCAAAGACAAGGGCGAGGGTGAGGATCAGGCCCCGGGGACCGACGCTCCCGAGGAGCCGGCCCCAGCCCCGGACGAGCCGATCCCGGCCGAGATCCCGATCGCCGACGGCGACGACCCGCTCGCCGTTCTGCCCGAAGCCATGCGGGCCAAGGTCATGGAGGCGTACGAGGCCCTCCCCGAAGACGAACAGCAGCGGCTGATGGATGAATTCTTCGCGGCCTCTCCCCTCGGCCGGGCGACGATGCTGGCCGACTTCCTCGCCCGGATCGACGGCGATGACGACGACAAGACGAAGCCGGCCGACGAGAACGCCGCTCCGAAGGCCTCCGGGAGATTGGCGCCGAAGGCGACGTCGAGCCTGGGGGCCACCACCGACGGCGCGATGAGCGAGTGGGCCTACCACCAGTTCGGGGCCGTCGCCATCGCCTCGTCCCTTTGGCCCGAGCCATCCCTGCCCGAGCCCGCCGAGGGCCAGGAGACGCCCCCCGCCGAGGGAGAGGCCCGCTGGCTCTGGTGGAACGACCACGTCATGGGAGGCCGCGCCTTCGTCCCCTTCAAGGAGGTCGAGCACCCGACGCTCGGCACCGTCGAGGTCGGCGGCTGGCGGCCGGGGGTCCGCATCAACCCTCCGATCGGCGAGGTAAAGGCGATCGCCGAGGTGCAGCTCCGCTTCCTCTCCGACCTGGTCGGACGGATGGCCACACTGGCGATCGTCGATGCGAAGGCCGAACCGAAGGGGGGCGGCGTGTTCGAGATCTCGGCCCGGGTCGAGAACGCGGGGTCCTTCCCGACCGCCCTCGCCCAGGGCGTCACGACCCGGCAGGCCCCCCCGGTGCTCGTCCGTCCGGTGCTCGGCGCGGCGAAGCTCCTGGCCGGGCCGAAGCTCGACCGCGTCAACGCCCTGGCCGGCTCGGGGGGCTCGAAGCAATACCGCTGGCTGGTCCTGGCACCCGAGGCAGGGGAGACGATCGCGGTCGAGGCCATCTGCCCCCGAGCGGGCCGGGCGGTCGCGACGATCGAACTGCCCTGAACCGACCGCCGAGGCCAACCCAGGCCGGGGGCCTCGCCCCCTCTTCCGGTCTCTCCGACGACCACCCGACGCCCGAGGTCCCCTTGCATGAGCAGGCTCGCCCCGATCGCCGTCGCGTTCGCCCTGGCCCTCGGCCCTTCCCTCTCGGCGTCGGCCGACGACGGGCCGTACTTCGAGCCGAAGGTCCGACTGGCGTTCAATAAGCTGTACAACGATCGCGAACTCGTCGAGGCGATGCGGACGCTCGTCGATGGACACCCCAACCTGCTCTCCATGCACTCCGTCGGGAAGTCGGTCGAGGGACGCGACATCTGGTGCGTCACGGTCAACAACCCCGAAACCGGCCCCGACACCAGCAAGCCCGCCTTCTACTGCGAGGGGAACGTCCACGGCAACGAGGTTCAGGCGGCCGAGGCCTGCCTGTACCTGATCTGGTACCTGGCCGAGAACCACGGAAGGCTGGACAAGGTCACCGAGCTGGTCGACCGCCGCGCGTTCTACATCCTGCCGACGGTCAACCCCGACGGCCGGGCCTGGTGGTTCGACGCCCCGAACACCACCAGCAGCTCCCGGAGCGGCAAGGCCCCCGTCGACGACGACCGCGACGGCCTCCTCGACGAGGACGGCTACGACGACCTCGACGGCGACGGCCAGATCGTCCTCATGCGCCGCAAGAGCCCCGACGGCCGCTTCGTCCTCTCGGGAGACGACCCCCGCGCGCTCGAGCCCATCCGCCCGGGAGACGAGATCCGGGGCGAGCGTTACGAGCTGCTCGGGTACGAAGGGACCGACGAGGACGGCGACGGCGAACTCAACGAAGACCCCCCCGGCTCCTACGACATGAACCGCAACTGGCCGGCCGACTGGCAGCCCGCCCACATCCAGGGCGGCGCCGGCCCGTTCCCGCTCTGCTGGCCCGAGACGAGGTCGATCGCCGCGTTCCTGCTCGACCACCCGAACATCGCCGGCGTGCAGTCCTACCACAACGCCGGCGGCATGATCCTGCGGGGGCCCGCCCACCCCAGCCGGGAGCCCAACTACCCCCGGCAGGACGAGGATCTCGCCCGAGCGATCGGCGAGGTCGGCGCCCGGATGCTCCCCTTCTATCGGAACCTCATCATCCACAAGGATCTGTACTCGGTGCGCGGCGGGTTCGTGAACTGGACCTACGAGCACCTCGGCATCTTCTCGTACACCAACGAGCTGTGGAACAACGCCCAGCTCCTGGGCATGCAGCCGGGGCAGGGCTCGACGCTGGAGAACGCCGTTGGCGCCAGCGGCGAGGCGGCCCAATTGTTCGCCAACGACCGCCTGATGCTCGGCGCCCACTTCGTCGAGTGGCACCCGTTCGACCACCCGACCTTCGGGCCGATCGAGCTGGGAGGCTTCGTCAAGCAGTCGCAGCGTGTTCCGCCTCCGTTCTTGATGGAGGAGCTTTGCCACCGGAACACGGCGTTCGTGCTCTACCACGCCGACCAGATGCCGATGCTGGACTGGGAAGCGATCGAGGTCGAGCCGCTGGGAGGCGAGCTGTTCCAGGTCACCGCCTCGGTCGCCAACGATCGGCTCCTCCCCACCCGCTCGGCCCAGGCGCGCCGGCGGAACATCGGCCTGCCCGACCGCTTCTCGATCTCGGGGGCCGGAATCACCGTCGCCGGCGGCGGCCGGCTGCTCGACGCCGACACCGGCCGCATGGACCCGGTCGAGCACCACCCCGAGCGCCTGGAGCTGCCCGATGGCGTCGGGGGCCGGGCAACGGAGCGGGTCCGCTGGTTCGTCGTCGGCTCAGGAGAGGCGACGATCCGGTTCGAGGCCCAGAAAGGCGGAACCCTGGAGCGAACCCTCACGCTGGAGTGATCCGCCGGAAGCCGGGTCCGGGAGGCCAGCAGAGGGCCGGACGGCCCTCTCGCTTGTCCCGGGCCGGCCGATCCGTTAGACTCCCATCCGTGCCGAAAGGAGTCGACCGCGCCCCGATCGGGGCCGGGCACGGGGACGGAAGGAGCCAATCGATGCCCAGGCGCTTCTGGATCGCCGCGTTGAGCCTCTGGCCGGGCCTGCCGCAGGTCTGGTCGGGACAAGAGGTGATGGGCCTGATCCTGGCGGGCGTCTTCGCCGCGACGCTCAACGCGGCCATCGTCACCCACGCGATCTGGACCGAGGCCGTCTCTCCGGCGGTCTCCACGTTCGTCACGGCCCTGGCCGCGGGCACCTGGGCGGCGGGACTGGCCTACACGCTCTGGTGGGTCTGGCGCTGCCACCCGGAACGCTACCGGGCCGAGATCGAGCGGCTGTACCGGGAGGCCACCGAGCATTACCTGCGCGGGCGCTGGAACGACGCGAGACGGCGGCTGGAACAGATCCTGACGATGGACGAGACCGACGCCGACGCCCTGATGCAACTGGGCACGCTCTATCTCCACACCGGCCAGCCCGACGAGGCCAGGCGGGCCTTTCGCCAGTGCCTGGAACTTGAGGGTGGCGTAAAATGGCGATGGGAGATCGCCCAGGCGATCCGGCTCCTGGACCGCGGCTGAACCGGACCCTCCCGCCGGATGTCGGAATCTCCGGAGAGGTTGAAAACCGGGGGGAGGGTGCCGACAATTGCAATCGACACGGACCCCGGGCCCGGAGCGGGGCGCCCGGCGGCCCCCCTGCCGATCGCGAGGGGCCGCGCCCGGGTCGCACCGGACTGATCACCTGAACAAGCGGTCGCACCGCGTCGTACTACCGTTTGAGGAGACCCGGCCCGGCGCGGCCCCGGCCGGGCGAACAGCCGTCGGAGTCGATCGCTGATGTACGAACGTTTCACCGACCGTGCTCGGAGGGTGATGCAGCTGGCCAACCAGGAGGCCCAGCGCTTCAACCACGAGTACGTCGGCACCGAGCACGTGCTGCTCGGCCTCGTCAAGGAAGGCAGCGGGGTCGCGGCCAACGTGTTGAAGAACCTCGACGTCGACCTGCGGAAGATCCGGGTCGAGGTCGAGAAGATCGTCCAGTCCGGGCCCGACATGGTCACCATGGGCAAGCTGCCCCAGACCCCCCGGGCCAAGAAGGTCATCGAATACGCCATCGAAGAGGCCAGGAACCTCAACCACAACTACGTCGGCACGGAGCACTTGCTGCTGGGCCTGCTGCGCGAGCAGGAGGGCGTGGCCGCCCAGGTCCTGATGAACCTGGGCTTGAAGCTCGAGGAAGTCCGCGAGGAGGTACTCAACTTGCTCGGTCACGGGATGGACGCAGGCGGCGAAGCCGAACGCGGTGGCGCCGCGGCCAAGGGCGGCAAGTCGAAGACCCCCGCCCTCGACAGCTTCGGGCGAGACCTGACCGAGCTGGCCCGACAGGGGAAGCTCGACCCGGTCATCGGCCGCCAAAATGAAATCGAGCGCGTGGTCCAGATCCTCTCGCGCCGCCAGAAGAACAACCCCGTGCTGCTCGGCGAGGCCGGCGTCGGCAAGACCGCCATCGTCGAGGGCCTCGCCCAGCTCATCGTCGACGCGAACGTCCCCGAGCTGCTCCGGGACCGCCGCATCGTCGTCCTCGACCTCGCCATGATGGTCGCCGGCACCAAGTACCGCGGCCAGTTCGAGGAACGGATCAAGGCGGTCATGAACGAGGTCCGCCGCGCCAAGAACACCATCCTCTTCATCGACGAGCTGCACACGCTCGTCGGCGCCGGCGGCGCCGAAGGCGCCATCGACGCCTCCAACGTCCTCAAGCCCGCCCTGGCCCGCGGCGAGGTGCAGTGCATCGGCGCCACCACGCTCGATGAGTACCGCAAGTACATCGAGAAGGACGGCGCCCTCGACCGCCGCTTCCAGATGGTGGTCGTCAACCCCCCCTCGAAGTCCGAGGCCCTGGAGATCCTCCGCGGCCTCCGCGACCGCTACGAGGCCCACCACCGCGTCCAGATCACCGACGAGGCCCTCGAGGCCGCCGTCGAGATGTCGGATCGCTACATCACCGGCCGATGCCTGCCGGACAAGGCGATCGACGTCATCGACGAGGCCGGCGCCCGCGTCCGCCTCAAGGCCATGACCCGGCCCCCCGACCTGAAGGAACTCGACGAGCAGATCGAACGCCTCAACCAAGACAAGGAAGAGGCCGTCGCCAACCAGGACTTCGAGCGCGCCGCCGCCCTCCGCGACCAGGCCGACAAGCTCAAGAAGAAGAAGGAAACCATCACCCGCGAGTGGCGGGAAAAGGCCAAGGAGGTCGACGGCACCGTCGACGAGGAGGTCGTCGCCGAGGTCGTCTCCAAGATGACCGGCGTGCCGCTGACCCGCCTGGAAGCCGAGGAAACCGAACGCCTCGTCCACATGGAGGAGGAACTCCAGAAGAAGGTCATCAGCCAGCGCGAGGCGGTCAAGCGGATCAGCCAGGCCGTGCGGCGCAGCCGGGCCGGCCTGAAGGATCCCAAGCGCCCCATCGGCAGCTTCATCTTCGCCGGACCCACCGGCGTCGGAAAAACGCTGCTGGCCAAGAGCCTGGCCGAATTCATGTTCGGCGAGGCCGAGGCACTCATCCAAATCGACATGTCCGAGTACATGGAGAAGCACAACGTCAGCCGCCTGATCGGTGCTCCTCCAGGCTATGTCGGGTATGAAGAGGGTGGCCAGCTCACCGAGAAGATCCGCCGCCGCCCCTACTCCGTCGTCCTCCTCGACGAAATCGAAAAGGCCCACCCCGACGTGTTCAACATGCTCCTCCAGATCATGGAGGAGGGACGCCTGACCGATAACGTCGGCCGGGTCGTCGACTTCAAGAACACGATCATCATCATGACCACCAACGCGGGCGTCGAGGCCACCTCGCAGTCCAACGTCCTCGGCTTCGGCCGGAACATGGACGACCCAAGCAACTACGAGGAAATGAAGGAGCGGCTCAAGGTCGCCATCGAGAAGTACTTCCGCCCCGAGTTCCTCAACCGGCTGGACGACATCATCGTCTTCCACAACCTGACCCGGGACGACCTGAAGCACATCATCGACATCGAGCTGACCAAGGTCCGCCAGCGCCTGGCCGACCGCGGCCTGACCCTCGTGCTCACCGAGGAGGCCAAGGACTACATCATCGACAAGGGGTACAACCCCGACTACGGCGCCCGCCCCCTCCGCCGCGCGATCGAGAACATGATCGAGGATCCGATGAGCGAGTCGATCCTCCGCGGCGAGTTCAAGGGCAAGGACACCCTCACCGTCACCGTCGGCGACACCGAGGACGGCCGCAAGCTCGTCTTCGAGGCCACCACCAAAGGAGAGCAGGCGGCCCTGGCCGGCGCCGGCTCCTCCTCCGGTGAAGGCGAGCCGGCGAGCGGCTCACCGGAGTAAATTGCCGGGGCCGAACGCGAGTTCACGCGATCAGGGGCGGAGAGCTTGCTCTCCGCCCCTGATCGTTTTGATGCGCCCGTCGACCTTGGCGTTCAGCTCAGCGATCAGCCGTCGGCGATGTGGGCAGCGGAAGCCGATCCGTACCGGTCGATCGCGGCGTGGGGCGGAGGATGTGGGGCGTCTGCTCCACGTTGCCCGCGACGTCCTCGGACCGGGCGATCAGCTCGGCGCCGGCCGGATCGGCGTCAAGCTCGACCTGCCACTCGGCGAAGTTGGGCCGCAGCGCAATGGCCTCCCGGCCGTTGACGACCACGCGGCGGATCGCGTCGTCGTCGCTCGCCGTGCCGCGGACGAGCACGCGGCTGGCCGAGCCGGCGGGCAGGACGTGGGTGATGACGGTCGTGGGCGGCAGGTCGTCGACCGGATCGAGGTTGACGATCCCGTCGGCAGGCGTTGCGCGGCCGGGGCGCGGGAAGAACATCCCCATCGTGGTGATCCGGCCGATCTTCAGGTCGGCATATTCATGACGGTCGATCACGCACCGCCAGAGGGCGTACTCCGAGTCGTACAGGTCCAGCCCCTCGGCCCGGACGCACGGCGAGCCGGCGTGAAAGGCCCAGTGCGTGTCCCAGGCCCGGAAGTCGCGGATCAGGAACGGGTGCCGCTCGTCGGGGCCGATGCCGTCGACGTCCTCGATGACGAACTCCTTCGGCGCCGAGTCGGGCGGGACCACCCCGCTGGTGAACCCGCCGAGGTTCAGCCCGAAGAAGCGCTGGCAGTGCGCCTCGTTGCCCTCGAATCGGATGAAGGGCAGGGTGCGGAGATCAACCGGCCGCCGGCTTCCGTCCGGCTGGAGGACCGGCCGGACCGGGTCGAACTGCTCGGAGGCGACGACCTCGAACCGGAACCCGTCCTGGTCGCACTCGGCGGCCACGTTGTCCGTGAAGGTGTTCAGGCTGTTGGCCCACCAGAAGCCGGAGCCAAGGTTGCCGTCGAACGGCAGGACCTGATCGGGCAGCGGCTCGCCGCGCAGGGCCATCACGGCGAGGTTGTGGTCGAAGACGTTCCGCGTCTCGGTGCCGTCCTCGAGGAAGAAGCCGTGGCCGATGGACCTGTAGCCGACGCAGTCGCGGACGACCAGGTAGCTCGTCCCGTGGACCGTGATCCATCGGTTCTCGCTGTCCCAGATCGAGGCACCGATCACGGAGCTACCGCGCATCGACTCGCCGACCAGGTGGAAGTGCAGGCTGTACTTCCCGAGCACCCCGCGCTTGCCGAGGTGGCGGAACTCGGCGTAGCTGATCGACCCGCGCGAGCCGCGGTGATACATCGTGTGGCCGCGGACACCGCCGGGCTCGGCCGACTCCACGACCACGTTCCGCGAGAGGTTGGCGACCTCACCCCGGTAGTCGCCCTGAGCCCGGTGGTCGTGCTCCAGGGGCCGATCGAGGACCAGGCGAACCAGGTCGTCGCCGTAGGGTTTGAACTCCCGGATCGTGCGTTCCTCGGTCGCGGGCCGCTCGGCGACGCTGGTTGTCCTCGTGTCCTTGTACCCGAACTGCCGGGCCGTTCCGGTGAGGATCACTCGGTCGCCCGGATTCCAGCCCTCGACGTCCTCGCGAGGGAGCAGGACGACCGCCTCGTTTCGGTATGCCTCGCGGGCGAGCTTGGTCCAGGTCCGGGGCATCGGGGCGCCGTGGAACTCCATCCGACCGCCGCAGCAGACGATCGCCGGACAGGTCTCGGGGTCCATGCCGTCGACGAACTTCAAGCGAATCGTCGCGGTCGTGCCGGCCGGGATCGGCTCGTGGGGGAGGCCGACGAGAAGGGCCGGGCGGTCGTGCCCGGCGTGGTCCCCGGCCGAGTGGGCGTCACAGTCGAACCCGTTCTCGCTCGCATCGTCGCCGGCCTGGATCTTGATGAGACCGACGTCGAGCCGGGTGTCGCGGTCGCGGGCGAATTCGAGGGTGCCGGCGACGTGGATCGAGCGGATCGTCCGGTCGGAATCCCGGTCGTAGTGGACCGTGTGCCCGCCCCGGATCTGGACCCGATCGCCCTCGTCGGGGACGGCACCACCCTCCCACGTGGCAGGGTCGGACCATCGGCCGCTCCGCGCCGATCGGATCAGCGGCGGGCCGTCGACCGGCCCGAGATGCAGGGCCAAGAGCAGGGCGATCGCGGTCGTCGTGGTCACGGTCGTTGGCTCCTTGAGGAATCGTCGTTGGTGAAAGGTCGTCGTCAGGGCACCCCGGCCGGGGGACGGTCAGGGCGGCGGAACGGCCCCGAGGCCGTCGAGGTCGACGTCGGCCGGCCCTCGCCGCTGAGGCTGTGGCGCGGTCGGTGCCGACTCGACCCGGAATGGTTCCAGGGTGTTCTCCCCCTCGGTGATCGTCACCGAGAACGGGGAGCGACCCGCGTCGTCGTAGCGACCGCCGAGACGATCCGTCGGCGGGCTCGGGCCCGGGGGGCGATCGGGCCAGTAGAGAGTCGCCCGGTAACGGCCAGCCGGAGCGCCGTCGCCGTCCTCGAAGGTGCCAAGGCCGAAGCCGCCGTCCTCGCCCGTCACGGCGAACGGGACGAGGGCGTCCAGATCGTCGGGCCGGTCCGTCGGGTGGAGCCGGACCTGCACACCCGCCGCCGGCCGATCGTCAACAAGAACCCGGCCCGTCGCCGGGAACAGCGGGACCCGGTCCTCCCCGCCGCAGCCGGCGATCAGCAGCAGCAGCAGCAGCAGCAGAGCGGTCCTCACCCGGTACGACGGCGCAAGGGCGCGTCGCCCGGCCGCTTGTGGTCGGTCTGCGCGTCTCATGGTGTCCCCGGGGCTCAGAGCTGATCAGCGCTGATCACTTCACCCTCGGCCCGCGTGACGAAGGCCTTAACAACCGACTTCGCCGTCGATTCCTTGAGGAAGCGTACCGAGCCATCGCAGGCGAGGGCATTGATGCCGCCAGAGTGGAACGCGTAGACGCCGTTCCAGCCGTTGTGGCAATTGATGATGCAAGGGCCGTCGTACTGGTACTGCCCACCGGTGAAGGAGACGATCCTCATGTTCATGAACCCGGCCCAAGCGCCGTGGCTCCACCAGCGGTCGACCGCATACGGGGAGGATGGGGTCGGGAAGCCGTGGACGAACTGGCCGCGCTCCCAGTACTCGGGCTTGCCGGCGCACTCGTAGGCGAGCAGGGTGTTCGACAGCCCGTCCCGGATCTTCGCAAATGGCGTGTGGATCTTCTGATCGAGTGCGCCGAGGTGCTCGACGAACGGTTCGGCGTACCAAGACTCGATGTACGACCGCGCCGTGAAGTAGTCACCCGCCGCGGCCGAAAGCGTGAAGTCCGGGACGGAGCCGGCGGCAAAGTCGACGACCCCCGCCACCGGGTTCGTCGATCGGGGCGTGGACGGGCAGACGTAGACGCTCAGTACCGTGCGGACGGCCGTCTGGTTCGGCCGCAGGTGGAAGCCAAGGTCGAAGTTGTAGGCGTGGTAGACCTGCGGCTGCTCGATGAAGCCGAGGATCTGCACGCCCCAGCCGCCGAACTGTTCGAGTGACGGTCGCTGGACGCCAAAGGCGGTCGGCGGGAAGCCGCCCATGGCGTCAGCGTAGTTGTGCATGCCGATGCCAATCTGCTTCAGGTTGTTGGCGCACTGGCTGCGGCGGGCCGCCTCGCGGGCCGCCTGGACCGCCGGCAACAACAGGGCGATCAGGACGCCAATGATGGCGATCACCACCAGCAATTCGATCAGCGTGAAGCCGCGTCGTCGGATCATCGGAACGGGCGCTCCATCGGAGGTCGGCTCGCCGGGACCAGGGCGACTCAACCCCCTCAAGCAAGACGCGCGCCTCGCCGATAAAATCGCGCAACATGGTTTCTTGGAAATCGTTGTGCAATACGCTCCGCAACGCCGCTTGAACTCGGCGCCGGTTTTTTCACCGCACGCGGCGACGTGGTGTCCGCTGAAGGTCGCGTGGTCGCAGGCGCCCCCAGCCGGGGCCTCGGCTACGGCCTTGGAATCCGCCGCTCGGAGAGGTCCATCCGGCCCTCGAAGAGACGTTCGGATTGGGCGGCCGTGAGGAGTTCAGGGGGGTGCTCGACGCGGTCGCGGAGGCGGAGAACGACGACGGAGCGCCCTTTCAGGTCGTACTCCTGCCCCTCGTCGAAGGAATTCAGCTGGAGCTCGGGGTCGGCGGTGTCGAAAAGAACCTCCCAGTGCCGCTCCGGCGGGTGGGGCGGCAACGTGAAGGGAACGGGCTCCCAGTGGGCGTTGAACAGGGCGAGGATCGTCTCGCAGACGATCGGATCGCCGCGTTCATCGGTCTCGCCGATGGCGTCACCGGCCAGCCGCATCCCGAGGCAACGAACATAGCCGGCGTTCCAGGACTCGTCTCCCATCTCCTCGCCCGAGGGTTCGAGCCAGGAAATGTCCTTGATGTCCTCACCGCGGATCGGTCGCCCCTTGAAGAAGTTCCGCCGCTGGAGGACCGGATGTGTGCGCCAAACCCGGCTGGCGAGTTTCACGAAGTCGAGAAACGCACGGCGGTCGTCGTCGAGGTCCCAGTCGAGCCAGGCGATCTCGCTGTCCTGGCAGTAGGTGTTGTTGTTGCCCCCCTGGGTGTGCATCAACTCGTCGCCGGCCAGCAGCATCGGCACACCTTGCGAGAGGAACAGGGTGGCGATGAAGTTGCGCATCTGCTGGGCACGCAGCGCATTGATCGCCGGGTCGTCGGTCGGCCCCTCGGCGCCGCAGTTCCAGGAGCGGTTGTCGTCGGCCCCGTCGCGATTGTCCTCGTGGTTGGCCTCGTTGTGCTTCTCGTTGTAGGAGACGAGGTCGCGGAGCGAGAAGCCGTCGTGGCAGGTGATGAAGTTAACGCTGGCGTAGGGCTTGCGGCCGTCGCTCTGGTACAGGTCGCTCGACCCGCTGAGGCGGGTGGCCAGCTCGTTGGCGGTGGCGTCGCCGGCGCCGCGCCAGAAGTCGCGGATCTCGTCTCGGTAGATGCCGTTCCACTCGGCCCAGCCGGGGGGGAAGTTGCCGACCATGTAGCCGCCGGGGCCGACGTCCCAGGGCTCGGCGATGAGCTTCACCTGCGAGAGCACCGGGTCCTGGTGGATGATGTCGAAGAACGAGCCAAGGCGGTTGACCTCGTACAGCTCCCGGGCCAGCGTGCTGGCCAGGTCGAACCGGAAGCCGTCGACGTGCATCTCGGTGACCCAGTAGCGCAGGCTGTCCATGATCATCTGCAGGACCCTCGGATGCGACATGTTCGGCACGTTGCCGCAGCCGGTGAAGTCCATGTAGTAGCGGCGGTCCTCGGGAGAGAGCATGTAGTAGGAGGCGTTGTCGATCCCCCTCCAGGAGAGGGTCGGGCCGTTCTGGTTCCCCTCGGCGGTGTGGTTGTAAACAACGTCGAGAATCACCTCGATGCCGGCCGAATGCAGGCCCCGGACCATCGTCTTGAATTGCTGGACCGCGTCCCGAGACGTCGCGGTCGTCACATAGGCGCTGTGCGGGGCGAAGAAGGCCAGGGTATTGTAGCCCCAGTAGTTGACCAGCCCCTTGTCTTCCAGGTAGCGGTCGTCGACGTGGTGGTGGACCGGCAGGAGCTCGATGGCGGTCACGCCCAGCTCGGTCAGGTGGCGGAGGATCGGCTCGGAGGCCACCCCGGCATATGTGCCCCGAAGGTGCTCGGGCACCTCGGGGTGGCGCATGGTGAGGCCCTTGACGTGGGCCTCGTAGATGAGCGTCTTGTGCCAAGGGGTGCGGGGAGGCCGATCATCCCCCCAGGTGAAGGCGGGGTCGATCACTCGGGCCAGCGGCGCGAACGGGGCGCTGTCTCGCTCGTCGAAGCCGAGGTCGTCGCCGCCGATCGGGTAGCCGAAGACGGAGTCGTCCCAGTGCAGGCGACGGCCGATCAGCTTGGCATAGGGGTCCAGCAGCAGCTTGTTCGGGTTGAAGCGATGGCCCTGGGCCGGGTCGTAGGGACCGTGCACCCGATAGCCGTAGAGCTGGCCCGGGACGAGGTCGGGAAAGTAGCCGTGCCAGACAAGGTCGGTGCGCTCGGGAAGTGGAACGCGGTGGGTCTCCTTGGTGGACTCGACCGCGTCGAAGAGGCAGAGCTCGACCCTCGTCGCATGCTCGGAGAACAGGGCGAAATTGACGCCGGCCCCGTCCCAGGTGGCGCCGAGCGGGTAAGGCTGTCCCGGCCAGACTCTCATGGATGCGTCTCGTGACGAGGAGGAGTGTCGCCCGGGGTCCTCGCCGGTGGCGGCGGGGCGATCTCGGGAGGGCGAAGCCCGCAAGGAAGAACATATCCCGGATCGAGGGTCCGCGTAAGGGGTCCCCTCTGGGGAGCGGCCGGGTTGCGATCCGGCGGCGGAGGACGGCGACCGAAGCCCCCGCTCGAACCGGGCGCGCATCGCGGTGCAATTTCGATACCGAGACGGCCGGCTCCTGATCGTCCGAGTCGTTCAGTCGTTCAGCGCCGGGTCGCATCCCGGGAGGCCATCCCGTAGTCGACCCGAAGCACGGGGGTCGGGGTGGGGGAGGTCGACTCGCGACGGTCGGCCTGAGGCTGACGCCGCGATCGACCGGGGCGGAACCGCTCCAGCAGGATGATGAAGGCCGGCACAAGGACCGGCCGCACGAGAAAGGTATCCAGCAGGACGCCAAACCCCAACGCGAAGCCAAGTTCCCGCAGCGCCAGCAGCCGGCCGGTGAGCATCGAGCCGAACGTGCCGGCCATGATCAGGCCGCACGAGCTAATGATCCCTCCGGTGGCGGCCACGGCGCGCCGGGTGCCGTCCACCACACCGTGCCCGCGCTCCTCCTCGATCACCCGGGACATGAGGAAGATGTTGTAGTCCTCCCCCACCGCCACCAAAATCACGAACAGGAAGAAGCCCACCTTCCAGTCGAGCCCCTGCCACGGGTCGATCCCCTGGTGCAAGGACCGGAAGACCAGATCCGTCAGGCCGAGCGTGGCGAGGTAGCCCAGGACCACCGTGGCGATCAGGTAAAGGCTGATGCCGGGCCGTCGCAGGAGCAGGACGAGGATCGCGTACACTCCCAGCGTGACCAGGACGTACATCCGGCGCTCGTCGACGGTGATCGAGGCCCGAAGGTCGTAGAGCATCGGCGTGGCCCCGGCATAACCGATCTCGGCCCCGGCCAGCGGGCCGCTGGCGGTCAGGGCGTCGAGCTCGGCCCGGATGGCGTCGAGAGCGTTCATGCCGTCCTCGGAGAACGGGTCGATCGCCAGCAGCAGGTCGAGGCGGGTGATGTGGCCCTCGTCGGCCGGGTCGACCGGGTGGGTCGCGACGTAGACCGGCTCGGCCGCCTCGTAGCCCCGCTCGATCAGGGCGTCTCGGGCCTGCTCCAGCGGGCGGCGGAGGAATCCGGGCAGGGCCCGCTCGCGCTCCGAGAGCCGGACGGTCTCCTCCAGCGGCTCTCCCAACGGCTGAGAAAGCGACCGGACCCGGGCGACCTCGGGCATCGCCTCCAGGTGGTCGGAGAGGGTCGCGATCGCCTCCCGTCCGGCTTCAGACCGGAAATCGATCTCGGGGCTGGCGACGAGCACGCTGGTGGGCCCGAGCTCTCCGATCGGGAAGTACTGGCGGATCAGCGCCGCGCCGACCTTGCTCGGGGCGTCGGCCGGCAGGTCGGCCAGTTGCCCGTAGTTCGAGGGGACTCGCGTTCCCCGCCAGGCGAAGGGGGCCATCGCCAGCAGGCTGACGGCGAGGATCGTCGCCGGCCTCCGGGCCACCAGGTTCGCCACCCGGCCCCAGGGGCCTTGCAACGCCTGCTCGGCCCGGTCGGGAACGCGGGGGGGGTGGCCGTTGCTGCCGACCTCAGGGGCCGCCGCCGCCAACGACGACGACGACCGGAACGGCCAGTCGATCGCCCGGCCGAACCACTTGAGGAAGACCGGCGCCATCGTCAAGGCGGCCAGCAGGGCCACCGCCAGGCTCGCCGCGATCGCCGGGCCGCTGTACTGGATCTTGGCGAAGCTGGAGAACCAGAGCATCCCCAGCCCCACGATCACCGTGCCGGCGCTGGCCACCAGCGCCGCCCCGACCTGCCGGATCGCCACGGCGAGGGCGTCGGGGATCGACAGGCCGTGCGCCCGCTCCTCTCGGTACCGGGCAATCAGGAACAGGCAGTAGTCCGTCCCGGCGCCGAAGAGGACGACGATAACGAACACCTTGGTCACGTTGATGACCTGGAACTCCAGCCCCGGCACCCACCGCAACGTCGGCAGCCCCTTGAGGCTGATGAAGACCGACAGGGCGATCGTCACCAGCGGAATCAGCGCCAGCAGCGGAGAGCGGTAGACCGCCAGCAGGATGGCGATGACCAGGGCCACGGTCGCATAGGTCGTCGTGTCGATGCTTTGGTTCGACGACTCGTTCATGTCGTGGCCGACGACGGCCGAGCCGGTCAGGGCCAGGCGAAGGCCGTCGGGGACCTCGGGAGCAAGCGCGTCGAGCAGCTCCTCAATGACGTTGACCGTCAGCCTCGCCTGCTTGCTCGGGTAGGTCGCGTCGATGCCGACCACGGTCAGCACCGCCTGGCCGGAACCTCCCTCGCCCGAGCCGCCAATCAGAACGGCGTCCATGAAGCGCTGGCGGAAGTCGGTCACCGAGGCGATCGCGTGCTCCGGGCCGATCAGGGCCCGGAGCCGGTCGGCCAGCTGGCCGACGAAGGCGAGATCCTCCTCGGAGAGCGGCCCGTCCGGCCGCTCGGCCGCGACGACGGCCGTCGAGTCGGTCGCCTCGGGGAAACCCCGCTCGAGCAGATCCTGGCCGGCGACGCTGAGGGAGCCGGGAGGGAAGAACCGGACGTCGTCGTCCAGACTCACCGAGTCCCAGGACGGGGCATACCGGCCGAGCGCCACGGCCACCCCAATCCAGCCCAGCACGATCAGCCAGCCCCGACGCAGGACCAGACGAGCGATCAGATCGAAGATCATGGACGAATCCCAAGCCGCCGGCGGCTCCCGGCCGGAGTGCCCCGCGTCCCGAAGGGGGGAGCGGCGCGGTCCCTCGGGCCTCGGGCCACGCAAGTCGTTGGCCGACACGATAGTATATCTTGCCCGACCTGTCAAAATCGCCCGAAACCAGCCCGTCGCCGCCACCGGACTCCGACCGCTCCGGCAGCAGGGCCGACGGCCCTCCGGGCCTTGATTCGGCCCTCGGGGCAGGGCCGGTTGACGCTCCTTCTCACGTCCCATGCCAATCGGCTCGAACAGGCCGGACGACCCGCCGGAAGCGCTCCCTTCCCCCGATCCGAGAGCACGATCACCGGAAAACGGCGGGGATCGTTGGCCCCGGCACCAGGATCCTGGCGGCTGATCGCTCCCCGGCCCCCCTCTCGGCGCCTCCCCGATCCCCCCGAGGCCCTCAGCAGGAGCGCTCCCCCCGGGCCGCCCGGTTGACCGGGCACCGAAGCGGTTGGCCGAGCAGAAGGCGGCGAACCTCCTCGGCCGACTTGCGGCGCATCTCCAGGAACCCTTCGACGCTGTAGAACGCCACATGCGGGGTCAGCAGGACCCGGGGATGGAAGCGGAGGCGGTCGTCGTCCAGCGGCTCCCGCTCGACGACGTCGAGGCCGGCGCCGGCCAGGTGGCCGGAGTCGAGGGCCTCGAGCAGTGCCTGCTGATCGACGATCGGCCCCCGGGCGGTGTTGATCAGCACCCCTCCGGCTCGCATCCGGGCCAGCCGATCGGCGTTGACCAAATGACGGGTCGTCTCGTCGAGGTAGCAGTGCACGCTGACGAAGTCGCTCTGCTCGAACAGGTCTTCGAGCGAGGAGGCCCGGCGGATCCCCAACGCCTTCTCGAAGCCAGGGACCACGAACGGGTCGAAGAAGACCACGTCGAGGCCGAAGGCCCGGGCTCGCAGGGCCGTCGCCGATCCGATCCGGCCGCAGCCGACCAGACCCAGCGTCCGGCCCCGAAGGCGGGGCACTCCGTAGACGATCGGCACGTCCCAGCCTCCTCGTCGGATCGCCTCGTGGCAGGGGCCCAGCCGGCGGACGACGGCCAGCAGCATCATGATGGCGTGGTCGGCCACCTCCTCGGCGCCGTAATCGGGCACGTTGCAGATGGGAATGCCCCGGAGATCGGCGGCCTCCAGGTCGAGGTTGTTGTAGCCGACGCCCGCCCGAACGATCCCCCGGCAGCGGCCGAGCCGGTTGATGGACTGCGCGGTGAGCATCGGCACGTCGTGGTAGACGATCAGGGCGTCGGCCGTCGGCAGCAGGTCGGCCAGGTCGGCCTCGCTGGTGGCGCCGGCCAGGTCGATCCGGGCGATGTCGCCCAGAATCGGCAACTCGACGTCGGCCTCGGTGAGAAAGTCGGTGACGACGACGCGGAAGGGGTCGGCCATCGGGGGGACTCGGGGCGATTGGTCGAGGAGGAGGGAGCCCGGCGGCTCATCGGGCGGCCGGCTCGGGGAGGAACCAGCGGAGAACGGCGCTGGGGTCGGCCAGGGCGAAGGTCGCCCGTGATTCGGGGCCGGCTCCGCCCGAGACGACAACCTGGGGGGGAAGCCCCCGGACGACCCGGGCGAGGGCCGGAGGCGGTGGGTCAAGCGACGCCGACCGGATGCCGTCCCTCGGCACGGACCACGGCTCCCCGTCCCAGGCCGAGGGGAAAAACCAGAGCCGGCGGTCGGTGAGCACCAGGGTGCCCGGTCGCGACCCCCGGCCCACTCGCATCCGGGCCGGCCTCGCGTCGGCCACGCGCTCCGTCGCGTCGAGGTGGAAGCCGAAGCCCCGGCCGTCGTCGTCGTCCCGGTCGGTCGCCGGCTGGAGCCAGCGGCGGAGCATCGGATCGACCGCCAGCCGGACGAGCACATCGAGCGCCTGGGTGATCAGCCCCGCCAGCAGCGCGGCTGAAACCAGCACCCGGGGCGAGTAGACCACGAGGAACGCCAGCCGAACCCGGGGCGGAAACCCGACGGCCTGCCGACGGATCGCGGCCCAGAGGGCCAGCTCCCCCAGCACCGCCAGGAACAGGGCGATCCGCCAGAAGGCGGCCCAGAAGGCCAGGCGGAGCCGACCCTCACGCCGGCCCGGCTCGATCGCGTCCCCCATCGTTCGGCTCGCTCCGGATCTCCCCCGATCGTCATCGATCGGTTATCGCCGATCCCCGCCCCCGGATCAACCCGCGCCGCCCCCGGGCGTCTCGGGCCCGATCGCGATAGAATCGCCACCGGGCGGCCCCGACGCCTCCCGTTGCCGATTCCCCCCGCATCCGAATCGAACGCTCGGAGGGCGATGATGCCTCGGATCAAGGACCGGCTGGCGCAGGGCAAGGTCGTGCGCCTGTTCGGGGTCGGCCAGCTGTTCCACCCCAAGATCATCGAGATCCTCGGCGAGCACGGCGGCTACGACGGCCTCTGGCTCGATCAAGAGCACGCCGGCCTCTCGCTCAAGGAGATCGAGCTGGCCGTGCTCGCCGCTCGGGGGTACGGGCTGGACCACTTCGTCCGCCTGCCGGCGACGGACTACGCCTCGATCATGCGCCCGCTGGAGATCGGCGCCGGCGGGGTGATGGTCAGCATGGTCCGCTCCGCCGAGGAGGCCGAACGCGCCGTCCGCTGGGCCAAGTTCTGGCCCCGAGGAGAGCGCGGGATGAACGGCGGCAACCGGGACGGCCGCTTCGGCCTGACCCCCCTGGCCGAGTACGCCGAACGCAAGAACGCCGAGACATTCGTCGGCATCCAGATCGAGACGGCCGGCGCAATCGCCTCGATCGCCGAGATCGCCGCCGTGCCCGACGTGGATCTTCTCTTCGTCGGCCCGGCCGACCTGAGCCAGGTGCTCGGCGTCACCGGCCAGTTCGAGCACCCCAAGTGCTTCGAGGCCATCGAGCGCATCGCCGACGCCTGCCGGGCCGCCGGCAAGCCCTGGGGCGTCGTCCCCCGGGGGCCGGAGTACGCCGACCGCATGTACGCCCTCGGCTGCCGCATGTTCGTCGGCGGGCTGGACATCCACGCCCTGCACGAGGGCATCCGGTCGTTCAAGAGCCGGTACGCGGCGCTCTTCGATCAGGACTGATCCCCGGATCCCCCTCCCGGAAGCGCCGTCGAGCCCCCAACAGGCCGGGGGCGATCCAGACTCAGCCGCTCCCCGGGGCGAGGGCGATTCCCCCCGCGAGGGCCGGCCGGCCGGTTCCCGGCCCCCAGCCGCGATCGCCGACGTCCGGCCCGATCGACGGGCCCGACGACGAGCGATCCGGTGCGGTGCGGTGCAGTGCGGTTTCAGCGACGATCGAATCGAATCGAATCGAATCAGAACGCGCCGTAGGCATCGCTCCCCCGAGGGTAGCGTTCGAGGGTGCTGAGCACGCCGTCGTTGACGCGGCGGTAGAGGCCGGAACGATACTGGGGCTCGATCTCTCGGAGGATCCACTGGCGGGCCTCGTCGGAGAGGCCTCGAGCCCCCATCGCCTGGGCGATGCCGCCGAGGGCCTCCAGGCGGTCGACGTCGTCGGGATAGAGTGCAATGCAGCGCCGGGCGTCGGGAAAGCGACCCGCGGCGATGAGGCTCTCGATCAGGACGTCGTTGAGCGTGCCTCGGAGGTCGTCGATCGGGATTGAGGCGAGAATGCGGGCGCACTCGGCGAAGTCGCCCGTCGCCCGGTCGGGGTCTCCCCGGCGCGCCTCCCCTTCGGCGACGGAGAGGACGGCGTCGAACCGAAGTTCCAGCCCGGGAATCGATCCGGCGACCTGACGGCCCAGCTCGAACTGGTTCGAGACGGCCGCCGACGAGGCGACGGCCGACAGGGCCACGTCGCGCCAGACCGGCACGTCGATCGACCGGGCGTGCTCGGCGGCCAGCTCGATATAGCGGGCGGCCAGCCGTCGCAACTCGGGGACCACCGTCTCCTGCTGCTCTCCCAGGATCTGCGGGTTGCGGAAGGCGACGATCCCGATGTCCTGGCCGCCCTTGGCCTGCGCCTCGGCAGCCAAATACATGGTCTGCGGGCGATAGCCGAGCTGCTCAATCCGGGAGGCCAGCTCCGCGGAGCGCTCGAAGGCCTCGAGCGCCCGCTCCAGCGTCTGGACCCGCTCCTCAACGGTCATCTCCGGCTCCAGGGACAGGATGCTCGCCGCCCCGGAAACCGCCACGTTGATGTCTTCCTGGGCCAGCTCGATGAACGCCCTGCTCGTCGAGATGAGCCGGAGATCGCGGCGGACGGGCTCGCTGATCTCCTCGATCGCCTCCGAGGCCCGGTCGAGCGCCCGGCGGGCCGTGTCGAGGTCCCGGGTCTGGATCTTGTAGATGGCGGCCTGAACCAGGGCGAGCGATCGGTCGACCGGGTCCTCGATGCGGAGGATGTTGGCGAGCAACTGCTCGTCGATCTGCTCGAGCTCCTCCCGAGTCAGGTCGGTGCCCGGCACGAGCGGCCGGCCGCCGATCCCCTGGCCGAGGGGCCCGTCGGGGAGCTGGCCGAAGTCCTGCTGGGCGATCACGACCTCCGGATCGGCCGCCAATCCCTCCCGGGGGCCTTCCGAGGCCCGCAGGGGAGCCAAGGGCCACGAGGCCGGCAGGGCCATCGCCAGCCCCAGGCCAAGGCCGAGGGCCCTCGCGCGGTGCGCGTCGCTGCGCTGTCTCAACATGGTGCTCCACCTCGCCGGTCGCCAACCGGACAGCTCCGCCCCTCGGTGGGCGCAAGGACATATCCTCCGGGCAGCCGCCCCGACGGCCGGCCCCCGTCCCAAGCGTTCCCCGCGATTGGGGGCCGGTCAAGCGCACCGACGATGGTGAGCGACGCCCTCGGTCGGGATCCTCCGGTCCCTCCGCCGGCGACGGTCGGGGCGGTTGCTCCCGGACGTGACGACACGCCCGGCGCGCCCCGCTCCCGGGCGCCCTCGGGCCCGATCCACGGCCCGGCTCCCGAGGGGAGGTCGTCGGCCCCCTCCCCGGGCTCCGGCGGGACGACCTCAGCCGGCCCCTCCTCCCGGCCGCTGGAAGAGGCGCCTGGGGTTCTCCAGCAAGACGAGCCGAGCCAGCTCCAGCGCCCGGTCGGCCGACCAGCCCCGGCCCCGGACACAGTCCTCGGCGAGAAACTCCGCCAGCAGTCGGCGGTACATGTTGAACTTTGGCAGGACGAATTCGAGCTTGTAGGCGTCGGAGTAATACCCCACCAGCTTGGTCTTCGGCACGGCCTGGAGCCGGGCCTTCAGGTCGGCGGCAATGAACGCGGGCACGTTCGAGTACCACCAGTGCCCGTTGGGCACGACGTTCGGGAAGATCCAGGAAAACGCGACCAGCTCGGCCCCGGCGTCGGGCGAGAGGGTCGACACGGGGAAGCTGACGCCCGGGAAGTGGGTGAACAGAACGGCGTAGTCGTGCAGGCTGACGCGGCGGTCGAACAGGTCGCGCCCGCCGGCGACGCCGCCAGGGTAGACGTTTCGGATCGGGCCGATCATCAGATCGAACGGCAGGTTCCACTCGGCGCACAGCTCCGCCAGCGTCCAGAAGACGAGCGTGCGCACCTCCTCGTGCTCGTCGGGACGGAGATCCATGTGCGTGATCGCCCGCCTGACCGAATTCTGCGACGCCACCGGCGTCGCCCGCCGGGGGACGAAATCGGGAGGCAGGCTGATGGCGCAGGCCCGGGCTCCTCGCTCGACGAAGTACTCGAACAACGCGGCGATCGCTAGGCGGAGCGACTTGACGTCCCCCACGTCAACGTTCGTCGACGCCTGGAGCCGCTGGATGGTCCTCGGCTCGTGCAGCTTCAGCACGAGGTCGTCGGTGCGCAGGCAGGGAACGTACTTCGAGGTGTCCCAGCCCTCCAACGGATCGTCGAACTCGTTGGTGAGGAAGACGGCCTCCAGGTTGGTCGTCTCCCAGACGGATCGGTCCCAGGCCTCGCCGGCGCCGGCGGCGGAGTGATCGGCCAGGCGGTAAAGGTCGTCGATCGAGTCGGCGTCGATCCGGTCCCCCTGAAAGCCGAAGAAGGTGCGGGCGATCTCCAGCAGCCAGGAATACTGCACCGTGTTGTCGATCCGGTGCAGGTGCCGGGCGAGGTTGCGTGCGCGCTGCTGGGGGGGGAGCCCGGGGTCGACCTCCGCGGCGGGCATCCCGGCCGAGTGGGCGAGTTCGGTATAGTAGTGATAGCCCAGGACCTCATCGAGGTTGCGCGACGCCGGCCGATGGGCGTCGATGTGCGAGTGCGGGTCGTAGATCGGCCAGGAGGCGATCTGCTCGAACAGCTCTCGGGCGAGCGGATCGGGCGGGGCGGCTTGGCTCATCACGCGGACCTCGGTCGGGGTCGTCTCGAATCGTGCTCGGCGGCGGAATCTCCAGGCCGATCAGCTTACGGTCTCCGGAGCGGGCGGCAAAGGCAAGGCCGATTGATCGGAGGGCAGATCGCTCATGGGATCCGCGACCAAGGCCCCGGCTCCCGAGACACTCCCCCAACACCGATTCGCCTGGCCGGCTTCACGCCCTCAGGCAAGTCGCACGGACCGGGAACCCTCGGCCCGAGGAGTGAGCCGACGGTGAGGGAGCCCCCAGCACCAACCCCAAGCCCGATGCGAGTGCTCGTCACCGGTGGCGGAACCACCGCGCCAATCGACGACGTCAGGCATCTGGCCAACGCCTCGACCGGCCGCTTCTCGGCCGCCATCACCGAGGCATGGCTGGAGCGAGGAGCGAGCGTCTGGCACCTCTGCGCCCCGAACGCCGAACGCCCCTTCCACCGAGACGCCCCCTGGTGGAACCTGGACCGCGACCCCGACGAGCTGCATCGCCGGCTCGACGAGGCCCTGCGCCGCTATCGGGCCCACCGCGACCGCCTGACGCTTCTCCCCCTGGCCGAGAACACCGTGGCCGGCTACGCCAGAGCGCTGGAACGAACCCTCCTCGACCCGGGGGGGATCGACGTGATCGTGCTGGCCATGGCCGCCTCGGACTACGAGCCGGCCCTGACTCCGGGCAAAATCAGCTCCGAGGCCGACGAGCTGCTCCTCCGATGCCGGAAGGCCCCCAAGGTCATCCGAGGTGTCCGGGACCGGGCGCCGGGGGCCTACATCGTCGGCTTCAAGCTGCTCTCCGGCGCGAGCGAGGCGGAGCTGATCCAGGCCGCCGAGGACTCCTGCCGCGTCAACCGGGTCGACCTGACCGTCGCCAACGACCTGCGCCGCTACCGAGCCGGAAGGCACACCATCCACCTGGTCCGCCCCGGCCATCCGGTCGAGACCTACGGCCCGGCCGACGGCGACCTGGCGGCGATCCTCGTCGATCGCGTCTCCTCCTGGGCAGGGCTGCCGGGCAGGCAGGAGTGATCCTCGGGAGCGTCGGAACCGCCCTTGCTGGCCCTGAGCGGCTGATGGTGTCATGATGGCTTCCCTCCGGGCTCGCGACGCCGGGGGATCCGTCCCCGTCCGATCGCCTCCACCGCCCGCACGACCTCCCGCCGAGAGGCAACGCCCCCAGCGAGGCTCTCCCCTGTCGCCGAGGACCCGATGAGCAGCACCGCCGACCGCCCGACCGATCCCACCGTCCCCGCCCCCGACCGCGCCGAGACGCTCGACGAGCTGGGCCTGACGGGGCTCAAGGCTCGGCACCAGAACCTCTCCCAGGCCATCCTCGTCGAACACGCCCTCCGCCGGGGGGAGGGGGAGCTGGCCCACTCGGGCGCCGCGGCCTTCCGCACCGGACCCTACACCGGCCGATCTCCCCAGGACCGGTTCATCGTCCGGGAGCCCTCCTCCGAGGCCGAGATCGCCTGGGGTAAGGTCAACCAGCCGATCGCCCCCGAGGTGTTCGACCGCCTCCTCGACCGCGTTCGAGAACACCTCCACGGTCGAGACGTCTACGTCATGGACACCCTCGCCGGCGCCGACCCGACCCACCGGCTCCCCGTCCGGGTCGTCTGTGAGCGGGCCTATCACGCCCTGTTCGCCCGCCAGTTGTTCATCACCCCCGGCCGGGACGAGCTGGCCCGCTTCCGGCCCGAGTTCACGGTGGTCGCCGCCCCCGACTTCAAGGCCGACCCCGCCCGGGACGGCACGCGCAGCGAGGTGTTCATCCTCCTGAACTTCGCCCGGCGGATGGTCCTCATCGGCGGCACGCTGTACGCGGGAGAGATCAAGAAGTCAGTCTTCTCGCTGCTGAACTTCCTGCTGCCGCGCAAGGGGGTGATGCCGATGCACTGCTCGGCCAACGTCGGCGATCGCGGCGACGTGGCCCTGTTCTTCGGCCTCTCCGGCACGGGCAAGACCACCCTCTCGGCCGACCACCGCCGCCACCTCATCGGAGACGACGAGCACGGCTGGTCCGACGACGGCGTCTTCAACATCGAGGGCGGCTGCTACGCCAAGTGCATCCGGCTGGACCGCACCAACGAGCCGGAGATTTATGGCGCCATCCGCTTCGGCACCGTGCTGGAGAACGTCGTCCTCGACCCCGAAACGCGCGTCTGCCAGTTCGACGACGCCAGCCTGACCGAGAACACCCGGGCCGCCTACCCGATCGAGTACATCCCCAACTACGTCCCCAGCGGCCGAGCCGGCCACCCGAGCCGCATCATCTTCCTGACCTGCGACGCCTTCGGCGTCCTGCCGCCGCTTTCCCGGCTCTCTGCCGAGCAGGCGATGTACCACTTCCTCTCCGGCTACACCGCCAAGGTCGCCGGCACGGAGCGCGGCCTCGGCGCGGAGCCGACGGCCACCTTCAGCGCCTGCTTCGGCGAGCCGTTCATGGTCCTGCCGCCAGAGCGCTACGCCGACCTGCTGGGCCGGAAGCTCACCCAGCACGGCGCCGAGGCCTGGCTGCTGAACACCGGCTGGACCGGCGGCGGCCACGGCCGAGGCAAGCGGATCCCGCTACCGCACACCCGGGCGATGGTCGATGCCATCCTCGCCGGCGCGCTGGCCGAGGCCCCCTTCGCCACCGACCCCATCTTCGGCCTCCGCCGCCCCCGCTCCTGCCCCGGCGTGCCCGAGACGATCCTCGACCCCCGCTCCTCCTGGTCCGACCCCTCCGAGTACGACGCCGCCGCCTCCCGACTGGCCAGCCTCTTCCGCGACAACTTCCGCCGCTTCACCGGGGTCGACCCGGCCGTCGCCGCCGCCGGGCCTCAGGCCGCCTGACAACGCCTGGAGCCATCCGCGCCGCTCCCTCGGTGCGGCCGGCTCCGGTCTTCATCCCCTCGGGGCTCAGACCGACTCGCTCAGGTCGATCAACGAAACCGAGCCCCCGCTGCCGACGACCAGGCGGCGACCGTCGGGCGAGAAGCTCACGGAGCTGGCCTGCAGGCGATCCACCCGGCGCTCCTGAAGCATCGCGCCGGTGGTCGCGTCCCAAAGCCGCACCGAGCCGTCAATGTGGCCGGTGGCCAAGGTCCGGCCGTCCGAAGTCATCGCCACACACAGCGACACCTTGCCGTCGAACCGGATCTCCCGCTTCGAGGCCCAGCCAGACTCCCCCTCCCAGAGCCGGACCGAGCCGTCCAGGCCAAGGCTGACCAGGGTCCGGCCGTCGGGGGAGTAGGCCAGGTCGAAGACGATTTGCCGAGGGCCGTGGGCCTCCCACCGCACCGAATCGGACCCGGAGCCATCGGCCGGGATGACCTCAATCGTGCCATCCCGGCCCCCCACCGCCACCGACGTCCCATCGGGAGCGAAGGCGCAACTGACCAGCACGTCCGGCCGCTCGAACTCACATTCAACCCGCCCCGACCCCGGATCCCAGACTCGGATGATGCCCTTGCTGTCGACCGACAGCAGCCGGCTCCCGTCGGCGGAGAACGCCATGTCCATCACCCGACACTGGTGGCCGAGCAGCTCCCGGATCGGGCGGAGGGAATCGGGATCGAGCAGCCGGATCGACCCTCCCGCGTCGGCGACCGCCACCGAGCGGCCCGAGGGGTCGACGGCCATCCTCGCGATCTCCATCCCGGCGGCCGATCGGCCCATCCGGAGCCGGCCCCCCTCAACGTCGACGATCGTCGGGCCGAGCAGCTTGTGGTCCAGGTAGACGGCCGCCCCCCCGGGAGCGAACGCCACGTCGGAAACCAGCGAGCCCCTCGGCAGTTCGATCCGGGAGCCCCCCGGACCGGGATCCGAGACCAGCGGGTAGGCCAGCGCCGCCAGCAGCAAGACGACGACGATCAGCCCGGGGCCGGCAAACCCGCGGCCCCCGCGTCGAGCGATCGCCCGAGCCCTGCCCTGGCCCTCGATCTCCCGATGGGAGCAATCGTCTCGTCTCGCCGTCGCGCTCGTCGCCATGATCGTCCCCTTCGTGCCTGCGTCACACCACGCGACGACCCGAGCCCCCGCGCGCAGCGGGGGCGCCGAGCCCCGAAGGACCATCCTGGCCCAGGGCCCGCGTTGTGAGGATCGCGCTCCCGGCGGCCGGCTGGGGGCGGTGATCCCCATCGGCCCGAGGTCGTCGTCGTGTCTACCAGGGAATTCGTCGGTCGGACCCGATCATTCGCCGGCTCGCAAAGTCAGGGGAGGTCCCCTTGTCCTCAACCGTTCGATCCCTCCGGCTCGCACTCCCTCCTCTCATCCTGGGCACGGTCGCCCCCCGGATCGGGCCGGGTCGGCGCCGATGACAATCCTTCGACCCCGTCCGACTCCGCGATGAATGCCGAGACGTGCCGCTTCAGGGCGACCAGCGATGGCTCGTGGATGTACATCATATGGCCAGCCTCGTATTCGTAAATTCGGATGTTGTCCCGCAGCTCGGGGTCGAGCCGGAGGTTGGCCAGGGTGTACTCGGTGGCGGCGTAGGGGGTGGCGAGGTCGTAGTATCCCGAGGCAACGAGGATCCGCATGTGAGGGTTCTTCGCCAGGGCGTCGCGCAGCTCGGCTCCCGTGTCGGCGAAGCCGCCGCCGCCGGCGCTGGAGACGCCGTAGTCCCAGCCTCGGACCCCCTCGCCGAGGATGTGGTAGGGCAGGTCCGACTCGTACCCGAGCTCGGTCCGGAGGTACTGGTTCAGCGTGCTCGTATATGGCGGCCGGATGGCGGCCAGGCTTGGGTCGAAGGAGGGGGAGTCGCCGGCCGGCTCGGGGTCGATCCCCCGGAACCGGCTGTCCAGCCGGCCGACGGTGCGGCTCTCGTCGCGGAGCAGCTCCTTGCAGAACCGCTGGATCTCGATCCGGAGGCCGACGTCCTCCAGGTACTCCGGATCGAGCCCGGTGTAGCGCGCCAGACGGTCGAGCACCGAGGCCCGCTCCTCGTCGGAGAGCCGGTCGCCGAGCTGGAGGGCGCGGGCGTAGTCGCCGGAGGCGAACGCCTCGACCTCGTCGAGGAACTCGCCCAAGGGGCGATCCTCCAGGTCGTCGGCCAGGCGGCCGTGGTAGCGGGCGGTCGCGGCGTAGGTGGGCAGGAAGAGGACGTAAGGCAGGTCGTTCCCGGTGCCGAAGCGGACCGTCTGGAAGTTCAGCACCGAGGAGACGAGCACCACACCGTTCAGGGCGATGCCGCGGTCGACCAGGTATTCCGACAGCCCGGCGGCTCGGGTTGTGCCGTAGCTCTCTCCCACGAGGTACAGGGGAGAGGTCCAGCGGCGGTTCCGGGTCAGGTAGAGCCGGATGAACTCGCCGACGGCGGCGATGTCGCCTCGGAGGCTGAAGAACTCGCTCGCCTTCTCCGGGTCGCTCGCCCGGCTGTAGCCGGTGCCAATAGGGTCGATGAAGACGAGGTCCGCCTCGGTCAGCCAGGTCTGGTCGTTGGGCACCAGGCGGTACGGCGGCGCGGGGATGCCCGGCTCCTCGGGCATCGGCACGCGCCTCGGCCCCAGCGCCCCCAGGTGCAGCCAGACCGACGACGACCCCGGCCCGCCGTTGAAGGAGAACATCAGGGGGCGGTCCTCCGGCTTCGCCACGCCGTCGAGCGTGTAGGCGACGTAGAAGACCGAGCCGGTCGTCTCTCCCCGCTCGTCCCGAATCGGCAGCGTGCCGACCGTCGCCGAGTAGGCCAGGGTCCGGCCGTCGAGGTCGAGCGTCTGGTGCGAGACGACCGGCTCCTGGTCCTCCTCACCTTCCTCCTCCTGCTCGGCGGAGGAGGCCCGGTCCTCGTCGTCCTCTCGGGGCCCGTGCCTCTCGAGCCCCAGGCCGGAGACGGAGCCGGAGCCGGATCCGGAGTCGGGCCGATCCTGGGCGAGGACCGGCCAGATTGGGACGGGAGGAAACCCAAGGAGCAGCACGATCAGGAACGCTCGCATCCGGTTGCATCCTCCCGCTCGGAACGATCCGTACGGCCCCGGATCGGGTGGGCGACCCGTTCCCGGGAGCAGGTGTCCAGGAGGCGGTGGAGATCCGCACCGAGCGGGGGGAGCGCGGACACCGAGGCGTGCTCCCGCTCCTGCTCCGGCCGGCTCGCTGTCTCGGGCGGCCAGCTTATCGAGGGGGCTCGGAGAATGCCAGCACGCTCCCGACTCCTGGCGAAGCCGGAAGGCGCCCGGGATCAGGGCGAACGCCCCCCGCCGACCCGGAAGCTGAGCGCCCAAACCAGGTACGTCCGGTCATGCAGCCGCCAGGCCCAGGGCCGAGCGGGCCGCACCCCGGTCACCTTCGAGGAGAGGACGGGGTCGTCCCGGAGCCTCCCCCGCAGCTCGGCGGGGTGGAGCCCGTGCATGTGGTTGCGCGTCCGGGCCAGCATCGGCAACAGCTCCGGGAACTCCTCCTCCGGCAATCCCGAGAGAGCCGGCAGGTTTCGGGTGGAGACAACGTCGGTGATGAGCGTCGCCTCCCCTCCGGGGGCGGTGAGCCGGGCCAGCAGGCGGAGGTGGCCGTCCCGGATCGCCTCGGCCACGGCGCCGAAGCGGGGGTGGCGGTCGCCGAGGGCGTGGGAGGCGGTCTCGACGAGCTGGCTGAGCAGGCAGGTCGAGGCCACTCGGTCGAACGGGCCGGGCAGGACCATCGGCACCCGGCCGGCCGGCCACTCGGCCAGCGCCCGGAGGTCGGCCGGGCCAACCTCGGCGAACGGCGACCAGCCCGAGATGGCGTCAAGCATGGCCGACACGTCCAGGCCGCCGTGCAGGATCAGGCCGGGTCGGCCCGCCACCCCCTGACGCTCGGCCGCGCCGGCCAGAGCCCCGGCGTCCAGGTCAACCAGGTGAACCTCGCGATGCCGAGCCAGCAACGCCGGCAGGTCCAGGTCATTGGCATTCCCCACCCCGAGAACGCAGAGCCGGGACGCCCCTTGCCCGCCCCCCTGCCCCTCGCCGGCCCCGAGCAGCGCCGAAACCCGTCGACGATGCCCGGCGAACCCCTCCCACTGGCTTCGGCTGGAGGCGTTGAAGGCGGCCTGCCGAGATCGGAGATCGTCCATCGCCCGTCGACTCGAGACTCCGGCCCCTCGGCTCCGATCCCTCGCATGAGGACGCCGAAGCCGAGCCGGCCATCTCCCCCCCCCC
>NZ_RYZH01000065.1 GCF_003977685.1 Tautonia sociabilis | reverse complement strand
TGCCCCTACCAGGTCCTGGGCCTGGTGCTGCCGACCGCCGACTTCTGGGAGCTGCTGCAGGCCGACCCCGCCGCATTGACGCAACAACTGTCAACCCAACAGGATGGCGGATGAGACAGTGCCCGGAGCGAACCCAACGCGATCGCCGTAACCTCGTTCCTGAAAAGGGAAATCGCCAGAATCCCCGGAGCGCACCGAGGCGCACCAATTGGCGATCGGCGCGGCGTTCCCCTCGGCCGTCTTGGGGGGGCGCCGAACCGCTCGGCTCGGCGTGACCGAACGCGGAGCGAAGCCAACGCGGCCGACGCAAACCGCCCCGCGGCAGAGCGTTACCGCGATCGAACAGCCTTCCGGATTCGCGCACCGATCCGAAGCCGACCCGTCGGGGAGCGGGGGGGCACGCTGCTGGCTGGGCTGGTCAGAGGCGTCGCCAGCGGACGCCGTCTCGGGCGGGGAGGGCGTCGGCGGCCTCTGGCCCCCAGGAGCCGGCGGCGTAGGGGACGGGGGGAGGGGCGTCGGGGAGGGCCCAGGCGTCGAGGATCGGGGTGATGAACTGCCAGGCGGCCTCGACCTCGTCGGTGCGGGTGAAGAGGGTGGGGTCGCCGAGCATCACGTCCAGGAGCAGGCGCTGGTAGGCCTCGGGCACGGGCCGGGCGAAGGCGGTGCCGTAGCGGAAGTCCATGCGGACGGAGCGCAACCGGCGGCGGGAGCCGGGCACCTTGGCCTGGAAGGCAAGGCTGGTCCCCTCCTTGGGCTGGATGCGGAGGATCAGGTGGTTGACGTCGGGGCTGGCCTCGGTGTCGGCCTCGAAGAGGCTCGTCGGCGGGTTGCGGAACTGGATGGCGATCTCCGTCGTCCGCTTCGGCAGCCGCTTGCCGGTGCGGAGCAGGAACGGGACGCCGGCCCATCGCCAGGTGTTCAGCAGGACCCGCATGGCGACGTATGTCTCGGTGGTCGAGTCGGGCGCCACCCCCTTCTCGTCGAGGAAGCCGGGCACGTCCTCTCCCTGGAGGGAGCCGGCGGTGTACTGACCCCGGACGACCTCGGCAGCGACCTGCTCGGGGGTCCAGCGGGGGAGGGACTGGAGGATCTTGACCTTCTCGGTGCGCACGGCATCGGCCGAGAGGTCGACCGGGGGCTCCATCGCCACCAGGCAGAGCAGCTGCATCATGTGGTTCTGGACCATGTCCCGGATGGCGCCGGCCGTGTCGTAGAAGTCTCCCCGGCCGCCGGCCATCCCCTCGCGCTCGGCCACGGTGATCTGCACCGAGGCGACGTGCCGCCGGTTCCAGATCGGCTCGAAGATCGCGTTGCCGAAGCGCAGGGCGAGGATGTTCTGGACCGTCTCCTTCCCAAGGTAGTGGTCGATGCGGTAGATCTGCCCCTCGTCGAGGACCGCCTGCAGCTCCCGGTTGAGCTGCCGGGCGCTCTGCAGGTCGTGGCCGAAGGGCTTCTCGACGACCACCCGGCTCCAGCTCCGGCCGTCGTCTCGGGGGTAGATCAGGCCCGCCCGGCCGAGCTGGGAGACGATCGGAGCGAAGAACTCCGGCCCGACGGCCAGGTAGAACAGCCGGTTCCCCTTCGTGCCGTGCGTCCGGTCCACCTCCTCCAGCCGCCGCTTCAGCCGATCGAAGGAGGCCGGGTCGTCCAGGTTCCCCTCGACGAAGACGACGTGGGGCGCGAATCGCCGCCACGATTCCTCGAAGTCGTCGCCGCCGCCCTTCTCCAGCGTCTGGCGGAGCGACTCCCGGTACTGGTCGTCCCCCCAGGGTCGCCGACCGAAGCCGACGACGGCGAAGTCGGCCGGCAGGTCCCCCTCCCGGGCCAGTTCGAACAGCGCCGGGGCGAGCTTCCGGTGCGTCAGGTCTCCGGTGGAGCCGAAGAGGACGATCGCGCAGGGCTCCACCGCCGAGGATCTCGGCAGGTGCTCTCGCAAGGGGTTCGACTCGCCGAGGTCTTGGGTCGACGCCATGCTGGGGACCGCCTCTGGATCGGGGGACTCGCCTCGCCGATCGGAGTGTACGGCAGGGGCCGCCGAGGCTTCAAGCGGCCGGGAAGCCCGATCAGCTGCCGATCGGGGCCGAGACCCCGTCGGGAGGCCCCCTCCTCAGCCCCCGGGGCCCGCGGCCGAGTCTCCGGGGCCCCGACCGGGAGCCGATCCTCCCGGCCGGCGTCCGGCCAGGTTGATCCCGTTCCCCTGCCCCTGGTGGTAGAACTCCTGGGACGCCGACAGGTCCTCCACGTCCACCAGCCCCGCCTCCTCGAACCAGCCGGCGACCTCCTCGACGGTATGGCGGGAGGCGTACCGGGGAGCGTACCAGTCGAGCGTGTCGCAGACCCTCACCTCGGGGTCCGGGTGCATCGAGACGCCGATGGTCAGCACGTGCAGCGCCACCCCCAGGCGTTCGACCAGCCGGTTCGGGCTCGCCATCAGGCGCCGCTTCAGACCGCCAAGGGGGGCGGTCGCCCGGCTCATCGCCTCCAGGACGGGGACCGGAAGGCGGGTGGAGATGGCCCGTTGGGCGTCCATGATCGCCTCCAGGACCGGCCGCTCCTTGCGGTACACCCAGACGGCGATCCGCCCCCCCGGCTTCAGCAGCCTCGCCAGGCCGAGGAACGCCCGGCGGGGGTCGGGGGTGTGGTCGAGCACCCCGATCGAGTAGATGTGATCGAACACCCCCTCCCGCAGCGGGAGCCGCAGGAGGTCCCCCCGCACGAACCCGACGACCGGCAGATCCGCATTCAGCTCCCGGGCCGCCCGGACCGACTCGCTCAGGTCCATCCCCACCACCCGGGCCCCGGCCTCGGCCGAGACCCGGACATAGCGGCCCATGCCGCAGCCGCCGTCGAGCACCAGCGCCCCGCGCAGGTCCCGCTCCGACAGGCCGGTCCGGTTCCGGAAGGTCGCCCGGTCCTCCTCGGGCCGGAGGATCCGGTAGCGGTTCCACTGGAGCGAGTAGGTTGAGATCGTCCGGGTCTGGGTCGTCGCTTCGGCCATCGTCGGGAGGGGATCCTGCGGCGAAGGGGGGATCCGGGTCATCCTCGGGGGGCGTCGGCCTTCTCCTCGGCGGCGGAGCGGCGGAGGTAGACCGGTTCCAGCGTCCAGGGGTCGGCGAACCGGCCCTCGGCGACCGCCTCCTCGGCCATCGCCAGCAGCACGATCCCGTCGGGGCCCCCCCGGTCGTCTCGGTCGAGCCGAACCCAGGGCGGCAGCAGCCCCGAGACTCGATCCGGGGTCGGGCAGACCACCCGGGCCCCCTCGGGCAGCCCGGCCGCCCAGGAGGAGGCCGGCACGATCCGGTCGGGCCCCTCCCGGAGCAACGGGGCGCCGGGAGCTCCCCGGGAGAAGGAAGCCGCGAACAGGTCGCCGCGCTGGGCGTCGACGGCGACCTCGACGGCCCGATCCGACGCCGGTGCCCCCCGGGCCAGCGCCTCGAGGCTGGAGAGCCCGACCACCGGGCAGCCGACGGCATAGGCCAGCGCCTTGGCCGCCGTCACCCCGACCCGGAGCCCGGTGAATGAGCCCGGCCCCAGCCCGACCGCCACCGCCTCCAGGTCGGAGGCCCGCAGGCCGACCCGATGGAGCAGCCCTTGGATCGTCGGCACGAGCAATCGGCCGTGCCTCGGCCCCGGTTCGGGGTATGCGGTCTCCCAGCGGCCGTCTCCCGCCGCCAGGGCGACGGCCGGCCGAAGCGTTGCGGTATCAAGCGCCAGGAGGATCACCGTCCGGCTCCGCGTCGAGGGCCCGGGAGGACGGATCTCGCAGCGCGACATGGGGCCACCACCATGGCCTTGACCCTCCCGCGTTCCCGGTCCTACGATACCGTATTCTCCCAGACAAACCAAACGGACCCGGTCATCGTCCGCGCGCCGCCGGCCTCCCAGCGCCTCGACGGGCCGGGTCCGGCTCGGAGACAGCCCCGTGCGTCGAGCCCTGATCAGTGACATCCACGGGAACCTCGAGGCCCTGGAAGCCGTCCTCGACGACATCCAGGATCAGCAGGTCGACGAGATCTTCTGCCTGGGAGACATCATCGGCTACGGCCCCAACCCGCGCGAATGCATCGACCTGGTGATCCAGCGCTGCTCGGTCACGCTGCTGGGCAACCACGACGAAGGGGCCCTGTTCGACCCCAACGGCTTCAACATTGGGGCCGAGCGCGCCATTTTCTGGACCCGGGACCAGTTGGAGACCGGCGGCGACGCCTCCCAGCGCGAGCGCCGTTGGGACTTCCTCGCCGAGCTGCCCCGCACCCATCGCACCGGGCCGTTCCTGTTCGTGCACGGCTCACCGCGCAACCCGCTCAGCGAGTACATCTTCCCGGAAGACATCTACAACCACCGGAAGATGGAGCGCCTCTTCCAGCTCGTCGAGCGCTACTGCTTCCAGGGGCATACCCACGTCCCCGGCATCTTCACCGAGAGCTACCAGTTCTACGCCCCCGAGGAGATCGACTACGAGTACGCCCTCGGCGACGGCAAGGTGATGATCAACGTCGGCTCCGTCGGCCAGCCCCGGGACGGCGACAACCGCGCCTGCTATCTGATCCTCGAGGACCAGGGAGCGGCCGCGGCCGCCGGACCGTCGGCCAACGGCGACCGCTCCTCGTCCGACACCGGGGAGTACGACTCCGGCGCCGGCTCCGCCCCCGCCGGCCCGATCCGGGTCGTCTACCGCCGCATCCCCTACGACTTCGAGGCGACGATCGAGAAGATCTACGCCATCCCCGAGCTCGAGCCGTTCCTCGGCGACCGGCTCCGCCAGGGGCGATGACCCCCCTGCCGGCCGCCCGATCCCCCCGGGCCGGCCGCCCGACGTCCCGCCACCGGTCCCCGGCCCAGGCCACGGTGCCGACCGACCGTCCCGCGCCCCCGCCCCGATCCGCCGAAGCCTCCTTCCCAAGGTCCCCGCGCCGATGAGCACCGAGCCGCCCCCCAGCCAGGATCCCAAGCGGCTGATGCTGTTCATGATCCTGTCCCTGGCCCTGATCACCGGGACCAACCTCCTGCTCTCCCGCTTCGGCCTGCTCCCCGAGCCCGAGGCCCCCCAGGAGGAGCGCATCCTCCAGGCCGACGCCGACGCGGACGGTGAGGAGGCCGGCACCGACGACGGCGCCCCCGGGACCGGCCCCGCCGACGCTCCCCTCGACGGGGAGGACGCCCCGGTCCTCGCCTCGGGGACCGACGCCGGGGACGCCGTCGCCGCCCCCCCCGCCGAGCCAGACGCCGAGCGGGTCAACCCGGCTCTGCTGGTGCTCGGCGGCTCCGCCGCCGGCCAGGGCGAGGACGGCTATCACCTCGAGGTCGTCGCCGACCAGCACGGGGCCAGCATCTCTCGCATCACCTCGACCCAGTACAACGCCGAGTACGAGGACAACAAGCCCCGGCGCCGCCCCCTGACGCTCGTCTCCCTGCCCCCGCACCTGGCGACGATCGACGACCCCGAGTCCTACCGCCTCCGCCTGCTCCTAGGGCTCCAGGAGGCCGACGCGATGCCCAAGCAGGGCGAGCGCCTGGTCGTCGTGGCCGACGTCCTGGGAGTGCTCCACGTCCGCATCTTCGACGACGAGGGCCGCCGAGTCGTCGACGCCGACGAGCGCCAGTTCGCCGCCAAGCCGACCCAGCTCGCCCGCCTGAAGCTCCTCGTCGCCACCCAGCGGGGAGCGGAGTCGCTGTCGAAGACCATCGAGGACCGGATCGTCTCCCAGGCGATCACGCTCGTCGCTCCCGAGCACCGCCCGCTGGCCATCCAGGTCGTCGACGAGGACGAGGACGGCCGACTGATGCCGGTCTCAAACCTGGAGAGCCGTCTCTGGCAGGTCCTCGTTGACGGCGTCCCCTTCGACGAGCTGGGGGAGGAGGAGAAGGCCCGGGCCCGCCCGGTCGCCATCGTTCGAGACGAGCAGGGAACGGAGGTCGCCCAGGAGCTCCGCTTCCGCACCACCCTTCGCGAGCCCAGCGACCTGCCCCCGGTCACGATCACCAAGACCTTCCGCCTGCGCAAGGGGGCCGACGCCGTGGAGGTCCTCCTGGACTTCGCCCTCCCCGAGGGGGCCGACCAGGACCGCTCGGTGATCTACCGGATCGACGGCCCCTCCGGCCTGCCGATCGAGGGGGAGTGGTACACCCACACCTTCCGCAACGTCTACTTCGGCAAGGGAGAGGGGAAAGATGCGGAAGTCTACACCTACTCCTCCTACGACGTCGCCAGCGACCCCGACGGGCCCGACTACGTCAACAACGCGCGCCCGACCGCCTTCGCCGGCCAGGAGAACCAGTACTTCGCCACCTTCCTGAAGCCGGCAAACCCCTCGGTCCAGGTGGCCGAGGCGTCGATGACCGTCGTCGATGCCGACTCCCGGGAAC
The DNA here is from genome assembly GCF_003977685.1 of Tautonia sociabilis. Lineage (GTDB taxonomy): Bacteria > Planctomycetota > Planctomycetia > Isosphaerales > Isosphaeraceae > Tautonia > Tautonia sociabilis. The sequence continues at coordinate 26,943 of NZ_RYZH01000065.1, read as the reverse complement.
TGAAAAAGGCGGACGTCTCGGTCGACCTCGTCTCCAAGCCGATCGAGCTGGCCCCCGGGGACCACGTGGCCCACGCCTACACCCTCTTCGCCGGGCCAAAGACGGATGCGGCCCTGGGCCCCTACGACGCCGAGGGGCTGGCCATCTACCGCCAGGTCGGCCGGATCCCGGTCATCGGCTTCCTGTTCGACGCCCTCTGGGCGATCGTCGACCCGATCGTCGCGCTGCTGTCGGTCTACGTGATCGGGCCGCTGCTGGAGAACATCTACGCGATGACCGTCGCCATCTCCGGCTGGTTCGGCGGGACTCGAGGCAGCTACGGCATCGCGATCATCCTGCTGACGATCGTCGTCCGGATGGCCCTCTTCCCACTGAGCCGCAAGCAGGCGGCCTCGGCCAAGAAGATGCAGGACCTCCAGCCGCAGATGGCGGAGCTGCGCAAGAAGTACCCGACCGAGGGCGTCGACCCCCAGAAGCGCCAGGAAAACCAGCAGAAGATCGCCCAGGAAACCTTCGCCCTCTACCGCAAGCACGGGGTGAACCCCCTGGGCGGCTGCCTGCCGGTCTTCGTGCAGATCCCGATCTTCATGACGCTCTGGCGCGTGCTCAACGTCAGCGTCTCGCTCCGCCAGGCCCAGTTCCTCTGGATCGACAACCTGGCCGCGCCCGACATGCTGGTGCGGTTCCCGTTCGAGATCCCCCTGCTGGGGCCCTACTTCAACCTGCTTCCCCTCGGGGTGATCGCCCTGTTCTTCCTCCAGATGAAGCTGTTCACCCCGCCGGCCACCACGCCGGAGCAGGAGGCTCAGCAGCGCATCATGAAGTTCATGATGATCTTTATGATGCTCATGTTCTACCGCGTCCCCGCCGGGCTGGCACTCTACTTCATCACAAGCAGCATCTGGTCGATCGGCGAGCGCCTGCTCTTACCGAAGCTCTCCAAGTCCCCCGCTCCCGGCGCGGGCCCCGGAGGGACCGGCGACGACGGGCCCGACGGCAAGGGCCCCTCCTCCGGCGGCGGCGCCCCGAGGGGCGGCTGGCTCTCCCGAAAGCTCGACGAGCTGATGAAGGAGGCCGCCAAGGAGACCACCTACCGCCGAGAGGAGCTCGAACGCCGCCGTCGCGAGCTGGAAACCGGAGCCTCCTCCGCCCCTTCCGACCGCGACCGCGACCGCTCCCGACCCAAGCGGAAGACCAAGCCCGGCAAGCGCCGCTGAGCCGCCCGGCCCGATCGCCTCGCCTCGCCTCGCCTCGCCATCCCGAGTCCGGATCCGAGGCGAGGGCTCCCCGTCGGGATCGCCCGGCATTCCGAGGTCCGACCTTCCCCCTCCCGATGGCCACCCCCGACCCGGCCGACACCATCGCCGCCATCGCCAGCCCCCCCGGGCCGGCGGTGCGCGGCCTGGTGCGGCTCTCCGGCCCCCGGGCGATCGCCATCGGGCTGGAGGTCGTCCGGCTCGATGCGGGAGGGCCGCCTCCGGGCCGGCGCCCCTGGTGGTCCCAGGGCCGGATCGACCTGGAGGGCACTCCCCTGCCCTGCTCCATCACCCTCTGGCCCGGCCCCCGGACGTACACCGGCCAGCCGATGGCGGAGCTCCACACCACCGGCTCCCCCCCCCTGCTCCGCCTGGTGCTCGGCCGGTGCCTGGACCGGGGGGCCCGGCTCGCGGAGCCGGGAGAGTTCACCCTGCGGGCCTTCCTCTCCGGTCGGATCGACCTGACCCGGGCCGAGGCCGTGCTTGCCGTCATCGACTCGACCACCCCCGCCCAGGTCGAGACCGCCCTCCGCCAGCTCGCCGGGGGCCTGGCCGGGCCGATCGATCGGCTGCGCGACCGCCTGCTCGACACCCTCGCCCACCTGGAGGCCGGGCTCGACTTCGTCGACGAGGCGGACGTCGATCCCCTGGCCCGCCGGCAACTGGCCGACGCCCTGGCCCGAGACTCGGCCGAGGTCGCCGCCCTCGCCGACCGCCTCCGGGGCCGGGACCTCCCCTCGGGACGGCCCCGGGTCGTGCTCGTCGGGCCGCCGAACGCGGGCAAGAGCCGCCTGTTCAACGCCCTGGCCGGCGCCGAGCTCGCCCTCGTCTCCCCCGTCGCCGGCACGACCCGGGACTACCTCTCCGCCCCAATCTCGTGCGACGGCCTGCCCGTCGAGCTGATCGACACCGCCGGCCTCGACGACGCCGACGATCCGATCGAGGCCCAGGCCCAGGCCCTCCGAGACGCCCAGGAGGCCGGCGCCGACCTGCTGCTCGACTGCCGGCCGGCGGACGCCCCCCCCCTCGCCCGGCCTCCCCAGGATCACCGCCCCCGCCTGGTCGTCTGGACCAAGGCCGACCTCTCCCCGGATGCCGCCCCCCCGGAAGACGCCCTCGCCACCAGCGCCGAGTCGGGACTCGGGCTGGACCGGCTCCGTGTCGCCATCGCCGACGCCCTCCGCCGCCGGGAGGCCGAGCACGACCCCGCCGGCCTCACCTCCTCCCGGTGCCGGGACGGTCTGGCCCGAGCCTCGGCCGCGCTGGGCCGCGCCGCCGAGGCGATCCGGCTCGACTCCGGAGACGAACTGGTCGCCGTCGACCTGAGGGACGCGGTCGAGGAACTCGGCCGGATCATTGGCGCCGAGATCGACGACGCTATCCTGGATCGCATCTTCCGGCGATTCTGCATCGGCAAGTGAGCCACCGCCATGCCTCTCGTCGTCGTGCTCGGATCGAGCGGTTATGATCTGACGATCCGCCTCCCCCGCCTCCCCCGGCCGGGAGAGACGCTGCTCGGCGGCGACCTCCTCCGGGGGCCCGGCGGCAAGGGGGCCAACGCCGCCGTCGCCGCCCGTCGCGCCGGCGCCGAGGTGACCTTCCTCACCGCCTTCGGCGACGACGACTTCGGCCGCCTGCTCATCGAGCACGACCGCCGAGCGGGCCTGGACCTCTCGTTCGCGAAGACCGTGCCCGGCGTCTCCAATCAGGTGGCGCTCATCTTCGTGGGGGACGATGGGGCCAACAGCATCGCCGTCGCCCCCGGCGCCAGCGCCCGGCTCGGCCCCGACGACATCGATGCCCTGCCCGACGCCGCCTTCCCGAGCGGGGGCGTGCTGCTGGCCTGCCTGGAGGTCCCCGTGCCCACCGTAGCCCGGGGGCTGGCCCGGGCGAAGGCGGCCGGCATGACGACCATCCTCAACCCGGCTCCGGCCGACCCGGCGATCCTGGCCGGCGACCTGCTCCGCCATGTTGACTACCTGACGCCCAACCAGGAGGAGGCCGCCGAGCTCTCCGGCCTGCCCGCCGCCACCATCGAGCAGGCCGTCGAGGCCGCCCGAGCCCTCCGGGACCGCGGCGATTGCGGCGTCATCGTCACCCTGGGGGAGCTCGGCTGCCTCGTGCTCGGTCGCCAGTGGGGCCAGAACCTCGTGCCGGCACCGCTGGTCGACGCGGTCGACACCGTCGGCGCCGGCGACGCCTTCAACGGGGCCCTCGCCGTCGCCCTGGCCGAGGGCCGCCCTCCGCTCGACGCCGCCGTTTTCGCCTGCGCCGCCGGATCGCTCGCCGTCACGAAGCCCGGGGCCCAGGGCGCGCTCGCCTCCCGGGCCGACATCGACCGCCTCCTCGCGGAGGACGCGGCCCGCCGAACCCCATGAACGTCGGAGAGATATTCATGCGTGTCGATCTTCCGCTCGCGCCGCTGCTCTCCGCCATCCTGGTCCTTGGCCCGGCCGCCTTCGCCGAGGATGATCCCGCCCCCGACGAGGCTCCCGCCTCGGCCGACCTGGCCGAGGACATCGCCGCGCTGGAGGCGATGCTCCGCGTCCGGGAGTCTCGCGTGATCGAGGCCAGCCGCTTCCTGGATCTGGAAACCGACGTCCTCAAGACCGCCCAGGAACAACACCAGAGCGGTGCCACTCCCCCCCGGGCCGTCGAGCTCGTCGAGGTGCGCCACGCCTCGGCCAAGGCCCTGCTCGAAGCCAGAAAAGCCGAGCGGGACGAGCTCCGGATCCGCCTGGAATCCCTCCGGCGCTTGCGCCAGTCGCCCAGCCCCGAGCGTGACCGCGCCGAGCTTCGCCAGCGGCTCGAAGACGACGTCCGCATCCAGGAGGCTCGGCTCAACGCCCGGGAAGCCCGCCTCGCCGCGGCCGAGGCGCAGGTGACCTCGGAGATCCACAGCCGGGACAAATTCATCAAGGCCGTCCAGTCCGGCACCGCCGCGGTCGGCGCCGCCCGCCAGGCCCTCTTCCGAGTCGCCGAGGCCACCACCTGGCGAGACACCATGGCCGCCGAGCGTGACGTGACTCGATTGCAACGCGACCGCGCCCGCCGCCGGCTCGAACAGTTCGACGACCCCGGCTCGGCCGACCCGGGCCCCTCTCTCACCGACCCCGAGGAGCTGGCTGACCGCGTCTCGGCCCTGGAGCACACCGTCGAGGTCCTCCGTGACGAGATGTACCACATGCAGTGGGAACTCCAGATCTTCCGCAACATGCAGCACGAGCGGTTCGGCTTCCGCGACCGCGGCGGCACCCCGCCCACCGTCCTCGGGCCGGCCACCCCCCTGCCCTGATGCCTTGTCCGACCTCCGCTTCGGAGCCGCTCCATGCCCGAGTTCACGTTTCTCCCGATCCTGCTGACGACCATGACCGGACTGGCCCTCGCCCACGACCGCCCGACCGGGCCGATCCACAAGACCCGGTCGGCCGTCGTCGCCCGGGGAGGCATCGCCGCCACCAGCCAGCCCCTGGCCGCGCAGGCGGCCGTCCGCGTGTTGCAGGAGGGCGGCAACGCGATCGACGCGGCGATCGCGGCCAACGCGGTGATCGGCGTCGTCGAGCCCATGTCGTGCGGCATCGGCGGCGACCTGTTCGCGATCGTCTGGGACGCGGAATCCAGCACACTGCTCGGGCTGAACGCGTCGGGACGGGCACCGTACCGAACGTCGATCGACCTAATGAAGAAGAAAGGATACGAATACGTTCCGGTCTACGGCCCGTTGAGCTGGTCGGTTCCCGGCTGCGTGGACGGCTGGGCGACCCTGCACGAGCGGTTCGGCTCGAAGCCGATGGCCGAGCTCCTCGCACCGGCGATCCAGTACGCCGAGGAGGGCTTCCCCGTCAGCGAGGTCATCGCCGCCAACTGGAAGGCCGACGAGCCGGCGCTGGCGGCCGTCCCCTCGTCGGCCGCTTGCCTGCTGCCAGGAGGATCGGCACCGGGATATGGGGACGTGTTCAAAAACCCTGACCTCGCCCGCAGCCTCCGCCTCATCGCGGAAGGGGGCCGCGACGCCTTCTACCGAGGCGAGCCCGCCCGGATGATCGTCGCCTACTCCGATGAGGTCGGCGGGCTCTTCTCCCTGAAGGATTTCGAGGACCACGAAAGCACCTGGGTCGATCCCGTCTCCACCAATTACCGAGGCTACGACGTCTGGGAGCTGCCCCCCAACGGCCAGGGGATCGCGGCGCTTCAGATGTTGAACATCCTGGAACGCTACGATCTGGCAAGCCTGGGCCACAACTCGGCCGAGGCCCTGCACCTGATGATCGAGGCCAAGAAGCTCGCCTTCGAAGACCGCGCGACCTACTACGCCGACCCCGAGTTCGCGAACGTCCCCGTCGAGACGCTCATCTCCAAGGAGTACGCCGACCGCCGCGCCACGCTGATCTCCCCGGATCGGGCGATGGCGAGTGTCGAGCCCGGCCTGCTCGAATCGGACACGATCTATTTGACCGTCGTGGACGAGGACCGCAACTGCGTCAGCCTGATCCAGAGCAACTTCCACTCCTTCGGCTCGCACCACGTTCCCCGAGGCCTCGGCTTCCCGCTCCAGAACCGCGGCGCCTGGTTCTCGCTCGACCCGAACCACGCGAACCGCCTGGAGCCGCACAAGCGGCCCTTCCACACGATCATCCCCGGCTTCGTCACCAAGGACGGCGCCCCCTGGCTGAGCTTCGGCGTGATGGGAGGCGACATGCAGCCTCAAGGACATGTTCAGGTTCTCTGCAACATGATCGACTTCGGGATGGATGTCCAGGAGGCGGGCGATGCCCCCCGCTTCCGCCACTTCGGCTCCTCCGAGCCGACCGGCCAGCCGGGCGAGGGAGGCGGCTTCGTCTCGCTGGAGTCGGGCATCGGCCCGGAGGTGCGCCAGAAGCTGGAGGCGATGGGGCACCGGCTCGACGACCGCCCCGGCGGCTACGGCGGCTACCAGGCGATCCGGATCGACCGGGAACGCGGCGTGCTCCTCGGCGGCTCCGACCCGCGCAAGGACGGCGCCGCGATCGGATACTGACACGATCGAGGCCCCCCCGATGGAGACGGCCAGGCTGATCGAGGTCCTCTCGCATCCCGATGCGTACCCGCATCCGGCCGATGCGGTCGAGGTCCACCAGACGCACCTCTCGGCCGTCTTCCTCGCGGGGAGGTTCGCCTACAAGGTGAAGAAGCCGGTGTCGTTCGCGTTCGTCGACTTCTCGACGCTCGCCCGGCGCCGGCACTTCTGCGACGAGGAGATCCGGCTCAACCGACGGCTCGCGCCGGGCGTCTATCTCGACGTCGTGCCCGTCTGCCGCTCGGATGATGGGGGGCCGCGGATCGGCGGCGACGGCGAGGTGATCGAGTGGGCCGTGAAGATGGAGCGGCTCGACGACAACGACCGGCTCGGCCCCCGGCTCGATCGAGGGGACGACCCGCTCGACGCCCTGGCCGATCGCCTCGCCGAGTTTCACCGCCGGTCCGATCGCGGCCCCCGGATCACCGAGGCGGCGCGATTCGATGCGATCGCGAAGAACGCCGAGGCGAACTTCGACGAGTCGTCCCCGCTCGTCGGCCGCACGGTGAGCCGGGCCGTCTTCGACCGGCTGCGGGCCGAGACGAGGTCGGAGCTGGAGCGCCTCCGCCCTCGGATCGAAGCCCGAGCCGATCGCGGTCTGCCCTGCGACGGCCACGGCGACATCCGGATGGACCATGTGTACGCCCGCCCCGATCTCGACCCGCCGGCCGATCTGATCGTGGTCGACTGCATCGAGTTCAACGAGGGGCTGCGCCGGCTCGACCCGATCTCGGACATCGCCTTCCTCGTGATGGACCTGATCGCCTCGGGCCGACGGGCCGAGGCCGATCGCTTCGCCCTCGCGTACCTCGACGCCTCGGGGGATCACGAGGGGGCCGCGCTGCTCCCGTTCTATCTCGCCTACCGGGCGGCCGTCCGAGGCAAGGTGGAGGGGCTCGCGACGACCGAGGCCGAGCTGGACGAGGCCGAGCGCTCGGAGGCTCTCGCCGAGGCGAGGGGCCACTGGCTGCTGTCGCTCGCCACGCTCTGCTCCCCGGCCGATCGGCCCGGACTGGTGCTCGTCGGCGGGCTGCCCGGAGTCGGCAAGTCGACGTTGGCGCGACGGCTCGCCGCGGAGGCCGGCTTCGAGGTTATCCGCTCGGACGAGGTCCGCAAGGAGCTGGCCGGGCTCCCTCCCGAGGCCTCCTCGACGGCCGGGTTCGAGGAGGGGATCTACACGCCCGAATGGACGGAGCGGACCTACGCCGAGTGCCTCCGGCGCGCCGATCTCCTCCTCTTCGAGGGGGCCCGGGTCGTCGTCGATGCGTCGTTCGGGAGCGAGGACCAGCGCCGACGCTTCCTGGGGCTGGCGGCCCGGCGGTGCGTCCCCGGGGTGTACCTCGACTGCCGGGCTCCGGCCGGAGTCGTCCGCGATCGGCTCGCTCGGCGTTCAGGGGACGTTTCTGATGCCGATGTGAGCATCTACGAACTCGCTGTGAGCCGTCGGGAGGTCCCGACCGGCCCCGAGGCGGTCCTGGTCGACACGGGAGGCGACCCCGACGAGTCGGCCGGCGCGGCGAAGGAGGCGCTCCGGGAGGCCGGGCTGCTGCCGTGAGGCTCGGCCGGGATCAGGGCAAGGGGTGATGCTCGAAGTAGTTGCTCAGGGCCCGGACGCGCCGGACCTGGTATGAGACGACGAACCCCGACGCCGCCAGCGCCGACGCGAAGACGAAATGCCGGTAGGGCGAGTCCTGCCCTAGCTCCGGGAAGCCCTGGCCGATGGCCAGCGCGGCGTAGCCGGCGACCGAGAGGAAGGTGGTCAGCCAGACCATCCGCTCGCGAAACCAGAGGCCCGAGGCCGACACCAGCAGGAAGTACCCCGAGACCAGAGCGGTGTTCAGCCCCTGATTGACGTAGACCAGCAGGCTGAACAGCAGCACGTCGGCCGCCGACCAGGCGTATCGGCCGAGGTCGGCCCAGCGGGGCCGGTGCAGCAGCCGCTGGCAGAGGAACGAGGCGATCGCCCAGCAGAGCACCACGGTGAAGGCCAGCGACGAGGCGGATCGGGTAGAGGCGATCAGCGAGTGGTTCAGCGCCACGATGACGCCGCAGATCGCCATCGTCCCCAGCCGGGAGGCCAGCGCGGGCTCCCTCCTCGCCCAGCGTCGGAGGCGGTGCCAGGGGCCTCCCCGAGTGGCCTCGACGGGCTCGCCTCGGAGGAAGTGGTCAAGGTCGTCGGCCAGGTCTCGGGCCGAGGCGTAGCGGTCGGCGGGGTCCTTCTCCAGGCACTGCAGGCAGATCTTCTCCAGCGCCTTCGGGACGGCCGGATTGAGCAGGCGAGGGTGGGGGGGCTCTCCCTCGATGACCTGCACCAGCGTCTCCAGCGGGGCCGAGCCGTCGTGCGGGGGGCGGCCGGTGAGGCACTCGTAGAGAATGGCGCCGAGGCTGTAGATGTCGCTCGCCCGGCCGACCTGCCTCCCCCTGCCGGCCGCCTGCTCGGGAGCCATGTAGCCGGGGGTGCCGACGATGGCGTTGGAGGCCGTGACGCGCTCCTCGCTCTCCAGCACCTTGGCCAGACCGAAGTCCGAGACGTTGGGATTGCCGGCCTCGTCGAGCAGGATGTTCGAGGGCTTCAGGTCCCGGTGAATCATCCCCTGGTCGTGCAGGTAGTGCACCGCCCGGGCGACGACCATCACCAGACGGGCGGCCGTCTCGACCCCCATCCCCCCTTCCCGGATCACCTGCGCCAGGCTCTTGCCGGCGACGTATTCCATGGTGAAGAAATGCTGACCCCCATGCTCGCCGACCTCGAAGATGCCGACGATGTTCGGGTCGCGCAGCCGGGCGGCCGAGCGGGCCTCGGCGTAGAACCGAGCCACCTGGTCGGCCGAGGCCAGATGGCTGGAGAGGATCATCTTCAGGGCGACGATGCGGTCGAGGTCCTTCTGCCTCGCCTTGTAGACGACCCCCATGCCTCCCCGGCCGAGCTCGCAGAGCAGCTCGTACTTGCCGAAGGCGCGGCGGATGGCGACCTGCGGGCGCTCGGGCTCGTCCCGGAGCGAGAAGCCGTCGTCCTGGCCGGCGCCGGCGTCGGCATCGGGAGCGAGGGTGACCGTGTCGCGGAGGTCGGCCGTCTCCCCGGCCGGATCGGCTCGGATCGAACCCCGGGGGTCGGGCGTCGGGCCGTCGCTCATGGGAGGTGCGATGGATGGCGGAACAGACGGAAACGATGCCCCGGGCGGCCCGTTGATTATGCGATGATGCCCGCCCGATGGCCAGGGGAGGGCCGGCGATCCGCCCTCGATCCGACGGAGCGACGCCCCGGGGTCAGCCCTCGCGGCGGCGCCAGATGCCCAGCACCGACTTCCCCGCCCGGTAGCCGATCGCCGGGTCGAGCACCCGGGAGGCCCGCACCAGGTAGCGGTCCCAGAAGGCGACCTGGGAGGGGGTCGGCATCGCGCTGCGGAGCAGGAAGCGGTTGCCCAGCGAGGCCAGCAGCCCGGCGGTGTCGAGGTAGGCCAGGCGCACCGGCTCCAGCTCGGGGGGCGTCAGCGCGGCCAGGGTCCGCTTGCTGTATCGTCGGTGATGGCCGATGGCGCGATCGAAGGGAGTATACAGCCACTGGTGGGCCGGCGAGAGCACGGCGACATGCCCGCCGGGACGGAGCAACGACGCGGCTCGGGAGAGTTCCTCGGCGTCCTGCTCGATGTGCTCCATCACGTCGATGTAGAGCACCGTGTCGAACAGGGGATCGCCGACGAGGTCAGCGGTCGTGCCGACCTTGACCCGGCAACAGGCCGGCAGCTCGCCGGCGGCGATGGCGGCTCCCAGGCGGGAGGCCAGGGCGGCGTCGGGCTCGAGGCAGACCCAGCGGCGATGCTCTCGCTCTGCCCGGCAGAGGAACCGGGTCGTGCCGCCGAAGCCGGCGCCGACCTCCAGCACCTCCGGCCCAAGCGCCCGGGACAGCTCCCGGGCCAGGGTCGACTTCCAGACCCGGGCGTCGGCGAAGAGGTCGAGTTCCGATCCCTCGTAGGTGTAGCGAGCCATGCTCACGCTCATGATTCACCCGGGAAGACGGTGCGGAGGGGACCGGCGAAATACGCGTAGTCTCGGATCGGCAGGAAGGTCAGTCCCTGTCGACCGCTGAGGGTCACGAAGCAGAACAGCAGCGCCAGCATCACCGCCTGGGCCAGCAAGATCACCGAGATCCCCACGGCGGTGGTCGCCCAGCCGGGGATGGCCAGCTCGGTCGTCAGCCGGACGGCGACCACGATCGCGACGGCCAGCACATCCAGCGCGATCAGCCCGAGGGACACCACCAGCAGGCGGACCCCGATCAGCTCGCTGTGCACCGAGATGGCGCTGAGCCCGTGCACGACCAGCCGGACGAAGTTCATCCTCGGCTCGCCCTGCAGCCGCTTCGCCCGCTGGGTGGGGACCGAGCAGTGCGGCTGCCTCGAGTTGAAGGCGGCGGCGGCGTAGTGGTTCCACAACTCGGAGACGACCGCCAGGCTCTCCAGCGACCGCCTCGGGATGACGCTGAAATTCCCGACGCGAACGTCGAAGCCGGTCAGGAGGCGATGCGTGATCCGATAGAGCTTGTAGAAGACCTGGAACTTCAGCGACTCCGATCGCCTCGTCCGGTCGGCGAAGACGATTGCCCGCCCCCCCTCGGCCCGGAATCGATCGAGCATGCGGGGGATGTCCCTCGGGTCGTCCTCGCCGTCGCCGTCCATCACGACGAGGCACTCGCACGACGGCAGGCGGTCGGCGACGAAGGCCAGGCCAATGGCAATCGCCCGCTGGTGGCCGAGATTCCGCTTCAGCCCCAGGATCGAAACCCGCCCCAGGGCGCGATACCCCGAGAAGGGCGATCCCGGGGCGGTCGTCGATCCGTCATCGACGATCAGCACGTCGGCCGACAGCCCGTGGGCCAGCAGCACCCGGTCCAGCTCCGGCAGCAGCAGTTGCAGGGCCTCCCAGTCGTTGAAGACGGGGATCAGGACGACGAGCGGGCTCCCGGCATCGGGAGGGACCGGATGCGTCGGCGTGCTCGTCGCGACGGGATCGCTCATCGCGGGATCGGCCTTCCGGGACCGTCGATCATCCTGGCCGCTCCGGAGGAGTCCGCCCCCCTCGCGGGATGGCTTGCGCGTTGGGGACCCAGGCGATACCTACCACAACCCCGCCAAGGGGACAACGGCAGTCGCCTCGAGGATCCGGCGCTCGGCCTTGCGGCTTCAGCCATCGACTCCCGAGGCCATCCGCTCCAGCTCCTCCTCGTCGATCACGGGAATGTTCAACTGTCTGGCCTTCTCGAGCTTGCTGCCGGCCTCCTCGCCGGCGAGGAGGAAGGAGGTGTTCTTCGAGACCGAGCCCGTCACCTTGCCGCCGGCCCGCTTGATGAGGGCCTCGGCCTCGGCGCGGGACCGCCGGGGGAGCGTGCCGGTGATGACGAAGGTCTTCCCCGCCAGCGGAAGCCCGTCGGCGGTCTGAAGCTCCGGGAGCGGCTCGGGGGAAACGCCCGCGGCGAGCAGGTCGTCGAGCAGGGCCTGATGCGTCGGGTCGTCGAAGAACTCGCGAACGCTGGCCGCGACGACGTGGCCGATCTCGGGAACCCCCTCCAGCTCCTCGAGCGAGGCGAGGCGGATCGCCTCGATCGTCTTGAACCGACGGGCCAGGATCTCGGCGATCCGGGTGCCGACGTGCCGGATCGTCAGGCCGGTGAGCAGGCGGTCGAGCGTTCGGTGCTTGCTCGCCTCCAGCGCGGCCACGAGATTGGCGGCCGACTTCTTGCCCATGCGATCGAGCCCCGCGAGCGTCTGCTCGTCGAGGCGATACAGGTCGCCGAGCGACCGGACGAGGCCCGAGTCGACCAGCTGCGCGATCAGCTTCTCGCCCAGGCCGTCCACGTCCATCGCGTCGCGGTGGGCATACCAGCGGAGCCATTCCTTGAGCTGGTCCGGGCATTTCGAGGGCGGGTTCGGGCAGCGGGCGTCCACCGCTCCGGGAGGACGATGGACGGGGGCGCCGCAGCTCGGGCAGTGGTCGGGGAAGACATACGGGACCTCCGATCCGTCCCGGGCGTCGGCCTCGACCCGGACGACCTGCGGGATGATCTCGCCGGCCTTCTGGATCACCACGGTGTCGCCGACGCGGACCCCCTTGCGCTCGATCTCGTCCGGGTTGTGCAGGCTCGCCCGTTTGACGACCGTGCCGGCCAGCGGCACGGGCTCCAGCTCGGCCACGGGGGTCAGCTTGCCGGTCTTGCCGACCTGGACGGTGATGCCCAGGATTTTTGTGATCGCCTGCTCCGCCTCATATTTGTAGGCGATCATCCAGCGCGGGCTCTTGGAGCGCTGGCCCAGGCGGGCGCGCTGGCCGAGGTCGTCGACCTTGATGACCAGCCCGTCGATCTGGAAGTCCAGGTCGAAGCGGCCGGATTCCCAGGAGAGGGCGTGGGCGATCACCTGCTCGATGTCGTCGAAGCAGGCGTTGTACGGACTGACCGGGATGCCCCAGGTCCGGAAGAGCGAGAGGATCTGCTCATACGAGGTGATGCCCTCCAGGCCGCGGACCTCCCCCAAGCCGTGGGCGACGAACAGCAAGCGGCGTTGGCCGCAGATCCTCGGGTCGAGCAGCTTGAGCGAGCCGGCCGTCGCGTTTCGGGGGTTGGCGAACGGGGGCAGGCCCTCCCGCTTACGGCTCTCGTTGAGGCGGACCAGCTCGGAGTTGGTCATATAGACCTCGCCGCGCACCTCCAGCACCGGAGGAGGGTCGTCGGCCAGGGTCAGGGGGATGCTCCGGACGGTGCGGAGGTTCGAGGTGATGTCGTCGCCGCGCTCGCCGTCGCCCCGGGTGGCGCCGAGCACCAGGCGGCCCCCCTCGTAGCGGAGCGAGACGGCCACGCCGTCAACCTTCAGCTCGACGTCGTAGCGGACGGCCTCTCCCTTGGTCAGCCCCTTGCGGACGCGACGGTCCCACTCCCGGATCTCGTCGAGGGTGTAGGTGTTGTCGATCGAGAGCATGGGGACGGCGTGGCGGACCGTCTCGAACGCCTCGATCGGCGCCCCTCCGACGCGCTGGGTGGGGCTGTCGGGAGTGACCAGCTCCGGGTGGGCGGCCTCCAGCTCCTCGAGCCGCTTGAGCAGCCGATCGAACTCGCGGTCGCTGATGACCGGGGCCGCCTCGACGTAGTAGAGGCGGTTGTGCCGCTCGATCTCCCGCCGCAGCTCGGCGACCTGCCGGGCCAGTTCGTCGGTCGCCATCGTCGCCCCCTTTCCCTTCCTGGGGGGCCCCGTCGGCCTTGATCGGGGCCCGAGAATGGATCGGTCGCGACCGCCCGGCGAATCCAGTCGAGGGGAGGGCCGAGCCGAGGAGGGGCCCGCCCCCCGATCAATCAGGACTCGGCGACCCAGTCCTGGCCGGCGAGGTCGTAGTCGAGGATCTCCTCCGGCTGGAACCAGAGGGCGATCTCCCGGGCCGCCGACTCGGGACTGTCGCTGCCGTGGATCAGGTTGTTCTGCTTGCTGACGGAGAAATCGCCGCGGATGGTGCCCGGGGCGGCCTCGATGCCGCTGGTCTTGCCCATCATCCCCCGGACGACCGCCACGGCCTCCGGGCCAGCGATCACGGCGACGACCACCGGGCCTCCGGTGATGAACCGGATCAGCCCCGGGAAGAACGGGCGCTCCTTGTGCTCGGCGTAATGCTGCTCGCCCAGTTCCTTCGAGACCTGAATCATCTTCAACGCGGCGATGCGCAGCCCCTTGGCCTCGAACCGCTGGAGGATCTGGCCGACGAGCCGGCGTTGGACGCAGTCGGGCTTGAAGATGACAAGGGTGCGTTGCATGGCGGGGGGCCTTGGTAGCTCGGGTGGGGGCGATCCGGCCGGGCCGGATCGCGGCGAAGGCGGTGCGATGGGGACGGACCGGTCCCGCCTCGGGCGACCGGTCCGGCAGTATAGCGGGTCTCGGCGGGCCGGTTCAACCGTCGGCGACGACCCGCCAGGGGAGTTCCTCGAAGCGGTCCGGCTCCAGCCGCCAGACGCGGACCTCGGCCTCGGGCGCCCGGAGCGAGACGATGATCCGGGGGACGTCCTCGTAGTAATTCTCGCGCAGGTCGGTGGCGCTGGGAACGGCCGGCCACTTCGGGTGCGAGTGGTAGATGCCGAGGATCCGCGTCCCCCGCTCCCGCATGTCCCGGACGGCGGCGATCAGCTCCCCCGGGTCGGCGTCGTACCTCGTCTCGCTGGCGGCGGCGTTGCGAAGCGGGTAGATCGCCGAGACGCGAGGGGGGCGGCCGCCGAGCAGCCCGCAGGCCTCGATCGGCGCCTCCCGTCGGCAATGTTGGATCATCTCCAGCAGAATCGGGCCGGGGATCTCCAGCGGATCCCCGGCCGGCGACGAGGAGTCGGGGGAAGTCGGGCTCATTCGGGGAACAGCGGGGTCGAGAGGTAGCGCTCGCCCAGGTCGGGCAGAACGACGACGACGAGCTTGCCGGCGTTCTCCGGCCGGCTGGCCACCCGGATCGCCCCGGTGGCCGCCGCTCCGCAGGAGATCCCGCAGAGCATCCCTTCCAGCCGGGCCAGCTTCCGGGCCATCTCGAAGGAGTCGTCGTTGGAGACCTGGACGACCTCATCAATGATGTCCACATTGAGGATCTCCGGGATGAACCCAGCGCCGATCCCCTGGATCTTGTGCGGGCCGGGCTTGGGAGGCTCGCCGTTGCGGGTCTGGGTGATGACCGGCGAGTCCTCCGGCTCGACCGCGACGACCTGCAGGCCCGGCTTGCGCGCCTTGAGCACCTCGCCGCAGCCGGTGATCGTGCCGCCGGTGCCGACGCCGCAGACGAGGATGTCGACCTGGCCGTCGGTGTCCCTCCAGATCTCCTCGGCGGTCGTCTTGCGGTGGATCTCCGGATTGGCCGGATTGCGGAACTGCTGAGGCATGAAGGAGTTCGGCGTCTCGCGCGCCAGTTCCTCGGCCTTGCGGACGGCCCCGGGCATCCCCTCGGCCGCCGGCGTGAGCACGATCTCGGCGCCGAAGGCCTTCAGCAGGCGACGACGCTCCAGGCTCATGCTCTCGGGCATCGTCACGCGGAGCTTGTAGCCCCGAGCGGCGCAGGTGAAGGCCAGGCCGATGCCAGTGTTCCCGCTGGTCGGCTCGATGATGATCGTGTTCTCGTTGATCTTCCCCTCGGCCTCGGCCGCGTCGATCATCGCCACGCCGATGCGGTCCTTGACCGACCAGAGCGGGTTGAAGTTCTCCAGCTTCGCCACGACCTGCGCCTGGCATCCTTCCGTGACCCTGCGCAGCCGGATCAGCGGCGTGTTGCCGATGCACTGCGTGATCTCGTCGTAGATGCGGCCCCGCGCCCGGACGTCACCGGCGATCGCCATCGCGCTTCCTCCTGCTTCGGGCGTCTTGGAGAGGACTCGCCCGCCCGTTCGGCCCCGGCCAGCGGCACTCAACCCGCCGAATCCTCCGGCCCGGCCCCATCATAAAACCCGCCCCATCGCCAAACAACCCGCTCAATCCCGACAAGAGCACCGACCTTGGTGATGATTCCCGTCCGGAGGCTTAGCGCAACGCCCTCAGCCGCGGCGTGTCGCCGGCGGTGGCACCCTCGCTCTGATTCACCGGGGCGACGTCGCGAAACTCGTCGACCTCGTCCCGGCTTGAGGTCTTCCAGAACGTGGAATTCGCCGATGGCCCCCCCTGGTCGATCAGCACGGCGCGGTGGACCGGGATCATCGGGCCGGGCCGACCGCCGGGCAATCATCCGACAGACGTTGACACCCCCGTCCCCAGCCCCTAACATCGGTTTACGATTGGCCACCGTAGCTCAATCGGCAGAGCACCGCTTTCGTAAAGCGGGGGTTAAGAGTTCGACTCTCTTCGGTGGCTCTCGTCATGATCGCTCCTTTGGCTGCGACCGGATCGCGGGAGATTCGGCGAATCGTGCCGAGTATTTAGGCGTGCTCGCATTTTCGAGCGATTGACCCGAGGGCTTCGTCCCGGGTACAATCGGTACCATCGGAACTGCGATTTCCGGCTCGGCGTGGGGGGCAACCTTGGCAGGCGATGCCCCACGCCGGGTTTTCTTTTTGCGCGGCGGTCGCCTGGTCAGTCCGGCGTGCCGAGGCCGAAGCGGGGGCCCTGGCCGTTCAGCGCCGCCTTGAGGGGGGCATCGACGCGCTTCTCCAGGGACTTCGACCGCTCCAGGGCCGCGTCGGACCGGGTCCGGAAGGACTCCGGCCGCGCGGTGTGCATGGCCATGACCAGGCGGACGAATTCCAGGTGCTCGTGCTCGTGCTCGTGACGCATCGGGCTCAGTCTCCGAAGGTGAAGCGCCGAACGGGATCGGGGGCAATCCCTCGCGTCCCTGCTGGCCGACCTCCTCGAGACGTGCGGCGGCAAGGATCATCGCCTGGGATACGACTCCGAGGGCGTCCTTTCGTCGGAAGAGGCCCGCCGGGCGTGGGTCCCCCCGGATCGGAGGCCCATCGAGGAGGAGCTCCCAGCCCTCGACGCCGCCGGGACCAGGCTCCAGACAATGACAGACCAATGAGTTCGCCCAACGTATCCTATGCCCTCGAACCGGGCCTGGAGGCCGAGGAGTTCCTCGACCTTCTCGTCCGGTCCACGCTCGCCGAGCGTCGGCCCGTGGGAGAGCCCGAGACGATCCGGGGCATGCTCCGCCACGCCGATGTGATCGTCACGGCTCGGGTCGATGGCCTGCTGGTCGGCATCTCCCGGGCGATCACCGACTTCAACTATTGCACGTATCTGTCCGACCTGGCGGTGGACGTGGCCTTCCAGCGTCGGGGCATCGGCCGGGAGCTGATCCGACGCACGCACGAGGAGGCGGGCACAAGAACCACGCTGATCCTCCTGGCGGCGCCGAAGGCCAGGTCGTACTACCCCCGCATCGGGATGGCCCCGCACGACTCCTGCTGGGTCATCCCGAGAGCCCCCCGGCCGGGGCCTCCTTCGTGACGGCGGCGGGACCGACCCCGAGTGAGTCGCCGATCCCGACCGCCGGGGCGGTCGGCCGCCTCCCCGACGGTGGCCTGGGCCGCCGGCACCTCGGGCACGGTCCTCCGGACGATCGACGGCGGCCAGACCTGGCGGCACCGTCCGGTCCCCGGCGCCGCCGATCTGGATTTCCGGGACATCGAGGCGATCAACGCCGAAACCGCCATCCTGCTCTCGATCGGCGAGGGGGATCGGTCCCGGATCTACCGGACGGACGACGGCGGCCAGACCTGGGAGCTCCGGTACTCGAACCGGGATCCCGCCGGCTTCCTCGACGCCATCGCCTTCTGGAACGCCGACCGGGGCCTGGCCCTGGGCGATCCGGTGGACGGCCGCTTCTCGATCCTGACCACTGGAGACGGGGGCCGGACCTGGGAGCCGATCGCCCCCGAGGGGATGCCCCCGGCCTTGCCCGGCGAGGCCGCCTTCGCCGCCAGCGGCACCTGCCTGACGGTCTTCGGAGACCGCCTCTCCTGGTTCGTCACCGGGGGAGGCGCGATGGCCCGGGTCTTCCGGTCGGAAGACGGGGGGACGTCCTGGACCGCCCACGAAACCCCCGTCCGAGCCGACAACGCCTCCTCGGGCCTCTTCTCGGTCGCGTTCCGGGACCGCGACCACGGGGTCGCCGTCGGGGGAGACTACCGCGATCCGGAGCGGGCCGGGGGGTTCGTCGCGCTCTCGGACGACGGGGGACGCTCGTGGCGGCTGGCCCCGGGCACTCCTCCGGCAGGCTATCGGTCAGCGGTGGCCTTCGTCCCGGGCGCGGAACCGCCAGCGCTGATCGCCGTCGGTCCGACCGGCTCCGATCGCTCCGAGGACGGTGGCGAGTCCTGGAATCCCCTGGGCCCCCCGGGCTTCCACGCGGTCGGCTTCGCCGGCGACGAGGCCGGATGGGCCGTGGGAGAAGAGGGCGCCATCTCCCGGTTCGTCGGCAGGGGGACCGAGCCCGGGCCCTCCCGGCGCCGACTCCCCTCCGGCCCTCCGACCGCGTCTGCTTGGTCCGCTTCGATCACAAACGGGGTCAGGCCAGCAACTCGGTGACGATCCGAGCCTCCTGGCCGTCGACGAGCGACGCCTCGCCCCCCGGCCTCGGGAAGGAGAGGCGAGCGTGGTCGAGCCCGAACAGGTGGAGGAGCGTGGCGTGGTAGTCGGCGTGGGAGACGGGGTTCTCGACGGCGCGATGACCGAACTCGTCGGTGGCGCCGTGGACGTACCCGCCTTTGACGCCTCCGCCGGCCATCCAGGCGGAGAAGCCGTAGGTGTTGTGATCGCGGCCAATGTTCTGCTCGTTCTGGATGACCGGCAGGCGGCCCATCTCGCCGCCCCACCAGACGAGCGTCTCGTCGAGGAGCCCTCGCGTCTTCAGGTCGCGCACCAGGGCGGCCGAGGGCCGATCGACGCGGCGACACATCTTCGGCAGTGCGTTGACGATGTTGCCGTGGTGGTCCCAGTCCTGGTTCCCCGTGCAGATCTGCACGAAGCGGAC
The DNA here is from genome assembly GCF_003977685.1 of Tautonia sociabilis. GTDB lineage: Bacteria > Planctomycetota > Planctomycetia > Isosphaerales > Isosphaeraceae > Tautonia > Tautonia sociabilis. The sequence goes on along the minus strand of NZ_RYZH01000065.1, from coordinate 8,166 downwards.
CCCGCGCTCGATCAGGCGGCGGGCGATCAGGCATCGGGTGCCGAACTCCCGGGACTCGGGATCATCGAGGCCGTACAACGCCTTGGTCGCCGCCGATTCGCCGGAGACGTCGAGCGCCTCGGAGGCGGCCGTCTGCATCCGGGCGGCCAGCTCGTAGCTGCTGATCCGGGCGGCGAGGTCGAGCTCGCCGGGATGGCCGGCCAGGTGATCGCGGTTGATCGCGCCGAGGTAGTCGAGAAACCGGCGCTGGACGGCCCCCTCGTAATGCTCGGGAGGGTCGAGGTCGGCGATGCGGGGCTCCGTCGGCCGGATCGCCGTCCCCTGGTAGAGTGAGGGGAGCCAGCCGTTCGACCAGTTCTCGACTCCCAGCACCGGCAGCCCGCCGGGGTCGGTCAAGACGCAATACGCCGGCAAGTTCTGGTTCTCGGTGCCCAATGCATAGGAGATCCAGGAGCCGAGCGTCGGACGGCCCCGCTGGATGCGCCCGGTGTTCAGGGCCGAGATCGACTGGCCGTGGTTGTTCACCCCGGTGTGCATCGACCGGATGAGGGTGATGTCGTCGGCGACCTCGCCGAGCCCGGGGAGCAGCTCGCTCAGCTCCATGCCGCATTCGCCCCGGCGCCGGAACTTCCAGGGCGGGGCAAAGAGCTTCGAGCTGGCCTGGCCGGCGTTGTCGTATTTGATCTCGCCGTCGAACACCGAGCCGTGCCTCCGGACCAGCTCGGGCTTCGGGTCGAAGAGGTCCAAGTGGCTCGGCCCCCCCTGCATGAACAGGCAAATCATCGCCTTGGCCCGAGGGGGAGAGGGCGGGGCCTTGGGCAGGAGGTCGTAGGTCGGCGGTTCGAGGGTCGGCTTTCTCGGCGCCTCCTGGCGGGCGGTCGCCCGCTCCTGCTCCAGCATCCAGGCCAGCGCGAGCGATCCGATCCCCACCCCCTGGGAGGCGAGGAAGTGCCGACGGCTCGAGCATCCGAAGCCCCGGTTCGACGCCATGGCGATCTCCCTCGTCAATCGACGTAGAGGAACCCGTTCGAGCACAGCAGCGCGTGGCAAAGGGTCGCCAGCGCCCGGAGGCCAGGATCGCCCTCCGCCTCCCCGTTCCCGTTCCCGTTCCCGGCTGATCCCGAGAAGGCGGCGCGCTGGGCCTCGAGATAGGCGATCGCGCCGGAAACCTCCTCGTCCCCCGGCGACCGGCCGAAGACCAGCTCCCAGGCAAGCCGGATGCGGGCCCCGGGGTCATCCCCCGCCTCCGACGCGACCCGGGCCGCCATCGCCTCCGACTGCTCGATAACGAATGCGTTATTCATGAGCATGAGCGACTGGGGGGCCACCGTCGAGCTCGCCCTCCCCGGGCAGTTCGGCGACAGATCCGGCGGGTCGAACGACTCGGTCAGGCCGAGCGGCATCGTGCGGCGGACCTGCACGTAGAGCGTCCGCCGCAGGGCCTCGGCCCCGAGGGACTGGTCGCCGGAGGGCCTGCCGGCGGAGTCCCGGTTGTCCCGGCCAACGACGATCCGCCCCGCCTCGTCGGGCGCCACCGGCACCGGGGGGCCGAACGACGCTCGGTTCAGGGAGCCGGAGACGGCCAGGATCGCATCCCGCACCGCCTCGGCCTCCAGGCGACGGACGTTCATCCGCCCCAGCAGGCGATTCTCCGGGTCGACCTCCTCCAGCTCGGGGCGGCGGGTCGCCTCCTGCCGGTAGGCGGCCGAGGTCATGATCAGCCGGTGCAGGCGCTTCAGGGACCAGCCCCCTTCCATGAATTCGGCCGCCAGCCAGTCGAGCAGTTCCGGGTGCGACGGCCGATCGCCGAGCCGGCCGAAGTCTCCCGGCGAGGAAACGATCCCCCGGCCGAAGTGGTGCATCCAGACCCGGTTGACCAGCACTCGGGCCACCAGCGGGTGATTGCCGTTCGTCAGGTGCCGGGCGTAGGAGAGCCGGCGGCCGGTGGTCGGCAACTGGGGATCGTTGATGGGGATGTCGGGGGTGCCGACGGTCGCCGTCAGCACCGACAGCTCTCCGGGAGCGACCTCCTGGCGAGGCTGATTCGGGTCCCCCCGGTCGAAGACCCGGGTGACGGGCACCTGGCCGGGGATCTCGGTCAGGGCTCTCACGAAGTCGTCGGGGGGCCGCTTCGGCTCGGCCTCGGCGGCGAGCCGGTCGTACTTGGCGGTGATGTCGCGGTGGGCCTTGGCGTCGTAGAGGCTCACGTTCCCCGGCGTGACGAGCACCCGGGGATACTCGCGGAGCATCGCCTGCTGCTCCTCGGTCCGCTCGGCGGCCGGAGTCTCCCGAGCGGCTCGGAGCTTCGGCCGGAGTTCCTCCGGGGCGGCCTCCAGCTCCTGCTCCAGCACCCGGGAGACGAGGGCGTCGATCTCCTTCGCCCGCTCCGCGTTGATCCGAGCTCGCGCCTCCTCCGCCTTGGCGGCCTGCTCCCGGTCGGCGTCGGTCCAGAGCGAGATGAGCCGCTCGCGGGGCGTCCGCCAGTGGGAGACGTCGAGGGCCGGCTCGAACAGGGCTCGGAAGCGGTAGTAGTCCTCGTGAGCAATCGGGTCGTACCGATGGGAGTGGCACTGGGCACACCCGACGGTCAGCCCCAGCAGCGCCGTCGAGACGACCTTGATCGTCTCGGCGACCGCGTCGTTGCGGGCGAGCATCGGGTCGACCTCCGGGTCGGCCGAGCCGTCGGGGGCCATCCGCAGGAAGCCGGTGGCGATGAGCCGATCGACCTGCTCGGGGTCCAGGTCCTCGAACGGCGGCCCCACCAGCTCGTCGCCGGCCAGTTGCTCGACGATCAGCTCGTCCCAGGGGCGATCGGCGTTGAGGGATCGGATGAGGTAATCCCGGTACTTGTAAGCCCAGGGGCGTTCGGGGTCGGCCAGGGAGTATCCCTCGCTGTCGGCGTAGCCGGCCACGTCCATCCAGTGCCGGGCCCAGCGCTCGCCGTAGTGAGGAGAGGAGAGCAGGCGGTCGATCATCCGCTCGAAGGCGTCGGGAGCCTCGTCGGCGAGGAAGGCCGCCACCTCGGCCGGGGTCGGCGGCAAGCCGAGCAGGTCGAACGAGGCGCGCCGGATCAGCGTCGGCCGATCGGCCTCGGGTCCGAAGCCAAGCCCCTGCCGCTCGAGCCGATCGAGCAGGAAGGCGTCGATCGGGGTCCGGACCTGGTCGTCCCGGCCGACCGTCGGCACGTCGGGCTTTCGGATCGGCTGGAAGGACCAGAAGGAGAGGTCTTCCTCGGTGAGGATCATTTCCCCCGGCCCCGGGATCTCCTCCGGCTCGGGCCGGGCGGTGGGCGCCCCCTGGTCGAGCCAGGCGCCGATCGTCGCCTTCTGCTCGGCCGAGAGCTTGGCGTCGCCCGGCGGCATCTCATCGGCCTCGATCCGGGCCCAGAGGAAGCTCCCTTGCCGGTCGCCGGGGACGATCGCCTCTCCGGTGAGGCCGCCGTCGAGCATCGTGCGGACAAACCTCAGATCCAGCCCGCTCCGGGGGCGCTCCTCCTCCCCGTGGCAGTGGAAGCAATGCTCCTTGAGGATCGGCCGCACGTCCGCCTCGAAGGTCAGCGGCCGGGCCCCCGCCTCCGGCGGGTCGGCCGCAACCGCCCCGGGAGCGGTCGAGACGATGCTCGCCGCGGCAAGGGCCATCACGGCCCGGGCGATCGATCGGCGGATGGTCATGGTGCGTTCCCCTCCGATCGGGGCGATCGGGCGAAGGCCCGAGCGGGGATCGACCCCGCCCCGGGCGGTCGTTGCCGGCCGAGGGCCTCGGCACGTGGCCCCCAACCGATGTTCAACGGCAATTTAACAGTTCGCCCCGGCGCCCGGCAACCGGATGGCGAGGGGAGGCGGGGCCGATCGGTCCCTCGCTCCGGGGCCGATGGGGGGCCCGCTCATGGCATCGGGACCTCCCGCGGCGCAGAATCGGCGAGAGGGCCTGCTCCCGAGGCCCCACACCACCGCCAGGAGGACCGATGAGCCCGACCCTGCCCGATCCCGAAGACGAGCTGGCCGTCCTGCGTCACCTGGCCCGACGCTTCCCCGACCCCGAGTCGGTGGTCGCGGAGATCGCTCGGCTCTCCGCCGAGCTGACGCTGCCCAAGGACACGATCCACGTCATCAGCGACGTCCACGGCGACGACGTGAAGCTCCGCCACGTCCTGAACAACGCCTCGGGGACCCTCCGCCCGCTGGTCGAGCGGATCTTCGCCGGCCGCAAGTCGCCGGAGGAGCTGCTGGAGCTGATCACGCTGATCTTCTACCCGAGGGAGACGCTCGACCGCCTCGGCACTCGCATCGACGACGTCGAGGCCCGCAAGGCGTTCACGCGTCGCGTCCTGCCCGATCTCTTCGAGGTCATCCGGGCGCTGGCCCGCCGCCGGAGCCTCGGGGCCTGCCGACGCGCCTTTCCCCCCTCCTACGCCGACCTGCTCCTCGAGCTGATCCAAGAGCCCGTCGGCGGCCGGCCCCCCGCCTATTTCGAGGCGGTCCTCGACGCCCTGCTCCGCCAGGAGGAGGCGCTGCGGCTGGTCCACCTCACCGCCCGGGTGCTCCGGGGCCTGGCGATCGACGAGCTGATCCTCGCCGGCGACTGCTGGGACCGCGGCCCCCGAGGCGACCGCGTCCTCAACCGCCTCATGCGGCAGCCCAACCTCGCCTTCATCTGGGGCAACCACGACGCCGCCTGGTTCGGCGCCTGCCTCGGGCACGAGGCCCTGATCGCCCACGTCCTGCGCATCTCGGCCCGCTACCGCCGCTTCTCCCAGCTCGAAGAAGGCTACGGCATCACCCTGCAACCGCTGGAGGCCCTCGTCCGAGACCAGTATGCCGACGATCCGGCCGACGCCTTCCGCGTCAAGGGGACCGGCCTCCGGGACGCCGAGACGATGCGTCGGATGCAAAAGGCCGCCGCCATCATGCAGTTCAAGCTCGAAGGGCAGCTCGCCGAGCGTAACCCCCAGTTCGAGCTGGCCGACCGCCGCCTGCTGCACCGCATGGACCTGAGCGACGGCACGGTCGAGATCGCCGGCCGCCGCTACCCGCTAACCGACACCCACTTCCCCACCCTCGACCCGGCCGACCCCTACTCCCTCAGCCCCGCCGAGCGGGCCTGCCTCGACCGCATCCGCGCCTCCTTCCTGTCCAGCGGAACGCTCTGGGAGCACATGAAGTTCCTAGTCGCCCGCGGCTCGATGTACCGCATCCGGGACCGCCACCTGATCTTCCACGGCTGCGTCCCCTGCGACGACCTCGGCGAGTTCCTCCCCCTGGAGATCGACGGGAGGCCCCGGGCGGGCAAGGCCCTCTATGACGCCCTCGACGAGCTGCTCGTCCGGGTCCTGCACGGCCGGGACCCCCGAGACCTCGATACCCTCTGGTATCTCTGGTGCGGCGCCCGTTCCCCCCTCTTCGGCAAGGACAAGATCGCCACCTTCGAGAACGACCTGGTCGCCGACCCCGCCCCCAGACACGAAACCAAGAACCCGTACTTCCGGCTCATCCACGAGCCCTGGTTTTGCGACAAGGTCCTCGAGGAGTTCGGCGTCGACCCGGCCTCGGGCCTGATCGTCAACGGGCACGTCCCGGTGAAGGTCGAGGAGGGGGAGTCTCCCCTGAAGCGCAGCGGCAAGGCCGTCACGATCGACGGCGCCTTCTCCCAAGCCTACGGCGACCACGGCTACACGCTCGTCCTCGAGCCCGGCCGCACCGCCCTGGCGCTGCACCACCACTTTGAATCGGTCGAGTCGGCCGTCACCGACGGGGTCGACATCATCCCCGAGGTCACCGAGCTCCGCCGCTGGGATCCCCCCCGCACCGTCGCCGACACCGAGCGAGGAGCCCGGATCCGCCGCGAGATCGCCCTGCTCGAGCGCCTTGCCGACGCCTACCGCAGAAATCGCATCCGCCGCGTCTGAGCCGTCCGCAACGGCGGCAAGCCCGGATCCCCCGGGAGAGGCTCCCGCGTTCCCGTCGCTCCGGGCCGAGCGCGATCGCCCCCCCCGCGGAGGAGAGCCGGCCCCGGGTCGTCCCGAGAAGACGGAGACGCCATCGGAGGCCGGCTCAATGCCCGCGAGGAGCCCCGTGGCCCGAGGTCACACCTTCCAACCGGCCGAAAATCATACGCCCGGCGCTGGTCTGCAAAACGCTCGTGACGGTGATCCGCACCACTTCTCCCAGGTGCCCGGCCCCCTGCTCGGCCACGACCATCGTGCCGTCGTCCAGGTAGCCCACCCCCTGCCCCGGCTCCTCGCCGCGCTTGATGAGCTTCACCGCCAGGGATTCCCCCGGCAGCACGACCGGCTTCAGGGCGTTGGCCAGGTCGTTGAGGTTGATGACATCGACCCCCTGCAACCGGGCGATCTTGTTCAGGTTGTAGTCGTTGGTCACCACCTTGCCGTCGAGGTGCTTCGCCAGGATCACCAGCCGCTGGTCCACCTCCCGGATGCCGTTGAGCTCCGGCAGCTCGGTGTCGAAGATCCGGATCTCGACCTCCTGCGACTTCTGCAGCCGGTTCAGGATGTCCAGCCCGCGCCGGCCTCGGTTGCGCCGCAGCTTGTCCGAGCTGTCGGCGATCCCCTGCAGCTCCTGCAAAACGAACTGAGGCACGACAAGGGGCTGATCCAGCACCCTCGCCTCGGCCACATCGGCGATCCGGCCATCGATGATCACCGAGGTGTCCAGCACCAGCGGCTTGGCCCCCTTGACCTCCTTGGAGAACTCCATGTAGGGGATGATGAAGCGGAAGTCGTCCTTGGTCTGCAACAGGGTGCTGACGGTGTAATAGCAGATCGCCACCGTCACCAGCGCGAAGATCGCCTGGACCACCCCCGAGCCGGTCCCCCCGGCGAACATATCCACCGTCGGCTGCAAGGCGAGCTGAAGGAAGTAGCTGAGAATCAGCCCGACGATCAGCCCGAAGTAGACCGCCGAGATTGTCTGGATGCGCTTGCGCGGGGTCAGCACGTCGATGACCACCACCAGCGCCGCCCCCCCCATGACGATGGGGAAGATCACCGCCGGCGCCCAGGGAGGGCCGCCCGCCAGGGTGGCCAGCCGGGCCGCCAGCCCGCCGGCCACCAGGATGAACACGGCTCGAATCGCGACCAGCAACATGGTCCGGTGACTCCGAGGCGATCGGCCTGACCGCCCGCCTCCCAGGGATACCCGCTCAGCCCGAAGGCGATGCCTTCGCACCCTCCCCGTCCCGGGGCAGCTCCGCGGCGAGGCGGTCGTAAAAGTCCAAGAGACTCTGGACGATAACCTTGGTCCGGGAAAGAACGGGCATGAAATTCGTATCGCCGTCCCAGCGCGGGACGACGTGCCAGTGCAGGTGCCCGGGCAACCCCGCGCCGGCCGATCGACCGAGGTTCAACCCGACATTATATCCGTCCGGCCGCAGGACGCGATCGAGCACGTCGACCAGCAGCCGGATCGTCTCCACCGGTTCGGCCAGCTCCGCGCCCTCCAGCTCTCCCAGGCGGGCCTTGTGCGCCCGAGGGGCGACCAGGAGATGACCATTATTGTAAGGGTATCGGTTCAAGTAAACAGCCGAGTGCGGGCGACGCCAGACCAGCAGGTTGCCCCGATCGTCCTTCTCGGCCAGGCCCCGACACAGGAAACAGGCCGGCCCCTCTCCCGGCGGCGGGCTTTTCTGCTCAACATACGCCGCCCGCCACGGGGCCCAAAGGTGTTCCATCGGGATGCGATCCGACCGCAGGCAACAGAAGAGGAGGGCCGCCCCCCGGCGCAACGTCGGCCGAGCCCGGCGGCCCCCACTACTATAGCAAGCGCGCCCGAGCCGCGAACCGCCCTGCCTGGTTTTTCCCCCCTCGCCCTCTCGATCTCCAGAGGAGTTCCGCAGTTGGGGCTCCGAAGAATTCCGGGGGTGGCCGGAGTCGTCTCGACCCCGGCGGCCGGAGCCGATCCGGGTCGGGATCGCCCCGGCCCCTCCTCTCTCGGACCGGCTCCCGCCGAGGAAGGCCTCCGAGATCAGCCCAGCAGGCCTCTCCTCCAGATCGGGAAGGATCGGGCCCAGGGCCGGCCGATCACCCGATCGGCCGAGACCAGCGCCAGCGGTCCGGCCCGCTCCCGATCCGGCCCCTCCCCCGGAAGGGCGACCAGCAGCATGCCCCGAGGCACATCGAACTCCACCCGTGACCGCCCCGCCCCCGCCGGC
>NZ_RYZH01000064.1 GCF_003977685.1 Tautonia sociabilis | reverse complement strand
CCCGCCCCAGGAGACTCGGGATGAGCTTCGGCAACCCCCGTCCCGCCCACGACCACCGCCACGCCTTCACCCACTTCCACGCGAGGGAGCCCGAAGGCCTGATCCTCCAGACCCGCCGCAACCTGCTCAAGGCGAGCATGGCGGGCATGGCCGGCCTGACCTTGCCCGGCCTGCTGCGCTCCCGGGCCGAGGCGTCCGACCTCGGCCGGCCGATCGGCGGCAACAAGGCCGTCATCCTCCTCTGGATGGCCGGCGGCCCCAGCCAGATCGACACCTGGGACCCCAAGCCCGACCGCCCCTACGAGAACCGAGGCCCCTTCGGCACCATCCAGACGGCGATCCCCGGCGTCGCCCTCTGCGAGCACCTGCCGAAGCAGGCCGCCATGCTCGACAAGTTCACCATCATCCGGTCCGTCGACGCCACCCACAGCAACCACGAGCCGAACAAGGTCTTCCAGACCGGCAACCTCGAGGCCGCCCCCCGAGTCAACCCCCGGGGAGACTCCTACCCGGCCATCGGCTCCGTCGTCGCCAAGTACCACGGCGCGAACCACCCGGCGATGCCCCCCTACATCGCCTTCCAGACCTCCCGCTCTCATATCGCCTATGCCGGTGTGCTCGGCAAGGAATATGATCCCTTCATCGCCAATCAGGCCGCCCGCCTGCCCATCTACTCGAACGTCGGCGTCGACACCGGCCGCATGACGCAGGCCGAGCTGTTCACCCTCCCTGCCGGGCTCGACGAAGCCCGGGTCCGGGGCCGCCGCTCCCTGCTGGAGCGGTTCGACGACGCCCGGCGCGCCATCGATTCCTCCGCCGAGGTCGACGCCCTCGACGACTACGGCCAGCAGGCCGTCGAGCTCCTCGCCGGCCGACGCGCCCGGGACGCCTTCGACCTCGACCGCGAACCGCAGGAGATCCGGGACCGCTTCGGGAAGCACCTCTGGTGCCAGCAGGCCCTGATCGCCCGTCGGCTCATCGAGGCCGGCGCCGCCTTCGTCACCCTCGACCTGAGCTATCACCCCGCCTCCGGCACCTGGGACACCCACGGCGACAACATCCCCCCCTACGGCGGCATCACCAAGGGGCTCGGCCCGCTGCTCCCCCTGTTCGACCACCTTATCACCACCCTCGTCTCCGACCTCGACCGCCTCGGCCTGCTCGACGATGTGCTCGTCGTCGCCATGGGAGAGTTCGGCCGCACCCCGCAGCTCGGCACCCAGGGCAGCACCGACGGCCGCAACCACTGGCCCCACGTCATGTCCCTGTGCCTGGCCGGCGGCGGCCTGAACCACGGCCAGGTCATCGGCGCCACCATGCCCGACGGCGGCCACATCAAGGACCGCCCCGTCACCCCCGGCGACCTCGCCGCCACCATCTACCGCCACATGGGCGTCCCCCTCGACGCCCACTACGAGGAGAAGGACGGCCGCCCCCGCCCGATCGTCGACCGAGGCTCCCCGATCGCCGAGCTGTTCTGAGCCCCCCGCCGCCAGACGCCTCGCGCTTGACGGGACCATCGCGGACGAGGATAACGGGGCGGCTTCCGAGGGCGGCCGGTCAGGGCCTCCCCGGACCGAGACCCCCGGAGATCCTCCCGCGATGCGACATCCGCAGTCGGCTCGGCGACGGTGGGCGGCCGCCGTCATCCTCATCCTGGCCGCCCTGGCCGCGCCGGCGAACGGCCAGGAGCGGGGAGAGCCCGGCTGGTTGCTGCCGATGCCGGAGATCGACGCCGACCCCGCCATCCCCACCCTGGAGGAGGTCGTCGGCCACTCCTGGGGAGCGGACATCTCCAGCCACGCCGAGGTGCTCCGCTACCTGGAGGCCCTGGCCAAGGCGGCCCCCGACCGCTGCCGGCTCGTCCGCTACGGCCAGAGCGTCGAGGGCCGCGACCTGGTCTACCTCGTCCTCAGCGCCCCCGAGACGATCGCCCGCCTCGACGAGGCCCGCGCCGACAACCTCCTGCTGGCCGACCCCCGGGCCCTCGGCCCCGACGAGGCCGAGACGCTCATCGACCGCGCTCCCGCCGTCCTCTGGCTGGCCTACGCCGTCCACGGCGACGAGTCCTCCTCCAGCGACGCCGCCCTCATCACCGCCTACACCCTCCTGGCCGACCGCCGAGAGGAGACGAGGATCTGGCTCAACGAGCTGATCGTCGTCATCGACCCGATCCAGAACCCCGACGGCCGGGACCGCTTCGTCGGCGCTCACCGCCGAGCCCGGGGCGCCTTCCCCCAGTCCTCCCCCCGGGCCACCGAGCGGCTCCAGCCCTGGCCGGGGGGACGGTACAACCACTACCTGTTCGACCTGAACCGGGACTGGTTCCTCCAGTCCCAGCCCGAGACGCGCGCCAAGGTCGCCGCCTACCTCGACTGGCAGCCCCAAGTCTACGTCGACGTCCACGAGATGGGGGCCAACGCCTCCTACTACTTCGACCCCGCCTCCGACCCCTTCAACCCCCAGATCACCCCCCGCCAAAACGCCTGGGCCACCCGGATCGGCCGCCTCCAGGCCGAGCAGTTCGACCGCTTCGGCTTCTCCTACACCAGCCGGGAGATCTTCGACGCCTTCTACCCCGGCTACGGCTCCACCTGGCCGATGATGCACGGCGCCATCGGCCTGCTCTGGGAGCAGGCCGGCGTCCGAGGCCTCGTCGTCGACCGGGACGACGGGCAGCCCCTGCACTACCACGACGCCGTCCGCCACCACTACGTCAGCGGCCTGGCCGCCGTCCAGGCCGCCGCCTCCGGCCGGGCCGACCTGCTCCGCACCTTCCACGAGGGCCGCGGCGAGGCGATCGAGCGCGGCCGGTCGGGAGACGCCCCCGACGTCTTCCTCCTGCCCGGCAAGACCCCCGTCCGAGCCGCCGAGCTGGCCGAGCTCCTCGTCGCCAACGGCATCGAGGTCCGCCGCCTGACCGCCGCCGCGGTCCTCCGGCCCGAGGGCTCCGCCGTCGAGCAGGGGGCTCAGCCCGCCTCGGAGAAGGCACCCAGCCGCCAGACGTCGACCACGTCGACGGGCTTGCGGAAGAGCGCCTCGGGCTCCAGACCGGCGAGCGAGGCGGGGTCGTCCGAGGCGGTCGTGACGGCGACCCGAGTCTTCATGCCCGTCTCTCGGATCCGACGGAGCAGGGCCCCACCGTCGCCGTCGGGCAGTTGCAGATCCAGGATCAGGTAGTCGGGGGCGGGCTCCAGCAGGGCGAGCCCCTCGGCCACGGTTGCCGCCGAGCGGACCTCCCAGCCCCGGGCCGCGAAGATGGTCCGCCAGACTTCCGTCAGGGCCGGGTCGTCCTCGACGATCAACAGGATCGGTCGCACGGTGAACTCCTCGGCGTCATGCCGTTCGGGGCGTCGAGTCCGCTTCGACCTCGGGTGTTCCTCTCGGCCCGGGACCCGATCCGGGTGCTCTCGGTTCCTGCCACCCAAATCATAGGGCAACGGGACGGAGGCGTCGAGCCGGATCATCATCCGGTCGAGCTTCCACGCAACACTCGAGCCGCTCGGACCCTGCCTTGGCCCGGCGGGTGCCCCCTCCACCGGGAGGGGCCGGGCGGCGGCCGACCCGTCTCGAACCCGGGGCGATGAGGAGCGACGGAGCGGATGCCGCGCACCTCTCGGGAGACGCCGGACGACCCGGAGCCTCCCCCGCTCCCGGACGACGACCCGTCGGCAGGAGCGTCCCGGCCCCGGCCGCGTCGCGTCATCCCTTGCGGTCCTCCCGACAGCCTTGAACTGGCCGGGGAAATCGGATCGGCGGCGCTCGTGAGAGGCCCTCGGCCCGGACAATCGGCGAGGGCCCTCGGGGGCGACTCGGTTTCGGGAACTCGGCGGAGTCCCGTCCTCCCGGCCGCGGGGAGGCGGGCCGGGGGGCACCCGGGAGGGGGTCAGGAGCGGACCCTGGCGGCCTGCTGCTCGACGAGCCTCAGCCCGTACAGGCCGAGCCGGGCGGCGGAAACCGCCACCGACTCGGTCAGCAGCACCGCCTCCTGCCCCTGGGTCCCCCGGATCTCCAGCAGGTCGGGCAGCCCCAGCACCCTCCCGTAATGCACCACCGCGTCTGCCGGGGCCTCGATCAGCGTCGCCGCCCCTCGATCAAAAACACGAATGAGCATAACTCCGTCCTCGACAGCCCTCGGTCGCACCCGGCCGCCGATCCGGCGCCGGCGGCGACACTCTCGCGTGCATGTGCCGTGCCGAGGCCGGTCGGGCTCGCCTCGGGGACCGGGGGGTCTGGGTGGGGGTCATGGCGAAAGTTGTTTTGGAGAAATGGGTTGCGGACGAATTGGTCCGCCCTTCGCCTCGCGGTCCGATGGGGCGTTAGGAGGGGTCGGGGAGGGCGACTCGGGCCAGGTAGATCGCCGTGCGGCCTTCATGCGAGGAGTAGTAGCTGATCCAGAGCTGCTCTGCGTGCCAGGCCAGGCCGGCGTAGCTGGTATCTCCTCCCGAGGGGAGGGCGAGCAGCTCGGTGAGCGTCCCGGCCCCGGGGTCGAGCCGGCAGACGGCGGTTCGGGGCCCGCCGTCGTAGAGTCGGACCACGGCGATGAGCCGGCCGTCGGGCAGCCGGATGAGGTTCGGCCCGCCGACCCGGACCCCCAGGTCGGTCCACGTCCAGTTGAGGTAGGGGGGCTCGGCCTGGCCGAGCTGGGCGGACGGCTCGGCGCCGTCCCGGCGGAGCAGGCAGAGGGCCTGGCCGTCGGGCAGGAAGCGGAGGGTGGCCTCGCTCGGCTCTCCGGCCTCGAAGAGGGGGTCGACGATCGCCTCGAAGGCGTCGGCCCGGCCGTCGGCCCCCCGGTACAGCCGGGCGACTCGGGCGGGCCGGTCGGCCTCGGTCGAATAGCCGACGCTGTAGGGCGTGCCGTCGTGCCAGGAGACCCGCCAGAGCCAGTCTCCCCGGCGGCCGATCGGGTGGGGGCCGTCCCAGGAGGCGCCGTCCTGGGAGAACCAGGCCAGTGTCTGGTGCCGGCCGCCGTCTCCCGGATCGTGCAGGGCCGCGGCGGCGGTGAGCATCAGCCGGCCGTCGGGCGAGGTGCAGAGCTTCGGGTCGCGGAGGTCGGCCGAGGCGGAGGTCAGCCGGGCGATCGGCTCCCAGCGCTCGCCGTCTTCCGAGGCGATCACGCGGATGGCCCCGTCGGGGGAGACGTGCCGCTGGCCCTCTCGGAAGGTGCAGAGCCATCGGCCGTCGAACCGGATCAGGTCGGTGAAGGCGCAGTGCGGTGCCTCGTCCCAGATGCGACGGGCCTCGATCAGCCGGGCGGCGTCGTCGAGAGGGGCGGCCGGAGCCAGCCCGAACACGGTCAGGGTGGCGGCCAGGATGGAGACGCTCATCGGTCGTACTTCTCCCTCGGGGTGGGTTCGGCCCCCGGCCGGTTCGGCGACGGGGCCCCGATGCTCGTCCCCTTGTACCAGACGAGCCCGGCCGATTCCCTCCCCCGGCGGCCCGAACCGGGGGCTCGGGGCCGTTGGCGAGGCAACCCGATCCGCGTGCGAAGGGCCTCGTCGAGCGTCCCCGTCGGGAAAGGGCCGCCAGGACGTGGCGGGCGGCCGACGCTCTCGGAGTCGGGCCGGCCTCGAATCCTCCCCGTCTCCCCGCTAGACTGGTCGTCGATCCCCCGACGCCCGACGACCGCTCCCCCGTGCAACCGCCGCTGGCCCGACGCCTCGCCACCGCCCCCCGACGACCCTGGCCCGGGCGCCCGGTGCCGGTCGCGCTGGTGATCACCGAGCTGGACGTGGGGGGAGCGGAGCGGGCGCTGGTCTCCCTGGCGACGGGGCTGGACCGATCCCGGTGGGAGCCCTCGGTGGTGGCGCTCGGCCCCGAGGGGCCAATGGCCCAGCCGATGAGGGAGCAGGGGATCCGGGTCGATTGCCTGGGGGTCGATCCCCGGCGGCCGGTCCGGGCGGTCCTCCGGCTGGCCGAGGTGCTCCGGGAGCTCCGGCCGGAGCTGGTGCAGGGGTTCCTCTTCCACGCGAACATCGCCAGCCGGCTGGCGGCGCCGATGGCCGGCGCTCCCTGGGTGCTGGGGGGGATCCGGGTGGCCGAACGCCGGAAGGGCTGGCACCTGGCGGTCGACCGGGCGACGACTCGACTGGCGGCCGGCTCGGTCTGCGTCTCGGAGGGGGTGCGGCGGTTCACCGAGCGGGTCGGGCGGATCGACCCCCGGCGGCTGGTCGTGATCCCCAACGGCATCGATCCTGGTCCAATCGACGCAAGTTCAATCGTCGATCGATCGGCCATCGGCGTCCCGGCCGACGCCACGCTCGCCCTCTTCGTCGGGAGGCTTGGCGAGCAGAAGGGGGTGCCGACGCTGCTGGAGGCCGCCTCCCGGGTCGTCGAGGCTAGGCCCGACTGGCACCTGGCGATCGTCGGGGATGGACCGGAGCGGGATCGGCTGGCCGGCTCGGGGGCGTCGGCCAGGATTCCGGACGGCCGGCTGCACTGGCTCGGGAGGCGAGACGACGTGCCGGGGCTGCTCAAGGCGAGCGACCTGCTCGTGCTCCCCTCGCGCTGGGAGGGGATGCCCAACGTCGTGCTCGAGGCGATGGCCGCCCGCCGAGCCGTGGTGGCGACGGCCGTCGAGGGGACGGAGGATCTCGTCGAGCCCGGTCGCACCGGCTGGCTCGTCCCCCCCGGCGACCCGGCGGCGCTGGCCTCGGCGCTCATCGAGGCGGCGGCCGACCGGGGACGGCTGGCCGCCTTCGGCGAGGCGGGACGAGCCCGGGTGGAGCGGCGGTTCTCCCAGGGGGCGGTCGTGCGGGCGTATGAGGCGTTGTGGGCGGGAGTGCTGGGGCTGGAGTGGAGGAGCGGATCGGCCGCCGAGGACCGGGAGGCGGGGGGATCGGGAGCGGCGGGACGGTGAGGTCGCGATGCGGCTCGTCCGCGCGTTGCGAGGGCGGCAGGATCGTGCTAAGGTCGCTCTCGAACCGACCCCCGACCGATGACGAGGGCCGACGATGGGCGAAACCTGGGAGCAGATCCGGACGTTCCTCTCGGCTCGGGAGATCCTCGGCATCCCGCTCGCGCAGTGGTCGGCCTTCCTCGCCTTGGTGGCGCTGCTGGCCCTGGCGCTTCGGCTGGTGCTGGGAGCGGCCCGGGTGCGGCTGAGGAAGCTGGCCGACCGGACGGATGTTCCGTACGACGACTACCTCTGCCAGATCGTCGACCACACCTGGCGAGTCAGCATCCTCGCGTTCGCCGCCTTTCTGGCGTTATCGTTCATCACATTTCGATCGGTTGACGTGCCGGGCCGAGGCGAGTCGGTCGAGGAGACGATCCGGACGCTGGCCCTGGTGGTGATCTTCCTCCAGGCCGGCCGCTGGGGCATGGGGCTGATCGACGAGGCGCTGCGGCAGGGCTTCCGCTTCGCCAACTTCAGCGAGACGGCGGCCCGGACGGCTCATGGCGTGGTGCGGTTCTTCGCCCTGGCCGGGCTCTGGGCGACCGTGGCGATGCTGATCCTCAGCAGCTTCGGCGTCCAGATCGCGCCGATCCTGGCCGGTCTGGGCGTGGGGGGGATCGCGGTCGCGTTCGGCTTGCAGCAGATCCTCGGGGACATCTTCTGCTCGGTGGCGATCGTGCTCGACAAGCCGTTCGAGGTCGGCGACTTCATCATCAGCGGCGACCACATGGGAACGGTCGAGCACATCGGCGTGAAGACGACGAGGGTCCGCAGCCTGAGCGGCGAGCAGATCATCTTCCCGAACTCCGATCTGATCGGCAGCCGGGTGCGCAACTACAAGCGGATGGCCGAGCGGCGCGTGACCTTCTCCTTCGGTGTGCTCTACGCCACGAAGGCCGAGACGCTCGAGAAGATCCCCGGCGTGGTCCGAGAGATCGTCGAGGGGCTGGAGCGGACCCGATTCGACCGCGCCCACTTCGCGAAGTTCGGCGACTCGTCGCTCGACTTCGAGGTTGTCTACTACGTGCTGAGCCCGGATTACAACTTGTACATGGATCTGCAACAGCGGATCAACCTTGCCCTGTTCCGGCGCCTGGAGTCGATGGGCGTCGGCTTCGCCTTCCCCTCGAGGTCGCTGTACCTCGAGGGAACGCCCCGGCCGTTCCGGACCGAGGTGCTGCTCCGGGACGGCTCCCGGCCGAAGGGGGGCGAGTGATCGCCCGGCAGGCCGTCGGCCCGTACCATCCTCCCTTTCGGGATCAATCGACACCGATGTCTCTGGCGATTCGCTTCCGATCGGGTCGGCGTCGACTCCGGCCCGCCTCGATCCTGCCGGCGCTGCTGCTCGGCCTGCTCGGTGCGTTCGGGCCCGTCCCTGAGGCGGAGGCGAGGCAGGCCCCCGAGGCGCTCGACCGCCGGCTCGACCGCGTGTTCGACCGCCTCGACCGGGACGGCGACGGGGTCATCTCCCGCCAGGCCGACGCGGTCCCGCCGGCCGCCTGGGGGCGGATCGCCGCGGGAGGGGTGGATGTGGGGGGAGGGGCGGTCGATCGATCGGCGTTCGGCGAGGCGATGGCTGGCCGTCTGGGCTGGTTCGGCGCCGCTTCGCTCATCCCGGCGGTGATCGCCCTGGGACTCGCCTTCTGGACGAAGGACGTGCTCCTGTCACTCTTCGCCGGGATCGTGGCCGGCGCGGGCGTGAAGTTCGTGCAGGCGAGGATCGCGACCGGCCTCTGGATCCCGAAGGAGCTGGACTTCATCGGCGACTTCTTCCTGAAGGCGCTGGGTTCGGAGTCGTATGCGACGATCCTGCTAGTCTACCTCTGGTTCCTGGGCGGGATCCTGGGCGTGTGGGGGAAGACCGGGGCGGCACGGCACTTCGCGGAGGTGGTGGGCGCGAAGGTGGTTCGGGGGCCGAACACGGCGCGGTTCTTCGCCTGGATCGTCGGCATGGTCTTCCACCAGGGAGGGACGGTGAGCACCGTGCTCGCCGGGTCGACCGTCCGCCCGGTGAGCGACCGGAACCGGGTGAGCCACGAGGAGCTGTCGTACCTGGTGGACTCGACCGCCTCTCCCGCGGCGACGGTCCTGCCGTTCAACGCCTGGCCGCTCTACGTCGGCGGCCTGGTGGCCGGGGCGACGACGGCGGCGATTGGAAATTATGTGCTCATTCCAGATGGCGAGGCCGGCTCCACCTGGTTCTTTCGATCGGTGCCGTTCAACTTCTACGGCCTTCTTGCCGTCTCCTCGACCCTGCTGTTCAGCCTCGGCCTGCTCCCCTGGTACGGCGGCAAGATGAAGCGAGCGGTTGAGCGCGCCCGCCAGACCGGCCAGCTCGACGCTCACGGCGCCCGGCCGCTGGTCGACCTGGATGCGATCGAGGGGACGCCCGAGCCGGGCTACCGGGTCGGGCTGGTCGACTTCCTCGTGCCGCTGGGCGTCTTGCTGGTGCTGGCGATCGTGCCGCTCTTGGTGTTGAAGACGAACATGATCAACCACGCGTTCTTCTTCAGCACAGCGACGGCCGTCCTGATCGCCGTGCTCAAGGGGATGCCACTGCGGACGGCGATGGACGGCTTCCTCGACGGCTGCAAGAGCATGACCGTTGGGGCCATCATCCTCGGCCTGGCGGTGACGCTCGGCCAGGTGTCGAAGGATCTGGACACCGCCGGGTTCGTCGTCTCGATCCTCGCGGGACGGCTGCCGGCGGTGTTCCTGCCGGCGGTCCTGATGCTCAGTTGCATGATCATCGCCTTCTCGATCGGGTCGTCCTGGGGCACCTACGCGGTGATCTTCCCGATCGCCGTGCCGCTGGCCCTGACCCTGGCCGCGGGCCGGGCCGGGGTTGATCCCGGCACGATCGCCCAGGTGGCGGCCGAGGGAGGGGCGGTGTGGGCGTCGATTCTTTTTTATGTGAAGGTTTGCTTTGGGGCTGTTATTGGCGGGGCGGTCTTCGGAGACCAGTGCTCGCCGATCTCCGATACCACGGTCCTCTCCAGCATGTTCACCGGCTGCGACCTGATGGATCACGTCACCACCCAGGCGCCGATCGCGCTAGCCGTGGCCGGGCTGGCGGCGCTGGTGTCGACGGGGCTGGTGCTGGTCTTCTAGGATCGGGCGAGGTTCGCCGGGGAGGGGGGCCCGTCCCCCTCGGGGGGGGTGGCGGGGGGATCGATCGATCGTCGTGTCGAGGACGGATCGGCTTACGCCCCGAGGGCCGACCGCAGCGCCGAGGCGGCCTCGGCGATCGCCGTCTTCCCGTCGGGGATGAGGTGGCCGAGGTGGAAGAAGCCGTGGATCTGGCCGTCGAAGCGGCGGAGGGTGGCGGGGACGCCGGCGTCCTGGAGGCGGCGGGCGAGCTGCTCCCCCTCGTCGCGGAGGGGGTCGTATTCGGCGGTGAGGACGAAGGCGGGGGGCAGTCCGGCGAGATCGGCGCGGAGGATGCTGGCGAGGGGGTGTTCGGCGTCCTCGGGGCGGGGGGCATACTGACGCCAGTAATACCGCATGGCATTCCGGGTGAGCCCGAAGCCGGTGGCGAACTCCTCGAAGG
Organism: Tautonia sociabilis; assembly: GCF_003977685.1. Classification (GTDB taxonomy): domain Bacteria; phylum Planctomycetota; class Planctomycetia; order Isosphaerales; family Isosphaeraceae; genus Tautonia; species Tautonia sociabilis. Next base: position 22,871 of record NZ_RYZH01000064.1, on the reverse strand, counting down.
AGGGGGTGGAGCAGGAGGAGTCGGCCACGGGGTAGATCAGAAGCTGGAAGGCGGGCAAGGGCTCGCCAAGCTCCCGGGCCTTCAGGCAGGAGGCGATGGCGAGGTTGCCGCCGGCGCTGTCGCCGCCGACGGCGACTCGGGACGGGTCGACGCCGAGGGCTCCCGCCTCGGCGAGCAGGAACCGGAAGGCGTCGAGGGTGTCGTCGATGGCGGCGGGGAAGGGGTGTTCGGGAGCGAGGCGGTAGTCGACCGAGGCGACCACGCAGCCGGAGGCGTTGGCCAGCGTCCGGCAGGAGCCGTCGACCGTGTCGAGGTTGCCGAGCACCCATCCGCCGCCGTGAGCGAAGAGGAGGGCGGGGCGGGCGTTTCCATCCGTTGCGGGCCAGTAGAGACGAAGGGGGACGCCGCTGGGGGTGGCGCGGTCCTCGACCCGGGCGACAGGCTCCCGGGGGGCGTCGGCCATCCGGGCGATCATGTCGGCTCGGGCCTCGGCGACGGGCATTGTGTCGAAGCCTTGGAAGCCGGTCAGGGCCTGGAGGTCGAGCAGGGCCTGGGCGTGGCGGTCGAGGGGCATGGGGGGGCTCCGTCAGGGCGGTTGATTCGAGGGACGGGGAGGGGGCCCTTCGACTCGAGGTCTCGGATCCGGGGGGTCATGGGCGGAGCCCCTCCCGGGGGGAGGCGGCCCGATCGCCGTCGAACCAGATGCGGTGCAGCGCTCCGGTGCCGGGGCGGAAGCGGTCGTCTCGGACCCAGGCGTCTCGGGTCAGGACGTAGAGGGAGCCGTCGGGGGCGAAGGCCAGGTCGACGGGGCGGGCCAGGCCCAGCGCGAAGGCGGAGGCGGGGATCGGCCGGCGGGGGTCGGCGGGGTCGAGGACTCGGATCCAGCCCTTGACGAAGTCCATGAAGAAGTACTTGCCTCGGTATTCGGCCGGGAAGCCGCCGGGTCCGGGGGAGACGGGGCAGAAGGCGCCGCCGCAGATGGAGGCGGTGGGATACCAGTGGATCGGGCCGGTGATGCCGGGGCGGTCGGTCGGGCCGTGCTCGACGACCGGCCAGCCGTAGTTGGCGCCGGGGAGGCCCACGTTGATCTCCTCGGCCTCGCCGCCGACGTCGTTGAGCAGCATCAGGCCCGTCTCGGGCTGGATGGCGAAGGTGAAGACGTTCCGGCAGCCGAGGGCCCAGATGGCCTGGTACTTCCCCTGGGAGCGGTCGAGGAAGGGGTTGTCGCCGGGGATGGAGCCGTCGGGGTTGAGGCGGAGGATCTTGCCGAGCAGGGAGTCGAGCCGCTGGGAAGGGGCCCCGGCGGTCTGTTCGCCGATCGCGACGTACAGCGTGCCGTCGGGGCCGAAGTGGATCGCCCCTCCCTGATGCCCGGCGGGGACGTTGCCGCCGAGGCGGCGCTGGTCGTCCCCCTCGAAGAGGACGACGGCGGAGCCAGGGACGGCGCGGTCGCCTTCGGCGGTGAGCCGGGTGATCTGATGGTGGGGGTAGGGCGAGGAGGCGACGGAGACGGTATAGACGAAGCCGTTTCGTTCGAACTCGGGGTCGAGGCAGACGCCGATGAGGCCGCGTTCCCAGTGGTCGTCGACCTCCAGGGTGGCGAAGGGCTCGGGCAGGAGGAGGCCGTTCTTGATGATGCGGAGGCGTCCGACCTGCTCGCAGACGAAGACGAGGCCATCCGGGGAGATGGCCAGGGCGGTGGCGCCGGTGAGGCCGTCGGCCACCGTCTCCCGGCGGAAGCCGGGGGGGAGCGAGGCGGGCCCCTTCACGCCGCTGCCGGGGGTGGGCTGGTCGGAGGACCGGAGGGAGGCGAGGAAGGCGATCAGGTCGGCGAACTCGGCCGGGGAGAGGGAGGAGGCCAGACCCTCCGGCATGGGGGAGGCGTCGGACTCGGAGCGGTCTTCGATCTCGGACCGGGGGATGGGGATCTCCCGGGCCTCGGCGTCGACCAGGAGGATGCGATCGCCGTCCTCGGAGCGGACCAGGCCGGTGAGGACCCGGCCGTCGGTCGTGGCGACGACCGAGGAGCGGTAGCCCTCGACGATCTGGCGGGAGGGTTCGAGGATGGCCTCGATCAGGTAGGGGAGGTCGAGCTTGGCGCCCACGTCGGAGAGGTCGGGGCCAACCTCTCCGCCGCGATCGCCGGCCCGGTGGCATTTGGAGCAGGAGAGTCGGGCCTCGTCGAAGAAGAGGGATCGGCCGCGGTCGGGGTCGCCGGGGTGCTCGAAGGCGAACCGGGAGAGGGTGGCCGGGTCGCTGGCGGGGGAGGGCTCGTCCCCGGCGCCGAAGGCGAGGGCGATCGCCAGGGAGATCGGGGGGAAGGGCATCGCTCCGGTCCTCGGCGGGGAGGCCATCGGGGGCGGGATCGGCGGCCCGGGGGCGTCGTTGAATAGCGTATCATCCCGGGGGGGCCGCCGGGAACCGGAGGGGAGGGACGGGACCTTGGGGAAGGGGCCGGAAGTCAGGGGAGGAGCCGGCGGGGAGTTGGCACCGCCCACGAGAGGCAGTACCTTACGAAGCGATCACCCTCCCGGACGGGGCCGAGCGGTCCGATCTCGGGGACCGAAGTGGGTCGGGTCGGGCGAGCCAGGCGGCCCCTCGTCGCGGTATCGAGCCGGGAGCCAGTTCGGGCGGTCCTTGGCCGGCCGGTCGCCGGAGTCGGTCCGCCCCGGGAGCCTCGACAGCGATGATTTCCATCCCGATCTGGTGGTGGCTGGCCCCCATTGGGGCGATCGCCGCCCTGACTTCGGCGTACCTGTTCTACCGGCAACTGCTCGCCGCCTCGCCCGGAGACGAGCGGATGCGGGAGATCGCCGGGTATGTGCGCGAGGGGGCGTTCGCCTATCTGAGGCGGCAATATGTGGTGGTCGCCCTGGCGTTCCTGTTCCTGGTGATCCTGCTGGCGGTGCAGTCGTTCGTGCTCAAGCAGCAGCACGCGCTGGTGCCGTTCGCCTTTTTGACGGGGGGCTTCTTCAGCGGGTTGAGCGGGTTCATCGGGATGAACACCGCCACGCTGGCCTCGAACCGGACGACGCAGGGGGCCAAGGAGTCGCTCAACCGAGGCCTCCAGGTCGCCTTCCGGGCCGGGGCGGTGATGGGCCTGGTGGTGGTCGGCCTGGGCCTGCTGGATATCAGCATCTGGTTCCTGCTGCTGGCCAAGATCCTGCCGGCGACGATCGACGGGTTCCGCATGACGCTGGAGCAGATCACCGTCGTGATGCTGACCTTCGGGATGGGGGCCTCGACCCAGGCGCTCTTCGCCCGAGTCGGCGGCGGGATCTTCACCAAGGCGGCCGACGTGGGGGCCGACCTTGTGGGGAAGGTCGAGGCCGGCATTCCCGAGGACGACCCGCGCAACCCGGCGGTGATCGCCGACAACGTCGGCGACAACGTGGGGGACGTGGCCGGCATGGGGGCCGACCTGTACGAGAGCTACTGCGGCTCGATCCTGGCCACCGCCGCCCTGGGGGCCGCCGCGGCCCTGGGGCTGAAGGCGGCCGACGGCTCGGCGCTGTCGGCCGAGGACCTGGGCTGGGCCCAGTCGCAGTTGGTGGTGGCGCCGATGATCCTGGCGGGCATCGGCATCATGCTGTCGATCGCCGGCGTCTACCTCGTGAAGACCGAGGAAGGGGCCAGCCAGATGAACCTGCTCTGGGCGCTGAGGCGGGGCATTTACGGCTCCAGCGCGTTCATCGTGCTGGCGGCGCTGGTCGTCTGCTGGCTGGTGCTGCCGGCGAGTGTCTGGTTCGGCGTCTTTCTGGCGATCGCGGTGGGACTGATCGTCGGCGTGCTGATCGGCTACTTCACCGAGTACTACACGGCGGCGGAGTTCTCGCCGACGAAGTGGATCGCGGGCCAGAGCGTCACGGGGCCGGCGACGACGATCATCGCTGGCGTGGCGCAGGGGATGCTGAGCACCTGGGCGTCGATCACCATTGTCGGCGTGGGCACGATCATCGCCTACTTCGTGGCCGGCGGAGGGGGGAATCCGGCGTTGGGGCTCTACGGTGTCGGCTTCGCCGCCGTGGGGATGCTGGCGACGCTGGGCGTGACCCTGGCGACCGACGCCTACGGGCCGATCGCCGACAACGCCGGCGGTAATGCCGAGATGACCCACCAGCCGCCGGAGGTCCGCCAGCGGACCGACGCGCTCGACTCGCTGGGCAACACCACCGCCGCCACGGGCAAGGGGTTCGCCATTGGCTCGGCGGCGTTGACGGCGCTCGCATTGTTGGCGGCCTTCGTCGAGGAGGTGCGCATCGGCATCCAGCGCGAGGGCCAGACGTTCGTGCAGCAGCCGGGGGCGGAACTGACGGAGGGGGCCATTTACTCGATGGGGCACGGCAAGTATGTGCAGGTGACGGCCGAGCCCGACGAGGAGACCGGCTTTTACCCGACGTTCATCGCCGCCAGCCGGGGGAATCCCTACGTCGAGGTGGACGGGAGGCTCGTGGGGGCGACCGACGCCCAGATCGTCGAGCATTACCGGCCGGAGGTCGAGGCGGCCGCGCCGATCGTGAACCTGGTGCGCGTCCGGGAGGCGACGCTGGCCGACTTCATGGCGTACTACAACGTCAACCTGATGAACCCGAAGCTGCTGGTTGGCGTCTTCGTCGGCGTTCTGATGGTGTTCGTCTTCTGCGGGCTGACGATGAAGGCGGTCGGCCGGGCGGCCGGTCGGATGGTTGAGGAGGTCCGGCGCCAGTTCCGGGAGCTGAACCTGCTGACCGACCCGAACGCCAAGGCGGACTACGCCCGGTGCGTGTCGATCGCCACGGCCGGGGCCCAGAAGGAGATGATCGTGCCGGCGATGCTCGCCGTGGCGACGCCGCTGCTGGTTGGTTTGCTGCTGGACGTCAGCGGGCTGATGGGCCTGCTGGCCGGGGCGCTGACCTCGGGCTTCGCGGTGGCGATCTTCATGGCCAACGCCGGCGGCGCCTGGGACAACGCCAAGAAGTACATCGAGGCCGGCGCCTTCGGCGGCAAGGGCTCCGAGGCGCACAAGGCGGCCGTCGTCGGCGACACGGTGGGCGACCCGTTCAAGGACACCTCGGGCCCGAGCCTGAACATTCTGATCAAGCTGATGAGCATGGTTTCGGTCGTCTTCGCCGGGGTCATCGTCAAGTTTGGGCCGCAGATCGGCTCGTTCCTGGGCATCAACTGAGCCCGGGGCGGGACATTCCACACCCATTCCACGGGCCCCCGGGGCGTCTCGATCGGATCGGCGTTCCGGGGGCCCGCCACGCGCCAGGGAGGCCCGGTTTCCTCGGCCTGGCGGCGGCCTGGCCTTTCCGCGCATCGGGAGCGACCCGGCCCGATACCGGCCGCTGATGCTCGTCGGCGTGCTGGAGAAGGCGTCGTTCGGGGGGGCGGCCCTCGTGCTGTTCGCCCTCGGAAGGATCGCGCTGCCGATCCTGGTGGCCGCCTCGATCGACCTGGGGCTTGGGGTTCTGTTCGTGATCGCGGACCTCAGGTCGTCCCCGGCCAGGGGGGCGCCGGCCGGATCGGGGCTGGTCGAGGAACCGGATTGTGGGCAAGACGCCTTTGCACCGGCGGCCGGGCCCGGCAGGATGGGGAGGCCGGGGGCGACATGTCCGCCTCCCCGACGTTGCAGGAGAGCGAGCCCATGAGCGTGCCTCAGGACCTTCCGGGCCGAGACGAGGGCTCGATCCCGCCTTCTTCTGCTCGCCTCCCCGGGTTCGGAAGGCTGATCCCGGCGGCCGTCGTCCTCCTGATTCCTCTGTTCCTGGTGCCCTTCTCGGCGACGATGGTGGGGATCCCGGCCGAGGATCCGGGGACGATGCCGGTCTGGGCGATTGAGGCGTTCGGGGTCGAGCCGCTGTTCGCGGCGTTGTCGGCCCTGACGCTGCCGATGCCGATGATGGCGCTGGGCGGGGCGATCGCGCTGGCGATGCCGGCGGTCGGGGCGATTCTCGGGCTGGGGACGGTCGGCCGCTGGGCCTCGCTGGGCGGGTTCTGCCTGGCGGCCGCGGTCCTGACCGGCCTGCTGAGCCTGCTGCTCCTGCTGGGGCTGGTGCCAACGGTGGGGGGAGGCCCGGCGATCCGGGCCGAGGTGCTGGCGGCGTTGGCCTGCCCGGTCTTCGCCCTGGAGGGGTGCGGCTGTTTGCTCGCGGCCTCGATGGCGTCCGGGGGGGCCGATCGGGAGGGGGCGAGGTTCTCCCCTCGTCGGACCCGAGGAACTTCTGTAGGATAATCCTCCCTGCCCGCGGGGAGCCGCCGGGGAGGTGCGGAGCGTCAGCGGGAGCCCCCCGAGGGAACGGGAATTGCGGGATCAGCCAGGACCGGCTGACCGGCTCTCCTTCCCGGCCGTCGTCGCGGTCGGGCTCTCGGTCCCCCGAAGCCCGATCGACGAGGGCTCGGAACCGGCGATCGAACCCCGGCGAGGACTCATGCGAGACAGGGATTTCTCATCACTCCGAGGCGGCGCGGCGACGCTCGAAGACCCGAGGATCGCGGGGCGCAACGTCGGCGGCTTCTACCCGCTGCTGCTGCGATGGTTCGGGATGCTGCCGTTCCGGAGGACCACCGGCGGAGGAGCCGGCGCTCGGAAGCGACTGACCCGAGCCTGGTACCAGTTCCTCAGCTTCATGGACCGCCGAGTGCACCTGCGGTACATGAACTACGGCTACGCGCCGATCGACGGGGCCGAGCCGGTCGCGGAGCTGGGGCCCGAGGACGCGCCGAACCGCTACTTCATCGGCCTGTACCACCGGGTCGCCTCGGCCGTCGACCTGAAGGGCAAGCAGGTGCTAGAGGTCGGCTCGGGCCGGGGGGGCGGCGCGTCGTTCGTGGCGCGGTACTTCCGCCCGAAGGCGATGGTGGGCATGGACTACGCCGATCGGGCCGTGGCCTTCTGCCGGCGCTGGTATCGGGTCGACGGCCTGCGGTTCGCCGTTGGAGACGCGGAGCGGATCCCCTTCCCCGACGCCTCGTTCGACGTGCTGCTGAACGTCGAGTCTTCGCACTGCTACCCGCACATGGACCGCTTTCTCTCCGAGGCCTTCCGGGTGCTCCGGCCCGGCGGCTTCCTGCTCTTCGCCGACATGAGGCACGCCGAGGCGCTGGCCGGGGTCCGTCAGGCCTTCCTGACGGCCGGTTTCGAGGTCGAGCAGGAGCAGGACATCACCCCGAACGTGCTTCGGGCCCTGACGCTGGACAACGAACGCAAGAGCGGGCTGATCCGCCGAGAGGTCCCCTGGATCTTCCGCTCGATGTTCCGCGTCTTCGCCGGGATGGAGGGGACCGCCTCGTACCGGTCGTTCGCCTCCGGCGAATGGGTCTACTGGCGGTTCGCGCTCCGCAAGCCCCCGGCCTCCCCGGAGCCTTCCCCCCGATGCTGACTGCCCCCGGGAGCGGTTCGGCGACGCGGCCCCCGATCGCGCCGCTCGCCGCCCCGGGCCAGCGCCTGATCGTCCCACCGAGGTAAGGAATCGAGCCACCGATGAGTGATCGGCCCCTCTTCATCACCGGGGCGACCGGCGCCCTGGGACGCCGCCTCGTCCGAGAACTCGTTGAGACGACCGACCGCTCGCTGATTCTGCTCGTGCGGGGCAGGGGGGGAGTCTCGGCGGCCGATCGCGTGGGAAAGCTCCTCGGGCCCGTCGTGGCCGGACAGATCGGCTCCCGGGTGGAACTGCTCGACGGCGACGTCACCCGCCCCGGCTTCGGCCTCTCCGACGCCGACCGCGCGCTGCTCCGCCGCCGGGCGGTCGAGTTCTTCCACGTCGCCGCCCTGACGGAGCTCAACGGCGGCCGGCAGGAGAGCGAGCAGATCAACGTCGGAGGCACCACCGAGGCCCTCCGCCTGGCCTGGGACCTCCTCCAGGAGGGCTCGCTGGAGCGGCTGTTCTACTTCAGCACCGCCTACGTCGCCGGCAGCCTCCGGCGCTACGACGCGGTGGAGGACGCCCTCAACCCCGACCCCGGCCACGCCAACAACTACGAAGCGACCAAGTACGAGGCCGAGCGCCGGGTCCGGGGCGCGATGGTCGAGGGGCTTCCCGTCACCATCTTCCGGCCCAGCATCGTCGTGGGCGACTCGGTTTCGGGGGAGGTGACCGAGTTCAACGTCGTCTACCCGTTCTTTAAGCTCTACGCCCACGGCATCATCAACCTGCTGCCGGCCCGGCCCGAGGACACCTTCAACGTCGTGCCGATCGACTTCGTGACGGCCGCCGTCCGGGCCATCGCCGCCCGGCCCGACTCGGTGGGGAAGACCTATCACCTTGTCACCGACCGGCCGCCGACGATCGGCACCCTGCTGACGGTCAAGGAGGTCGAGTTTCCCCGGATGGCGCCGATCACCCTGGTCGATCCCGAGGAGTTCGAGCGGGTCGACCACGATCCCCTGGTGGCCAAGATCCGGCACTTCATCGAGCCGTACCTCGGCTACCTTCGCTGCAAGCTCACCTTCGACACCGCCAACACCCGGGCCGCGCTGGAGGGCTCGGGAATCCCCCTGCCCGAGACCGACTACCGGTTCCTGACCCGGATCCTCCAGTACGCCGTCGACAAGAACTACCTGCTGGCCTGAGCCGGGATCGCTCCCTCCTGAGGGATCGTCCCGATCCAGCACGGCCGGGGTTCCGGGACCGATCGGCCCGGTTCGCGGTCGGCTCGGCTCGGCTCAGGGCTGACGGGGACGCAGGCCAGGGACCCGCTCGATCGTCTCCAGGATCTCCTGGACCCGGGTGCCGACGGCATCGACCACGCCTCCGAGGCCGCCGATGCCCCGGTTGGCCTCGGCCAGCCGGGTGTCGACGCTGGAAATCGTCTGATTGGTCGTGCCCAGGCGGTCGTTGGTCGTGCCGAGCTGCTGGGTGACGCTGCCGAGCCGGGCGTTGGTGTCGTCGAGCTTCTGGTTGGTCTGGGAGAGGCGGGCGGAAACGGTCGAGACGTCTCCGGCGATGCCGTCGACCTCCGCCGAGACCTGGGCGAGCCGCTCGTTGGTCGTCTCCAGACTGCCACCGAGCCCGTCGATCGACGAGGAGAGCGGCTCGACCGCCGCTCGGGTGGCCGCCAGCTCGCTGTTGATCGAGTCGAGCTCGGCCTTCATGTCCTCGAGGCGCTGGTTCACCCCCGAGAGGCTGGAATCGACCGAGGAGAGCCGCTGGTTGGTCAGGGCGAGCTGCCCGTTCACGTCGTCCAGCCGGGTGGTGATTGGCGAGAGCAGCCGGGAGAGGCAGCCGGTGCAGCAGAGCAGCACCAGGGCGGGAGCCAGTAGGCGGATCATGGGCCGGGATCTCCGATCGGGGACGAGGCGCTCCTCCTTCCGGGATCATCGGCCGAGCCGGACCGAGACCATCAGCGAGACCGAGCAGGCCGCCAAGATCGGGAGTCGATCCGACCAGAGGGGATCCCGGCCCGAGCGAGGCGTCAGTGGGGGCCGGGGCGGCGGGGGGGGGGAGAGGAACCGATGAGCTCCTCGACCAGCTCGGTGTCGACCGGCTTGACGAGATGGTAGTCGAAGCCGGCCTCTCGGGACCGGCGGCGGTCCTCCTCCTGGCCCCAGCCGGTGAGGGCGATCAACGTGGCCTGGTGCGCCGAGGACGCCGCTCGCAGGCGACGGGCGACCTCGAAGCCATCCATTCCGGGGAGGCCGATGTCCAGCAGAACGACCTCGGGAGCGAACTCCGAGGCGATCCGGATCGCCTCGGGGCCGTCGTGGGCCAGGCGAACCTGGTGCCCTCCGAGCTTGCCGAGCAGGGTGCCGAGGCTGGTGGCAGCGTCCCGATTGTCGTCGACCAGCAGGATCCGGCGGCGGGTGGAGGGAGAGATCGTCGCCTCAGGTTTCTGGGCCTTGGGACGCGACGCGGCATGGGGCGGGGCCTCCATCACCGGAAGCGTGACGACGAACTCGCTGCCTCGGCCCGGCCCGTCGCTGCGAGCGGAAATGGAGCCGCCATGTAACTCGACGAGCGTTCGCACCAGGCTCAGGCCGATGCCCAGCCCTCCCCGCTTGCGCGAGGCGCCGTTCTCGGCCTGTTCAAACAGCTCGAAGATGCGGGGGAGCATGGCCGGCTCGATGCCGATGCCCGTGTCCCGCACCCGGAGCGCCACCCCGAGGTCGTCGGGGGCGACGACCAATTCGATTCGGCCTCCGGGGTCGGAGTACTTGGTGGCGTTGGTGAGCAAGTTCCAGAGGATCTGCTCGATCCGGGCCGGGTCGGCGTGGAGCCAGAGGGGCTGCTCCGGGAGGCCGACGCGAAGCTCCAGGCCGGCCTCGGCCACCTGCGGCCCGGCCGCCGAGACGACGCGGCGGATCAGGGGGACCAGCTCGACCGGCTCGGGCCGTAACTCAATCGTTCCCCGGCTGATTCGGGTGATGTCCATAAGGTCGTCAATGAGTCTCGCCATGTGCGTCACCTGTCGGCACGCCATGGCTCGGATCGCCTCGCGGTCGATCGGCTGGCCGTCGGCCGGAGGGGCGACCTTGGTCGGCCGGAGCAGTTCCAGGGCGGTTCGGATGGGGGCCAAGGGGTTGCGCAGTTCGTGGGCGAGGATGGCGAGGAACTCGGTCTTGCGTTGGTCGGCCTCGCGGAGCTCCCCGTAGAGGCGGCTGTTCTCCAGCGCGACGGCGGCCCGATGGGCCAGGTCCTCGGCCACGGCCAGATCGTCCGGACCGAAGCGGCGGCCCGACTCGGCGGAGACGAAGGTCAGGGCGCCGATCACCCGCTGGGCTCGGTCCCGGAGCGGGACGCAGATGAAGGATCGCAGGTTCAGGTCGCGAAGGAATCGGCGCATCACCGGGTCTCCCACGGCCTGCTCGAGCATCTGATCGTCGATCTCAGCGACCAGCTCGGGCTGGCCGGTCCGAATGACGGCCGAGATGCCTCGGGGGGAGTCGGGGCAGGGAGGGTGGCGGCGGTGCCACTTGAGCGCGAGTCGGGCCTTGGCCGGGTCGTCGTGCGCCATGGCCACTCTCCGGATCGTCCCGCTGGGGTCGATCAGGTCCACGGCCGCCCAGTCGGCGAAGAAGGGGACGGCGAGCCGAGCCACCCGGCGGAGCGCCTCATCCTCGTCGGTCAGCGACGCCAGGGCGGCGCCAGCCTCGGCGAGGAAGCGGGAGGTCTGCTCGGCCCGGCGGCGTTCGGTCACGTCGGCCCCGATGCCCAGAAGCCGGACGGGACGCCCCTCCTCGTCGGGGAGAATCGCCCCCCGGCTAGCCATCCAGAAGAACGAACCGTCAGGCCGACGGAGACGGAACTCCGCCTCGAACGGATGCCCATGCTCGATCGACTGGGCGATGGCCGTATCCAGGACGGAGACGTCCTCGGGGTGGACCAGCTCCAGGAAGCGCGCGAAGGTGCTCTCGCCTGCGAGGGCCGGCACACTGAAGAGCGAAGCGCTGGACTCGGACCACGCAACCCGGCCGGTGCGGAGGTCCCAGTCCCAGGCGCCAAGCCGACCGGCCTCCAGCGCCAGGCGGAGCCGCTTCCGTGAGGCGTTCTCGGCCTCTTCGATGCGGAGCCGCTCGGAGACGTCTCGGACGACCACCACCAGGCCACCGGAACCACCGTCCCGGATGGCCGACGAGCTGGCCTCGATGGGCCGCTCGGTGCCATCGCGGCGGATCAGCAGCGCCGGGCCAGCCGAGCGATGGACCAGGCCCTGCCCAAGAATCTCGGCGACGGGCAGCTCCTCGGTCTGGGTCGTACGGCGGTCTCGGGTGTGGAAGACCTTCGCGAGCGGCCGGCCGACTGCCTCGGCCGAGGTCCAGCCAGTCAACTCTTCAGCGATGGGGTTGAGCATGGCCACCCGGCCGTCGGACCCGGTGACGATCACACCTTCACCCAGGCTCTTGAGCGTCGCCTCCAGCCGCTCCCGTTGGCGACGCTCGGCTCGTTCCAGCTCCCGGCGGATGTCGGCTTCAGTCTCGAGCCTCCGCAAGAGTCGCCGAGACGACTCTCCCAGGATGATCGACGCCCCGGCAACGAAGATGTAGGTGAGAATCACCACCAGATCAGCCGGATCGGCGATGAACCACATTTTGTACGGAAAAATGAACAGATAATGACCGATGGTCAGACCAAGCACCGCGGTGGTCAGGGCCGGGCCGAGTCCCAGATACAGTGCCGCGAAGAGAACCGCGACGTAGTACGTGGCATACGGCTGACGGGGGCCCAGGAGCCCTTCCAACGCCAGTCGAAGGCCGGTCGCCAGAACGACCGCGCCGAGGGCCAGCAGTTGATTGAGGAGCCAGCGACGTCGGTTCGGCTGCATCGACACCAGGCCCGAACGGAAGGCAAGGGGAGATTCCGAGCGTCGATCACGGAGGCCTGCGCTCTCTTGGATCCCATCCTACCTGATTTCTTCCGAGAGAATCCTCCCCAGCATACGGCCTTCGTCTCGGGCGAAGGGGCGATCCGATGACCGATCCTGGAACGTGAGGAGCGGAGTGGGAGAGGCTGAGGGAAGGGTCGAGAGCGCTTCCGACGGACGATTCCGGCGGAAGCAATCCCGGAACGATCCCGAGTCGAATGGGCTCGGGTCGGAAAAAAATCAGGCTGGCGATGGTCTCGGTGACGCGGTCTGATGGTAAGGGGGCCCCGTCCTCTCCCCGGGCCGTCGTGCCGGCCGGGAGGGGCCCCTCCCGACGGCGGCCGGGCTGTCGGGGGACCGGCAGGGAGCGATCAGATCGCCGAGGCGTGCCATGACCTGGATCTCGAACCGCTCGCGTCGCGAATTCCTCCAGTCGGCCTCGGCCCTCGGCCTGGGGGCGGGGCTGGGCCCGTGGTCGGCGCTGGGGGCGATCACCCCGGCCAGGGCGTCGGAGATGGCGGTCGGGCCGGAGGCGGTGCGGTTCCGGCCGGAGATCGAGCCCGTGGTTCGTTGGATCGAGGAAACTCCGAGGGATCGGATCCTCGAGGCGGCCGTCGAGCACCTGGGGGGGGGGCTGTCGTACCGGGAGCTGCTCTCGGGGCTGTTCCTGGCCGGCATCCGCAACATCAAGCCCCGGCCGGTGGGGTTCAAGTTCCACGCGGTGATGGTGATCAACTCGGCCCATTTGCTCGGCCAGTCGGCGCCGGTGGAGGACCGCCTGCTGCCGCTGTTCTGGGCGCTGGACTACTTCAAGTCGTCGCAGGCGCAGGACGTCCAGGAGGGAGACTGGACCCTCTCGCAGGTGGACGAGGCCCGGGTACCGTCGCCGTCGCAGGCGATGGCGGAGCTGAAACGGGCCTTCGACGCCTGGGACGCCGAAGCGGCCGATACGGCCACCGCCGGCGTCTGCCGGGCCGAGGGGGCGGCCTCGGCGATGGAGCCGTTCTGGCGGTGCGCCGTGCGGGACTGGCGGAACATCGGCCACAAGCCGATCTTCGCCATGCAGTGCTGGCGGACCTTGCAGGCGATTGGCTGGGAGCACGCCGAGCCGGTGCTGCGCTCGCTCTCCTTCGGCATCCTCGACACGCAGGGGGCCCCTCCCGGGGCCGAGGGGCCGTATGAGGCCAACCTGGATCGGATCCGGTCGCTGCGCGAGGACTGGACGAGGGGCCGGCTCGACCCGGGGGCGACGACAACGATGCTCGACGCGATCCGGTCGAGCAGCCCGGAGGAGTCGTCGGCCACCGCGGCCCGACTGCTGAACGAGGGGATCTCCCCCGAGTCGCTCTGGGACGCGGTGGTGCTCGCCGGCAGCGAGCTGCTGCTGAGGGAGCCGGGGATCATCCCGCTGCACGCGGTCACCTCGGCCAACGCGCTGCACTTCATCTTCCACAACGCCGGCGACCCGACGACCCGGGCGCTCGCGCTGCTCCAGGCGGCCGGCTGGGTGCCCCTGTTCCGCAGCCGGATGAACCTGGACGCCACCCCGGTGATCGACCGCATCGAGCCGGTCTCCCCCGAGGGAGAGGGGGAGGAGGCGGTCGCTTCGATCTTCGAGACGATTGGCCGGGACCACCGCGAGGCGGCCGGGAAGATCGTCGGCTACCTCGACGCCGGCGGCTCCCCGGACGCCCTCTTCAACGCCGCCCGCCGCTCGATCTTCCGCAAGGGGCGCGACAGCCACGACTACAAGTACGGCGCCGCCGCCTGGGAGGAACACCAGCTCGCCTCCGACCCCCGCTGGCGGCCGGCGATCGCCGCGGCGATCGCCGCCAAGGTCCCCGGCTCGAGCACCAGCGACAGCCCGCTGATGAAGCGGGCTCGGGAGGCCGTGTCCCGGATCGGGTGACCGGGCTCCCACATCGAGAAGGGCCCGGGATCAGGGACGATCCCGGGCCTCCCCCTGATCGTTCGGCGGCGAGACCCATCGGCCGTTGAGCATGACCCGACCGACGCGGTCGATGGCGGCGACGTCGTCGAGCGGGTTGCCGTCGACCAGGATCAGGTCGGCGAGCCGGCCCGGGGCGATGGCCCCGAGGCGGTCGGCGCAGCCGAGGAAGCGGGCATTGCGGGAGGTGGCCGCGACGATCGCCTCGCCGGGGCTCAGCCCGCACTCGACGAGCAGTTGCATCTCTCGGCGGAAGGCCCGGCCCCGCTCGGCGTGGGGAACCCAGGTATGCGAGCCGACGACGATCGGCACGCCGGCCTCATGGCAGCGTCGGACGAACCGGAGCATGGTCTCGAAGCCCCGGACGTGGAACTCCTCGGCATTGCTGTCCCCGGCCCGGCGCTCGAAGACGGCGAGCGTGGGGGAGAGGACGACCCCCCGCTCCAGGATCAGGTCGATCAGCGGCTGCACCCGAGGGTTGTCCTCCAGGTCGATCGCGGCCCAGAGCCGGTATCGGCCGTCCTCCCGGGCGGTGTTGTCGCCTCGGACGGCTTCCCGGAACCGATCGGCGTCGGCGGGGGGGGCGAGGGCGGTCCCGAAGGACGTGATGTGCTCCACCCCGTCGAGGCCGGCGGCGATGGCCCGGTCGGCGTCGACGAGTTCGAGATGGGCCGTGACCGGCACCCCTCGGGCGTGGGCGGCCGAGCAGGTGGCCGCGATGAGGTCCGGCGGCAGGCGGTAGTAGACCTTGATCGCCGAGGCGCCGTCGGCCAGGTGCCGGTCGACGGCGGCCTCGACCTCGCTCGCGTTGAGGATGGCCTCGGCGTCGTGGGGGTGGGCGTGGGGAGGCTGGTCGAAGTGCTTGCCGGTGAGGAAGCAGCGGGGCATCGGCCCGGGGGAGTTCCGGACGGAGTCGTAGTCCCGGATCGGATGGCCGGGGTCGCGCAGGCTGGTGACCCCCCGGGCGAGAGCGAGGGAGACGATGCGATCCTCGGGATCGGAGTAATCGTGGTGGAAGTGCGCGTCGATGAGCCCCGGGAGCAGCGACATTCCCGAGGCGTCGACGACGATCGCGCCGTCGGGGATCGCGACCTCCGACCGGGGCCCGACGCGGTCGATGGCCTCGCCCCGGACGACGACCGCCGAGTCGGGGATCGGGGGGCCTCCCAGGCCGTCGATCAGCCGGGCGCCGACGATCGCCACGACGGAGCCGTCCTCCGGGGAGGCCGGCGGGTTGACCTCGCGGAGCCCGAAATACCGGCCCTCGGCGAGATCCTGGGAGGCCGACAGCTCGGGGAGCCCCAGCGCGATGGCCGCCGACGCGACGAGGAGGGACCAATTGGATCGAAGCCGGATCATGTGAGTCCTCCCGGGCACAGGGGCGGTCGTCTTGGGACGGGTTTCGGCTCAGGCGGCGAGCGTCTCGGAGAGGAAGCGGCGGGTGGCTTCCTCGCGAGGGTTCTCCAGCACGCGATCGGGCGGGCCCGACTCGACGATGAGGCCGTGGTCGAAGACGTGGACGACGTCGGCGACTCGGCGGGCGAAGCTCATGGCGTGGGTGACGACGATCATCGTCTGGCCGTCCCGGGCGAGGTCGGTCATGACGGAGAGGACCTCGGCGGTCATGCGGGGGTCCAGGGCGCTGGTCGGCTCGTCGAAGAGGATGGCGCGGGGCTCCATCGCCAGGGCTCGAGCGATGGCCACGCGCTGCTGCTGACCGCCGGAGAGCTGCATCGGCCGGCAGCGGAGCTTCTCCCCCAGGCCGACCCGGGAGAGCAGGGCGACGGCGCGGGCCTCGGCCTCCGCTCGATCGCGTCTCAGCACGTGGATCGGCCCTTCGGTGACGTTCTCCAGCACGGTGCGGTGCGGGAAGAGGTTGAAGGACTGGAAGACCATGCCCACCCGGGTCCGGATCTGGCGGAGCACGTCCTCGCGGCGGCGGTCGGCCGCCGAGGAATCAAGGGTCAGGCCGTCGACGACGACGGTGCCGGCCTGGAATCGCTCCAGGCCGTTGAGGCAGCGCAGGAACGTGCTCTTGCCGCTGCCCGACGGGCCCACGACCACCGCGACCTCCCCGCGGCCGACGGTCAAGTCGATCCCCCGGAGCACCTCCAGCGCCCCGTGCCGCTTCACCAGGCCGGATACCTCGATCATTCAGGCTCCCCCCTCTTCGATGCCTGGGAGTCGCCGACTCCCCCCCGGAGTCGGCGCTCGGACCATCGGGACAACCAGGACAGCGGCAGACTCATCACGAGGTAGAGCACCGCGCAGGCCAGGGCGAATTCGAGCACCCCTCCGGTGCTATTGGCGAGAATCTGGTACTGCTTGCTCAGTTCCACGATCGTGATGACCGAACAGACCGAACTATCCTTGAACAACGCGATGAAGTCGTTTGTGACCGGCGGGATGACGATCCGAACCGCCTGAGGCACCACCACCCTCCTCAGGGCGAGCCAGCGGGGCATCCCCAGGGCGAGGGCGGCCTCCATCTGCCCGGCGGGGATCGCCTGGAGCCCGGCTCGGTAGATCTCGGCCTCGTAGGCCGAGTAATTGATCGCCAGCCCGGCAATGCCGGCGACATACGGCGGCAGGTTCGCCAGGTAGAACAGCACGAAGAGCTGGAGCATCAGCGGAGTGCCTCGGATCAGCTCGACGTAGGCCGCCAGCGGCAGGCGGACGATCGCCGGCCCGTACAGGCGGCCGATGGCGATGAACAGGCCGGCGAGGATGGCCAACGGCATCGAGGCGACCGAGAGCAGGATCGTCGTGCCAGCGGCGACGAGCAGATGGTTCCGGTACTTCCAGATCAGCGGCCCGCCGCGTAGGGCCTCTCGGCTCAGCTCGGCGACCTCGGCGGCGAGGAGGTCGGGGTCGAGGTCGGCCAGCTCGTCCTGCGCCTCGGTCCAGACATCGTACTTGCGGTAGATGCGCTCGAGGGTGCCGTCGGCGATCAGCTCCCCGATGTCTCGGTCCAGGGCCTCGACGAGCGCCGAGTCCTCGGTCCGGGCGTACATCACGTAATACCCGCGGCCCTCGGGGGGCCCGACGCTCTCCAGGCCGGGGAACTGGGGGCCGTAGAAGCGGGAGGCGGGGAGGTCCTGGAGCGTCGCGTCGAGCTGGCCGCTGAGGACCTGCATCATCGGGTCGGTGGCGCCGGTGTAGGCCCGGACGTCGATCGAGCCGTCCTGGTTCTCCCGGGCGAACTGCTCGGCCGACGAGCCGCCGAGGACACCGACCCGCCAGCGCCCGCCGCCGGGCCTGGGCTGCTTGAGGTCCTCCCAGGATCGGATCGGGGAGCCCTTTCGGACCATCACCTGGAGCTGGAAGATGTAGTACGGGCGCGAGGCGAGGTACGTCCGGGCTCGGGAAGGGGTGAGCTCGTAGCCGTTGACGACGACGTCGATCTTGCCGGTGTCGAGGACGTTGAGGAGCTGGTCCCACTGACCCTGGGACAACCTGGCCTCGGCGCCGAGGCGGGCGGCGAGGGCGTCCATCAGTTCGACCTCGAAGCCGACGAGGCGGCCGGGCCGGTCCGGATCGAGGTAGGCGTAGGGGCCGCCTCCCTCCAGATCGCAGCCATAGGAGAGGAGGCCGGTGGTTCGGATGCGGTCGAGGGTGTTCTGGGCGGGGGCGGGGGCCGGGGACCAGACCAGGGCGAGGACGGCCGGGAGGAGGGAGAGGCCCGGGGCGGCGATCGCTCGAGGGGAGGTGCGGGGGCGGTGCGCGCCGATCGCGACGGAAGGGGGGGGACAACCGGACGGGGGTTCTTCCATCAAGAAACCTCGGAGTCCTGGAGGGGGACCTCATGCGATCGAGGATTCGGCATTGGTCGGAACGACCTGGCGTCGTCGCGGCGACGGGCGTCGGACAGGGGGGGCCCCGGGGGGAGGGAGTCCCTCCCGAGGCGGTTCGGGCCCGAACGGACCCGGGGACGCTCCCCGAGGAGCGGGGAGCGCCCCCGAGGGGGCCGGTCGATCGCCTGAGTCGGGGCCGGGTCAGGCCTTGGACTGCCCCTCGGCGAAGGCGGAGTCGAAGGCTCGGCCGGCGGCGGGGAACATCATGGTGCGCTTGATGAACTGGACGGCCTCGGCCGCGCCGTACTCGCGGTCCATGCCGGGGTCCTCCCACTCGACCGAGAGGGGCCCCTCGTAGCCGATCAGGTTCAGCTCCCGGGTGATGGCGGCGAAGTCGACCTGGCCGCGGCCGGGGGAGCGGAAGTCCCAGCCGCGTCGGGGGTCGCCGAAGTCGAGGTGGGAGCTGAGCAGCCCGGTGCGGCCGTCGAGCGTGGTGGCGGCGTCCTTGACGTGGACGTGATAGATGCGCTCCCGGATCTTCGGCTCGCGCAGGTAGGCGACCGGGTCGATCTGCTGCCAGAGCAGGTGGCTGGGGTCGAAGTTGAAGCCGAACTCGGGGCGGCCGTCGACGGCGTCGATCGCCCGGACGGCCGAGTAGGTGTCGAAGGCGATCTCGGTCGGGTGGACCTCCAGCCCGAAGCGGACCCCTTCCTGCTTGAAGACGTCGAGGATGGGGTTGAACACGTCGGCGAACTTCTGGAAGCCGGCGTCGATCATGGCCGTCGGCGTGGGCGGGAAGGCGTAGAGCATGTGCCAGATGGGCGAGCCGGTGAAGCCGTTGACCACGGGCACCCCGAGCTTGGCGGCGGCCCTCGCCGTGTTCTTCAACTCCTCGGCGGCGCGCCGGTTGACCCCCGCCGGGTCGCCGTCTCCCCAGACGTACGGCGGCAGGATGGCCTTGTGCCGCTCGTCGATCGGGTCGAGGATCGCCTGGCCGACCAGGTGGGCCGAGATCGCCCAGCACTTCAGGCCGAAGCGACTCAGCAGCTCCTTGCGCTGCGAGCAGTACTGGTCGTCCTCCAGCGCCCGCTTGACGTCGAAGTGGCCGCCCCAGCACGGCAGCTCGATGCCGTCATACCCCCACTCGGCGACCTTCGGCGCCCAGTGTTCCAGCGGTTGGTCGGCCCATTGGCCGGTGAACAGCGTGATCGGACGGGGCATCAGCCTTCCTCCAAGCGCATCGGATTCCATGTTGACCGTTCGGGCTCCGATCCCGAGGGGGGGAGCGGCCCGGGCATCGAGCGGGACGACGGGGGGCAAGAGGCCAGGGTAGGGCGAGGGGGGGAGGAAGTCAATGATCGGCTGGCGCTGGCGGCGGAGGAGGGGGACGACGGGTGGTTGCCGATCGCCGGGCTCGGGCCGAGGTCGAGGTCCGAGCGGAGGGCTCCCGGGCCGATCTCGGCGGCGGCCGGCTCGTCCACAACGAGCGGTTGGAGGCTCCGGCCGGCCTTCGGGAATCGGAAGCCCCCGGGCCGAGCGGGGAGACCTCCCTGCTCGGGCGGCCGGAGCCGGTTCGGGGAGAGCAGGCAGGGGGGAGGCAGGGGCGCAGCGAACGACCTCCGACGGCCGGAGGGCGCGGCGGAGGTCGAGAGGGGAGGCCGGGGAGCGGGAAGCAGAACGTTACTTGTTCTCTTCCTGGGCCTTCTTGATGATCTCGTCCTGGAGGCTGGAGGGGACGCGCTGGTACTTGTAGAACTCCATGCTGAAGGTGCCCTTGCCCTGGGTCATGGAGCGCAGGTCGTTGGAGTAGCCGAACATGGCGGCCAGCGGGACCTCGGCATGGATCACCACGAACCCCTCGCGGGACTCGGTGTTGGTGATGATGCCGCGCTTCGACGAGACCTGGCCGGAGACGGGGCCCTGGAACTCGATGGGGCACTCGACCTCGACCTTCATGATCGGCTCCAGCAGCACGGGGTCGGCCTTGCGGAAGGCCTCGCGGAAGGCGTCGAAGGCGCAGATCTCGAAGGCCATGGCGGAGGAGTCGACGTCGTGGTAGGCGCCGTCGTCCAGCGCCATCTTGACGCCGATGACCTCGTAGCCGGCGAGCGGCCCCTTCTCCAGGCCGCGGCGGAAGCCCTTCTCGATGGCGGGGATGTACTCGCCGGGGATGCGGCCGCCGGTGATGTTGTTCTCGAACTCGAAGGGCTCGGGGGCGTCCTCGGGTAGGGGGATGAGCCGGCCGACGACTTTGCCGTACTGGCCGGAGCCGCCGGTCTGCTTCTTGTGGGTGTAGTTGTACGGCGTCTCCTTGGTGGGCGCCTCTCGGTAGCTGACCTTCGGCTGGCCGATGGTGCAGTCGACCTTGTATTCGCGCCGGATCCGCTCGACGTAGATCTCCAGGTGCAGCTCACCCATGCCGGAGATGATCGTCTCGCCGGTCTCATGGTCGACGTGGACCCGGAAGGTGGGGTCCTCGCGCATGAAGCGGTTGAGGGCCTTGGAGAGCTTGTCGTAGTCGGCGCGCTTGTTGGGGCTGATCGACAGGTCGATCACCGGCTCGGCGGCGTAGATGCTCTCCAGCGAGTAGTTGGTGCCCTCGGAGCAGAACGTGTCGCCGGTGGCGCAGTCGATGCCCATGACGGCGACGATGTCGCCGGCGCCGGCGGCGTCGATGTCCTCACGCTCGTCGGCGTGGACGCGGAGGATGCGGCTGACGCGGGCGCGCTTGCCGGATCGGGTGTTGTAGTAGAACTCGCCCTTGTTGAGCGTGCCCTGGTAAACGCGCATGTAAGTGACCTGGCCGAACGGCTCCTCGACGAGCTTGAAGGCCATGGCGACCAGCGGCTTGGAGTCGTCGGGCTCAAGGACGACCTCGGCCTGATCGGCGTCGTTGTCTCGGGCCTTGACGTCGCGGTCGAGCGGGCTCGGCAGGAAGTTGACGATGGCGTCGAGCAGCGGTTGCACGCCCTTGTTCTTGTAGGCGGTGCCCATGAGCACGGGGGCGATCTGCTGGGCGATGGTCGCCTCCCGGATGACCTTGAGGACCAGCTCCAGCGGGGGCTCCTCCTCCTCGAGCAGGATCGTCATCAACTCGTCGGAGTAAAGCGAAAGCGCCTCCAGCATCCCCTGACGGCGCTGCTGGGCGACCTCGACCAGGCCCTCCGGGATCGCCTCTCGGCGGACGATCTCCCCCTTCTCGCCGTCGAAGTAGACGGCCTCCATCGAGAGCAGGTCGACGACCCCCTCGAAGTTCATCTCCAGGCCGATGGGGATCTGGAGCGGAACGGCGGTCAGGCCGAGCTTCTGCTCGACGGTCTCGATGACCTTCTGAGGGTTGGCGCCGGTGCGGTCGATCTTGTTGATGAACACCAGGCGGGGAATGCCGTAGCGCTTCATCTGGCGGTCGACGGTGAGGGTCTGGGACTGGACCCCCTCGACCGCGGTGACGACAAGGATGGCACCGTCCAGCACGCGGAGCGATCGCTCGACTTCGACGGTGAAATCGACGTGGCCCGGTGTGTCGATAATGTTGATCTTGTGGTCCTTCCAGGCCACCGTGGTGGCGGCCGAGGTGATCGTGATGCCCCGCTCCTTTTCCAGCTCCATGTGGTCCATGGTGGCGCCGTCTCCGCCGCCGCGGACGTCCTCGATCTTATGGATCTTGCCGGCGTAGAAGAGGACCCGCTCGGTCAGGGTGGTCTTGCCGGAGTCGATGTGGGCCGAGATGCCGATGTTGCGCAGGTCGCGGAGATTATCCATGGGCCGGTGGAGCCTCAGCAGTCGGGCGGCCGAAGCCTCCCGATCACAGGAGAAGGGGGAAGGTCGTCACGCCGTTGCGATCCCGGGCGACCGCGACCCCGTGCACCTCCTCGGGGCCCGGCATGGCGGCAAGTCGCATCGCGGAGACGGATTGCGATCAATCCATTCTAGGGATTGCGTGTGTCAGGCGTGTGAATGGGGCGTGCAGGTCCGATGAGTACAGGCGTTCCATCTTAACGAAAGCCACCGTGGCGTCAAGGAATTCCACAAGGGCCATCGGGGGATCATCGAGGGATCGGGGGATTCCCTGGCGGCGACGGGGGCGGCGCGACCAATCTCGAGGAGCCGGGAGCGAAGACCAACCCGGAGAGGTCCGGCCGGGTTGGGCCGGGCGGCTTCCCGCCAATCCCCCTTTGACGGGGATGGGGGCCGTCGTTCTCTTCTCTGGCAGATGTCGGATGGTCTCGGGGGCGTCCCGAGGACCCTCGGGGGGGAGGAGCCGATGGGGGGGATCGGGGCCCGGAGGCGGGCGGTGGGCGGGCAGGTCGGCCGGGATCGCTGGCGGGTGGTGGTGCCGGGGTGGCCGCAGTGGCGGCGGGGCCAGCGCCGGCGGGGGATGGTGCTGCTGGGGTCGTACCTCTCGGCGCTGGGGGTGGGGCTGTTCGCCTGGGGGACGGGCCTGGGGGCGGTCCTGCTCGGGTTCGCGATGTTCGCACACTGGGCGTCGGTGGCGGATGCCATCCGGCAAGCGGCGTTCCCGGGGTTCGGGCCGTGGGCGCCGGGGTTCTCGGCGGCGATGGGGCTGGGGGCGGGGGCCTACGCGCCGGCGCTGGCGGTGACGCTGCAGGTGGCCTTCCCGGCCTGGACCCCCGGCGGCGGGTTTCTGGTCGATCGGTCGGCCTTCGACAGTCGGGAGCCGGAGGCCGGCCACTGGGTCTGGCTGGAGGCGACGGCTCCGGAGCGCCCGAGGACGGTGGCCCAGGTGGTGGGGGTCGGGGGGCAACAGGTTTCCTGGGTCAACGGCGCGCTCTGGGTCGACGGCTTCCGGTCTTCGGTGGAGGTGGAGCCGGCGGGGGCGGGGCGGG
>NZ_RYZH01000063.1 GCF_003977685.1 Tautonia sociabilis | reverse complement strand
GGAGGGGGCTGGCGGTCGGAGGGGGGGCCGTCGGGGCGGAGGATGCCGTCGTCTCCCAGGGCGCCGGCGAACCGGGAGGACTCGACGAACGCCTCGGCGGCCGGGAGCTTGGCGGAGGCGGTGATCTGGTAGCTGTGGTAGAGCAGGTTCGCCAGCCGCTCGGGGTCGGGGACGCGGCGGTTGGCCAGGCGGACGAGCAGGTCGGCGTAGAGCGGCGGGGCCTTCAGGGCGTCCCGGTACAGTCGGGGGAGGTCGGCGGGGTCGAGGGGGTGGAGGACGGATCGGGCCAGCGGGGTGAGGCGGTAGGAGGAGCCGTCGAGCGTCACCAGGCCGAACTGCCGGGCGGCGCTGAGGCGGGCGGAGAAGGTGCGGGTTTTGATGCTCTCGAAGCCCATCGAGGCGGCGATGGCCTCGGCCGAGGTGCCGTCGAGGCCGTGGTCGTCGAGGAAGCGGGCCAGCTCGATCGCCTCGGGCAGCGGAGCGCCGGGATACCGGGCGCTGCGCTCTCGGCGGCCCCGGGAGGGGGGGGAAGCGGGGGAATCGTCGGGATCCGGGTTCATCGGACCTCCCCGATCGCCTCTCGGCGGGCGAGCACGACGGCGGCCGAGAGCACGGCCGCGAGGAAGACGATGACGGCCGCTGCCCAAGCGACGTCATCCCCGGTGCCTGCCGCGACGGCCGCCAGCGCGGCCGAAACCAGCAGCAGCGGACGCCAGGGGCGGAGGCGGAGGCTGAGCCGGAGGATCATCGCGAGGATGCGGAGCCCGTCCCGCAGCGCCCGGAGCTTGCTGGAGGTGCCGGCGGCCCGGGGGCGGTAGGGAACCTCGGCCTCGAAGACGCGGAGCCCTCGGCCCACGGCCTCGCCGGCCAGCTCGGTTTCGATCTCGAACCCCTCGGAGCGCAGACACATGGTGCGCATCGCCCGGGGGGAGAAGACCCGGTAGCCGGAGAGCAGGTCGGAGGTCCCCGGGCCGACGAGCAGGTGAAAGGCGGAGCCGATCAGCAGGTTCCCCAGCCCCCGGACCGGGGACATGGCCGGGCGGCCGGCTTCGCTCACCGGGCGTCGGATCCCCACGGCCATGTCGGCTCGGCCCTCGAGCACGGCCCCCAGCAGCGGGCCGACGGCGGAGGCGGGATAGGTTCCGTCGCCGTCGATCATCACCACGGCGTCTCGATCGGCCAGCTCGTCGAAGATCCGGCGGACGACCCAGCCCTTGCCCTGCCTCGGCACGGGGACGACGCGGGCTCCTCGTTCGGCCGCCCGGCAGGAGCCGGCATCGGTCGAGTTGTTGTCGAAGACGACGATCTCGGCGCCAGGAAGCTCGCGGCGCCACTCGTCCACCACGGAGGCGATGGCCGCCTCCTCGTTGTAGCACGGGATCGCCACGGATACCGCCGGGCCCGATCGGGCGTTCGGTTGGCTCTCGTCTTCCATCGGGCTCGCCGGTCGACCGGGGGTGCGTCCCCCCGACCCGGGGACGCGACGACTCATTGTGGCGAGATCGGCCGGGGGACGCAACGCGGAGTCGGGAAACGGGCAAGGGCGACGGCGGAGGAGAGCCGGAAGTCGTCGGAGGCGTCGACGTCGTCGAGGGCGGCGTCGCCGACGGGGACCTTGAGGGGGATGCTGGTGTCGCCGTCGGGGGCCTTGTCGCGGAGCTTGACCGTCATTCGCTCCTCGCTGAAGGCGCCGCCGGAGGGCTCGGGAGCGGAGCAGAGCCGAGACTCGGCCGGGGGGGCCTGCGTCTGGTCCCCGATCGGGGAGGCGTCGGGGGACGCTCCGCAGCCGAATTGGGCCAGAAACCCCAGGGAGAGCAAGGCGGTGAGAATCCGGGGGACGGACCATCCCCGGCCGCCCGGGACCGGGCGCTTGGTGTCGGGTCGCATGAGACGCCTCCGATTCGGCCCGAGGACCGGGCCGTCGCGTCGCGTCGATCCGGCAGAGCGAGACGGGCGGGCCGCCCGAGGGCCGGCCCCGCTGCCTGAGACGACGATCGGGACGGCCCGGTCCTTGGGATCTTTTTTGATCGCGGAGGCGAAGACGACGGGGGAGCAGGACGGAACCGCGGGGGCCCTCCCCCGGCGGGAGGGCGTCTCGGGGCCGGCTCCGGGAGACCGCGCAGGAGGGATCACCGCGTTTCGAGGGGTCCCCATCCCGGTCCGGAACGGGGGCTCAGCCGAGCAGCCAGAGCGGGCAGTCGCGCCGGACGGCCTCGTTGGCGGCCAGAGCGAGCCGGGCGAAGGTGAGGACCTCGGGGGGCTCGGAGACGGGGCCGTCAACGGGGTCCTCGGCGACCCGGAGGAGGTCGAGCAGGGCGGCGTCGTCGAGGGGAAGCTCCCAGCGTTCGGCCAGGGCGGCCAGTTCGTCTCGGAGGCCGGGGAGGCTGGCGCAGCGGAGGGGGCCGCCGTCGGAGAGGGGGAGGGTGACGGCCTGGACGTGGGCGGGGAGGAAGGCGGCGGTGCCGGGGCCGACCAGGGCGGAGAGGTTCGGCAGCGCGTCGGCGCCGAGCTCGACGACGGCTCGGCGGAGGAGCTCGGCGAGCACGTCCGGGGTCAGCTCGCCGAAGCGGCGGGCGGCCACCCCTTCCCACTCGCCCTCGGCCCCGAAGGTATGGTCGAGGATCCGGGCCACTTCGGCCCCGACCCGGTCGGCGAACGTGCCCTTCGCACCACCGATCGCGACGGAGAGGGTCATTCGGAGTCTCCCCCGGCCGGTGCAAGCCGGCCGGTCGTCGGATGCCTTCGATCCTGTCGGAGCGCACCAAGTCGAGTGGGATCGGATCGGACCCGGCCGGGAGGATGGAGTTGAGCCGGGCCGGGCCGGGTCGGGTCGGGTCGGAGATCAGCGGCCGTCGGCGGTCGGCCCGGGGCCGGGGCGCCGATCGTACCAGTATCGCACGGCGGGGGCGCCGTCGTGCTCAGGATTCCGGGGAGAATCGCCGGGGGAATCGGTCGGGGAAGGCCCGGGCACGACCTCGGCTCGGAGGTAGCCCCGAGTCCGGAGCACCTCGGCGCCGGGGCGGGTGTCGAGCCGGAAGGAGCCTCGGACGGGCCCCTCGGCGTCGATGACCAGCCGGCCGGAGCGGAGGTAGGGCATCGGCCTTCGGTTGACCAGGAGCGAGCCGCCGCCGGCCGCTCCCGGCTCCGGGGAGAGGAGGAGGCCCAGCGGCAGGTCGACGCCGGGGGAGTCGAGATCGTCGCCGTCCCAGATCAGCCGAAGCCGGGCGGATCGCCAGGAGTCGGTCGAGCCGGGGGCGGGGATCCAGCGGAGGGATCGGATCGTCCTCGGGCCGTCGGGCAGGGCGAAAACGGCCCGGCTGAGGCCGACGAGGTCGACCTCGTAGCGGGCGAGGATCGGCCCGGCGGAGGCCCTCGGCCGGGGGGGTCCGGGGTCGTCGGCGGCGAGCAGACCGATCGCGGTCGCCAGCGTCGGCAGGAGCATGACGAGGGGCCTCGATCCTTCCATTCCGGGCGGTCGGCCCGACGCCGGGGGGCATCGGGAGGGGGTCTGGCATCCGTGCGGGGCCGGCCGTATCCTCGGGGTCAATTCTCGGAACGCCCAGACTGAAGATGGCCGGCCGCGCCCGGTCGTGTCAAGCCGCCCGGCCCCGGAGCACCTTGCCCATGCCCTGGAATGCGACGGTCAGGCTCCTCGCCGGCGCGATCGCCCTGCTCGGGCCGGCGACGGCTCCCTCCCCGGCCCGATCCGACGGCCCGACGCCGGTCGAGTTCGAGGAGAGGGCGGTGGCGGTGCCCAATCCCGACGCCGCCCGGGCCCTGCTCCGCCGGCTGACCGAGGAGCCTCATGTGGCCGGCACCCCCGCCGGGCACGACTCGGCCGTCTTCGTCCGGGACCGGTTGCTCCAGTGGGGCTGGGACGCGGAGCTCGCCGAGTACGACGTGCTGCTCAACGAACCGGAGGGCACCCCCTCGGTCACGATCGTCCGGCCCGGCCGCCTCGAACTGAAGGTGACCGAGGACCCGGTCCCGGAGGACAAGGACTCGGCCAGTGCCGACGCCTGGCCGGCCTTCCACGGCTACGGCGTGTCGGGGAATGTCACCGGGCAGATCGTTTATGCGAACGACGCGACCGTCGGCGACTTCGAGGCGCTGGAGAACCTGGGCATCGACGTCTCCGGCAAGATCGTCCTGGCCCGGTATGGGGGGATCTTCCGCGGCCTGAAGGTGCTCAACGCCCAGCGGCGGGGGGCGATCGGCATCCTGCTGTACTCCGACCCGGCCGACGACGGCTACGCCCGGGGAGACATCTACCCGGACGGGCCGTTCCGGGCCCCTTCGGCGATCCAGCGCGGGAGCGTGCAGTTCCTGTCGCTGGGGCCGGGAGACCCGTCGACGCCCAACGGACCGTCGGTGAAGGGAGCCGATCGGCTGCCGTTCCACCCGACGATGGGCTTCCCCGTCGGCCGGATCGACCTGCCCGAGGCCTTCTTCGAGCTCGACGAGCCCCAGCGGGACGGGTTCTTCCGGGAGGACATCCTCCATCAGATCGCTCCCCTCGGGGTGGGGAGGGAGCGGATCGCCCCGAACGAGGATCTCGGCACGCTGGTCGCTCGGTTCGACGTGAGGGCGTGGGAGGAGCGGACGGGACTGGACCGCGAGGAGTCCTTCGCGGCCATCCCCTCGCTGCCGATCAGCTACGAGGCGGCCACCCCCCTCTTCGAGGCCCTGGCCGGGCCGGAGGTGCCGGAAGGCTGGCAAGGGGGCCTGCCGCTGGCGTATCACGTCGGGCCGGGGCCGGTCGAGGTGAGGCTGGTGGTCGGGACGAGGTACTCCATCAAGACGATCTCGAATGTGATCGCCCGATTGGAAGGAGACGCCGAGCCCGACCGCTGGGTGATGGTGGGGAATCATCGGGACGCCTGGACGTATGGGGCGGTCGACCCGAGCAGCGGCACCGTGGCGACGCTGGAAGCCTGCCGAGCCCTGGGCGAAGCGTACAGAAACGGATGGCGCCCCCGCCGTACGCTCGTTTACGCGAGCTGGGACGCGGAGGAGTACGGCCTGGTCGGCTCGACCGAGTGGGCGGAGGAGCACGCCGAGGAGTTGGACGCGAAGGCGGTGCTGATGCTCAACGTCGACTCGGCGGTGTCGGGACCGGACCTGGACCTCGAGGGGATCCCGTCGCTGCGGGACCTGGTGCTCGACGCGGCGGCCGACGTGATCGACCCGGGGTCGGGGCGTCCGATGGCGGCGCTGTGGCTCGAGGAGAGGAGGAAGGAGTGGGCGGAGTCGGTGCCGATCCGCCTGCCGAAACTCGGCGAGGCGGGCGAGGGGCCGGAGCTGCCGGACTTCTCCCCGAGGCTCGGAGCGCTGGGATCGGGCTCGGACTACACTGTGTTCGTCGACCACCTGGGGATCCCGGCCCTGAACGTGGACTTCGCCGGGCGCTACGGGGTCTACCATTCGATCTATGACGATTTCTTCTGGATGGAGAAGTTTGGCGATCCAGGCTTCGTCCGGCACGCGGCGGCGGCCCGGCTGTACACGCTGATCCTGATGCGGGCGGCGTCGGCGAGGGTGGCGCCGCTGACCTTCTCGCCCTACGGCGAGGCGCTGGAGCACCACCTGGATGAGCTTCGCGAGATGGTCGCCCGCAAGGCCCTGGCCGGGGACGCGGAAGACGAGGAGCCGCCGATCCGGTTCGAGGGGCTGGCCGAGCTAGCGGCGGCGGTGCTCGCCTTCCAGGAGCAGGCCGAGGCGCTGGACCAGGCCACCAAGGAGCTGAACCAGCAGGACGACCCGCCGGCCGAGGTCCTCTCCCGGGTGAACGACGCGCTGACTCGGGTGGAGCGGGCGTTCCTGATCGAGGGCGGCCTGCCGGATCGCCCGTTCTTCCGGCACGCGATCTACGCTCCCGGGCTGACGACGGGATACGCGAGCTGGCCGATGCCGGGGGTGCGGCAGGCGATCGAGGAGAACGACCAGGAGCTCTTGAATCAACAGGTGCCGATCCTCGCTTCCCGGATCGCCGCGGCGACGGCGGCAATGGCCGAGGCCGAGGAGATCGCCAGGGGAGGCGGGCGATGAGCGAGGAACCGGGACGAGAACCGGCGCCGATCCCGCCGGAGCTGTCGCCAACCGACGCGGGGCACCCCGTCCTGCCCCGGGTGCTGGGGCCGGCGACGGCGTTCAGCGCGATCGTGGGGTCGGTGATCGGCTCGGGGATCTTCATCGTGCCCGCCCGGGTGGCGGAGGCGGTGCCGGCGATCGGCACGATCGCGGTGCTCTGGATCGCCGGGGGAATCTTCAGCCTGGCCGGGGCGCTGACCGTGGCCGAGCTGGGGGCAATGCTGCCGCACGCCGGAGGCCCGTATGTGTACCTGCGCGAGTCGTTCGGGAAGGTGGCCGGGTTCCTCTTCGGCTGGACTGAGTTCCTGGTGATCCGCTCCGGCTCGGTGGCGGCGCTGGCGGCGGGGTTCGCGCTGTACTTCGGGGAGGTGGTGCCGGCCCCGGAGGGAATCCCGAAGGCGGCCTGGGAAGCGGGCGTGGCGATCGCGGCGATGGCGGCGGTGTCGGCGCTGAACGTGATCGGGGCGAGGGTCGGCGGCGGGGTCCAGGTGCTGGGCACGGTGCTGAAGGTCGGGACGATGGGGGCGATGATCGTCCTGCCGCTGCCCTTCGTGCTGGGGATGGCTCGGCTGGAGAACCTGTCTCCGGAGTGGCCGGCGGAGATCGACGCGGCGCTGGGCCGGGCGATGCTGGCGGCGATGGTGGGGGTGCTCTGGACCTACGACGGGTGGATCAACATCACCGCCCTCGCCGAGGAGATCCGGGATCCGGGCCGGAACATCCCCAAGGCGGCGATCCTGGGGACGCTGACGTTGATCGCGGTCTACCTGGGGGTGACGTTGTCGTACCACCTCGTTCTGCCGATGGCCGACGTGGCCCATCCTCCCGGGGGGAGGAACGTGGCCGGAGCGTTCTTCGTGGCGCTGTTCGGCGGAGCGGGGGCGTGGATGATCGCCTTGGTGGTCATGTTCTCGATCTTCATCGCGCTCAATGGCAACGCCCTATCGGGGCCGAGGGCGTACTTCGCGATGGCGAGGGACGGCCTGCTGCCGAGATTCCTCAGCCGGGTGCACCCGAGATACCGGACGCCGGCGGCGGCGATCGTGACACAGACGGCCTGGGCGGCGATGCTGACGGCGCTGGGGGCGACCTTCCTGGTGATCGAGCCGCCGGAGTCGGAGGCGGGGCTGCCGGGGTGGCTGCGGGAAGCGTGGGAAAAACTGCACCAGACGCCGCTGTACGACGTGCTGTTCTCCTACGTGATCTTCGGGGCGACGTTCATGTACGCGCTGACGGTCGCCTCGGTGTTCATCCTCCGCCGCACTCAGCCGAGCCTGCCGAGGCCGTACCGGACGTGGGGCTATCCGGTCACTCCGGTGGTCTACCTGGCGGCCTCGGCCCTGCTGCTGGGGAACATGCTGCAGCGGACGTTCGCCGAGTCGACCGTCGGTCTGGTCATCATCCTCGCGGGGGTACCGGCCTATTTCGCGATGCGAAGGCGGTCGGCCGCGTCGTCCGCGTGAGCCGTCGCCCACCCCCCTACTCTGCTCTGCTCTGCTCTGCTTTGCTTTGCTTTGACCTGCCCTGCTCTGCTTTGCCCTGCCCTGCCCTGTCCTGCTCGATCCGGAGGCCGAGAAGGACCTGACCAACCGCTCGGGCGACTGGTGGGCCGCGAACAACCGAATGTTCGCGGCCCTGAAGGA
Source organism: Tautonia sociabilis (assembly GCF_003977685.1). Lineage (GTDB taxonomy): Bacteria > Planctomycetota > Planctomycetia > Isosphaerales > Isosphaeraceae > Tautonia > Tautonia sociabilis. The sequence continues at coordinate 25,868 of NZ_RYZH01000063.1, read as the reverse complement.
GTCGGGGTACCACGTGGAGTTCGTCACCGACGACCGCGATCACGGATCTTAGGCGGCGGGGAGGGTGTTGCCGGAGACGCGGAGGAAGACGTGGGAGGGGTGGGAGAACCGCTCGGGCCGATGAGCGAAGGCGGCCGGAGGAGCCGTCGCGCGTCGGCGACCGGAGCGCGATCGCAACGGCCCGGGAATCGGGCTTGTGCGGTGGAGGAGATCGGTTAAGGTGGGCCGCGAGTCGGGAGGGGAGTCCTCGCGAGGGAGGGTCGAGGAGCCCCGTCGGGGACCCGTCGGGACCGAGCCGGACGCCGGCAGGGAGGCACCAGGCATGGACCGCCGCACGGCGCTGTTCTCGACCGTGATGCTCGGATCGCTCCTGGCTCGGGGGGTCCGGGGCCAGGATCGCGGCCGGTTCCGACCGGCCCGGGCGACGCTCGACGAGCCAAGGCTCAACCCCGAGTTGAGCATCGGCACCGATCCGCTCGGCGCCGACCTGGGCAGGCCGTCGGAGGCGTTGCCGCCGGCCTCCGACCCGAGCGAGGACATCCCGTTCGTCCCGCCGGCTCAGATCAAGCAAGATGGGCTGGGCTGGGGGATCTTCAACATCTCCCCGTACACGGCGCTGCCGCACTCGAGGGAGACGGCCAAGCCCGAGTCGGCGATCGTCGAGTGGATCTTCCGGCACACGGGGTCGGAGATCTGGCACGGCGAGGACCTGGCGGTGCTCAGTGTCACGCCGAAGCAACTGCGGGCGTTCCACCGGGACGAGGTGATCGCCAAGGTCAACGAGGTGTACCGGCGGTTCGTCGACGCCTGGTTCGACATCCTGACGCTCCGGGTGCGGATCGTCTCGGCGGTCGACCCGAAATGGCGCTACGACATCGCCTCGAAGCTCGAGTCGATCCGGCTCGGCAGCGGTACGGGCCGGGGGGGACCGCAAGGGCAGCACGCCTGGCTGCTGGATCCGAGCGACACCGAGCGGCTGATGGCGACGATGACCATCAGCCAGGCGTTCCGGCTGGTCGAGGAGCGGAAGGAACCCATCGTCAACGGCCAGACGCTGGTCCTGCGCACCGGCCTGAAGGACCCGGTGACCTACCGGGGCGGCCTGGACCGCTCGAACCAGGTGGCGCTGGGCTTTGAGCCGACGGTCGACTCGGTCGAGGAGGGGGTGGAGCTTCGTGCGAGCCCTCTGCTGCGCGGCGACGGCACGTCGGTGGACCTCGCGGTGGACCTGAAGGCCACGTCGGTGCGGCGGAAGATCGTCACCCGGGTGATCGTGCCGAGGCAGATCGGCCCGGCGGAGATGGATCTGGACGTGCCGGAGGTGTCGCACACGAGGCTCAACCAGACGATCCCCGACTGGCCGCTGGACCGGTCGCTGATTCTCTCGGCCGGGATCCTGCCGGGGATCTTCATGAACAAGGGGGGCCCGCTGAACCTTGGCTTCGGAGGCCCGGGTCAGACGGAGCTGCTCGTGGTGCTGGACCTGCAAAGCAACCTGGAATCGGCCCGAAGGCGGCGGCCCCGCGATCGCGAATGACCGCGAATGCCCCGGGCGCCGGGCTCCAGCCGGACCAAGCCCCGGAGGGTGTCCGAGTCGGCCCGATCGAGCGAAACCGGCCGACCCTCCGAGCGATCCGCCGGGGGCATTCCTGGGGCGCCGGCCCGACACGCCGCCCGTCACCACCCCCCCCTCCCCGGCCCGGACCTGACTTTCGGCAAGGCTCCCGAGACTGGGGGCCTGCTGGATCGCTCAGACCCTCGCCCCCCTGGGCGGCTCCTCGACCGGCCCGGTCCTGTCCCGAGGAAGCCGTCCGCACCGAGGATCGCCCCGTTCGTCCTCGCTTCGGTTCTCCGGTTGGGAGCCGATCGAGGCGAGCGATCGTCCTCTGCGGCGCCCTCCGCCGGCGATCGGTTCGAGGTTTCCGGTCCGCTCGACCCCCGGAGAGGCCCAGGTCGAGGCGGTCGACGCCGGCGCTTCGACCTTCGCCGTCGAAGATCGCGACGGTCGGGGTGATCACGGTCGAGCCGGCGACGGTCGAGCCGGCCGGACTTCTCGCACCGATCCGGCCCCTCCCGCCCTCGGGCGATCGGGGAGTGCTGCGGAGGCCTGGCGCGATCTCCGCGGCACGTTGCAGCGACGCGGGGCGATGAGGAGATTGGACCGATCATGTGCGGATGGTTCAGAAATCGGGAATGCCTTGCCCCGCCGCCCCCACCCTCCGCGACAGACCGAAAATCGTCGGTCGGGAATCTGCAAGGGGCTTGACGAGAGCGGGCACGAACTTCTAGATTGTGTCGCACGACACCGAATTGAGATTGAGTCTCATTCACAACGCCCCACCCGTGTCGATTCGGTCCTGGTCCCACCGAATCGACCGCGACCTGAGCTCACATCGAGGGACTTTCATGCGCCCGACGAACACCCGGCGCGGCTTCACCCTCATCGAGTTGCTGGTGGTCATCGCCATCATCGGCGTGTTGATCGCCTTGTTGCTGCCGGCCGTCCAGTCGGCCCGAGAGGCGGCCCGCCGTGCCCAGTGCACCAACAACCTCAAGCAGATCGGCCTGGCTCTGCACAACTACGAATCGACGCACCATGTCTACCCGGCAGCCTTCCATGGCGGTTTCGGTCGGGTCTACGCGAACTTTACCGGCTTCCACTCGCTGTTGCCCTACGTCGAGCAGCAGGCCCTGTTCGACGCCTTCAACTACAATCAGTCAATTTTCGTCCCGGGCCTGGGGCACTACTATGGCTGGTCGTTCGCCGATCAGTCCACCGGGCATGCCACTCAGGTCGGTCTATTCCTCTGCCCGACCAATCGCTCGGGCTCTGGCGAGGTCGGCATGAGCTACGGCGGCTGGAGGGTCGAGCGGGCGGCCGTCACCGACTACGCCTTCAGCGGCGGCGCCGACAACTACGTGTCCGCCCCGTTTTTGGTCCGCAATCGTCGAGGCCTCTCGGGCATCGATGTGTTTACCAAGGTCGCCGAGGTCCGCGACGGTCTGAGTCAGACGTTCGCCTTCGGCGAGGCGGTCGGGGGCAACGACGCCAACCCATTCGTCGCCGAGGGGTTCGCCGGGAATCGGGTCTGCGTGCCGCTGGCGGCCTACACGCAGGCGTCGTACTACGACAACTTCATGTTCATGGCCTACGGCCGCCGGCGTTCCTGGGGATCGGAATACATTGTTGGCGGCATTATCGGCACGACCACGGACCGCCTCGGGGCCTTTTATGCCCTGAACGACTGCGGCTATGCCTCCGAGACCGACCACTGGGGCACCGTCTCGGCTAATGGCGGCCAGACCCTGCCGAACTTCCGGAGTCTGCACCCCGGCGGGGCCAACTTCCTCCTGGCCGACGGCAGCGTCCGGTACATCAAAGACACGATCGCGCCAGAGACCTACATGGCGCTGTCGACGGTCGCCGGGGGAGAGGTCCTCTCGGCCGACCAGTACTGATCCTCCCCCCGGGGGGGGCGGGAAGGCGGCCGTCCCCGGTCCACGTCTCCCCTCGCTGGGGACGGGCCCGCTCCCCCGGGCGACCTCGATTCCTCCTGACCCTCCGCGATCCCAACCGCTGACCCACCTCACGGAGATGCTCCTCATGCACCGAACCCGAACCGACAGCCGAGCCCGGAGATGGGCGCCGGCCGCCCTGCTCGCCGCGATCACCGTCACCCTCGCCGCTCCGGCGCAGGCCCACTTCCTCTGGATGATCGCCGAGCCCGAGGGAGACGGCGTCGTCGTTCGAGCCTTTCTGGCCGAGCCTCCCGTTCCTGATCTCCCGATGTTCATGAAATACATTGAGGCGGCGACCTACTCGGCTTGCGGAGCGCCGCTGGAGGCCGAGCGGGGGGAGGCGACCTATCTTCTCGACGTCCCCGAGCCGGCCCCCGAGGTCATCGACGGCGTCTGCCCGATGGGCACCATGAGCCGAGACGGGGAGACCTTCCGGCTCTTCTACACCGCTCGCCTCCAGTTCGGGCCGATCCCCGCCGACCGGGCCGAGGAGGCGGACCATCTTCGCCTCCGGTTGCTCGACGACGGGCAGGGAGCGCCCTTCGTCCAGGTCACCTTCCGGGGAGAGCCGGCCGCCGGGGCGATCGTCAAGGCCTACACCGAGGACGGCGAGGACCGCGAGCTGATGGCGGATGAGCACGGCGTTCTCCGCTGCGACGGTGTCGCCGAGGGGAAGACCGCCCTGCTGGCCAAATGGGCCGACGGCGAACCCGGCGAGATCAACGGCGAGGCATTTGCCGAAACGCGGTACTACGCGACTCTCACGGTGGCCTCTCCCGAGGTCGCCGATCACCGGGATGCCACCGCCGGGGCAACCGCGATCCGGGAGGTCGAGACGCTGACCCCGCTGCCCGAGCCGACCAATAGCTTCGGCGGCGCCGTGGCAAACGGCTACCTTTACGTCTATAGCGGCCACACCGGCACCACCCACCGCTACCACACCGGCACGACCATCCCCCACTTCCGTCGCCTCGCTCTGAAGGGGGGCGACGAGTGGGAGGAATTGCCGGTCGGCCCGGCCGTCCAGGGGGTTTCTCTGGTCGCCCGAGCGGGCCTGCTGTACCGGGTCGGGGGCATGGCGGCCCGCAACAGCGAGGACGAGCCGCACGACCTGATCTCGATCGCCGACGTCTCCCGGTTCGACCCGGAGTCGGGGACCTGGACCGAACTGCCGCCGCTTCCCGAACCGAGATCGACGCACGACGCGGCAATCATCGGCGACCACCTTTACGTCGTCGGCGGCTGGGCGATGCTCGGCGGCAGCTCAGACAACACATTCTTTCATGAAGATGCCCTTCGACTGGACGTGACCGATCCTGAGGCGGCCTGGGAACCGCTGCCAACCCCGCCGTTCCGGCGACGGGCCCTGGCGGCCGCCGAACACCAAGGCAAGCTCTATGTCGTCGGCGGCCTGACTGAGGAGGGAGACGTCGTGCCCCGGGTCGACATCTTCGACCCGGCCACCGACTCCTGGTCGAGAGGACCCGACCTTCCTGGCGAGAGCAGGTACGTCGGCTTCGCCCCGTCGGCCTTCAGCGTCGGGGGCAAGCTCTTCGCGAGTGCGGTCGACGGCGATCTCTACCGGCTGGGAGACTCCGGCGAGGAGTGGGAGCGGGTCGGCCGACTGGCCGTGCCCCGGATCACTCACCGATTGCTGCCGGGTCCCGACGGCGACCTGCTGATCGTCGGCGGCAACTTCGCCGGCCGACCCGTCCGCTTCATCGAGCGGTTCGACCCCGAAGCCCCCGGCGACGGCCCCGTTATGCTCGTCGGCGAGCTGCCGATCAACGCCGACGCGGTGAAGAGCCAGGCGATTGCCTGGCACAAGGGGGAACTGCTCATCGCCGGCGGGAGCAAGACCTGGCGGCCCCACGCCTTCGATCCGGAGTTCCTGACCAACGAGGTCGTTCGGATCGCGCCGGACGCGCTGGAGGTCCGCCCGAGCGAGGCGCTCTCGGCCCCCTTGCAGTCGGGGACGATCGTCTTGGTGCCGTCGGGCCGCAACGGCGTGCCGCACCTGCTCGGGGGAATCGGCCAGGACGGAGAGGTGGTCCGCACGCTTGAGCAGGTTCTCAGGCTTGATGACGAGTCGGGGAGGTGGATCGCCTGCGATGCCAAGATTCCCGACGCTCGGGGGATGTTCGGCGCCGCCGTGATCGGCCCGGATGTCTGGATTTTCGGCGGCAGCATCTTTGATCCCCGGCCGGGCCGGGAAGGTCGAGGGCTGCCCGATGAGGTGCTGAGGTGGCGGTCGGACGAGGAAGGCTCGACGTTCGAGGCGACCGGGCACACCCTCCCGAACCCCCGGCGCTCCTTCGCCGGCGCGGTGCTCGACGGCAAGTACTACCTCGTCGGAGGCATCGGCGACGGTATGGGGCTGATCGAGCCGGTCGACGTCTTCGACTTCGAGACCGAGACCTGGGAGACCGTACCCAGCCCGGAGCCTCCCCGGCTCTTCGCGGACCTGGTCGCCCTCGATGGCGCGCTCTACCTGTGCGGCGGCTTCTCCAAGGACGAGGACGGCCACTTCGAGCCCAACCGGAGCATCGATCGGTTCGACCCCGAGACCGGACAGTGGGCCACTGTCGTCGAGGAGGTCCCCTTCGCTTCGACCGACCTGAGGGCCGTCGCGGTTGGCAACCGGCTGGTCCTCTTTGAGGTCGACCCGGACTCCCAGGGCCGTTGCCGATTCGCGTTGGTTGCTCCGTGACCGATCGTGGGCCCGAAGGGGGAACCGCCCGGCGCTTCGAGTCCTCGAGCGGGTCCCCCCGACCATCCGGTCCAACCCATGTGTTTCCGCCATCGAGGCCTCGAATGTCGACACTGAACCCACAACGCCGCCCCCGATCGCTCCGACCGACAGCTCTCGTCGCCGCCCTGGTGATCGGGTGCGGCTCCCCGGCCAGCGACAACCGCTCGGTCACCGCGGAGGCCGATCCAGGCCGGGCCGCCGCGGCCCGGGAGGCCGCCGAGTCGGCTCGCCAGGAGGCCCGGGCCGCGGAACAGGCCGCGGTCGGCACTCTCGGGATCGAGGAGCAGCCCTGACGAACCCACCAGAAACGCCATGAACATCATCAAGGGCTTTTTCCCGAATGGGGCAATGGCGGCCGGCCTGCTCCTGGCCGGCTGCGAGCCCCCGACCGGGAACCGTTCGCCGAATGCGCTGGACAACCCCGAGCGAGCCGCCCGGGCTCGGGCCCAGGCCGAGGACGTGGAGCGGGCCAACCGCGAGGCCGAGGCGGCGTTCTACCGGTCGCTCCGCGTCGCGGCCGAGCCGGAGGCCGAGGACCCCGCCAGCACCCGACCTGCCGTCGAGACCGGGCGGACGCCCTCTGACATCGAGGATTGAATCGGGATCGAACCCTCATCCGCCCCCCGGCGATCGAACCCATCACGAGGAACCACCACCGATGCCCGACGCCGATCACCTGACGCGACGATGCCTGGAACTACTCGAGGAGGGACACCCCGAAGTCGCCGAGGCCCTGGTGTCCGGCGCCCTGCGATCCGATCCCGAGGATGGAACGCTCCAGCAGCTCCGCGGGCTCCTTCGACGCGAGCGAGGCGATCTGGACGCCGCCCTCGCCGATCTGGAGGCTGCTTCCGCCGTCGTGCCCCTGAATCCCGCGGCCCGATGCGCGCTGGCCGACTGCTACGTCGCGGCCGAGAAGCCGGAACTCGCCCGGCTGCTCTATCGGGACCTGGCCGAGCATCCGGGATGCCCGACCGCGCTGCTCCCGCCAGTGGCGGCGGGCCTGGGGGCCGTCGGCGAGTTCAGCCTGGCCCTCTCGACGTGCAGGGAGCTGGCTCGCCGAGACCCAACGGCCCACCAGGCCTACTTCGGCATCGCGTTCTACCTCCGGAGGCTCGGCCACCCGGTCGAGGATGTGCTGGACCCGGTTCGGCGAGCCTTCGAGTTGGCGCCGGGCTCGACGCTCTATCGAGTGACCCTCTCCGCCCTTCTCGATCACGTCGGCCGGCGCCGGGAAGCGATCGAGCTGATGCGAGACGTCGACCCGGCCTCGGTCGGCTGCTCGTGCTGCCTGCATCGCGTCGCGACGCTCTTCCGACAGGCCGGCGACGACACCCGGGCCGAACGCTGGACCGCGGCCGGCTAATCCCTCCTCCCGAGCCGGGGGAGGCTTCTTTCCAGCCTCGTGTCCCCCCGGCTCATCGGGGGCCAGCCCCGAGGCTCCGTCTCGCGAATCCAAGCGCTCGAAACCGATCGTGGCCGACCCCAGGCCCGCGAGCGGATCCTCGTTCGCAACGACTCCCGGGGAGTCTCCCCGATCGACCAGAACGAACGGATTGATCGACCCCGTTTCTCCCCGACTTGCTCCAACCCATCGGAGAATCCCGAATGACGAACCGGACCCGATCGTTCTCCAGGGCGAACGGCTTCACCCTGATCGAGCTGCTGGTGGTCATCGCGATCATCGGCGTCCTGATCGCCCTGCTCCTGCCCGCCGTCCAGTCCGCCCGAGAGGCCGCTCGGCGGGTGCAATGCGTCAACAACCTGAAGCAACTCGGCCTGGCCATGCACGCCTATCACGACGCCGTCGGTTGCCTGCCGGGCTACAGGGTAACAGGGGCGGCGGCCCCGTATGCCTCGATCCTTCCGTTCCTCGAGCAGGAACCGCTGGGATCGGCCTACAACTTCGACCACCCGTGGGACTCAGCCTCGAACACCACGGTCACATCGGTTCCGCTCAATGTCTACACCTGCCCGTCCAACCCGGTCGCGGGAGAGCGCCCGGCGAGCGGCTTCGGGACGAGCGACTACACCGTGATCCGATCGGCGACGAACTGGGCCGACCACAAGGCGATGTACGAAGGGGGGGAGTACGCCCGGTTCGCCGCGGTGCGGGACGGGCTCTCGAACACCTGCATGCAGTACGAGTCGGCCGGCAGGGCGCACTGGTTTCTCCTGGGCGTCTCGGATCCCGCCTCCCCTCCCTGGGACTACTACGGAAGTGCCCCCTGGGGGACGGTCGTCGAGAGCTGGGCGGGGATCGGCAACGGCGGCTGGTGGTTCCCGGTCTCCGTCCGGCTCGACCCATCGCGAGGCACTCCAGACATCACCTGGTTCGCCGGCTCCTCGGTCATCAACGTTGGCAACTGGTACGGGGCGCCCTACTCGTTCCACCCCGGCGGAGTCAACCTCGGCATGGCGGACGGCTCCGTTCGATTCCTCAAGGAGCACACGTCGCTGGAGGTTCTCAGCGCGTTGAGTTCCCGAGACGGGGGAGAGGTCATCTCGGCCTCGGACTTCTGAACTGCATCGCGAGTCTACAACCAATTACCATTTCGATCATGAATCATCGAAACGTTCTTGTCCTGTTCGCCATTTCCGCGTTCGCCGGCTGCGGCGAGAGCTGGGAGGCGGAGACATATCCCGCGTCGGGCCGGCTGACGATCAATGGCGACCCGGCCGAGGGTGCCCTGGTGCAACTGCACGCGATCGGGGAGCCCCCGGACGAGCGGAACTCGAGGCCGTGGGGGAAAGTCCGAAGCGATGGCACCTACACCCTCTCGACCTACCGGAACGAGGACGGTGCTCCGGCCGGTGAGTACGCCCTCACGATCACCTGGCCTCCCGACTCCTCGGTCCCCTCGCTGGACGACCGCCTGGGGTTCACGTATTCCGATCCCGGTCGATCCAAATGGAAGGTCACGATCGAGGAGGGAGAGAACGAGCTGCCGCCGATCACGTTGACCGAGCCGACGCTTGATCACTCCTCCGCCGGCCGGCGGCGGCCCTTGGGGCCAATGGACGTACCGTCGGCGACGGTCGAGGGGGTCGGGCGATGAGCCGGCCCCCGGATCGGGAACGGGGGGCCAGGCATTCGTTCCATCGCTGGTCGGGAGAGGAGCAATGAGTGATCCGGTCGCATCGCCGGCCAAACGGCCGACCGCCGCTTCGCGAGAACAGGCGAGGCGGTCCGCCTCCCGATCGCCGTCGGGGAGCCTCTATCGGGTCTTCTGGCGCTGGCACTTCTTCGCGGGAGTGCTCGTCACGCCGGTCCTCCTGATCGTGACGATCACCGGCGCCCTCTCCATCTTCCGGGCCGAGATCGAGGACTATGCTCACGCCCATCTCCGGTTCGTCGAGCCCGGCTCGGCTCGCCTCCCCGCGTCGGAGCAGGTCGAAGCCGCCCGATCGAGCCGCCCGGAACTTCAGCCCGAGAGCCTGGAGCAGTCAGCCGACCCCAACCGAGCCTCGATCGTCCGGCTCGGCGACGGGACCCGGTCGTCCCGAGTCGCCGTCTACGTCGATCCATACCGAGGCGACGTGCTCGGCGCCGTCGAATCGGGAGAGCCCGACCCGCTCTCGGTGTTCTTCGACGCGACGTTGACACTCCACCGGCAACTCTTCCTTGGCACGGCCGGCCGCCTGCTGGTCGAACTGACGGTCGGATGGACGGTAATCCTGCTGATGACCGGCGCCTACCTCTGGTGGCCCGACACGATCGCCAGAACCATCGGCGTCTGGCGGCCCCGACTCCGGGGCAAGCCATATATCATCCTGAGGGATCTGCACACAGTCACTGGCATTTATGCCCTGACGCCGATGTTCCTGATCGTCGTGACAGGCCTCTTCTACACGATCGTCTGGGGGGAGGCCTTCCACCTCGCGACGCGATCGCTGGGCGGTACTCCGCCTGCGGCCTCCACTCCCGATCGAGGATCACCCGAGAAGGACCCCGGTGCCGAAGCGTCCCTGCCACTCGATCGCATCGAACAACTCGCAAGGAAGACCTATCCGGATCGGAACCTGACGATCGACCTCGACCGAGAGCCAGGGGAGGGAGTCCAGGTCCGTGCGAGCAACGACTACAATAACTCCTACGGCCCGTATGTTTCGGCGGAGCTCGAGCTCGATCCGGTCGACGGCTCGATCCGATCCCACTCGACCCTCGCCGAGAACGAACGCTACTGGTGGCACGGCTGGACCTACCCGCTGCACGTCGGCAGCATCCTGGGGCCGACGACCAAGGTGCTCTGGCTGATCTCCTGCCTGGTCCTGATCGGCCTGCCGATCACCGGCGTCTGGATGTGGTGGGTCCGCCGGCCTCCGGGTCGAACCGGTTTCCCGAAGCGCCCGGCCCGGGTCTTGCCTCCCTGGCTCATCGGCCTGGTCGCGCTTTTTGGAATCCTCCTGCCCATCGTCGGGGCGAGCATGCTCCTGATCCTGCTCGGCGAGTGGACACTCGGACTCGCTCGCCGACTCCTCCGCGTCGGTCGAGCCTCCTCCGCCTGATCACGGCGGTCCCGGATCGCGGAGGAATCGAATCGACGGGAGGTTGGGGTCGGATCGGGCCCAGCGTCCTTGCGATCCATCCTCCGCCTTCCGAGACAATCGGCATCATACCGTTCCTCGACGCTCAGGAAGCCTTCGGAATGGATTGGCTTTCTCCGATTTGTCGATCATCCCGAGGGGTCCAGGTTCAGGGCCCCCTTCCGTCCCCGCACCGGGGCCTTCAGCCCATCCCGCCGGACTGCCCCGCCGAACCATTGTCGGGCACCGTCCCCGGTGGCGGCAGCGGGATCCTCACGTCCTCGGTACAACCCAGGGCCGGGAGGTGGCCATCGGGCATTTCCCAGTCCGCATAGGCGTAGACCAGGCCGTCGGGGGCGGTCAGCTCGATCATCTCGGCGAACCATCGGGCGTACGCCGGGTCGCCGCCCGCACCTCGGGTCGCCAAGGCAGGGAAGCGGTTGAGAAACTTGTCGGCCAGGGCCGCCGGGGAATCCCCCCTGGCATCCGGCCAATTGAAACAGGCCATCCCCTGGCCGGACGAGTAGCAGGCCGCCTCCCCGTCACCGTCGGCGAGCATCGCCCCGTGACCGCTCCGGAAGTCGGCGGCCGGGGCGATCGAGCACCGCCAGTCGAGTCCCGAGGAGGAGATGCCGGGGGCGATCCGCAAACGCTCATAGCCCCGGTGATGAAGCTCCGAGACCATGAGAAGAATGCGGCGGCAAGCCCTGTGACCCGGCGTCGATCCCTCGGGTTCGTCCGCCTCCGGCTCCGATTCCTCCGGCGACGGCGGGTCCGCCATCCGGTCAGCCGTCGGTCCCGATATCTCGATCGATTCGGGCTCGCATTGAGCCGACAAACGGATGTTCTCTCGTTCCGAGACGTCGATCTCCTCGGGTTCGGGAGACGAGGTCTCGGCCTCGATGTCCGCCCCCCCCGCAGGGGAGATCAGGGGGCGAATCGCCCGCACCAACTCGTCCCCGTCCTCCCTCAGCGCGTAGTAGCTGAACTTGCCAACCCGGCTCGCCTCAACCAGGCCGCAGCCTCGAAGCCTGGCGAGGTGGTGGCTGACAGCGGGCTGGCTCTGGGCACCGAGGTCAAAGCAGAGTTCCCCGACGTTCCGCCGGCCCTCGGCCAGCAGCAGCAGGATCTGCAGCCGAGTCGGGTCGGCGGCCTGCCGGAGTAGTTCGATCGTCCGGCCCCCGGCCTGGGATTCGAGCCGACCAGCAACCCCGATGAGCCTCCGGCCCCGATCGGTCAGCCCGTAGGAGTTGAACTTCCCCTCCCGGCTCGGCTGGACCAGCCCCGAGAGCTTGAGCTGCGACAGATGATGGCTCACGGCGGGCTGGGACTGGCCACCCAGGACCTCGCAAAGCTCGCCGACGTTGTGGTCGGCCTCGGCAAGCGTCGAGAGAATCTGGAGCCGGGTCGGCTCGGCGACAAGCCGAAATCGCTCGGCCACGACCCGAACGTCCCTGGAGTCGATCGTGGTCGTCGGCCCGTCTGTCAGAGGATTCGAGGATGACATCTCCTCATCATCATTCGTCCCTTCCGCGTTCCGTTCCGTGATGTCGATCGGATCGAGGTCGAGCCAATCCTCCGCACCGGAGCAGGACTCGGTGATCTCCTGAGACTCGTCCTCAGCCTCGACGCCGGAGAAGGTCCCTTCATCCTCGCCACGACCCTCCTGGGACTCCCCGCCGGAGGCGTCGCCCCCTTCGATGACGAAGGGGGGGCTCGTCCCGGCTTCCTGCTCGACGTCCGCCTTGGGATCGGCACGCTGATGAGACCTCCTCAACTCGGCGGTCAGGTCCGCGATTTCTCGGGCCGTTCCGTCGGCCTCGACGATGACTCCATCGACCAGGATGATCTTCACCTTCATCGCCCGCCGTCCCCGAAACGCTGCATCAGACCTTGGCGGCAACTGTCGCCCCGTTGACCCCTGCCTTCTGCCACTCGCTCCGCTGGACAATCTCCCCGGTCAGGTCCCGATAGAGCGAGGCGAAGTTGCCCGAGTACTTGGCGTTGAACGATTTTGGCTTCCGGTTCGGCTCCGACGCCATGGCGATGGCGGCAGCGTTCGGGATCACCGTCTCAAACGGCCGGGGAAGCTGCGAGTACGGCTCGATGCCCTTTCCCGCCGCCTCGACAACCCGGCGGTGCACGGCGTTTTGCTCCCGGTAGAGCGACCAGAGCGTGCCGAGCCCCTCGATCTTCACGCCCATCCGCCGGATGCGGTCCTGGAGCCACAGCGACCCCCGCACCGAGAGCCGATCGGGGATGGCGGGCACGATGTAGGCATCGGCCACGGTCAGGAACACCCGCACCTGCTGGGGGATGCTCGGCGGGCAGTCCACAATCGTGACGTCGTAGCTCGACCTCAGCCACTTTTGGAGCATCGACCTCCTCCGGCTGAAGATGGCGTTGAACTCCTCGGTGGACTTGTAACCGTGTCGGGCCTTGGCCACGTTCGTCTGAAAATCGTCGATGCGGATGGAGCAGGGCATCACCGACAGGTTGTCCAACCCATCACCAATGTCCGACGCCTTCGGAATGACGTAGGCGGGGAACTGCTCCGAAGCGAACTCGTTGTCGAGCATCGCCAGCAACAGGTCATGCAACGTGATCTTGCGGCGTTCACAATGCAACAGCCGGCTCTCTCCCAGGAGCAACTCGCCCGCCGTGCACTGGTGGTCGGCGTCGATCAGCAGGGTCCGGTAGCCCGAGTCGGCCAGGCATTCGGCCACGGCGACGGCGTTGGTCGTCTTGGCCACACCGCCCTTGAGGTTCACGATCAGCAAGATGGACATCGAAAGGTCCTCGGGGTCCCTGGGCCAGCCCTCCTTGCCTGTCAACGACTCCCTTCGGGTTGACTCGGGTGGGGCGGAAGGACCAACCCCCCACACGCAACCAAACAAACACAAACCTCATCTGAATTCGAAGGTTGCACTTAACTTGGTAGTTTACACCGCCGACTCCTTGATGCAAACACACAGGCCCTGCCGCTCCGGACGATTGCACCGGTTCGTTCGGCCATTGGTGCCCTTGCCTTCGGAAGGACGTTCGGGTTCCGCCCGAGGGCCGCCCCCGAGGGACGTGACACCGGATGAATCGCTGCTGGCCGCCATCCGACCGCGGACCGCCCCGAAATGCCGCCGCGGTTTCCGCCGCCCCATTGCCTCGCTGATGGCTCGAACCTTTTTCGGCCGGCTCTGCCGCCAGACCGAGTTCGCGGCCAGCGCCCGCTGGGCCCGGCACCAATGAGACGAGTTGGTAACCGTTCACAGAGTGGGATAGACGGTATCAGGCAACCTTGACCTTTGGTTGTTTCGCTGGCACGAGGGAGGGGATCGCTTGGCCACCGCGAGCCGCTTCGAAGCAGGATGTCAGGTCGTCCAGCACGTACCTCCCCTGCTGGAGGCAGGTGGCCGCCACATTCCGCATTCGCTCGACGAACCAGCTCCCCGCCACGCTCTCGATTCCCCCGCTGATCCGACGCCAGATCACCGCGTGCCGCTCGGCACGCTCCGCGGCATTGTTCGTCGGCGGCACGCTCTCCACCCGCCCAAAGTCAACAGACTCTCCTCGACCCGCCGGATCTCGGCGCAGGAGCCCCGGGTCCGAGCGCGGTCGCGGCGCACCCCGTCCTCCAAGGCCGTCTTGAACTCACACCTCAACCGGGCCATCGCCGTGCGGAATCGCCCCCGATCCACCTTCTCGGCCTCGAGTCGATGCCACCAGCGGAACAGCCGATCCGACAGACGAGGCAGCTCCTTCCCGATCGGCTCGGCGGCCCCGCCGCGATCGATCATCGCCTGGAAATCGCGGCGGAGATGGCTCCAGCAACTCTGCCGGCTGGCCGCCGCGATCCAATCATGGGAGCTTCAGCGATCCGTCACCGCGACCGGGCCGACTTGAGTCCCCAGGACGGCCTGGGCGACCTTGGCGCTGCGGTTGGGGGCGATCGTGAAGACTGTGAAGCTCGCCGTCACCGCCACCCACAGCCAGTTCTGATGCCGGTCCTCACGCCAGCCGGTCTCGTCGGCGTGGGTCACCTCCGCGGTGTGGACCGCCGTGGCCAGCTCGTTGTGGGGGGCCCGAAGCACTTCGGCCGAGAGCCGCGCCAACTCGCTGATCATCCCGGTGGAGATCGACGGCCCGAACAGGTCGCCGGCCAGTTGCTGGCTCCGCCGCTTGCTCCGGCGGTAGGCACCGGCCAGGGTGGCCAGGGTCGCCTGCCGGGAGGGGCCGAAGCGAGTCTTGGGGACGCCCTCGGGCAACGTGCCGCAGGTGGACGAACCGCAGCCCGGGCAAGCCAGGCGATGCAGCCGGTCTTCGTCAACGATCGGCTCGATTTTGGGCAGCTCGGCGACCTGATGGATCAGGGGATCGGGGTCCTCCCCCGAGAACTCCTGGCCACATCGACGGCACGCCTCGGGCGTGCAGTCGGTGGACGAGCGGAGCTTCTCGGGAGGGACCAGGGCGCGGAACGCCTCGCGATGGCCGGGTTGCCCGCCCCGCTTCCGCTGGGACGGCGGTGTGGGCGGCTTGCGTTTCAGGACGATCGGGTCGGAGGAGGGTGGCTTGGAGGAGTTGGTGGAGTCGAGTTGGAGCCTGGCCTGGAGGTCACGGACCGTGGCCTCCAGGGCGGCGATCCGATCCCGCATCGCCGCCCTGGCGTCCAGCAGGGCGGTCCGGGCATCGGCGGGCACGGTGTCCCAGAGTGGTTCAGGAATCGGAAGCCGCTGGATCGGAGACAGGAATTCGCAATCGCGCCACGGGGTATTCGGGGTGTGAACGGCTACCTTCAAGTTTGAGGGGCGCACTTCAAATGCGAATCACAGCGGACCGCACGCTCGAATTCATCAACCAGCCAAGATAAATCATTTTGCCAAATCGTGTTCGGTCGTTCCGTCGCCAAGGTCCTGCGTCCTCGGGCTCGGGAAACGCACGATGGCCTCGGACCCCGCGGAGATTGTCCCCGTCAGGTCGAACGGGCCCGGTTCGTCAGGGGGCGGCGGGGAGTTCGGCAACGCGGGAGGGAGACCCGAATCGTCGGAGGACTCCGCATCGGGGATCGGCAGGGCCGGCCCGGGGGCTGCCTCGATCACGGCTGGGGAGGTCGGAAGCACGGGGTGTGGGTCCGCGGTGAAGGTCTGGGCACGGTAGGGGAGGATCCGTTCGAGGGAAGCCCGAAGGGCCCTGAAATACTTGCCCGAGCCGTAGTGGATCTGTGAGAGCTTCCAGAAGTCGTCGTCGCTAAGGGCTTCGTGGACGTGGGGAATCGGGTGGAGCAGCTCTTCCCGCTCTGAAATCGACAGCAGGGCACCGCCACCGAGCGCCTGGTATGCGCGAACGGTGGCGGTCAATTGCAGCTCCTTGGTGTCGATCAGAGCCGTCCTCGCGTCCCGAAGGTCGCGCTGGGCGGTGAGCACGTCGAGGTACTCGACGCGTGCGAACTGGAAGAGCTGGTTGGCGACGTCGACCGCGGCTTCCAGCGAGGTTAACTGCTGCTTCTTGATCGCGACGCTCCGCGAGTAGTTTTGGACCTCGGTCAAGCGATTGACGACCTCGGTGAAGGCTCCGAGGATGGTGCGTTGGTAGTCGTAGATGGCCTGGAGCTGGCGGGCGTTGGTGGTAAGGTACTCGGCCTTGATCGACCGCCGGTTGACGAGCGGGCCGACGAATCCGGCGAAGACGTTGCCGGCGATCGCTGTTGGCGAGAACAGGCCCGCCAAGTTGAAGGACTCCCAGCCGACACCCGCGTTGAGGATCAACTGGGGATAGAAATTGGCGCGGGCGACCGCCACGTCGAGCCCGGCGGCGACCAGCTCGCGCTCGGCCTGGCGGATGTCGGGCCGGTTCTGGAGCAGCTCCGAGGGCACGCCAACCCCGATGGTGTTGATGTCCAGGTCGAAGAAGTTCGCGGAATTGCGGCCGACCGGCTGCGGATAGCGGTAGGCGAGGACGTTGATGCGGTTCTCGGCCTCGATGATGTCCTGGGCGACGATCAGCAATTCGCTCCGGTTGCGGTTCAGCTCGGCTTCGAACCGGAGGACGGCCAGCTCGGTATCCCGGGCGGCTTCTTTCCTGGCCTCGGCGACCCGAAGGCTCTGCTCGAGGAACGCGTTGATTTGGTTGAGGTTCTCGAGCCGCTTGTCCAGCGCCATCAGGCGGTAATAGTTCTCGGCGATCTCGGCGACCATGCCGATCACGAAGGAGTTCCGCCGCTCGATGGCGGCAACGTAGCGCTGGGCCGCCGCGTCCCTGGCGTTGCGGAGCTGCCGGTAGATGTCAAGCTGCCAGGTGAGGTTGGTGCCGACGAAGTAGGAGGCGTGCGGGTTCTTGAAGAATTTCTCGGGGTTCAGGACGAAGGGTTCGACCTTGATGGCGGCCCCCTCGATCGTCCGCTCGCTGAACCGCTCGAGGCCCGCCGAGGGTCCGGCGGTGAGGAACGGAAGATAGGCACCGGACCGCGCCAGGATCTCGGTGCTGGCGATCTGCACCTCCTCGTTGAGGATTCGCAGCTCCCGGTTGTTGGCCAGGGCCTGTTCGAGCAGTCCCAGCAGGAGCGGGTCCTGGTAGAACTCCGCGGCCCCGAGGTCAGCGGAGTTCACGGGGCTGGTCGCCCCGACGAAGCTCTCCGGCAGGGGAGGAGGCGGCTGCGCGTGACGACGCGGGGGGATGCCGCAGGCCGGGAGGGTAAGCAGAAAGATGCCGCAGGTGACCGCCCGCGCGATCGGGCGTACCCTACGCCTCGCGTTCGAGAATTTCGCCGAGAAGGCCATCAGCCTCGTCCCTGAAGGGTGATCAAAGCCCGGCGATCCCGCCGAGCGATCCTGTGGCGTCAGCGTCGCGGCTCGCGTCCGGCATGTCCTGGGCCGCCTCGACCGGTGGCCGAGCCCGGCAGGACGCGCGAGGGTGGGAACCTAGGTTTGATCGGTTCCTGCGGGACGCGCCTTGAGCGCCGATTCGTTCGGTTGTTGGAATCGGAGGGGCGGCACCGGGGGGGGCGAGCCCGGGAATCATCCCACCCTCGTCCGTCTCCCATCGGCGCAAGGCAAGCGGCGGCGGAGTACTGCCCCGCCGCCGCTCGATCCTCGTGCCGTGGCTGATCCCGGCCGGGCGGGACGCCGCTGCTGTTTCCGGCCGCCGGGGCGACCGGAGCCGCCCCCCGGGAGCCGATCACCCCTGATCCAAGTCGGCCTCGTTCAGGTTGGCGACGGACGGATACTCGAAGACCTCGCTCACCGGGTTGTTCGACTCATCCTGGAGGAGTTTGCGGCCGTCGGCAAGCTTTCCGAACAGGTAATACAGCCCCGGGATGACTAGAACGCCGACCAGGGTGCCCAGGAGCATGCCGCCGGCTCCCGTGGTGCCGATGGTGCGGTTGCCGATCGCGCCGGCTCCGGTGGCGAAAACCAGAGGGAGCAGACCGGCGATGAAGGCGAAGGAGGTCATCAAGATGGGACGGAAGCGGAGTTTGCCGGCCTCGACCGCCGCGTCGACCAGCGATTGCCCCTCCTGACGCCGCTGGACAGCGAACTCGACGATCAGGATGGCGTTCTTGCCCAACAGGCCGACGAGCATGATCAGGCCGATCTGGGCGTAGACGTCGTTGGCCAGTCCCATGAGCTTCAAGAAGAAGAACGAGCCGAAGACGCCGATCGGGAGCGACAGGATCACGGCCAACGGCAAGATGAAGCTTTCATACTGGCCGACCAGCACGAGATAGACGAAGGCGACGACGATGAGAAAGATGTAGACCGCCTCGTTTCCCTTGCGCGACTCGTCGTAGGAAAGGCCGGCCCAGTCGATGTCAAAGCCGCGCGGCAGGGTCCGCTCGGCGACCTCGGTGATGGCCTTGATCGCCTGGCCGGAGCTGTAACCGGCCGCCGGGGCGCACTGGATCGGGGCGGCGGTGTAAAGGTTGAATCGGTTGATCTCGTTGAGGCCCTGCTTTTTCTCGATTTTCATGAATGAGGAGTAGGGGACCATCTCCCCGTGTTCGTTGCGGACGAAGAGGTTCTCCAGGTCTTCGGGGAATCGGCGAAACTCTGGCTTGGCCTGGACGAAGACCTTGAAGAACTGGTTGAAGCGGATGAACCCCTGTTCCCAAGTGCTGCCAATAAGGATGTTCAGGTTGTCCATGGCGGTCTTGATGGAAACGCCCTTCTGCATGGCGACATCGTTGTCGATGATCAGTTCGTATTGCGGATAGTTTGATGCGTAAAAAGTGAACAGATTGGACAATTCGGGACGTTCTCTCAGGGCGGCCATGAACTGTTCGGTCACCTCGCCGAGCCGCTGGTAGTCGTTGGAGTTGGTTTTGTCGAGGACCAGCAGCGAGAGGCCGCCGGCGGTTCCGAAGCCGGGAACGGCCGGAGGTTCGAAGAACTCGAGGCGGACGTTGCTCATCTGTTGGCAGCGTTCTTCCAACTCCTCGATGATCTCCCGGGCGGTGCGTTCGCGTTCGGCCCAATTCTTGAGGTTGATGATGCAGGTGCCGGCATTGGAGCCGCGCCCTTCGGTGAGGACCTCGTAGCCGGCCAAGGAGGTGACGGAGGTGACTTCCGGAATTTCCTTGACGATTTCTTCCAGTTCGTGGCTCTTGGCGTTGGTGTATTCGAGGGTGGAGCCCGGAGGGGTTTGAAGCACGGCGTAGATGATTCCCTGGTCTTCCCCCGGGATGAAGCCGGTTGGCAGCTCCAGGTTGACGCCGACGGTGCCGGCGGCGAAGGCGCCGACGACGGCGACGGTGAGCAGCCGTCGCATGGCGACCCGACGGACGATCGCGGTGTATCCGGCGGTGACGAACTCCACGGCGCGGTCGAAGGGGCGCTGGATCAGCGGCAGGAGGATGAACCCGAACCCGATCGGCCCCCAGAGCTCATAGGCCAGGTAGGTGACTCCGGCCAAGACGAGCAGTCCGCCGATGGCCAGTAGGAGCAGCCGTCCAAGACGCCGGGGTCGGGACCGGTTCTCCGAAGGCTCGTCGCCGTTGAGCCCGAGCCCATGCCTCTGGACGTCCGAGGAGGAGTTGGCGTCGTCGTGAGTGTGGGCATGGGGCTTGAGGATCATCGCGCAGAGGACGGGAGTGAGGGTCAGAGCCACCAGGCCGGAAAGGATGATGGAGCTGGCCATCGTGATCCCGAACTGGCGGTAGAACTGGCCGACTGGTCCGGGGATGAAGGTGACGGGGACGAAGACGGCGGTCATCACCAGCGTGATGGCGATGATGGCGCCGCTGATCTCGTGGAGGACCTCCATCGTCGCCCGGTACGGTGGGAGATGCTTCTCCGCCATTTTGGCGTGCACCGCCTCGACCACGACGATGGCGTCGTCCACGACGACGCCGATCGCCAGAACCATGGCGAAGAGGGTGATCAGGTTGATCGACAATCCAAGCAGTTGCAGAACGAAGAAGGTCCCGATCAGAGAGACCGGCACCGCCAGGGTCGGAATGAGCGTGGAGCGAAGGTCGCCGAGAAACATGTAAACAACCAGCGAAACCAGGATGAAGGCCTCGACCAGGGTGTGCACGACTTTCTCAATCGATGCATCCAGAAATTTGGAGACGTCGTAAGCGAGCTCGTAGTCCATACCGGGAGGGAACGATTCTTCCTTGATTTGCTCGAGCTCAGCCTTGATGGCCTTGATCACCTCGGCGGCGTTGGAGCCGGGGGCTTGTTTGAGGATGATGGAAGCGGCCGGATATCCATTGATATCAGAATAAATATCGAAAAACTGAGGGCCCAGCTCGACCTCGGCCACGTCGCGAAGCCGCAGGATCTCGCCGTCGGGACTGGCTCGGAGGATGATGTTCTCGTATTGGTCGGGCTTGTTGTACCGGCCCACGTAGGTGAGGACGTATTCCTTGGATTGCGACGTCTTTCCGGTGGCCTGGCCGAGCCGGCCGGGAGAGCCGATGATGCTCTGCTCGGCGATCGCCTCCATGATCTCCTCGGAGGAGACGTTGTAGGCCCGCATCCGATCCGGATCCAGCCAGACCCGCATGGCGAAAATGCGATTGCCCAGGTTTCGGGGCAGGCCCATCCCGCGGATTCGCTTGAGCCGCGGCATGACATACACGTTGGCGAAGTTGAACAGATCTTTCTGGTCGGCGTTCGGGTCTGTGCTGAAAAGATTGACATACATCAGCATGCTGGGAACAACCTGGCTGACCAGGATCCCTTCGCGCACGACCAGCGGTGGGAGCTGGAAGAGCACGATGTTGACCCGATTCTGCACGTTCACCACGTTGATGTTCGGATCGGTGCCCGGCTCGAAGTAGATGGTGATCGCCGCCTCGCCGGCACTGGTGGCCGAGGAGGTCATGTACCGCATGTTCTGGACGCCGTTGATCGACTGCTCCAGCGGGATCAGGACCGAGTCGACCAGGACGTTGGCACTGGCGCCAGGGTAGGAGATCGTGACCATCACCGTCGGCGGCGCCACCGAGGGGAATTGTGCCACCGGCAGCGTCTCGATCCCCAGCACCCCGAGGAACAGCAGGATGATCGATATCACAATCGCCAGGGCCGGCCGATAGAGAATTTTTGTGAACATATCGGTATCGGTTCGCGGTTGGGCGGGATGGGCGGCACGGGGAGGGGACGGGGCGTGCGTGCGGGGGAAAACGGGCGGGGACCTACTCGGCGTGGTACTTCAGATGAGAAAGGACCGTCTGGGGATCTTCGAATTCGTAGGAAATCGTCTCGCCATCTCGAACGTCTCGGACGCCTTCGAGAACGATGTTCTCGGTCTCGTCCAGACCGTCCTGGATAATGTAGATATCATCCTTCTCATGCTCAACGGTGATGAGCCGTTGATGAGCCACGTTCTTGTCGTCGATGACAAAGACGTAGCGCTTGTCCAGCAGCTCGAAGGTCGCGCGTTGCGGGATCACCAGAACGTCTTTGAGCACCTGGCTGATCAACACGGTGCCGGTTTGGCCGTGGCGCAGCAGGCGGTCGGGGTTGGGGAAGTCGGCCCGGAAGGGGATGGTGCCTGTCTCGTTGTTAAACTTCGCCTCGATCGCTCCGATCGTGCCGACGTGTGGGAAGAGTTCGCCATTGGCCAGTTTCAGCTCGATTCGCTCGTCATCGCCGTGCTTGGCCCGGTTGGACATGTAGGCGAGGTAGGCGGCCTCGGGCACGTTGAAGTAGACCCACATCACGCTGTTGTCCGACAGGGTGGTGAGCATGTCTCCCTCGGCGATCAGGCTGCCGAGCTGATGGTGGAGCCGATCGACGATGCCGTCGAAGGGGGCGACGACGTTCGTGAAGTTCAATTCGGCGCGCGCCAGCTCCACGCGCGCCTTGGCTTTGGCCAGTTTCGCCTCAGCTAGCTTCACCTCGTTGGAGGAGACCACATTCTGGTCGGCCAGTTGTTTGGAGTACGAGTATTCCAGTTCGGCCAGTTGCGCCTCGGCTTCTTCGGCGGACAGGCGGGCCTGGTAAAGAACCGGGAGGATCTTGAAGAGGAGGTCGCCTTGCTTTACCTGCTGGCCTTCATTGATCAGGATTTCTTGCAAGTAACCGCTTTCCAGGGCGCAGACTTCGATGTGACGCTGGGAGTGGATCTGGCAGACGTAGGGCTCGGTGATGGTGACATCCATCACCTGGGGCCTCGTGACCACGATCTTCTGATGCTCCTGGTGCGCCTGCCCCTCGGGCTCGGCGGCCATGGCCATGCCGCTGAGACTGTCGATGGTCATGCTGCCGGCGCGGTCGAGCACGGACTCGATCCCGGCCGCATCGATCGCCGGGACGATGTCGACGCCCACCTCCTCCAGGGCCAGGATCGCGCCCGATGCCGGGACGAGGACGAGCAAGAGCGTCACGATCGGATGACGACGGGCGAACGCGAACGGATTCATGGTCGGAGGACCTCGGGCTACGAAGTGTCTGACTGATCGGGACCACGCCGCGCGGGGAGACATGCTCGGTCCGTCCAGAGCGAGCGGCCCTCCTGCACGCGGCCATGCATTTATGAATGAAATGCGCAGCCCTACGCAGCAACGCCCCCGCATCTCCGGATCGACGCGATGACGTCATGGTCCAGAGATCGGTGGGGACGGTTCAGCTCGCCGAAGGCGGCGGAGCGAGGCCCACAACGAGATTAGGCCGACCGTCCGTTGGGGGGATCGCCGACATTCGCAGGCGTGGAAGGGTCGAGGCGATCACCCATCAACAGCGAAGCGGGACGGCGGCGATCCTCGGCGAGTTGCCCGGAATCGGCCCGGAGACGACCTTGATTGGAATCTCCGGTAGAAGGAAGGCGAGGGAGACGTAGTGGGGGAAGTCGTCGAACGACTCTTCCTCATCCTCCTCGATCATGTGGGGAAGGTGGGCGTCAAGGGAGGATGCCCCAGCCGACGTACCTGGGATGAAGATCGCTGCGGGACCTTCAGAAGTGATGACAGTCTTCCGAACAAGGAGATCGGAGTCGTGATGAGCGGTTCGCGCCTTCGGGAGGATCATCAACCAAGCGAGGGCGCCTAGCATCAGCGCGATCGAGCAGAGGAAGCGTTTTGTCGCGAACGGAGGCTTCATCACGTGCCTCTCTCCGTCGACATTTCGATACGACTATCGATTATTCTAGAAACGACCGGCAATCATGTCAAGTCCAGCGTCGTTCAGTCGTTCAGGGGGGGTGTAGCTCTCGATCCTGGAGGTCAGGCGGTGGGGCGTGACCAGAGGTCGTCCCATTCGGGTGTGTCGAGGGTGGCGACCAGGGTAGCCATCCCGTCCAGGTTCCCGGCGTTCCAGCCCCGGCCCGGGACCTTCAGCCCGCGGCCGGTCCGGCGGGCTAGGCCCTCCACCGCTCCGCTGCCGATCGAACGCCCTGTCCGCAGCCGGCCGTAGGAGCCGATCCGCTCGGTGTGCTTGGCGAAGTCGCCAATCATCTCGTCCAACGCCGCCGGCCCGGCCTCCGTCCGGCCCTCGAAGGCCGTCGCGCCGACATGGTCCAGCAGCCCGGGCCAGCTTCAGCTCACGCCAGCCGCTCACGCCAGCCGCCGCGGGTGGGGACCAGGACGCCGTCGGCGAGGAACTCCACCTCGAGTGCCGGACTCGCCCCGTCCTGCTTGTCCCGGGCGAGGGCCTTGGCCAGGGCCGTCGTCGGCGTCTCTTCGCGACGGCGGCCGATCGCCCGGGCGGCCCGGTGGGCGTGGCGGCGGATCGTCCCGTCATTCAGGCGGAGGCCGGCCAGCTCCTCCAGCCGGGCCGCGGCGACCTGGAAGGACCAGCTGGCGGCGGCCGTACAGGCCAGCCGCACCGCCCCCGGGCTGAGGAAGCCCTCCAGGCCGATCCGCTCGTCGGCCGGGTAAGCCATCATCCCGCACCCGCCGCACCGCATCGAACGCCGCGCGGCGACGACCCGACCGGCGGCGGTCACGACCGCCCGGGACGCCTTGTCCTTGATGAGGCGGCGTCCGCCGCGGGAGCAGGCTCGGCCGGGAGCCCCTGGTTTTCCGCCGCCTCGGCCTGGCGGCGGAACGCCGCCTAAAGGGTCGTCCAGGTCAACTCGCGGCCGGAGCGGACGGCGGCCGCCTCGGCGATCGCCAGCACCTGACCGTCAGGGGCAGCGTCGGAAACCGCCTCCAACTCGCGGGCCATCGTCAGGGCCTGCTCCAGCAGGATCACCTCCAACTCCGTCCGCACCATCACCGTCCGCTCCATCGCTCCGCCTCCTGAGTCCACCGGGCCTCCACCTCACCCCATTCATCTCCGAGGCCCGGTCGAATCTCCAGGATCGAGAGCTACACCCGTTTTGGTTCGGGATTTTGGTTCCCGGACCGCCGGAGGGTATTCTAGGATCGCCGTAAGTCGTCTACCAGTCTTAGTCGGGGTGACAAGACGGCTATTGAACTTTTCCTGGCCGGAATCCGGGGCTGGGAAGCCGGGATGTGTGGGCATTTCTCCGGCGAATCCGATGGCCACCCACAGGAGTAGGTCCTGAATTTCACTGGATATGACCCGCGAAGCCTGACTCCGCGATGGCCTTGAAGACATCGTCTTTCGGAAACGGGCAGCATGATTTAGTAGACAGGATCGCCTGCTTCTTTGCATAGTCGACTCTGGCATTCAAGACGCCGGGTACGTCTTTCAGGCGGCCCTCCAACGCAACGGCACATCCCTCGCAGGTCATTCCGTCGATGGCGATGGTCGTGTTGGTAACGAATGGGCTTTCGGTCACGGTGTCGCTGGAACTTTCCCGGTCAGCAATCAGAGCGCCGACATAATTTGGTAAGAGCAAGAACGCAACCGCCAAGAAGGTCACGGCCCAGAGCATGACCTTGTTCATTGCCACCATGCTGAAACGCCCCTTTTGAGCAGAGTCGCAGCAATCGGCGTCGGTGATTCCCTCAGCAGCCGACACCGGAGGACAACAATCATGTGCGGCACGCGAAGCCGACTTCTTCGGACGATAGGCGAAGTAGAACGCCGCCGCCAGGAAGCCGAACGTCACCACAATGAATAACGGCCGGTACGTTTCAAGCGTGGCAGCAATGCCGACGCCGGAGACGCCGATGGTCAGCAGCAGCAGCGGCAACCAACAACAGGCCGAGGCCATGATCGCTGAAAAAACGGTGCCGATCTTGGCAATCCGTTCGCCGCGATTCGATGGTGACCTGAGAGGTGTCGTGACAGGTCCGATTTCTGAGTCGTTCGTGGTCAATTCCTCCTGGGCGATCTTGATTCCTTTCGTCACGCTGCCCAGGCAACACGCCCCTGACGGGTTTTCCGTTTCGCAACGGCAACCGGGGTCTTTCATCTTCGCCCGAATGTCCTGCAAAGCGTCGCTGTGCCCCTTCGTGCGGAACTCTTCCTTGATGCTGGCGACCGAGTGGCCGAAGCAGTAGCAAAGCGGTCGGTCTCCCGCCTTTTCCTTCACGCCGACGGGCACACGCAACTGGGACTTCAGGAAGGTGCGGTCGCTGGTCTCGGACAAGTAAACGGGCGTGACTCGCCGCCCGCTCTCCTGGACTTCCTTTCCAGGGAACGAGTTACGGTGGTAGGGAGTGGAAAGCGAGGCCCCGCTGGGGCAGAACATCGGTTGCTACCGATCCGATGTGACCGCACCC
>NZ_RYZH01000062.1 GCF_003977685.1 Tautonia sociabilis | reverse complement strand
CCGCATCGCTGGTGGGCGTGGTCTGGGACGGGCAGGCCGACCGACGCCGACGGCGAGGGGGAGGTGCCGGGGCCCCGAGCCCACCGAACCTGCACCGGCAGCTTGACAGTCCCCCTCTCATAGATGGGTTCGCTCCGCGCGCGGAGCACCGGGAATGAGCGATCGGCTGGGGCCAGCTGGTCGAGTGGCCGCAATCGCCCCCGACCCCCGACGGGCGCGGATCGGTGCGCCGCGGCACGCCAGACCGCAAACGACGTTTTTCTTTTCACCAAAACAAATTGCAGCAATTATTCTCGGACAGAATGGGTTCGTTCCGCGCCGGTCACGCAGAGGCGGGCGGTTTGCTCTCGACCAATTGATTGAAGCACAGAATCATTCACGCACAATCGAAGTCCTGGCGCATCACGGCCTGGGGGATCGTCTTGCCAAAGAGGGCGAACACACAGACATGGGAGGGCGGATCGATCTCCGAAGGAACCGGTCCGATCGAGCGAGTCCCATGACGAGATGATCGGGGAACGGGGGAGGAGCGGTCAGGGGAGGTCGTCCGCTCGTGGCGAGGGTCGTGAGGGCGAGGGTGATGAAGGGGAATCGGCCGGCCGGAGCGCACGCTATCTTCCACGCATGAAAGTTCGAACGTGCTTCAAGCGGCCGCACAGGTCCCCTGGGGTCTTGGGTTGTCGAGCGGGCCCGTTGGGCGAAGCGCCGCGGCCGGAGCGATTAGCAAAAAATTGAAGTTTGGGGGGTTGACCAGTCAGTATGTGCCTGATATCGATGAAGACGCAGTTCCCGGTACGAAGTCCGGTGGTCTGGAACGATCCGGATTGCGCGGAAGGAAGGTCCGCTTACGGACGGTTGGTCGATCGGTCGAACGCCGTCAGTGTTCCCCACCCCCGATCGAACCATTCAGCATGACCACCGTCGCCCCTCGGCAGGGTGCCACCAAGGGGGGCGTTTCCGGATTTCGAGTTCGATTCACCTCTTGATTTCGCCCTATCACGCATTCGTGATTTCGGGCGAAGAAGCGATTGCGCCTAGCGCACAGGAGCGCACCCGTGAATGTCAGACATCGCCCACGCACTGGGTTCACGCTGATCGAGTTGCTGGTGGTCATCGCCATCATCGGAGTGCTCATCGCGCTGCTGTTGCCCGCCGTGCAGTCGGCCCGAGAGGCGGCCCGCAGGGCGCAGTGCACGAACAACCTGAAGCAAATCGGCATCGCGATGCACAATTATCACGACCAGTTCGGTGCCTTCCCGACGGGCGGGATCACCGGCTTCGCCCAGGGGAATGTCTGGGCCGGCAACGCGAATCTCCTCTGCTGGCGGGCGCTGGTGCTGCCGCAGATGGAAGGGACCAACACGTATAACGCCATCAATCTGAACATCAACACGTTGGGCGGCGGGCCAGACCCTGGCGCGATGTGGACGGCCTGGGTGACGGTCAACAACACCTGGCTGTGTCCCTCCGACGGCGAGAACGACAACGGGCTGCGTCCTTGGGGCGGCGTGGCGGGCGCGACCGGTCAGTGGCCGGCCGGCAACCCGCCGATCGCTCCCGGGACGAACTCGCCCGACCCCCGAGTGCCGGTGTCGAATTACGCGTTGAGCTTCGGCGACAACTACGCGGGAGGCATCCTCAACGGCGGCCTGCCCTGGGAGACCCCGCCGAGCGTGACCACCCTGCCTCCGGGGCAGCCCCGGATCGGCTGGCACGGCTTCTGGGGAACCAAGAACAGCGGAGGCCGGATGCGCGGCTTCTCGGACTACCGAGAGCTGCAGACCTGCAACATCGCCAGCGTGCGCGACGGCACGAGCAACACGCTGATGGTCGGCGAGGTCCTCCCCTACCGGGCGGCCGACAGCAACTTCTGGCACTTCAACGGCTCCAGCGCCGGCACGACCGTCCCGCTGGGCTGGAACTCCAACACCTTCCCGGCCACCGACCCAACGTGCGACCGGCAGTGGCAGAACGCCACCGCGCCGTTGGGATGCCGTTACTCAGCCGCCGCCAAGGGGTTCGTGAGTGAGCATCCGGGCGGCGCGAATTTCCTGTTCGCCGACGGCTCGGTGAAGTTTGTGAAGAACAACATCAACATCGTCACGTACTGCGCCCTGGGGAGCCGCAACGGCGGCGAGGTCGTCTCGGCCGATCAGTACTAAGCCGAGTGATGGTGGAAGCCTTCGGGCCGGGCGGTCGGGCACCGCGGTGCCCTTCGGCCTCGGCCCGAGGATCATCGGCGGGAGGGGAGACTCGGGGGGCGAAGCCCTCGCCGAGTTGTTCCGTTCCGTCTGATGGGCTGAGCATCGAACCCAAAAGGATCGCGACCGATGAGACCCCTGGCTCGTTTCCCCGCCCTGGTGGGCGGACTTCTTCTCTTGGTGCTTGCCGGCTGTGCCGATGATGGGATCGGCAAGCGTTACCCCGTCTCGGGCACCATTACCTACAACGGGGAGCCCGTGCCCCACGGGAACATTTTCTTCGTACCCGACGATCCGAACACCGGGCGGGCCGCCACCGGGACGATCGAGAACGGGCGGTATCGCCTCTCGACCGCCGGCAAGAACGACGGCGCCTTGCCCGGCTCCTACAAGATCCGGATCGTGGCCAAGGAGATCGACACCAGCCAGGTGCTGGCCAACGCCGGCGGCGGAGCCGGCCGTCAGGATGACATCATCGCGGCCAACCAGTCGGCCAAGCTGTTGATTCCGGCGAAGTACGAACTGGAGACGACCTCCGGCCTGACGGCGACGGTCGAGGAGAAGTCGAACACGATCGATTTCGCTCTGACCGATTGACCGCCTTTGCCAACGAACGCCCAGCCGTCCCGGCCCCTCCCTCAACGGGGCCGGGACGAACGAGGAAGACGGGAGAAGTCGCCGGCGACGAGGCTGGCGATCCGTCAGGCGAGACCGGGCCGGCTCAGCGGTACTTCAGGTAGACGGTCTTGCGGCGGAGGAAGTGTTCCAGGCCGTACTTGCCGTCGTCGCCGCCGATGCCGCTCTGCTTCCAGCCGGTGTGATCGCCGTGGATCGATTCGCCGGGGCCGCGGTTGATGTCGAGTTCGCCGACCTCCAGGTCGCGGACGGCCCGCATGATGCGGTTCACGTCGTTGGTGAACAGGTAGGCGGCCAGGCCGTATCGGCTGTCGTTGGCCAGGGCGAGCCCCTCGTCGAAGTCGGCGAACTCCATCACCGGGACGACGGGGCCGAAGATCTCCTTCTGCATAATGTCCATGTCCTGGCGGACGCCGGTCAGGACGGTGGGGGCGAACCAGTCGCCCTTGGCGTACTCCCCGCCAGCGAGGACCGACCCGCCGGTCATCGCCTTCGCTCCGCCGGCGATGGCCTCGGCCACGAACCGCTGGACCTTCTCCAGCTCGACCCGGCTGACCTTCGGGCCGACTTGGGTTCCCTCGGCGAGCGGGTCGCCGACCTTGATCTGCTCGACCCGGGCGACGAGCTTCTCCAGGAACGGACCGGCGATCGCCTTGTGGACGTAGGTCCGCTCGTTGGCGATGCAGATCTGCCCGCAGTTGAGGAAGCGGGAGAAGACGGCCGTCTCGACCGCCTGGTCAAGGTCGCAGTCGTCCATCACCAGGAACGGGGCCTTGCCGCCGAGTTCCAGGGAGACGGTGGTGACGTGGTCGGCGGCGGCCCGGGCGATCGCCTTGCCGGTCTCGACGCTGCCGGTGAAGCTGATGACGCCGGGGATCGGGCTGCGGACCAGGGCGTCGCCGACCGTCTCCCCCGGGCCGGTGACGACGTTGAACACGCCCGGAGGCACGCCGGCCTCCTCGGCCAGCTCGGCGAGCATGAGGGCGGACAGGGGCGTGTCCTCATGAGGCTTGAGCACGAGGGCGTTCCCCGCGATCAGGGCCGGCGCGATCTTCCGCACGGCCACCGCGATCGGGAAGTTCCAGGCGATGATCCCGACCGCCACCCCGACCGGCTGGGGAACGATCCAGAGCTGCTCGTCGGGCCGGTCGGCGGGGAGCATGTCCCCCTCGATCCGGCGGTCGAACTCGGCGTAGTCGCGGAACCAACTCTTCCCGAAGTCGACTTCGCCATCGGCCTCGTGCAGCGGCTTGCCGACCTCCTGGGCGAGCAGTCGGGCGAAGTCGTCTCGCTTCTGGTCGACTAGGTCGGCCCACTTGCGGAGCACCTTGCCCCGCTCGACCCCGGTCAGCCGACCCCAGCAGCGCTGGGCGTCTCAGGCCGATTCGAGGGCCTGCTGCACCTGGGCGGGCGAGGCCACCGGAATCGTGCCGATGACCTGCTCGTCGGCCGGGTTGAGCACCTCGAGGGTCTGGTCGCCGGCGAGCCAACGGCCGGCGACGAACATCGTGGCGTCGGTCATCTCGGATCCTTGAGGAGAGGGGAGGGCAAGGCGCTCGGCTGGGCCGATCAGCCCTTGAGGGCGGCGATCAGATCGACCAGGGCCTTCTTGCCGTCGGCGAAGTACATCAAGGTGTTGTCGGCGGCGAAGAGCGGGTTCGGGATGCCCGCGAAGCCGGGGGAGAGGGAGCGCTTGACGACCACGACGGTGCGGGCCTTGTCCACGTCGAGGATCGGCATGCCGGCGATGGGGCTGTTCGGGTCGGTGCGGGCGGCGGGGTTCACGACGTCGTTGGCGCCGATGACGATGGCCACGTCGGCCTGCTCGAACAGCGGGTTGACCTCCTCCATCGTGAGCAGCTTCTCATAGGGGATGTCGGCCTCGGCCAGCAGGACGTTCATGTGCCCGGGCATCCGGCCGGCGACGGGGTGGATGGCGAAGTCGACGTGGATGCCCCGGGATTCGAGCAGCTCGGCCAGGTCGCGCACCGAGTGCTGCGCCTGGCTGACGGCCAGGCCGTAGCCGGGGACGATGATCACCCGCTGGGCGATGTCCAGCAGCATGGCGATCTCCTCCGGGTCGGCCTTCTTGATCCGGCCGGCGTAGAGGTCATCCCCCTTGCCGCCGCCGGCCGCCGTCGGGGAGGCGCCGAGGCCGCCGAAGAGCACGTTGGCCAGCGACCGGTTCATGGCGTCGCACATGATCCGGGTGAGGATCAGGCCCGAGGCGCCGACCAGGGAGCCGGCGATGATGAGCATCGTGTTGTTCAGCACGAAGCCGGTGGCGCAGGCGGCCAGGCCCGAGTAGGAGTTCAGCAGGGAGATGACCACCGGCATGTCGGCCCCGCCGATGGGGATGACCGCCAGGACCCCCAGCACCGAGGCCAGCAGCACGAGCCCCCAGTAGAAGGCCGGCTGCTCCGGGTGCATCGCCACGCCCGCGGCCAGGGCGAGCGTGGCGGCGAGCAGGGCGGCGTTGAGGGCGTGCCGGCCCGGCAGCAGCACGGGGTTGCCCGAGATGACCTCCTGGAGCTTGCCGAAGGCGACCAGGCTTCCCCAGAAGGTGACGGCGCCGATCAGGCCCGAGGCCGCGGTGGCGATGGACATCTGAAGCTCGATGGTCCCCGACTCCTCGACCAGCGCCGCGCCGGCGACGAGCACCGAGGCCAGGCCGCCGAAGCCGTTGAGCAGGGCGACCAGTTGCGGCATGGCGGTCATCGCGATCCGGTAGGCGAGCACGGCGCCGACGGTCGAGCCGAGGAGCATGCCCAGGATGATCCCGCCGAATCCGATGATTTCCTGGCTGAGCAGCGTGACCACCACGGCGATGAGCATGCCGGTCGCGCCTAGGAGGTTCCCCCGCACGGCGGTGCGGGGGTGGGCCAGCCCCTTCAGGCCGAGAATGAAGAGGGCCGAGGCGACGAGATAGGCGAGGTTGATGAGCGAGGTGGTCACGGGTCAGCTCTTCCGTCGGAACATGCCCAGGATGCGGTGGGTGACCAGGAACCCTCCCACCACGTTGATGGTGGCCAGGGCCACCGCCAGGGTGCCCAGCACGGTGGTCAGCGTCGAGTACTGCTTGCCTGACGAGAGGATCGCCCCCACCAGGGTGATGCCCGAGATCGCGTTCGACCCGGACATCAAGGGGGTGTGCAGCGTGGGGGGGACCTTGGTGATGACCTCGAAGCCCACGAAGAGGGCGAGCACGAAGATCGTCAGGGCGGCGACCAGGCTTTCGCTATCCATCGGTCATGAGCTCCTCGACTCCCCCGCGGCGGCCCCGAGCGCCTCGAGCACCCGGGGGTGGACGACTTCGCCTCCCCGGGCGACGAGCGTCTCCCGGGTGATCTCGTCGTCGGTGTCGATGTTCAGGCGGCCGTCCCGGGCCATGTGGAGCAGCAGGGTGGTTAGGTTGCTGGAGTACATCTGGCTGGCGTGGAAGGGGACGAGGCTGGCGAGGTTGACCGCGCCGAGGATGGTGACGCCGTGGACGGAGACGGTCTGACCGGCTCGGGTCAGCGCGCAGTTGCCGCCGCGCTCGGCGGCCATGTCGACGATGACGGAGCCGGGGTTCATGCCCGCGACCATCTCGCCGGTAATGAGCACGGGGGCCTTGCGGCCGGGGACGTTGGCCGTGGTGATGACCACGTCGCTCTCGGCCACGGCCCTGGCCATCAATTCGCGCTGCTTGCGGTAGAACTCCTCGCCCTGGGCCCTGGCGTAGCCGCCGACGTCCTCGGCCTGGGTCGTTTCCAGCGGCAGCTCGACGAACCGGGCGCCGAGGCTCTGGACCTGCTCCTTGACCGCCGGCCGGATGTCGTAGGCGGAGACGACCGCGCCGAGCCGCTTGGCGGTGGCGATCGCCTGCAAGCCGGCCACCCCCACGCCGACGACCAGCACCCGGGCCGGCGAGATGGTGCCGGCGGCGGTCATCAGCATGGGGAACATCCGAGGCAGGGCGTCGGCCGCCATCAGCACGGCCTTGTAGCCGGCGACGGTGGACATGGACGACAGGGCGTCCATGCGTTGCGCCCGGGTGATCCGGGGCAGCAATTCGATGGAGAAGGCGGTGACGCCGGTTCGGGCCAGCTCCGCCACCGCCTCCGGCGCGCCGAGGGGCCTGAGGAACCCGAAGACGACCTGCTCGGGGCGATAGCGGGGCAAGTCGTCTCGTCCGGCCTCGGGGTTCGCCCCGAAGCCGAGCACGTGGAAGAGCACATCGGCCCGGGAGAAGACCTCGTCCCGAGAGCCGGCGAGGCTCGCCCCCTTCTGCTGGTAGGATTCGTCCGGGTAGCCGGCCGGGGCGCCGGCGCCAGGTTCGACCAGCACCTCGAAGCCCGCCTTCGTCAGCGCGGGGACCGACGCCGGGATCAGCGCGACCCGGCGCTCTCCCGGGAAGCTCTCCCTCACGATGCCGATGATCATGGAACCGCTCGCCTCTGGACCCATCGTTGCCCCGAGCAGCATCCCGTAATCGGCCGCCCGACTCAAGCCCCCGCCGGCCCGGCCCGCCGGTCGTCAGGCCCGGACGACCTGGGCCTCGTTCACATAGGCCGGGTCGATGGTGATGCCGAAGCCGGGGCCGCTGGGCACTTGGACCACACCGTGCTCGACCACCAGGGAGGAGGTGTCGCTCCGCACGGGGATGCCGGCGTTCCCCTTGAACTCGGTGAACTCGACCGGGTTGGGGAGACAGGAGACGAAGTGGGCGGCGTCGAGGTAGCCGAGGCCCGAGCCGGACATGTGCGGCGTGCACTTCATCCCGGCAGCGTCGGCCATACGGGCGACTCGCATCGAGCGGATGAAGCCGCCGTGGTAGTGCAGGTCGGGCTGGACGACGTCGACGGCTCGGTGGGCGATCATCCAGCGGAAGCCGTAGGCGCTGGCCTCCTGCTCGCCGTTGGCGACGGGGATCGTCAGGGCGTCGGCCACGGCCTTGGTGTCGCCGAGGTGGTCGAAGCGGCAGGGCTCCTCGAAGAAGGCGTAGCCGTGCTCCTCCATTAGCCGGCCGATCTCGATGGCCTTCGCCACGGAGTACGAGCTGTTGGCGTCGGCGTAGAGGGTCAGGTCGGGGAAGGCCGCTCGGACCATCGGGATCAGGGCCTCGGTCCGGCCGGGGAGCGAGTCGGCGTCGTCCTGGCGCATTCGGCCGCCGAGGCGGAACTTCAGGGCCTTCGCGCCGCTCTCGGCAACGAGGCGCCTGAGGTCCTCCACCTCCTCCTCGGGAGTGTTCCCCCGGGTGCCGCTGGCTCGGTAGACGGCGACCTCGCGACGGCGGACGCCCCCGAGCAGGTCGCCGATGGGCTGGGCCGAGTGCTTCCCCAGCAGGTCGAGGACGGCGAACTCCGCGGCGGCCACGCAGACCCAGAGGGCGAGGCCCTGATACTTGTAGTTGTCGCGGTGACGGTACAGCTCCCAGAGCAGATTCTCCAGGAGCCGGGCGTCCTTCCCCCGGAAGAAGGGGGCGACCCGGTTGACGAAGATCGGGTAGGTGTGCTCCAGGTGCATCGAGTTGGCGACCGACATCCCCTCGGCCCCTCCTCGGTCCCGGACGCGCACGAGGTACTCCCTGCCGTGGCGGAGCAGCTCCATCGAGGCGATCTCGACCGGCGAGCCCAGCCCCTCCAGCCGGAGGACCGGCTCCCGGGCGACCCGATCGAGTTCCTCCATGCTGACGTCGCGACCCTGATCGGCCCGCCCCCGTCGGGAGGAGAGGGCCATCGCGGTGGCACCGAGAAACGAGCGGCGGCGGAGTCTCATGGCGGCGGCCCCCGATTCGGAAGGGAAGGAGCGATCCCGCTCCTCAGGATCGCCCGATGGCCTCGTCCTGGGAAGGGGGAGGTGAGGTGTCGGGATTCGCGTCGCTCCCGGTCCTCCTGAAGATCCTCCTCCCCGCCGTCCGAGCGGCGAGGGCTGTCGGCGCCGGGTGCTCGGTCGGCGACCGCTCGCGGCGAGGGTCGGGAGGCGTGCCGGGTCTTCGTCGACGATCGCGTCCTGGTCGACTACGATGCGGTTGCGTCCCTTCGTCGATACCGGGACGTTCCGTCGCCGACACGCCGCAGGATCCCGATCCGTCCCGCCCTCGGGGAGATCGCCCGGATGGGACACCTCGGGAGCACTCCCATGAATCGCTCGATCGCGGACCGCATCGGCCGATCCCGGGCCAGGATGGCCGTCGGGGTCGGGTTCCTGGCCGTCGTCTCGGGGGCCTGCCTTGCCGGCGAGGATCCCGGGACCTCGGCGCCGGGGGTCCTGTTCCGAGAGGGGTTCAACGACGATCGCCTGGCCGATCGCGGGTGGTACGACGGCCGGACCTTCCTCATCACCCGGAACGGAGCCCGGGACGGGGGCTGCATCGAGTTCCGCTGGGAGCGAGGCGCCACCACCCCTTCCCGGTCGTCGGCCGCTCGCCACCTGTTCGAGCCGTCGGAAGCCGTCTTCCTGCGGTGCTTCATCCGGCTGTCTCCCGACTGGGGCTGGTCGGGCCGCTCGTATCATCCCCACCTGATGCAGTTCATGACCACCGAGAACGGCCCTTATCACGGCCCGGCCGCGAGCCGGTTGACCGTCTACGTCGAGGCGAACGGGGGAAAGCTCCGCCTGGCCGCCCAGGACATCCAGAATCAAGACGCCCCCCACGGGCTGACCCAGGGGCCGATCCGGGGCGGGTACAACGGGACCTTCTTCGACAGCGAACACGTCCTGTTCGACGATGACGACTGGCACTGCGTCGAGGCCCTCTTCCGGCTGAACAGCCTGGACCCCGACGGGGAAGCCCCCAGAGCCGATGGAATCGTCCGGGGCTGGTTCGACGGCGAGCTCGTGGTCGACCGATCGGACGTGGTCCTCCGGTCCGCCGACTACCCCGAGATGAAGTTCAACCAGTTCCTGCTGGCCCCCTACTTCGGGCCCGGCCTCTTGCCCCACGAGCAGTCGCTCTGGATCGACGACCTCGTCGTCGCCACCGGGAACCCCGGGCCCGAGCTTGCCTCCCCCGACGCCGAGACCGCCGGGGAGGCGAATTCGCCCGGAACACCGCCGCCCGGCTCCTGAGCCGGACGATCGCCCTCGCGGAACCCAATCGCGCCGGCACCAAGATCACGCCGGAATTGAAATAAGAGATCGTCGATCTATCCCAATCAAACAGGACGGGCTCCCTACGGGCGGGGAGGCATCGAGGGAACGGCCTGCCCGCCCTGCCCGGGATCGGGAAGGCGGACCAGGGTGAACTGCCGCTGCGAGCCGTCGGGGGAGTGGACCAGCATCGTCGCCTCGTCGCCGGTGAGGTTGGCGATCCCCGCCTCGTAGACGGGTGTCTGGTCGCCGCCGATGGTCCAGGCGACCCGCTGGGCCTGAGGATCGACCGCTCCGGCGAGCGGACTCGCCTGGTTTGCCGCCAGGTTGAAGTAGTTGCCCCGGATCGCCCCCTGGCCGTTCACGGCGAGCTGGAAGAGGTCGTTGGGCGGGGATTGATCGTCGACGACCATGGCGAAGACGCCGATTGGCTGCCACTGGTCGTTGGGCGCGGGCTCGTTGGCTCCCGAGGCGGCGATCTGGGCGGCCTGAGAGGCGTAGTCCTGGGGGGTTCCGGCCGGGTCTCCGTTGACGTAGACGGCGTCGGCTTGGGCGATCACGTTGCCGCCGTAGTCATAAGGAGCGGGCTGCGCGGCCATCCCGAGCATCGCGGCGAGGGCGCCGTACCCCGGGTTCACGTAGAGCGAGGGGTCGGTCATGCCGGTCGGCTGCCAGGCGCCGGGATACCCGGCGTACATCGCCGGGCTGAAGACGGGATAAGCGTAGGCCCCGGCAACCACGGTGTTTCGCTGGGCGTAGAGCACGGAGTCGGGGACGTGGTAGGTCCCGTAGGGCCTGTCCTCGCCGGGGCGGCCGACCCCTCCCGCGCCGGGTCCCGGGCGGACGCCAAGGCCGCTGTCGGGCCCGCCGGCTCCTCCCGCTCCCGCACCAGGGCGCAGGCCAAGGCCGCTGTCGGGCCCGCCGGCTCCCCCGGCGCCGAGGCCAGGACGAAGGCCAAGGCCGCTGTCGGGCCCGCCGGCTCCACCGGCGCCGAGGCCAGGACGAAGGCCAAGGCCGCTGTCGGGCCCGCCGGCTCCTCCCGCTCCCAGGCCCGGCCGACCCTCCCCGGCACCGGGGGGCACTCCCGCCCCACTGGCCGGGCCGCCGGCTCCTCCCGCACCGACACCGGGGCGGCCGACTCCTCCGGCGCCGACGCCCGGCCTCCCCGAACCGCCGGCGCCGAAGCCCGTGCCCGGCCTCCCCGAACCGCCGGCGCCGAAGCCCGTGCCTGGCCCGCCAGTCCCGCCGGCGCCGAAGCCCATGCCCGGTCCGCCAGTCGAGCCGCCGCCGAATGGCCCCAAGGAGCCGCCAGGCTGCATCCCGCCCTGGGGACCCCGAGAGGAGAGCCCTCCGCCGGCGCCTCCCCCTTGCTGGAATCCGCCTCGGCCGGACGAGAGTCCCCCGCCGAAGCCTCCGCCGCGAGACATCCCGCCGCCCTGCATCCCGCCACGAGTCATCCCGCCACCCTGCATCCCGCCACGAGTCATCCCGCCGCCCTGCATCCCGCCTCCGCCGCGAGACATGCCGCCGCCCATTCCCCCGCCTCCGCCGCGAGACATGCCGCCACCTCGGCCGCCGCCGCCCCGGCCTCGTTGGGCGAGGGCCTCGAGGTCGGGCAGGAGGATCGCGAGGATCAGCACCGAGATCGTGACGAGCGAGCGACGCATGGGGGAAGCTCCCAGGAGACGTGCGGATCGGGGACGGATGAGGAGGGGAGGATCGGGCCCGGCTCACTCCTCGGTCGAGACCCGGGTGACCTTGACGGGGGGGAGATCAGGCAGCTCGACATCATCGAGGAGCCGATCGACCGACTGCCAGGTGAACATATCGTCGTCAATCCGGCGCAGGATGTTGGTCTCGAAGAGGGTCCGGCCGTCGGGCAGCGTGCCGGCGGCGTCGAGGACCCAGTGGCCGCCGTCCTCGTACCAGTCGGCCTCGCCGACGCCGCCGTCGACCCCGAAGGTCCAGGTGTGGATCGTGCCGAAGGCGGGGTCGACCCCAATGACCTGCATGCCGCTGAGTTCCAGGCCCTGATCCTTGATCGAGAATCGCGATTGGATGAATTTCTTGTTCGGGACCCACGCGTAGGAGGTCCGGATCTCGGTCCCCTCGCCGACTTCGGACGCCCAGTCGCCGATCAGCCAGGCCAGGTCCTCGATCGAGGGGGCATCGGCCGCCGACTCGATCAACTGGGCCAGGAGCCAGGCCCCCTCCTCTCGGACCAGGAGCGCGCGATAGGAGGCCCTGGTCTCGGACCGGGTCGGTCCCCGTCGGACGGCGACGGTCCCCTCCTCGACGGCCGAGCCGGACGAGAGGAACCGGAGCGCCTCGGGGCGGACGTCGGCCGAAACCTCGGGGGCCTGGGCGAAGAAGGCGGAGAAGGCCTGGCGGATCGCGGATCGCCCCCGGACCAGCTCCCCTGAGTCGGTCCGCAGCTCGCCCTCCTCCGTCCAGTGGGCGGCAAGGGCCTCGGCATCCCTCGCCTCGAACGCCTCCTCGAAGGACCGCATCACCGATCGGATGGCCTCCCGGTCCTGCTCCCGAGCCCCCGGGGAGCCCTCGGGAGCGGTCTCCTCGCCGGAAGGAGGGGCCTCGTCCTCCTGGACGGGCATCGCGACGACCCCCGTCGAGGCAATCGCCCCCACGAGGAGGAAGGCCGGCCAGTGGCCGGTGCTCAGGCCGAGACGAGCGGGCATGGAGATGATCCTTTCGGGGAAGGGATCGAGAGGATGCACTGCGTTCTCAAATCAGCAAAAATAAAGAGATGGCAAAGAGCAGAACGACCCGATCCCATCCGCCTGGTCCGCTCCGGGGCCGGCCCCGAGGAGGGCGAGGAGGCCCGGCGAGTCGGGCGAGCCGCCGTCGAGGACGGCCTCGACCGCCGGGAAGAGGACCGTCGCCGAGGTCCGAGATCCGGCGGTCCTCGGCCCGGCTCGGGAGTCGGGCCGAGGACGGGGCGGGCCGGGTCGAGGATCATCGAGAGAACTGGAGGCCGGGATCGCCGGAGGAGTCTCCCGCGACGGTGAAGGTCATGTGGTCGGTGTCGGCCCAGGACACGCGGCCGACCAGGACGGGGCCGTTGTTCTGGGCCAGGGTCAGCAGGCCGTCGCCGAAGGTCGAGGAGCCGGAGAATCGGCTCGTCTTGCCCCCCGTCGAGGCGTCCCAGGTGAACGAGCCGTCCGGCTGGATCTGGAGCGTGATCGTGGTCCCGGGCGCCGGGCTGGCCGTCCAGGAGCCGGCGATCGTCGCCCCCTGCGGCGGGGAGGAGTCGGCCGGGGAGGGCTCGGGGGAGGGCGTCGCCGGGGTTGAGGAGTCGGAGGAGGAGAGCTGCGCCAGCAAGGTCGCCGAGAGGCGGTCGTTGGGATTCAACGCGGTGACCTGCTTCAGGACGGCGACGGCCGCGTCCGTGTGGCCCTGCGTCAGGTAGTGGTAGGCCAGCACGAAGCGGTCGGCGGCCGACTGGGGGTTCTCCTTGCAGGCCGATTCCAGGGCTCGGAGCTGCTCGGTGTAGGTCGAGGCGTCGGGATAGAGGCCGATCATGGTCGCCCAGTCCCACCCCGGCCCGACGGAGAGGACCGCGTAGAGCGTCTCGGCGGCCTCATCGTAGCGGCCGATCGCGAACAGGCAGAGGGCCCGGAACTGGTGCAGCGCGGTGTCGTTGGAGAGCTGCGAAAGGGCGGCGTCGGCCTGGCGGAGGGCGCCTTCGTAGTCTCCCTGGAGGAAGGCGGCCCGGGCGGCATCGAAGGTCGAGACGGCCTGGGAGGTGGCGTCCCCCTCCTCGGGGACGGTGGTGGTGGCGATCGGCTGGGAGTAGTCGTAGCCAACGCCCTCGACGACGGGGACGGCGACGACGTAGGGGTTCACATACGGCAGATAGCCCAGGTCGTAGAGCAGCGAGCCGTATCCCCAGGCGCCCAGCCCCCAGCCCAGACCATACCCGGCCAGGCCCCAGGCCGCGGCGTTGCGCCATCCCCAGGAGGCGGCCTCGTGGCCGTTCCAGTAGCCGTGGATCCAGCCGGCATGGTACGCGCCGTAGGGGTTGAAGCCGAAGGGCCGGGCCGCGGAGACGCCGAAGGCCCGGTCGCCGCCGGCCGCGACGCCCCGGGGACCGATCGCCACGCCAGCCCGCTCTCCGGCCGCGGCGAACCCCCCAGGGCCTCGGGCGGCGACCTCCCGGTCGCCGGCGACCGCCGTCCCTCGTGGTCCGGAGGCGGCCTCGAAGCCCGACCGGCCGCCAATCGCCCGACCTCCCGGGCCGACCGCGCCGCCGGCCCGGCCGACGTCGGTGAACGACCGACCCCCCAGCCCGGTCGCCCGGATTCCCCCCACGGCCCGGCCGGCCTCGGCTCCTCCCGGCCCGACGACGCCTCGGCCGGCGGCGCCGTAGTCAACCGATCCTCCCCTCGGGCCGGAGTACGACCCGGACGCGATTCCCGACCGGGAGGTCCCTCCCATCGGGCCGCTCCCGAAGCCTCCGGCTCGGGGAGCCATGCCCCCGGCGTACGGGTTGTCGCCGCGGAAGGCGCCTCCGGCCCGATTGAGGCCCCCGGCGGCGCCGAGCGTCGGGGCCCGGCCGATCGGGGCGGCGCCGATCCCGCCTCGGAAGCCGCCCACTTGGGGGGGCAGACCGCCTCGGAAGCCGCCGGCCCCGGCCCTCATGCCGCCGAGGCCGCCGCGCATGCCGCCTCCCCCCATCCCTCCCCGGAACCCGCCTCCCCGGAAGCCGTGGGCGGTCGCTTCTCCGCAGGAGAAGGCAAGCACGAGGCCGGCCGTCAGCAGTCGCTGCACCAGGACGAGTCTCATCGCGGGCTCCTCTCGGCGTGG
Organism: Tautonia sociabilis; assembly: GCF_003977685.1. GTDB lineage: Bacteria > Planctomycetota > Planctomycetia > Isosphaerales > Isosphaeraceae > Tautonia > Tautonia sociabilis. Next base: position 20,014 of record NZ_RYZH01000062.1, on the reverse strand, counting down.
GAGGGGGAGGTCGGGCGGGTCGGGGCCGAGGAGGGAGGGGCCTCGTCTCCCAGGCCCGGATGGGGGGGCACTCGGGAGAGCACGGATCGCTCTTCTCCCGAAATCTCCTCGCCGTCGATCGTCAGGCCGGTCCGTGTCCACCGCACCTGATCGGGACCGATCCGCTCCAGGATCCGGATGGACGAGGCGGCCAGGCCGTCGGGGCTGACGCCCGATTCGGAGATCACCCAGCGGTTGCCGTCCCGCTCCCAGGTCGCCTCGCCGAATCCTCCCTCGGAGTCGAACTCCCAGGAGCGGAAGGCGCCGGCGATCGGGTCCCAGCCGATGCGCTGAGAGACGCGGTGGACGACCTCGCCGGCCTGCCGGATGGTGGCCTCCCGGAGCAGGAAGTGGCCGTCCGGCGACCACTGGCACTCGACCCTGGCCTCGGATTCGGGCCCCTCATCGACCCACTCGCCGACCAACCAGGCCAGTTCCCGCAGCCGATCTCGGGGAGCGGGGAGCGGGTCGGCCTCCTCCCGGACGCTGACCAGCAGCCAGTGGCCGTCTCGCTTGACGTACAGGGCGGTGTAGAACCGTCGGATCGGAGGGCCGTCGGCCGGGAGGACGACGGAACGCCCCTCCTCCTTGACGACTTCGGGGCTCAGCAGGCGGACATGTTCGGGGGAGAGTTCGATCCTGGCGCCGGGCTCGGCCTCGAACAGCTCGGCATAGCTTCGCTCGATGAGGGATCTCCCCTCGTAGCGGGCGCCGTCGGTTTCGAAGACCTCGGCGTCGTCGGCGTACATGGCGGCCAGCGCGGGGGCGTCGGCCCGGTTGTACGCGGCGACGAACGCGGCGTTGAAGTCGCGGAGGGCCTGCTCGACCTGGGAGGCCGGCGGGGCGGGCTCCTGGGCGGTGCTCGGGGCGCCGACCCCCCAGAGGAGGCTACCGAGCAGGATCGGGGCGACCGGCTCGCGGCGCGGCCGGGACGGTTCGGGGGTCGCCATCGTTGCGGGTCCTCTCGGGTTCCGGGGGCGGTCGTCCGGCCCGGGTGCCTCCCCTCGGGCGCCGGGGCTCGGGCACAGAGGCCGGGCTGAGATATCGTAGGTCGCGAGTCGGCCGGACGCCGGGCCGATCAGGGGGCCTGGACGATCGGGGTTCATTTGTCCATCGGGCGATTGAGCCAGGACAGGAGGTCCTCGCCTTCAATCGCCCTGCCCGGATCCGGCTCTCCCGGAGCCGGGACGGCGTCGGGAGTCGCCGGCTGGGGAGGCCGAGGATCGCTCGCGCCGGCCTCCGCAAGAAACGAGGCCCCGCACCCCTTGCACCGGTGCCGGCGGCCGAGCAGGCCGAGGTCGATCCAGCCCCCCCGACCGCAGGAGGGGCACTCGATCCGAGTTGTTGCCATCGTCTTGCCTCTCGACGCCGAGGTCGGGTAGGAGGTCGGGGTTGGTCGCGATCGCCCCCTGGAGGGGGCCGTCGGGGGGCCGTTTCGGCTCCCGACGGCCCGGGGGCGCCTCACGGGGCGTGGGCGGGGGCCGAGACGACCTGCTCCCACGGCACCTGGTCGAACATGGCGGCCGGGGGAGGCGAGCCGGCCGGGGCCGCCTGCGCCGGGGACGGGGCCGGGGCCGGGGCCTGCGTCGGGGGAGGGGCGCCGCCGCCGGCCTGGGCCATCCGGCGGGACCGGAGCTGGACGAGCTTCGGGGAGAGCGACGAGAGGTAGACGACCTTCTCCTGCTGGTCGTCGGCCGGGCCAAACTGCAGGCAGTAGGCGTGCATGAAGTTCAGCGCGTTGACCAGCGGCACCTCCTCGACCTCGCGGACCTTCTCCAGGATCTCCCGGATGTTCTTCTTGCTGCGGAGCATCTGGAGCAGGCCGACGTGGGCCTTCAGGTAGCGCTCGGCCTGGGCGTAGTTGGGGCCGCGGAGCCGGGAGTGGGCGACGCTCCGCATCGCCTGGAGCAGGTCGATACCCTTGTCGACCAGCTCGTCGGGCACATCCTGGCCCCGGGGGATGACTCGGGCCTGTTCGACCAGCGCGGCGTACGAGTCTCGGGACGACTGGAACGCCGGCCCGGAGAGCACATCGGGCCAGTCCTCGGCGGCAAGCCGCTCGATCGAGACGACGATTCCCTGGGCGGCCGACTCCAGCGGGAGGGACCGGACCTCGTTGGAGGAGAGCGTCAGGCCCTCGCCCACCTGCACCAGCAGATCGTGCGGGATCTGGGGGTTGGACAGCCAGTGCAGCAGCGCATTGGGTCCGTCTCCGCTGATGATGTCGGCGTCGGTCGCGGCGTTCAGGTGCCGATCCTGCAACGCCAAGCGAGCGTTCTGGTCAAGCCGCTCCTGGCGGGCCATGCTCGCGTAGTATTCTTGATGGTTGCGCTCGTTACACTGGTAGATATACTCGTTGAACTGCATCGCCGTGTTGGCGTTGATGCTGCGGGCCTCGGCGGTCTGCTCGTTGAACTGGCCGGCCCCGGCGGCGAAGTTGCCCATCCCGTAGGCCCGGGTGCCCTGGATGGAGGCCCCGCCTCCCCAGCCTCCCCAGCCCCACTGGGCCTCTCCGGTCGGGCACAGGACCAGGCCGAGCAGTCCGGCCAGGCCGGCGATCATCGTTCGACGGATCATGATGTGCTCCTCGGATGGGTTCGGAACATCTCGGGCGCGGTCGGGGCCGACGAGGCCCGTCCCTCGACCGGCAAGGAACGAAGTCTGGATGGTTGAGACGCGCTCTGGCCGCCTGGCCGGGCGGCGAGGGGGGCGGGGGAGTGTCGGCGGCCCGAAGCCGGGCGGCCACCCGCCGGTCAGTCGACCGGCTCGATCTCGCTCGGGCGCCAGCTCTTGTCGAAGAACGGCTCGAGCGGGCTGTACAGGCGGAGGATCACGAACCATCCCTTGCCGGGGGTCGTCTGGATCCAGTTGCCTCGGCCGACGCCCTCGGGAGGGGCGGGGGCGAAGTAGACGGTGGTCGAGCCGTCGCCGTCCGGCTCGGCGGCGGGGGACGGATAGCTCTGGCTGCGGGCTCTCGGGTAGCGCTGCGGCGTGTCGAGCATCGACCGCGTCATCGGGTCGTAGACCGTCAGCGACCAGAAGTTGGCCGCGGGGATCCCCTCGGGCAGAGTCACCTTGTAGGTCTTCGAGCCGTCGAGGTCGTTGTCGTCGGCGTCCTTGATCGCCAGGAGGTACTGCGAGCCGACCCCGGTGAGGCGCATCGCCATCGCGGGGGTGATCCCGGTGATGGAGTAGAAGAAGCTTGAGCGAGCGTCCATCGTCCGGTAGCCCGAGGGCGGGAAGGGCCGGGCTCCCCGAGGGGTGATCTCGGGAATCGGCGTCTCGAACTGGTACCCGGTCTCGAAGAGGAAGTTGAACCAGGAGGAGTCGGGGTAGTAGTACCAGCTCGGGTCGCGCGGGCTCATGAAGAGGGTGCGAGCGCTCGCGTTCGCCAGGGCGACCGCCTCGGTCATGATCCTCCTCATGCGGGCGTCCGGGGCGAACGGCTTCCCCTTGATGATGCCGATCGCGGCGATCGGCCCCATCGGCTCGGGGTCGATCGAGGTGGCCGGCTCGCGCTGCACCACCGTGTCGAGCATCTCGAAGAAGGTCCAGTCGTTGGGCGGAATGGTGTTCATCCGCTGACCGCTGCCCTCGTGGAAGACTGTCGGCGGCGGCGGAGAGACCGTCGCCAGCCCGGACCTCCCGGCGAGGAATTCGGAGATCGGCGTACCGACGCCTCCTGGCACGTAGGGATCGACCCGGGTCGACGCTCGGATGGTCTCGACCACCGGGCCCGGATCGCGGCCGTCCTCGAGGAACGACCGGCCGAACCACAGGATGCCGGTGATCCGGGCCCGAGCGATGGAGTACCCGCCCACCGGGAGCGTCCCCTGGTATCCCGGGGGCACGATCAGATACCTCCCCCCCTCCCCCCGGTCGGGGCCGGCCATCCCCAGGTCGATGACCCAGCGGAACCAGGCGTCCTGGACCGCCCCGAGGAACCGGGGAGGAGTCTCCAGCACCACTGGCCCGTCCGAGAGGTCCAGCGTGCCCATGACAGAGATCGTGTCGGCGTTGGCCGTAAGGAACAACGAGTTCGCATCCATGAGCTCCGAGAAGACCAGGACCTCGTTGTCCCGCACTCCGAGGCCCTGGAGGCCCTCGCGCATCGCCTGGATGCTGACGCCCCGAAGGCTGTCCATGAACGCTCGAAACGCGTAGGAGAAATCCAGGTTGTCGTATACGGCCTGCGCCGAGGCGGGGGTGGGGGCTCGCCCTTCTCGCAGTCCCAGACCCGGACCTGGCGATCCCGGCAGGCCGAGACGAGCCGCCGACCGTCGGGGCTGAAGGCGGCGGAGTAGACGAGATCCGGGTGCTCCGGCAGCTCGGCGACGACCGCCCCCGTCTGGGAGTCCCGGACGCGGACCGAGCCGTCGTAGGATGCCACGGCCAGGAGCCGGCCGCTCGGCGAGAACCGGGCGTCGTGGCACGTGTCGCCGTGAACGACGGGGGCGAAGCGGGGCCTCCCCGAATCGGCCTCCCAGAAGCGGAGGTCGTTGCCCATGCCCCAGGTCAGAATCGTCCGGCCGTCGGGGCTGAAGCAGGCGCCCGCAACCGTGTTCTCGTGCTCCAGGGCCGGGGTCGCGAACGCCCCGGCCTCGACGTCCCAGACCCGGGCGAGGTCGCCTCCGGCGATCGCCAGGAAGCGGCCATCGGCGCTGAACTCCAGAAGGCGGACCCGGCCGGGAAAGGCAATCCGGGTCGTCGTCCCTCCCTCGGGGAACGAGCAGAGGCTTACGCCCCCCTCCCCGGCGGCGACCGCGATCGATCGGCCGTCGGGGCTCCAGGAGGCGGCCGTCGCCTTGGTCGAGCCGTCGGGGAACGGCAGGGAGAGCTCGCGGTCGAGGTCCCAGAGCCCGTGCTCGGCGTCCCGAGTGGAGCCGTCGATGAGGGTGGTCGCGATCAGGTGGCGCCCGCCCGGATGGAGTGGGAGGCCGCCGGGCCAGGAGTCGTCGGCAAGCACGGCCCGGATCGGGCGGATCGCCCGGTCGGCCCAGGTCCGGGCCCGGATGGCGTTGATCTGTCGGCGGTGGGTGTCGGCCTCGGCCACGGCCCGGGCCAGCGGCTCGACCAGCCCGGCCGACCAGCCGGCGGCCCGGGGGGTGCCGTCGAGCAGCCGGTCCAGGCCGCCGCCCTCGACGTACTCCAGCTCCAGGTAGGGCAACCCGTCCCGCTCGCCGATGTGGTAAATCTGCACGATGTTCGAGTGGCGGACCCGGGCGATCGCCTGCGCCTCGACCAGGAACCGGGAGACGGCCTCCGGCCGGGCGTGGGCCCCCCCAGGATCATCTTCAGGACACACGGCCGGTCGAGCTTGACCTGCCGGGCCTTGTACAGGACCCCCATGCCGCCTCTGCCCAGCTCGCCGAGGAGCTCGTAACCCTCCACGGCCGGCAGCACGGGCCCAGCCCGCTCCGGTGGCCCTCCGGAGCCAGGAGCCGGGGGAATGGGCGTGGTCCGGTTCCCGTCGGAAGAAGACCACCAGCCGGAGCCCCGATCGATCGGATCGATCGAGGGCCCAGCCGGCCCGACCACCGGACGATCGAGCAGATCGTCGGGCCGCAGGTGGGCCCTCAACAGCGCCTCGACTCGGCTCCTCAACAGCGCATCCCCGGCACAGGCCCGATCCAGGGCATCGGCGTACTCCCCGGGGTCGTTCTCCTCGACCACCCGCAGGAAGACGCTCTGGACGAGGCTCGGATCCGGGGGCATGGCGAGGTCCTCGGGGGGCGAGGGGCTCGGCGAGGCGAGGTGCCGACGACTGCGAGGCGGTTCAGTCTCCCAGGTCGTCCCGAAGCCAGGCCCGGGCGTAGGTCCACTTCTTCCGGGCCAGGTCGACCGTGATCCCGAGCACGGCGGCCACCTCCTCGTGCCCCAGGCCGGCGAACTGGCGAAGCTCGACGACCTTGGCCGCCACGGGGTCCTCGGCCGAAAGCCGGTCAATCGCGTCGTCGAGGGCCAGGAGGTGCTCATCCGGATCGAGGGCCGGGGGCTCCTGGAGGTCGACCCGACGGAAACCGCCTCCCCGCTTCAGCCGACGCTTGCGGCGGGCATTCTCGACCAGGATCCGCCGCATCGCCTCGGCCGCGGCGGCGAAAAAGTGGCCCCGGCCATCCCAGAGGGGGCCCGTCCCGTCGCCGACCAGGCGCAAGTACGCCTCGTGCACGAGGGCCGTCGCCTGGAGCGACGGCCCTGCCGGCGTCTGTGCCAGCCGCAGCGCCGCCAGTCGCCGCAGCTCGTCGTAGACCAGCGGAATCAGGTCGCTCGCCGCCCGAGGTCCCTCCGGGCTCGATCCCGATGGACTCGCCCTCGTCTGGTCGGGTTCCTGTCCCATGGGAGCCCCCCGCACCCGATCGCGATCGGTCGACCCGGCTCCTCGTCGGCCGAACCGGTCCCGGGCTCGACGATCCGGATGAGATACGAACGCCGCGCCGCCGTGATAAAAGACAATCGGTTCAATTCACAGAACCGCGGCCGGAAACGACCGAGATGAACAACCAAGAGCGCCGAGGCCCAGGACGCCATCGCAAAGCAACACGTCACAAACAAAACAACAAAGAACACAAATCGTTTCAATCGTGATCCTACCAGAGTCCGGGCACCAGGCGGAACCGCACGTTCCGGCTGTAGTCGTCGTATCCGTCCAGGCCCTCTCCCAGGAAGCGATCCTCCATCGCTGTGCGGTGAAAAAGCAGGGCGATCAGCGGTACCAGGGGCACCAGCGACCACCACGAGCCCAGCGCGATCCCGCCGCGGATCGAGGCGGCAATCCCCCCCGCGTAACCCGGATGGCGACGGCGTTGACCGGGTCGAGCCCGGCCGTCGGCTCGTCGAGGAACCAGACCCGGGGCCGGTGCAAGAGGCTCCTGGCGATGTTCAGGCGGATCTTCATGCCCTTGGAGAAGGCGAAGACGCGCTTGTCGGCCTCGTCCTCGAGCCCGACAAGCGCCAGAGCCTCCTCGACCGACTGCGTCTCGCCGTCGTGAAGCGATCGGAAGAACTGCTGGTTCTCCCGAGCGGTCAGCCGGAGGTCGTGGTTGGGCATCTCGGAGCCGACCCCGATCGTCCGGTAGTCGTCGGCCTTCCAGTCCTGGAGCGGCCGATCGAGGACCTCGACCCGCCCTCGCCAACCCCGGAGCAGGCCGATGAGGATCTTCTGCAAGGTCGACTTACCCGCCCCGTTCGGACCCAGCACTCCGAAGACCTCGGCCTCGGCGATCTCGAAGGACATGCCTCGGACCGCCGGAGTCGCCGCTCCCGGGTAGGTCAACTTGAGATCCTCGACTTCGATCATCGCCGCCTCTCGACCAGACCGGCGCCGGACCCGGGCCTCTCGTTCGTTTCCCCTCGCGCTGGGGAAGGCCCGACCGCGCGACTCCAGGACAGTCGTCACGCCCTCCTGGCGGTTCAATGGGGGGAGGAACACGGGGCAGGATCGAAGAGGACGAGTCGAAGCGGCCGAAGCGCCGGAGGCGAGGACAACACGCCCGGCGCCCGGCTCTCCTCGGTCGCTGCGAGCCGGAAGGCATCGGCGTCCCTGTCGTCCTGGCCGTCGTCGAGGAGAGGACGACCGTCGCTCGGCTGGGAGTGCCCGGCCAGTCGCCGATCGCCCGACGGCGAGCCGGCTCGTCCGTCGGATCTCCCCCGGCACTGGCCCCGGCCAAGGCAGGGGTGGATCGGCTCCCGAGTGCCGGCGATCATCGCCCCGGAGGCCGACCGCCGGGCCCAAGGCCAGCCGACCCGAGACGCAGGATCCCCCGCCTCCCCATCAACCGGAAGGCGGTCCCGGGTGTGGGGCGGGATCCGGGTCGATCGGCCCCGATCCCGATCCCGATCCCGACGCGAGGCCCGGACGGAGGGGACGCTCGCCGGGACTGGCGTGCTCCCTCTCGGGAGGGGGGCCGACCAGGAGGCGGACCATCGGCTCGAGGGCGTCGGCCCAGAGGGCGTAGCCCTCGGAGGAGAGGTGGAGCAGGTCGGGCTGCAACCGGCGGTTGAGCAGGCCGTCGGGGCCGATGAAGCGGTCGCCGATGTCGAGGAAGGCCACGCCGGGACGATCGGCCAGCGGCTCCAGCAGGCGGTTGATGGCGGCAATCCTCGGGTCGGGGGCGAGGGAGATCGGCGGCTGGCCGTGGCCGAGGGTCGTGCCTCGGGGCAGCAGGCCCATGACGAGGATGAGCGATCCCGGGCATCGCCGGCGGATCTCGTCGACCACGGCGACCACCCCTTTGGCGATCTCCTGGGGAGGGTCGAGCCCGATATTGTTCGTGCCAATCAACAGGACGATCAGCTCGGGCTCGATCCGGGGCAGCTCACCGTGCCGGATCCGCCAGAGCAGGTGCTCGACGTGGTCGCCGTCCATGCCGAAGTTCGCCGCCCGGCGGGAGGCGAAGCGGCCGAGCCAAAGGCGGTTCAGCCGCCGGTCGTTGCCGTCGAGCGCCGGGCCGAGCCAGCCCCGGGTGATCGAATCTCCCAGGAACAGGACGGGGGCCGGCCCCGACATGGCCCGGGAGACGTACCGGGAGTGGTCGACCACCCAGTCGGACTGTCCGGCCCTCGGCACCGCGACGGTCGGCCCTCGCCCCGGACCCGACGGGCCGGCGACTCGGGAAAAGACAACCTGGGCCACGGCGATCGCGAGGACGACCGCGGGAGAGACGATCGCGACGAGTCGAGCAACCGGATGGCGAGGGGGGCGGATCACGGCTGGTTCGGCGTCGGGGAGGAGTCGGCGGGAGGCGGCCCGGTCGAAGGCCCGGGAGCGGACATCCTACCATGCCCGGCCCCCTCGAGGCGCTCCGATCCCTCCCGCTCCCCGTCGACCGGACGAGACGGCACCCGGGTCCACCTCCCCTTGAGTCTCAGGAACGGCCGCTCGAACCCGTAGTACGAGGCCGCCGCCAGGCCGATCGTCAGCGCCGGCGCCGAGAGCGACGCGATCAGGCCGGCCTCGGGGAAGGCGGGAAGGCGACGAAACGCCCAGGAAACGAGGCCCAGCGCGATCTCGTGGTACAGGTACAGCCCATAGCTGATCCGGCCGAGCCAGACCAGGGTCCTCCTGCGGAGCCAGGCCGAGGTCGCGTCGCGATCCGATGCCGCCCACGCCACCAGCGCCACCGCCCAGGACCAGACCAGGACCTCCTCGGCCGCCCTCCTCCAGCCCTCCTCCGCGTAGCCGAGGGGAATCGCGTAGACGGCCGTCGCTCCGGCGGCAACCGCCCCCCTGGTGACCCAGAGCGACCAGGCTCCCCCGCCGATCCCCGCCTTCCCGTGCCGGGAGCACAGCGCAAGCATCACTCCGGCCATCAATGTGTCCAGGTTCGCCAGCGTGTTGTACCGCAGCGCGACCCCGGTCGATCCCGCCTCGGCCAGCGCGAATCGGGAGGAGATACCCAGCCCCATCAGCCCCGCCACCAGGACGATCCGCCAGCGTCCCCCCACCCGGGAGACGATCAGCGGCACGAACAGGTAGAACTGCTCCTCGACGCAAACGCTCCACAGCACCGAGATCGAATCCGAGGCCACCGGCCCGCCGATCGCCATCGACCAGTTCCCCAGGAACGCGAGGAAGGCCGGCAGCCGTTCGGCCTGCTCCCGCCAGGGGCCCGGCTCCAGCCCCACCGCGACGCGGGCCAGCGGCGTGATCACGAAGCAAATGAGGACCACGAGATGATAGAGCGGCCAGATCCGGAGAATGCGGCGCACCCAGAACGCCCTCAGGTCAACCCGGCCGAACCGCTCCCGCTCCCGAAGCAGCAGCGTCGTAATCAAGAAGCCGCTGAGCACGAAGAAGATGTTGACGCCGATCCAACCGTTCTCCCGGAGCGGAGAGACCAGGCCTCGGACACGGAACGACACCTCCGGGAGCCCGGCCAGCCGGAGGAGCGGGTCGAGCAGCAGCGCCAGCGGAAGCTCCAGCCCCGTCGAGAGCTGCTCCAGGACGTTCAATTCCCGGTCGTGGAACAGGTAGACCAGCGCGATCGCCACCGCCCGAAGGCCGTCGAGGCCGGGGTAGTACACCCGGCCACCGGCCGGAACCTCCAGGGGAGGGGGCGTCGGCTTGCCTCCAGACGTCGGCATCCCGGTCTCGGCCATGGCGATCTCGCGATCCAGCCCCCTGCCCTTCCGGCCGCCCGGCACCCTAACACGGGCCGATCCGCCGGGGAACCCGCTCCCCGGCTTCCCGCGATCGATCCGGCGATCCCGGAGCGGGAGAACGAACGCCCGCCCAGCCCAGCGAGCCCAACCAACCACCCCCCCCCGGCTCGACTCCCGGCGCCGGATCGCTAGGATGGGCGGCCGTCGGAACCTCGACTCCGGGCCGATCGATCGCGAAAGGCAGCGTGAGCGCGATGGGGAACTTTCGCCAGCACGTGGGATTCGCCAGCTTCCTGGGCATCTTCTTCGCCTGGGGAGCCGGAGTGGTGACGGGCCTGCACTGGCTCTACGGCTCGGTCGCGGCCCTGCTGACGACCGTGGGAGGCCTGTTGCCCGACCTCGACTCGGACAGCTCCGTGCAGCTCCGGGGCTTCAGCGGCCTGCTCGGGATCCTCGCGGCGGTGGCCGTCTGGCAGGGGATCGACGACACCGAGGCCGTCGTCCCGTTCGAGCTGCACCTCTGGGCGGCGATCCTGACCTACGTCCTGGTCCGGCACGGACTCCGCCGGTCGCTCGCCCGGCTGACGGTCCACCGGGGCATGAACCACAGCCTCCCGACCGCCGGCATCTGGGGGGCGATCACCTATCTGGGATATCCGTCCGACTCGCATCCGATCCGGCTGCTGATGGCCGCCGCCGTGACGCTCGGGTTCCTCTCGCACCTGGTGCTGGACGAGTGGTGCAGCGTCGACCTCGCCGGCCGTCGCGTGAACCGGGCGTTCGGAACCGCGTTGAAGTTCACCTCGAAGTCGGTCGGCGCGACGATCGTGACGTATGTCCTGCTCGCCCTGCTCGGCTGGTGGGTCACGCTCTCCTGGCCCTCCGACCCGATCGCCGGCGGCCTCCCCTCCCCCGAGGTCCGCTGGCCGGAAGGAGTCAGCCCCGAGGAGGGATGAGCGAGCGGGGGCGCCCGCCGGGCCGAGCGACCGGCCAAAGCACCGAACCACCGGGGCCGACGGCGCGTAAGGATACGGATGTCCCGTGATTTCGCCCCGCCCACCTTGCGGAGGGGAGCGGCAGCGGGTAAATTGAGCCCTTCCGCCGGGTCGGCCCGCAGGGCGATCCCGATCCCCCGTCCGAGGGGGCCCGGGTGAGCCGGGGGGGACCCGGGCAATTGAGGCGCGTGAACCTGGTCAGGGCGGGAACGCAGCAGCCATAAGCGCGACCTCGATGTGCCCGGGAGCACCTCCCCGGCTCTCCCGGTCCCCTTCGGGCCGAGTGATCGGATCGCGATCGCGCATGATCCGCCTGGTCCCGGGTGGCGGCGGAGCGCGGATCGACCGGCGACGACCCACCAGAGCGAGGGGGACCGGGTCCGGTTCGAAGCAGCCCCCTCCCCTGCCCTGGTCCCCACGGCTCGACGGAGCGCCTCCCGTGGCCCGGACCACCTCCCTCACATCGCTCGGATCGCCCTCGCCCGACGCCTCCGGGGCTCGGGCCGGGGCTGAGGCGTACACGGTTGTCGCCCGGCGCTACCGGCCCCAGCGGTTCGAGGACGTCGTCGGCCAGGACCACGTCGTCCGGGCCCTCCGGAACGCGATCCGGCTGGATCGCGTCGCCCAGGCGTACCTGTTCAGCGGCACCCGGGGGGTCGGCAAGACCTCGATGGCCCGCATCTTCGCCAAGGCGCTGAACTGCGAGCGCGGCGGGCCAACCGAGACCCCCTGCAACGAGTGCGACACCTGCCGTCGGATCGCCACCGGCGAGGACACCGACGTCATCGAGATCGACGGCGCCAGCAACAACGGCGTCGAGTCGGTCCGAGAGCTGCGCCAGGGGGCCGGCCTGCGGCCGATCCGGTCTCGGTACAAGATCTATTACATCGACGAGGTGCACATGCTCTCGACCAGCGCCTTCAACGCCCTGTTGAAGACGCTGGAAGAGCCCCCCAGCCACGTCAAGTTCGTCTTCGCCACCACCGAGCCGAACAAGATCCCGATCACCGTCCTCTCGCGCTGCCAGCGGTTCGACTTCGCCGGCATCGGGCCGGAGCGGATCGTCGATCAACTGGCCACGATCTGCGATCGAGAGGGGGTCGAGGCCGACCGGGAGGCACTGCACGTCGTCGCCCGAAGGGCGGCCGGCTCGATGCGGGACGCGCAGTCGCTGCTCGAGCAGCTCCTCTCGTCCGGCGGAGATCGGCTGACGGCCGACCGCGTCCACCAGGTGCTCGGCATCGCCGGTGACGACCGGGTACTCGACCTGCTCGACGCCCTGGCCGACCGGGACGCCGGCCGGGCGCTGCAACTGCTCGACCGGGCGGTCGACGACGGCGTCCAGCCGACCGACGTGCTCAACTCCTCGATCGAGTTCCTCCGGGACGTGCTGGTCATCGCCGCCGGGGCCGACGTGCCCGCCCTGGCCGCCCTTCCCGGCCAGCGGGAGCGGATCGCCGCCCTGGCGAGGCGATGGTCCCTGGACACGATCCTGGCCGCCCAGCAGATCCTCGCCGAGGCCCGGGGGAGGCTCCGGGGCAGCCCGCACACCCGACTGCTCGTCGAACTGGCACTCTGCCGGGTCGCCCGGCTGGAGGACCTCGCCGAGCTGCGCGAGGTGATCGCTTTGCTCTCGGGAATGGAGCCGAGATCGCCAGCTTCCGGGGGAGACGGCGGAAAAAAAAAGTCCGCTGAGCCGCTGACTTCGGCAGCGATGCCCGCATCGCCGGCACCGAGGCGATCGGTCGATCACGGTCCCGGCACGAACGGGCACGAGAGGACGCCGGAGGTCGTGACCAGGGCTTCCGCGGCCGAGGCCGAGGCCGAGATCGAGGCCGAGCGTCCCTCCGCTCCCGAGCCGGCGGTCCCCTCGGGAAGCGATCCGATGGATCGGCTCCGGGAGGCCTGGGCGGAACTGGCGGAACGGGCGGAGGACTACAAGCTGCCGGCCCATTTCCGGAAGCTCGAGCCGGCCCGCCTGGAATCCCCGGGCGTGGTGGTCGTCCCCGTGCCGCCGGCCTATAACTATCTGGCGGATCGGTGCGAGGCGCCCGAGTTGCGGTCGAGGATCGAGTCGCAGCTCTCCGAGGCGATCGGCCGGCCCGTCTGCTTCCGGTTCGAGCGCGAGGCCGCCGGGCCGGCGGCCTCGACGGCCTCCGAGCCGGGCTCCGAGGCCCACCGGGCCATCCTGGACGACGACTTCGCCCGCCAGCTCGTCTCCCGGTTCGAGGCCCAGCTTCGTCGGGTCGACGCCCGTCCCGAGCCCGAGCACTCGGGCCGTCCCGGGGCCGGGGCTGGGGCCGATCCCGAGGACGATCGCGAGGACTCCGACGACTGACGACCGGACGATCGATCCCCCGCCCGAGGGGACGGCGGCCCGACCGTCGCTCTTCTGGCGGTCTTCCTCTTCCACCCGAATCGAACCGACCGGGAGAGCATGCCGTGTTCGAAAACCTGGGCAACCTTGCCGAGCTGATGCGGAACGCCGGCAAGCTCCGGGAGCAGATGGAGCAGGCCTCCCAGCGACTGGGAGCGCTCCGGATCGAGGGAGAGGCCGGCGGCGGCTCGGTCAAGGCCGTCGCCAACGGACGGCTGGAGCTGATCTCGGTCCGGATCGACCCGAAGCTCGTCTCGGACGGAGACGTCGAGCTGCTCGAGGACCTCGTCACCTCGGCCGTCAACCAGGCGATCGAGAAGGCGAGGCAGGAGGCCGCCCGAGCGATGACCGGCGGCCTGGGCCTGGGCATGTCCGGCCTCGACGCGCTCTTCCCCGGCGGAGGACGACCGTGAGCGCGCTGCCCGGCGGCCCTCCCCCATCGCCGACCGCCTCCGGGACGGTCGACCGTCTGGTCCGAGCCCTGGGACGCTTGCCCGGCATCGGCGCCAAGAGCGCCGAGCGGCTGGCCCACCACCTGCTCCGCTGCCCGGTGGAGGAGGCGATCGAGCTGGCCGAGGCCGTCCGGGCGGCCCGGGACCAGATCCGGCACTGCGAGGTTTGCGCCCACCTGACCGAGTCCGGCCAGGCCCGCTGCGCCATCTGCCGGGACCCGAGGAGGGACCGGTCGGTGATCTGCGTCGTCGAACAGTCCCGGGACCTGATGGCCCTGGAAAACGCCGGCTCCTTCGGAGGGACCTATCACGTCCTGCTCGGCCGACTCTCCCCCCTGCAGGGGGTCTTTGAAGACCAGTTGAACCTCAAATCGCTCGAGGAGCGGGTCCAGGGCGGCGAGGTCCGCGAGGTCATCCTGGCGACCAACCCGACCCTCGAAGGGGACGCCACCGCCCGACTCGTGGCCGACCGCCTGGCGCCGCTGGGCGTCGCGATCACCCGGCTGGCCCGGGGGCTGGCCTCGGGCGGTTCCTTGGAATTCGCCAACAAGGAGATGCTGGCCGACGCCCTGCAAGGGCGGCAGCGTCTCTGATCGGCCCGGGCCGGCGGGTCGATTCCGGGGAACACCCCCGCGTCAGGCCCGGGGCCCGTGGTATGTTTTTTGCGGACGTCGGCGCGCGGTCCCGAGACGGGGAACGCAGTCCGCGACGGTCCCCGGGCCGGCCAATTTCGGAGGAACCCCCTCGCCAGCCCGACACCTTCATGGTATGGTATTTGCTCGCCAACCGGCCGGCGTCCGCTCGCCGCGGGCGACGACGGGCCGGGAGGGCGACGGTCGTCGGCCCGGTTCGGTCCGACCAGGATCCCACTCACGGACGATTCGCGTTCGGGTCTCCAAGCGGAAGCTCGTGGCGTATGCGGCTCGACACATCGCAGCAACTGCGGACCGACATGCGGATGCGCATGGCGCCCCGCATGATTCAATCGATGGAGATCCTGCAACTCCCGTGGCTCGCGCTGCAGGAGCGGATCGACCAGGAGCTGATTGAGAACCCGCTGCTCGAGGATCTCCGCGAGTCCGTCGCCCCCGAAGGCCAGGTGGAGGAGCCCCCGGCCGAGGAGGAGGACAAGCCCGACGAGACGGAGATCTACGACGACTGGGACAACTGGGACACCTCCGGCGAGATGCACCGCCCGAGCCGGGCGGCGCTGGCCGAAGAATCCGACCGCAAGCACGATGCCATGCAAAACATGGCGTCGCGTCCCCCCTCGCTGCACGACTACCTCACCGAGCAGCTCTCCTTCCCCGACATCCCGCCGTCGGTCCGAGGGCTGGCCGAGTCCATCATCTCCAACTTGGACGAGAACGGGTATCTGACCGGGCTGGACCTCACCGACCTGGTCCGGATGGCCGGCGGCTCGGTGACCTTCGAGGAGGCCGAGCGGGCGCTGAAGCTGGTCCAGGGGCTCGACCCCCCCGGCGTCGGCGCCCGGGACCTGCGCGAGTGCCTGCTGCTGCAACTGACGCCGGAGACTCCCCACGTCGACGTGCTCCGGGTGCTCATCAGCGACCACCTGGACGACATCCAGCAGAACCGCCTGCCGACGATTGAGAAGAAGTCCGGCCTGACCCTGGCCGAGATCAAGGAGGGGCTGGAGCAACTGCGACGGCTCAACCCCAAGCCGGGGGCCCGCTACCACCCGGAAACCGCCCAGTACGTCGTCCCCGACCTGATCGTCGAGCCCGACGAGCACGGCGACTACCAGGTCCGGCTGGTCGACGATCACTCCCCCCAGCTCACCATCTCCCGGCGCTACCAGCGGATGCTCAAGGACCGCAACGGCGACCCCGCCGCCCGCGCCTTCATCCAAAAGAAGCTCCAGTCCGCCCGCTGGCTCATCGAGTCGATCGAACAGCGACGAAACACCCTGCTGAAAGTCGCCAAGGCGATCATCGCCCACCAGCGCGACTTCCTCGACAAGGGGCCCGAGGCGATCCAGCCCCTGAAGATGCAGCAGATCGCCGATCAGGTCGGCGTGCACGTCACCACCGTGAGCCGGGCGGTCGACGACAAGTGGGTCCAGACCCCTCGGGGGATCTTCGCCCTGAAACGATTCTTCGGCGGCGGCACCCTCAGCGCCGACGGAGAGGAAGTGGCCTGGGACACCATCAAGCAAAAGCTCACCGAAATCATCGCGAAAGAAGACAAGAGCAAGCCCCTCTCCGACGAGGAGATCGTCGAGGAACTCGGCCGCCAGGGACTGACGGTCGCCCGACGCACCGTGACCAAGTATCGAAAAGCGTTGCGCATCCCCTCGAGCCGCCAGCGCAAGGAGTTCTAACCCGTCACCGCCGGTCCCCGCGCCTCCCCCCGGAGATGGCCGTTCGCCTCATCTCCTTAAGAGTGAACACCTTGAACCCGCCTCCCCAGGCCACCCCAGCTCCCTTCCCGGATGAGTGTTCGTACCCTGAACGCTTATTTAAAAGCTGGCGACTGTGCTTGTCACGGCCCATCCTCCTGCTATAGTAAGAAGTAGCGAGGAACATCGGACGGCCTCGCTTCCGGGACGGGCATGGAGCGAAGCGATGCCCCATTCGATGCGATGGGCTCTCTTGCAGGTGAGGACGGAGGAGGCCGAAGTCGTCCGTTCCTCAGCCCGGGAGGTGCCGTGTCGGGTGGAAACCTTGCTCCTGGAGCGGGAGGAGCAGCTGGAGGGGATCGCGGCGGGGGGGGTGGAGGTGATCATCGCGTCCCACCGGCCTCCCGAGGCGGACGCGATGCGATGGCTGCCGGACATCGTTCGGCAACCGGGGCGGCCGACGGTGGTGATCCTCGCCGACGGGGATGACCCGGTGTCCTGCCGTCGGCTGCGCAGGGCGGGGGCGTTCTCGGTGGTCCGGAGGGACCGGCCCTCCCGGCTGAGCAAGGCGGTCCGTCGGGCCGCCGAGCGGGCGACGTGGGAGGCGACTCGAGAGGACCTCCGGCAGCTCTCGAACCTGATGCAAGCCGTTGGTCATAATCTCCGGGACGTGCTCGGGGGGATCAGCAACGCGGTGGAGGTGCTCAGCTTCCAGGCGGGGAACGGGGGGCTCGGCCAGCGTCGGACGATCGAGCTGCTCGACCAGTTGTGCCGGAGGATGACCGGGCTGCTGGACGACTATTCCGAGGTCGCCCGGATCGACTCGGAGCCGATCAGCCCGACGCGAGAGGTCGTCGAGCTGGGGGCGGCGCTCGATCGTGCCGCCGACCGCGCGAAGGTCGAGTTGGGGGATTCCTCGTCCCGTTTCGTCCGAGCCGCGCTTCCCGGCCCCATCTGGATGCACATCGACGCCAGGAGGCTCGAGCACCTGGTCCGCCACGCCCTGATCTACGTCCGGAAGGGGAAGCAGCGCGGGTCCGAGGTCCGGATCGACTACCGGGAGGCGGGCGACCGGTTCGAGCTGCGTTTCGACGCCGAGGACCGGGGGGGCGTGCCTCGGCCCGCCGTGGCCCCCGGGATCGACCTAGACCTCTTCCTGAGCCGGAAGCTCGCCGATCGGCTGGGGGGCCGGGTGCGGACGGGGCCTCCCTTCGTCGTCGACCTGCCCCTCTCCCTGGTCCGACGCTCCGGTCTGGTTGTTCCGGAGGTCTCCCGGGCCAATGGCATGGACCTGGGCGACCTCAACCGCCATGCGCTCCTGGTGGACGACAACCCGGAATCGGTCCAGGCGCTGGGGCTGCTGATTGGCCGACTCGGCTGGAACGTCCGGGTCACCCCCGATACGACCGAGGCGCTGCGGATGGTCAAGGACTTCCGGCCGGGAGTGGTCCTGATTGACCTGCAGATGCCGGTGATGGACGGCCAGACCCTGGCTCGGGAGATTCGTCGCGAGCAGCGGGGCCCGGCGCCTTTGCTGATCGGGATCACAGGGACGGCGGATCGGCCCGTCCAGGACGAGTCGGGGGGGAACTGCTTCGACTACTTCCTGACCAAGCCGGTGCGCCGGGAGCAGATCATCGCGTTGTTGCCCGGGCCGGCGGGGGCCGCCAGCGACGAGAACCGGCGCCGTTGATCACGGAAGCGGAACCGAGGGAAGGTCCTCAGCCTCAGGGCCGGCTCAGATCCTTCGCGCCGGCATGGTCGGGCTCGGCTCTGCCGTCGAGCCCGTAGAGTCGTCGGATCGCCATGTCGAAGCCGAGCACCCGGGTGGCGTCGAGGATCATCTCGACCTCTCGGAGGCCGATCTGCCGGGCGCGATCGAGCAGGTGGCGTTCATCCCCGGAGAGGGGATCGACTCCGGTTCGGGGATCGGTCGCCAGTTCGTCGTCGGCCAGGTAGTCGAGCGAGACCTCCAGCGCGCGGGCCAGCCTCAGGATGTTGTGGAGCCCTGGACGCTTGGACTGGCCGTTGAGCAGGCGGGAAATCTCCGAGTCGCTGACCCCGGACTTCTGGGAGAGGGCTTGCTGGGAGAGCCCCAGTTGGACCATCCGTCGGTAGATCTTCTCGTCGATCCGCACGTTCTGGCCCGTTGTGAGGGAGGACCGGTCCAGGGCCCGGACCCGGGTCCGCAGGGAGGGCCGTCCCACGGTGGGGACGACCGATCGGAAGGAATCCTCCGTCGCCTCCATGGGGACGGATGCCGAATCGGGGGGAGAGAGTGGGGTGGACATTGGCAACCTCGCACACGGCGGTGCGGGTCCTCGACCGTGTTCGTGTCGGCGATGACGAGATCCGCCGTCGACCATATTCAATCTAGCGTTCAACACCCGGGGGTTGTGCGGGGGAATCCGGGAAAAAATTCGGAGGCGGTTCCCGTTGCTGGGAAGCAACGTGGGGCGGCGCTTGCCTCCGGCTGACCGCTCGACCCCAGGAGGGGGCACGGCACGGAGCCGATCCGGGTCGGGTCCGGTCAGAAGCAGCGGCGGACGACCAGTTGGGCCAGGCCGGCGAGGGTTTCCCGTGTTGGGGAGGCGGGCAGGGCGGCCAGCTCCAGGCGGGCCGACTCGACGAAGCTTCGGGCGCGATCCCAGGCGTACTCCAGGGCCCCGGAGGATTCGAGCATCGGACGCAGCTTCCTCCGGGACTCGGCGGAGGGGGAGGCCACCAGCCGTCGGGCCGCGTCGGCCTCGGTCCGGTCGGCCGATCGCAGGAGGAAGATGACGGGGAGGGTCAGCTTCTGCTTTTGCAGGTCGGTCCCGAGGGTCTTGCCCGTGGCGACCTCCTCTCCCCAGAGGTCGAGCAGGTCATCGGCGATCTGGAAGGCGACCCCCAGGTCCCGGCCGAAGCGGTCAAGGGCGTCGCAGATCTCGGGAGGCTGCCCAGCGTAATGGGCCCCCAGTCGGCAGCAGACGGCCGTCAACTCGGCGGTCTTGCCTCGGACGATCTCGTAGTACGACTGCTCGTCGAGGTCGAGGTCCCCCCGGTGGTGGATCTGCTGCAGCTCCCCCTCGCAGACGAGGTTGGTGGCGCGACCGATGACGCGACACGCATAGGTCGATTCGAGCGAGGCGGCCAGGTGGAAGGCGTGGGTGAAGAGGTAGTCCCCCAGCAGGACGGCGGGCTCGTTGCCCCACTCGGCGTTGATCGTGGCGGCGTGGCGGCGGACGTCGGCCTCGTCGAGGATGTCGTCGTGCACCAGGGTGGCGGTGTGGATCATCTCCACGACGGCCGCCACCACCGGATGCGCCGGCAGGACGCCGCCGCAGGCCTGGGCCGTCAGCAGCACGAGGGCCGGGCGGAGCTGCTTGCCCCGAAACCGGGAGGCGTGCTCGACGAGGCGCTGGACGTAGTCGCTGCGGCTGCCCAGTTCTTCCCGGTAGATCCGCTCGGCCTCGGCCAGCCAGGGGGCGATGGGGGCGTAGGCCTCGTGCAAGAGCCGGGAGAGCTCGTCGGGCCCGACCCAGGCGGCGGCCCCCGGCTCGGGGGTTCGGCCGGCGATCGAGGTTCGGGGCAGCGTGTTGACTTCGGCCATCAGCTCGGGTCCCGTCGGCTCGGGAAGGGGGGCGAGGCCCCCGGGGGGATCGGATCGCTCGGACAAGGCGGGGCGGTCGAATCGGGTCGGATCAGG
>NZ_RYZH01000061.1 GCF_003977685.1 Tautonia sociabilis | reverse complement strand
AGAGCGTTGACGTACACGACGGGTCGCTGGGAGCAGTTCTGGGGCAGGCTCAGCCGGGAGGGATACCCGGTGGCGGCGTAAGCGAGTCCGGAGGGGCCGCGAACCACATCATTCGTCGGTCACACCCCTTCCTGGATCTGATCCGAGCGGGGGGGCTGGTCGATCTCGGGCCAGGGCGGTAGGCTGGGCAACGTCGCGATTCCTCCCGACGCGGTCAGCCTTCCTGGATTCGAAGCCCTCCCGAGGAGCCTTCATGGACTGGCAGGCGATTCGAGACGAGGAGTTCCCCGTCGCCGGCCGGTGGGCCTACCTGGACCATGCCGCCATTGCCCCCATTCCCCGGAGGGCTGGTGACGCCATGCGCGCCTGGATCGCCGAGCAGGAGGCCAACGGCTGCATCCATTGGATGACCTGGCGGAACGAGCTGGAGGTGGTCCGGCGCCGGGCCGCCGCTCTGATCCACGCCGAGCCGGCCGAGGTCGCCTTCATCACCAGCACGACGATGGGCATCGGCCTGGTGGCCGAGGGATTTCCCTGGAACGACGGGGACAATCTGGTCACCGCCGCCGAGGAGTACCCCTCGAACCTCTTCCCCTGGATGAACCTCTCCTCCCGGGGGGTCGAGACGCGCCTCGTCCGCAGCCGAGACGGCCGACTCTGGCTCGAGGACCTGCTCGAGGCGATGGACGGGCGCACCCGATTGCTGGCGATCAGTCACGTCGAGTTCGCCTCTGGCTTTCGCAACGACCTCGACCGGCTGACCGAGCTCTGCCACGAGCGCGGCGTCGCTCTGTTCGTCGATGCGATCCAGGGGCTCGGCCCCTTGACGATCGACGTGAGGAAGACGCCCATCGACTTCCTCGCCGCCGACGGTCACAAGTGGCTGCTCGGCCCCGAGGGGGCGGGGCTCCTCTTCGTCCGCAAGGACTGGATCGACCGTCTCCGACCAATCCTCGTCGGCTCGAACAGCGCGACCAGCTCGTACAACGACCCTGAGCCCGCTTTCACCCTCCGCTCCGACGCTGGGAGGTGGGAAGGAGGCTGCTACAACATGGCGGGCCTCCTGGGCTTCGGCAAGTCCCTGGAGCTGATCCTCGACGTGGGGGCCGATCGCGTCTCGGCCCGGATCCTCGACCGGGCCGAAGGGGTCCGAGAGCGAGCCCGATCCGCCGGCTGGCGCGTGGTCGGATCCGACCGGCCAGGCGACCGCTCCGGGATCGTGGTTCTCGACCGGGACGGATCGGACAACGACGCGGTGGCCCGCCGCCTTCGGGAGTCGGGGGTCGCCGTCAGTTGCCGGCGGAAGAAGCTCCGGGTCAGCCCGCACCTGTACAATAACGACGACGACCTTGATCGGCTGGCCGAGGGGCTGCGAGCCCCCTCCTAGCCCGTCTTCCGGGCAATGACCACCAGCGGCGGAGCCCGCCGCGGCGTGCCGACCTCGGGGGAACGGGCCGAGGGGAGGGGGGAAGGCGGTCCGCTCGCGGACCGTCCTCACGCCGGCCCCCTCCCCCGGCCCCAGAACCTCCCCTCCAGGGAGGGAACCGACAGCGACGCATCGGCCCCCTTTCGGACGACCGCCCCGGCGGAGCGAACGACCATGGAACCGTCCTCCCGCACCGCCGTCTTCACCGGGACGTTCGACCCGATCACGCTCGGGCACCTCGACGTGATCTCCCGAGGACGGCTGCTCTTCGAGCGCCTGGTGGTTGCCATCGGCGTGAACCCGAACAAGCAGGTCCTCTTTCCGATCGAGGAGCGCGTCGCCCTGGCCGAGCGGGTCCTGCGGCCGTTCGAGAACGTCGAGGTCCGCGCCTTTGAGGGGCTGACGGTCGACTTCGTCCGCCAGGTCGGGGCCCGGGTCATCCTCCGGGGCCTCCGCACCCTCTCCGACATGGAATACGAGTTCAGCATGACGCTGACCAACCACCGGCTCGACCCCGGGATCGAGACCGTCTTCCTCATGGCCGACGGCGAATATGCCCACGTCTCCAGTTCGCTCATCAAGCAGGTCGCCCGATACGGCGGCCCCGAGGCCCTCTCCCGATTCGTCCCCGCCGAGCTCGTCGAACCGATCCTCGGCCGGGTGAGGGCGCCTGATCGCTGACCCGCCGGAGCCCGTTTCCGTACCAGCCCTCCCTTCGGGACCATCCCCATGCGACCGTCCGAGTCGATCGCCCTGCGCCGAGAGCCTGGCCATCTCGTTCGCAGCCTGTCGGCCCTGCTGCTCCGCGGGGCCCTCGGCATGATCTTCCTCGTCGCCGGCCTCGACAAGCTGTCCGACATGGGGCTGCTCGGCCTCGGGGACGCTGGAGCGTCGGTCGTCGCGGCCCAGGAAGAGGCGCTGCCCGCGGTCGAGGGGGCGCCGGCGGGGGAAGCCGCCCCGGAGCCCGAGCCGGAAGGCGAAGACGCCCAGCCGGCCCCGCTTCGCTATCCCGAGACGATCCGGGCCATGTTCGCCGACACCTGGCTGGCCCGGGAGCTGAAGCCGATGCTCGACCTCCACACGGCGCTGCTCCCGTACGCCGAGGTCGCCGTCGGCTCCCTGCTCATCGTTGGCCTGCTGACAACGCTCTCCTCCTTCGCCGCCGGGCTGCTGCTGCTGAGCCTGCTCTTTGGCCTGACGGTGCTCGGCAAGGGGGACATGTACCCGACCATGATGGTTTACATGATCGCCGACGTGGGAATCCTCTGGCTCTCCCCCGTCACGAGCAACTACCTCTCGCTCGACGGCCTGCTGTTCGGCTGGTTCTGGAAGCCCAGGGAGGAGGACTACCGGAGGGAATACGAGGCTCCCGTCCGTCCCCGCGCCTGATTCGGCCGGTTGCCCACCCGGGGGGGCGTTGGCTACCATGAACCGATCAACCCGCCCCGACCTCGGAGCGACCCGCCGGGAACCACCGGGCCCTCGCCGAGCCGATCGCGTATCGCGGCGCCCGTCCCCCCGGCGCCTCGGGACAGAGCCCCCCGATGAGCGAAGTCGACCGCATTGTCTCCCGACACCACGACATCAAGCGCTACCTCGACTGGGACGACCGGGCCGACTGCGACCGCCTCCGCTCGATCGCCTCGGCTCTGGAACCTTACTTCGACCCTCTGGTCGACGACTTCTACGCCGAGATCCGCCGCCACCCCCAGGCCGACTCGGTCATCACCGGAGGCGACGAGCAGGTCGCCCGGCTGAAGACGACGCTCCGCCACTGGCTCGTCGACCTCCTCGCTCTGCCCCCGGATGACGACTACGCGGCCCGATGCTGGCGAATCGGCCGCCGCCACGCCGAAATCGGCCTGGATCCGGTCTACGTGATCGCCGCCATGTCCCGCCTCCGCACCGGGATCTGCCGGGCCTTGCGGGCCTCCTGGCCCGGCGACCCCGATCGCCTGGCCGAGGCCCTGCGCTCCCTCTACCGCCGGCTCGACCTGGATCTCGCCCTGATCCAGGACGCCTACCAGGCCGAGAGCGACGAACGCCTCCAGCGCGCCGAGCGGTTGGCCACGCTCGGTCAGGTGGCCGGCGGTCTTGCCCACGAGCTGCGCAACCCGCTCAACGTGGTGAAGACCTCGGTCTACTACCTTCGGCACGCCCGATCCCCCTCCCCCGAAAAGCAGACCGAGCACCTCCAGCGCATCAGCCGGGGGGTCGACCGGGCCGACGCCGTGATTACCGCCCTCTCCAGCTTCGCTCGCCTGCCGGCCCCCGATTCTCGCCCGGTCACGCTGCGGGACTGCGTCACCGAGGCGTTGGAGGCCGACCCTCCCGGGCGCGACGTCGAGGTCGACGTGGTTATTCCCGGGGATCTCGCCGTGGTGGTCGACCCGACACAGCTGCAGATCGTCCTCGGGAACCTCATCCGCAACGCTTGTGAGGCGATGCCGGAGGGGGGTAAGTTGGCATTGCGAGGCCGCCGAGCGGCCGACGGCGCGATCGAGCTGGAGGTCGAGGACACCGGCATCGGCATGAGCCCGGAGCTGCGCAACCGGGTGAGCGAGCCGCTCTACTCGACCAAGGCCCGGGGCCTGGGGCTGGGCCTGGCCATCTCCCGGGCGATCCTGGAGAAGAACGGGGGGGCCCTCCGCATCGCCAGCGAGCCGGGAGTCGGCAGCACGTTCACCGTCGTCCTGATGGAGTCCACGGACAGTCGAGGTGCGAAGCCATGAGCGATCCCTCGCCGGCCATCCTGTTGGTGGACGACGACGTCGACTCCTGCCGCAACGTCTCCGACATCCTCGCCGACCTTGGCTACCGCGTCGACGTGGCGCACGACGGCCGTTCGGCGCTCGACCTGGCTCGGGGCCGGGCCTACGATGTCGCCGTGCTCGACTTCAAGATGCCCGGCATGGACGGCGTAACGCTCTACCGCCACCTCCGCGCGCGGCAGCCCGGCACGGTCGCCTTGCTCGTGACCGCCTACGCCAGCGAGGACACCGCCCGAGCCGCCCGATCGGCTGGCACCTGGCGCGTCCTGCGCAAGCCGGTGGACATCCCCAACCTGCTCGGCCTGATCGACCAGGCCGTCGGCCAGCCCCTGGTCCTCGTCGTCGACGACGACCGCGACCTGTGCGAGAACCTCTGGGACCTGCTCCGAGCCCGGAACATCCGCGTCGGACTGGCGCACGACCCTCAGGAGGCGACCCGACGGCTAGCGGAGTCCCGCTATCATGCCGTGCTCATCGACATGATCCTCCCGGGCGGGGACGGGGGAACCGTCTTCCGGGCCGTCCGGTCGGTCGACCCCCAGGCCCGCACGGTGCTCATCACCGGCTGCCGGCCCGAGAGCGATCCGATGATCACCCAGGCGCTGGCCGAGGGAGCCGACGCCGTCTGCTACAAGCCGCTCGACCCGGCCAACCTGCTCGACGTGTTGGATCGCCTGGTCGGGCCGAGCCCCGCCGGGCCGAGATAGGTAGGTGGCCGCCCCGATGGAACCGGATACGGACATCCGCACCGCTGCCCCTCGCCGCGTCCTGGTTGTCGAGGATGACGAGGACGCCAGGGCCAACCTCTGCGACATCCTCGAACTGGACGCGATCGCCGTCGACCCCGCGTCCTCCGCCGCCGAGGCCCTGGACCGGCCCTCCTCCCGATGGGCCTCCTACGGCGCCCTGATCCTCGACCGCCGCCTTCCCGACGCCGACTTCCACGAGCTGATGCCCCGGCTTCGGGCCCTGGCCCCCGACGCCGAGCTGATCGTCGTCACCGGCATGGCCGACATCCGGGGGGCAATCGACGCCCTCCGAGGCGGCGCCTCCGACTACATCCTCAAGCCCTTCGACCCGGACACCCTCCGAGCCAGCCTCGCCCGAGCCCTGGAGCGTCGTGACCTCCGGCTAGCCAAGCGCCGCAGCGACGCGGCCTTCCGCACCCTGGTCGAGTCGGCCGAGTCGGTCATCGTCATCACCCGGGCGGACCTGTCCATCGTCTACTTCAGCCCCTTCGCCGAGCGGCTCACTGGCTTCCCCGCCGAGGAAGTCATCGGCCGAGACTTCCCCGACCAGCTCCTCAAAGGGGAGGACCGGGGACCGACCCGGGAGGTGATGAACCGCCTCCGCTCCGGAGAGTCGGTGCGCGGCCTGGAGAGCCGACTCCGCTGCCGGGACGGCTCGACCCGATCCCTCGTCTGGAACGCCCGGTGGCTGGAGGACTACGACGGGGCCCCCGCGATCCTCAGCGCCGGCCACGACATCACCGACCTGAAGCTCGCTCAGCAGCGCGCCTTGCAGGCGGAGCGGCTCGCCGCCATCGGCGAGATGGTCGCCGGCCTGGCGCACGAGAGCCGCAACGCCCTGCAACGCGGCCAGTCCTGCCTGGAGATGCTCGCCCTGAAGGTCGACGACCGCCCCGAGGCCCTCGACCTCATCCGGCGCGCCCAGGCGGCCCAGGACCACCTGCACCACCTGTTCGAGGATGTCCGCAGCTACGCCGCCCCGATCCGACTGGAGGCCAACCGCTTCGAGCTGCCTTCCGTCTGGCGCGAGGCCTGGTCCTACCTGGAGCCCGCCGCCCGGGACCGCGAGGCCTCCCTGATCGAGCGCATCGACGCCCCGGCCACCTCCTGCTGGCTCGACCCCTTCCGCCTCGTCCAGGTGTTCCGCAACATCCTGGAGAACGCCCTGGCCGCCGCTTCCCCCCCCGTCGCCATCACGATCGAGTGCCGGACCGACGAGATCGAGGGCCGGGATGCGTTGCGCGTCTCGATCCGCGATAATGGCCCTGGACTCTCCCCCGAGCAGGCCGAGCGGATCTTCGAGCCGTTCTTCACCACCAAGGCCCGGGGGACCGGTTTGGGCATGGCGATCTGCAGGAGGATCGTCGAGGCCCATGGCGGCCGGATCGCCGTGGGCCCCCCCGGCGGCCCCGGCGCCGAGATCATTCTGACCCTCCCCCGCGAGCCGACATGATCCGATCCCTTCGCATCGCCGTGGCCGACGACGAGCCCGACATGAGGGACTATTATCGGGCCATCCTCCCGGTGCTCGGCCACCAGGTCGTCGCCTGCTGCGCCGACGGCGACGACCTGGTTCGCCTCTGCCTCCAGGAGCGGCCCGACCTGGTCATCACCGATATCAAGATGCCGTCCCTCGACGGCATCGAGGCTGCCGCCCGTATCGAGCGCGAGCTGCCGCTGCCCATCATCCTCGTCTCCGCCTTCCACGACGCCGACCTGATCAAACGGGCCGAAACCGACCATGTCCTCGCCTACCTCGTCAAGCCGATCAAGCAGGCCGACCTCGAAACCGCCATCGCCATCGCCCTGCGCCGCTTCGAGCAGTTCCAGGCCCTCCGCCGAGAGGCCGCCGACCTCCGCCAGGCGCTCGAGGACCGCAAGATCATCGAGCGCGCCAAGGGGGTCCTGATGAAGCGCTCCGGCCTCGACGAGGCCGCCTCGTTCCGCCGCCTCCAGAAGCTCGCCAGCGAGAAGAACCTCAAGCTCATCGAGCTCTCGAGGATGATCCTCACCGCCGAGGAAGCGCTGGGCAACCCGTGATCGCCGGCCCTCGCCCCGCTTTGGATCAGGCCGCGAGCCTCAGAACATGCACGATCCCGTGAACGACCGGGCGTCGCCTCGGTCGTGGCCTCAAGTCGACGCTCCCCGGTCCGCCTCGGGGCTCGCCCCTGCCCTCCCCAATCCAGCAGCGTCCGAAGGACCGTCGGGGCCCAGGTTACGGCCTATCGGCCGATCATCACAGTGATCGACGGCGGCAGGGGAGCCCCCTCCGCCCCGCTCTCGACTGGCCCTGGATCGCTTCCGCTCTGTCCAGTTCGCGGCCACCTGTTGCCACTCCCAGCCGAGGAAGCCCCCGAACCGGCGGAACGATCAGCAGCTCCCAGTTGTTCCGGTTCCCGTCGATCGCGAACCTCGTCTCGACCAGCACGATCCGGTCGCTCCGGCTGGCCTGGTCGATCATCGCGAACGGCAAGCGCCCAGCGCCCCGCCGATTCGGAGAAGGCGAACCACCGCTTGCGAAACCCCGGCGGCACCGATCACAGCGACCGCTTGCTGAAGATCGCCTTGCGGGCCAAGGCCAGGGCCGCACCGCTGATGTCGATTCCAAGCGCCAGCAGTTGCCAAGCTAACGGCAGTTCGTGATCCTCAGCCAGAGTGATCAGGGCTGAGTCCAGCTCGTCTCCCCCACGGCTGGCCGCCGACCAGACCGAGATCCGCTTTGGATGTCACCCCGCTCGGGCCTGCTTGACCAGCGCGGGCGCCAAACCCTCGGCCAGCCATTGGAAGTGCTGGGCGTTTCGGAAAAAATAGCTTTCCCTCGTGGTCACGGCGTCGATGTAGGCGGAGAACTCGTCACGGTCGCCTCCCGCCGAGAGCCGGGTGAAGTAGTCGGCGAACCCCGAGGCGCCGGTGGCCTGGACCCTCCTCCGGATGCGGTGGGAGCGCATCACGCGCCCCGTCTCCGGGGTGCGGATGACCGTGTCTGGGTAATTCAACACCCGGCACTTCGCGAACAGGTTGTCAGGCAGCAGATCCTGATTCATGGCGGGAAGCCCGACGGGAGGAGGTGGGGACCAGGGGAGCGTCGGCCTCGGGTCCGCACCCGGCCCAAGTTCGGCAGCTTCTTGCCGGCCAAGCCTGAGACTCACCTTGAAGCCGGAGGCCGCCTGGCGAAGCGACTCCGCCTGCGCCCCGAGCTGCTCGGCGCTGGCCGAGAGCTCCTCAGCGCTGGAGGCGTACGTCTCGGTGATCCCGAACACATCCTGGATCGCCTTGGTCACTTCGGCGGCCGACTCGGACTGCTCGTAGGTCGTCTGCGCGATCTTCGAGATCCGGCCGGTCGCCTCCTCAACCCCCTTGACGACTGCTCGAGCCGGAAGCCAACAAACGGCAACGGGTGCAGCTCCGCTCGACTGGCCTCCGAGCCCGGAGATCGCTCATCGGCCTGGGAGGTGGCAGGGGGGATCGGCGCTCATCCTGTCGGGACGGATGAACAGGCCAGTGGAATTCACGAGAGTCGAGGCCACCTTCCCGTTGGAGGGCCGATTTTCTCCACCCCACCGAGAGCGGCAGGCGAACGGAAGCCGAGCCGCCGATCATTCCGGAATCAGGTGGAGGCGGACGATCGAGAAGTCGTCGTCGAAGCCCGACTTCCCGGAGATGGTCCGAATGTGGGACACTAGGGGGTCCATGTCCGGCACGCCCGACCTCGCCAGCCCGGCCATGTAGCCGAGGAACTCCTGGAACGGCCAGCGCTCGCCGTCGACCTGCTCGATCTCGAAAACGCCGTCACTATAGAGGAAGACGCGGGAAGGGGCGTCGACCCGCTGCTCCCG
This sequence comes from Tautonia sociabilis, assembly GCF_003977685.1. Taxonomy (GTDB): domain Bacteria; phylum Planctomycetota; class Planctomycetia; order Isosphaerales; family Isosphaeraceae; genus Tautonia; species Tautonia sociabilis. The sequence continues at coordinate 26,067 of NZ_RYZH01000061.1, read as the reverse complement.
GGTCTCGAACACCAGACCGTCGAAGGCCCCGACCATCGGCCCGGTGGCCTCGAGCAGGATCGTCTCTCCCGCCTCGTCGGGGATGAGCAGGGCTGGCGGGTGCCCTCCGCCGGAGTACCGGATGGTGCGGGTCTTTGGGTTGTACACCCCATACCAGGCCGTGAAGTACTTGTCCGCTTGCCGAGACATCTCGAACCGCTCGTTCAGGGCGGTGATGACCTGTCCCGGCTCTCGGAAATCGGCCTGAGGCAGCGACTGCGACCGGATGGCGTTGAGCACCGACACCGACAGCAACGCCGCCCCCACACCGTGGCCGACCACGTCGATCAGGTAGAAGGCAAGGTGGTCGTCGTCGACCTGATGATAGCCAAAGGTGTCTCCCCCCAGCGCCGCCGAGGGAATGAATACCCAGTCGGCCCGGATTGCACCGCGGTCCATTGGCTCGGGAAGCAACGACTGGACGTAGCGGGCCGCCTCGTCCACGTCGTGCGCCAGTGCCTGCTGGCTGGCGACCAGCGCCCGGTACGCCTCGTCGCGCTGGAGTTGGTTGATATAGCCCTTCGAGTGGTGCCGGATCCGGGCCACCAGCTCGAGGCGGTCGGGGAGCTTCACAATGTAGTCGTTGGCCCCCAGGGCGAAGGCGTCGGCCTTGGTCTTCGGCTCTTCCCGGGTGGACAAGACGATGACCGGCACGTCCCGAGTCGCCTCATGCTGCCGGTACTCCTTCACGAGGTCCAGGCCGTCGACCCCCGGCAGGACGAGGTCCTGGAGGATCACCGTCGGCCGGACGGACACGGCCATCTCCAGCGCCTTGGCCGGATCCTTGCAGTAGAAGAAGGCCAGCCCCGGCTCGTCGACAAGCATCCGCTTGACCGCCTCGCCGATCAGCGGCTGGTCGTCGATGAGCAGGACCGTCACGGGATGCTCGCTCAGGCCGGTGGCCATCTCGGGCCTCGCTGGTCGACGACGACGGGCGTACCGGGTTCGATAATCCAGACCCAGTCTAGCCGGTCGCCACCCCCGCGCGGAGAGCCAGGCGGCCCGAGCCTGCGACCGGGGATCCGGTCAGATGAGCTGGCGAATCGGCTCGGCCCCCTCGACGCCGACGAGCTTCTGATCGAGCCCGCCGTAGAAGAACGACAGCCGATCAGGGTCGAGGCCCAGTTGCGTCAGGATCGTCGCGTGCAGATGCTTGACATGGAACCGATCGACGACCGCCGCCGACCCCAGTTCGTCGGTCTCCCCCACCGAGACGCCCCCCTTCACGCCTCCTCCGGCCATCCACATGGTGAAGCCGAAGGAGTTATGGTCGCGCCCGGTCCCCTTCTCGTACTCGGCCGTCGGCTGGCGCCCGAACTCTCCTCCCCAGACGATGAGCGTGGAGTCGAGCAGCCCCCGGCGCTTCAGGTCCTCCAGCAGGCCGGCGATCGGCTTGTCGGTGCGGCCGCAGTGGTAGTTGTGGTTCTTCTCGATGTCGGTGTGGGCGTCCCAGTTGTCGTCGTTGTGGGCGCCCCCGGCGTAGATCTGCACGAACCGAACGCCCCGCTCGACCAGCCGACGCGCCAGCAGGCAGCGTCGGCCGAAGTTCTCGGTCTTCGGGTCATCCAATCCGTAAAGCCTCTTGGTCTCCTCCGGCTCGCCGTCAATCGCCGTCGCCTCCGGGGCGGCCATCTGCATCTTGTAGGCAAGCTCGAAACTGGAGATCCGGGCGGCCAGGTCCGACTGATCGGCCCGATCGGCCAGGTGGTCGGCGTTGTAGTCGTTGAGCGTGTCGATGAGCCGCCGCTGCATCGCGTCGGACACCCCCTCCGGAGGGGAGAGGTCGATGATCGGCTCCCCCTGCGACCGGAGGATCGTCCCCTGGTAGGTCGACGGCATGTAACCGCTCGACCAGTTCTTCGCCCCCGAGATGGGCCCGCCGACCGGGTCGAGCATCACGACGAACCCCGGCAGATCCTCGTTCTCCGACCCGAGGCCGTAGGTCACCCAGCTCCCCAGGCACGGACTGCCGCTGAGGATCCTCCCCGAGTTCATCTGGAGCATCGCCGAGCCGTGCAGCGGGCTGTCCGCCGTCATCGACTTGATGAACGCGATGTCGTCCACGTGTCTCGCCAGGTGCGGGAACAGAGAACTGACCCACTGCCCCGACTCGCCGTGCTGCTGGAACGGCCACTTCGGGCCGACGATCCGGCCCTCGTTCTTGGAGCCGCCTCGGCCCTTGGTCTTCACCGCGATCGTCTGGCCATCGTACCGCAACAGGTCCGGCTTGTAGTCGAACGTATCAACGTGGCTCGGGCCACCATACATGAACAAGAAGATGACCGACTTCGCCTTTGGCTCGAAGTGCGGCGCCTTCGGGGCCATCGGGTTCGAGTAGCCCCCCGGCGCGTCCCCGTCGGCTCGGGCCGATCCCGAGAAGAACCCGTCGCGAGAGAGCAGGTCGATCAGCCCGAGCGACGTGAACCCCATGCCCGTCTGCCAGACGAACTCGCGACGGGTCCGGCCGCAGAAGGACCCCTTCGGTCGCCGATGGTCGGTCATGCCGGCCTCCCTCCCTCTCGCCCCGGGGCGAGGCCGCCCCGGGCCGTCGTTCAGTCGATATAGATGAATTCGTTCAGGTTCAGCGCCATCAGGCAGAACAGCTCAAACGCCCGATCCGGCTCGACTCCGTCCTCGGAGCGCAACGCCTCCATGAACCCGACCCCCCGGGCGACCTCGTCCGCGGTTGGCTCCCGGCAGAGGACCAGGGCCAGCGCTCTCCGCACGCGATCATCCGATTCCGGGCCGGCCTCCTGCCGAACGCGATCGGCCAGCGCGGCGGCCTGCTCGTGGAGGAGCTCGCCGTTGAGGGTGCTGAGCGCCTGGGTCGGCTGGGTGGTGGCGAAGCGGACGGGGCAGGAGAAGTCGGTGTCGGCGGCGTCGAAGCTGGCGAGGATGGGCGTTACGAGTGACCGCTTCACGTGAATGTAGACGCTCCGCCTCGCCCGCTCCTCCGCCGGCGAGTCTCCCCAGCCCGCCCCCGGCCGGGACTGCCCGGCGAGGTACGCCTTCGGGATCCTTGAGTAGAACCCCGGCCCCCCCATCTTCGGGTTCAGAACTCCGGTGACGGCGAGCATCGCGTCCCGGATCTCCTCGGCCGAAAGCCGGCGCAGGTCGAACCGCCAGAGCAGGTCGTTCGTCGGGTCATCGGCCAGCGCCTCGGGATTCCCCTTCGAGGACATCCGGTACGTGCTCGACATCACGATCCGCTTGTGCAGGGGTTTCAGCCGCCAGCCCCCCGCCATGAACTCGGCGGCCAGCCAGTCGAGCAGCTCGGGGTGCGTGGGCATCGCCCCCTGGAAGCCGAAGTCGTTCGGGGTCCGGACGATCCCCCGGCCGAAGTGGTAGTGCCAGACGCGGTTGACCATCACCCGGGCCGTCAGGGGGTTCTCCTCACTGGCGATCCAGTCGGCCAGCGCCCGGCGGCGTCCCGAGCTGGCGGCTCCCTCGGTCGGGGTTTCGAACACCGGGTCGGGTGCCCCCAGCACCTCGGGGAAGCCAGGGGAGACGGGGTCGCCCGGCGCGTGGGCGCTTCCCCGGATCAGGACGAACGTCTCCGGTGCCTCCGGCCCTGGCTCCCGGGCGCTCAACGCCGTCGGCAAGGGGGGAACCGGGGGGATCTCCTGCCACTGTCGGATCAGCTCCCGGTACGAGGAGAGCTCCTCGGGCGACAGGTCCCGCTCGGCGATGCCGTCCAGCACGTGCCGGCGCTGCTCGAACGTCCCTTCCTTGAGCATCGACCGCCTCGGCTCGGGGACCGACTCGAGCAGCCTGGCCTCGATCGGTGCCAGCGCGGCATTGATCTCCGCCTCCCTGCGTTCCCGATCCTGCTGGAGCCGGTCGTGCTCGGCCCGCTCCTCGTCCGAGGCGATCTCGGTGAGGATGTGGCTTGGGTCATACGAGTACGGCTTCAGGTTGGCCACGAAGGCGAGGAAGCGGTAGTAGTCGCGCTGGGGGATCGGGTCGATCTTGTGATCGTGGCAGCGGGCGCAGTTGATCGTCAGCCCGAGGAAGGCCTGAGCCGTCGTGGTGATGATGTCGTCCAGTTCGTCGAACCGAGCCTGGAGCCGGTCGGTTGGCTCATCGTCCCAGGCGCCGAGGCGGTAGAAGCCGGTGGCGATGATCGACTCGGCCGAGGCATCCTCCAGCTCGTCGCCGGCCAGTTGCTCTCGGACGAAGCGGTCGTAGGGCTTGTCCTCGTTGAAGCTCTCGATCACATAGTCTCGGTACCGCCAAGCGGCCGGCTTGTCGTTGTCGCGTTCAAAGCTGTTGGTTTCGGCGAAGCGGACGACATCCAGCCAGTGTCTCCCCCAGCGCTCGCCGTAATGGGGGGAGGAGAGCAGGCGGTCGACCAGCTCCTCGTAGGCGAGGGGAGAGTCGTTCTCGACGAACGCTTCGACCTCCTCCGGAGTCGGCGGCAGGCCCAGCAGGTCGGAGGAGAGCCGTCGGATCAGGGTTTCCCGGGACGCCTCCGGTGCCGGTTCCAGGCCGGCCTCTTCCAGCCCCCGGAGGATGAAGGCATCGATCGGGTCGCGCACCCAGTCTTGCCGGTGGACCGAAGGGACCTCCGGCCTCCGGACAGGTTGAAACGACCAGAATTGCCGATCCTCCTCCGAGATCGCCTCGTCGTCCTCCTCGGGAGCCGGGGCAGGGGAGGAGTGTTCCTCGTCGTAAGGGGCTCCCAGTTCGACCCATCGCGTCAGGATGTCAAGGTCGGCCTGGTCGAGTTTGCCGGTCGGGGGCATTTCCAGGCCCTCGTACCGAATCGCCTCCAGCAAGAGGCTGGCCGAAGGCTCCTCAACATCGATGGCGGGACCGAGGTCGCCCCCCTTGAGCACACCGGCCCGGGTGGTCAGGTCGAGCCCCCCCCGGGTCTTCCCCGCTCCGCCGTGGCATCGGAAGCAGCTTCGCTCCAGGATCGGCCGGACGGACTCGACGAAGAAGTCGGCCTGCCCGGCATTGGCGTCCGGCCCGCCTGGGTCCTGGGCCCGGGCCGGGACCGCGCCGGCGGAGAGGAGGGAGGCAAGGACGAGGGGCAAGCCGATCCGCTTCATGGAGGAGACGTCCGGCGGTTCGAGAAGAGAAGGCGCAGTGTCCGACTCTTGTTCAACCTAACGACGAAAGTCCGTCGGGTCAAACGATTTCATGCTCCGATCCGGGCCCTAATGGTCGGGCTCTTGGGTCCGGCCCGGCGGGGTCAGACGAGGTAGGTCTCGCGGAACTTCCGGAGCCAAGGCAAGAGGGGCTTGGGGGAATGGTCGGGGCGAAAGAGGCCGGCGTGGGCGTAGAGGTGGGGGGCGGCGTCGCTGGCGTGGGACCAAATGACGGCTCGGACGTAGGGCTTGGCCACGGCCAGGGAGATCCAGCGGGACGCCATCTCGAGCTGCATCTGCTCGGTGGGGGAGCCGGGCCACTGGCGGGGGTCCAGCTCGCCGTCGGGGGCGGCGGCGGGGTCCTCACCGGAGGCCGAGGGAAGGGAGATGGTCACGTAGAGCGGCTGGTTCAGCAGGGCGAACAGATCGAGCAGGCGGGAGAACTCGAAGAGGTCGCGCAAGTGGCTGCCGGGGGGGCCGTAGCCGGGGGCGACTTCGAGGCCGACCCCCGCCAGACCGATCTCCGCTCGGGAGAGAGAGTCGGCCACGTGCAGGGGGCCGATCCGGTAGGGGCTCGACCCCAGCCACTCGGCCCAGGGGCGGTCGAGGTCGACGATCAGCGGCGTGACGGGGTCGATCCGGTGGGCTTCCTGGGAGCACCGGGCCGCCAGTCGGATCTGGTCCTCCTCGTTCATTCCCAGCACGTCCGCCGTGCCGGGGCGGGCGACCAGATGCCAGTTGCCGAGCCGTCCCTTGTACCGGGAGACGGCCTGCCGGACGAGATCCAGCGCCATGCTGCCGATCGCCTCGACGTCTCCGGACCAGAGCCAGAGCCAGTCCGGCAGGGCCGAGGGGCGGAATTCCAGCAGCGGGCCGGCCATCGGCAGCAGGTTGTGCTCCTGGCACCAGGCGATCTGGGCGTCGAGCGACTCCCAGCGAAATGTCCCCTCGGTCGGGGCCAGCTCGGCCCAGGAACAACGGACTCGGGCGGCGTTGACGGCCCCGGCCAGGGAATCGGCCCAGGGGGCGCCGGCGGGGTCGGCGTTCAGGCCGCAGCCCAGCAAGGTGGGGAGCTTCGACGAGTGCTCCAACCGTTTTCGGATGACCTGGTCGGTGTAGGCGGCGGTCAGCCCCTCGCCGGCCCGGAACGAGGCGGCCAGGCACTCTTGAGCCGACTCGGAGGCGCGCTCGGGATCGCCGCTGGTGGCGGCTCGGGAGAAGGCGTGCCGGGCCTCGGCCAGCGCCTGGTCGACTTCCTCGGGCAATTGCAGGCCCAGGTGCCGCCAGTCGCCGGCCTGCCCTCGGATGTCGTTGAGCTTCCCCCGGGCCAGCTCGACGGCCAAGTTGTACGGAGTCGGCCGCTGCCCCAGGGTCGCTGTGCTGACAAACGGCATCCCGAACCCCTGGACGGGGAAGGGGACATGCAGTCTTCCGCTGTCGGGGGAATCCCGGTGACAGACGAGCAGGCCGGGGCGCAGGTCGAGGCTGACCGCCTCGGGCGTCCGGTCGAGGCCCGTGAAGTAGCCTCGACGCAGCTCGGGGAGCCGCTCGGACAGCTCAGGAGGCGTCAGCCGGAACTTCATCACGCCCATCGTCCAGTCCTGCCCTCGTCTCTCGTCACTCGTCTTCTTCGTCGCGGCGGCCGGGATGACCCAGGGAGCGGTTCTCGGCGGTCGTCTCCGCCCATCCCCCGGATCGGCGGAGATCGTCCCGGTCAGCCGGCAACCTTCGGGCCAGACCAGGCCGACGGGTTCACCAGATCCGGGGGCCGACGGCCAGCAAGGGCCGCAAGCAGGTTCTGGGCCGCTTGGCGCGACATCGCCGCCCGGGTCCCGGCGGTGGCGCTGCCCAGATGAGGTAGCAGCACGGCGTTGCGGCACCCGGCCAGCCCAGGGGCCATCCTCGGCTCGTCTTCATAGACATCGAGGCCCGCCCCGGCGATGCGACGGGAGTCCAGGGCCGCCACCAGCGCCCGCTCGTCAACGACCGGCCCCCTCGAGGTGTTGATCAGGTAGGCTGTCGGCTTCATTTTCGCCAGGGCCCGGGAGTCGATCAGGTGTCTCGTCCGGTCGGTCAGGGGGACGTGCAGGCTCACGAAGTCGCTCTCGGCCAGCAACTCGTCGAGATCAACCAGCCGGGCGCCGATCGCGTCGAACGCCGGATTCGGCCGGTTCCCGGCGTAGAGGATCGACATCCGGAACCCGACGGCCCGCTCGGCCACCGCCAGGGCGATCCGTCCCGGCCCGACCAGCCCGAGCGTCTTGCCCGAGACGTCTCCGCCGAGCATGTGGAGCGGCCCCCAGCCGGGGAACCGCCCGGTTCTCATCTCCTCGTCTCCCTCGACGACCCGGCGGGCCACGGCGAGGATCAGCGCCCAGGTCAGATCCGCCGTGCTCTCGGTGAGCGCCCCCGGCGTGTTCGTGACCAGGATCCCCCGGCTGGTGGCCGCGGCGACATCGATGTTGTTGTAGCCGACGGCCATATTGGCAACGACCTTGCAGCCGGAGGCGGCGTCGAGCACCTCGGCGTCGATCTGGTCGGTCAGAAGACAGAGCACGCCGTCTCGACCCCGGACCGAGCGCAGCAACTCCTCCCGAGTCAGGGACCGATCTTCGGATGGAATCTCGACATCGAGGCCCGACTCCCGGAGCAGGTCCGGCCCCGGCTCGGGAATCGGTCGGGTAATCAAGACGCGTCCGGCCACTGGGGAACTCCGGCCTGCCTGCGACCAAGGGAGACGACGCTCGACGGCCGTATGACCTAATCCTATCACCCGCCGCGGCTCCATGCCCAGCGCCTCACCCGCGAAACTCGCGCCGGGCGTCCCGCACCCGGCCCGGTTATGATGGGAGCACCCGGCCGCCGGCCGACCGATCGCGCCCCCTCGGCCTCGTTCCACCCCACGGATCTCGCCATGCCCACCGCCCTGATCGGCGCCGGACCGATCCGAAATCGGCCCGGCCCCTTCCGACAGTTGCTCCACGAGGCTGGTTTCCGGACGGTCGACCCCGTCGGCGGCGACGTTTTATCCGAGGCCGAGCTGCTCGCCGCACTGCCGGACTGCGAGGCGATTGTTGCCGGCGGCGAGCGGCTCTCGGCCGAGCTGATCGCGGCGGCGCCGAAGCTCCGGGTGATCGCCCGCACCGGGGTCGGTTACGACGCGGTCGACGTTGCCGCCGCCACCTCCCGCAAGATCGTCGTCACCATCACCCCGGGCACCAACCAGGAGAGCGTCGCCGAGCAGGCGTTCGGCCTGCTGCTGGGGGTCACCCGCCGGATCGCCCTGAACGACCGCCAGATCCGCCAGGGCGGATGGGACCGGACCATCGTTCTGCCGCTTCGAGGCAAGACGCTCGGCCTCGTCGGCCTGGGCCGGATTGGCCGAGCGATGGTCCCCCGAGCCCTGGCCTTCGGCATGAACGTGCTCGCCACCGACGAGGTCGCCGACCCCGCCTTCGACGCCGCCCACGGCATCGGCCGCCGATCCCTCGAGCAGCTGCTCGCCGAGTCCGACGTCGTCAGCCTCCACTGCCCCCTGACCGAGGCCACCCGAGACCTCATCAATGCCTCCCGGCTCTCCCTCATGAAGCCCGGCTCCATCCTGATCAACACCGCCCGAGGCGGCCTGATCGACGAGAACGCCTTGCTCGACGCCCTCACCACCGGCCGCCTCGCCGGCGCGGGGCTGGACGTCTTCCGGGAGGAGCCTCCGCCGCGCGATCACCCGCTGATCGCCCTGCCCAACGTCGTCTCCAGCCCTCACATCGGCGGCGTTGACACCCTCTCCATGGCCGACATGGCCGAGATGGCCGCCCGATGCATCATCGACCTCCACCAGGGCCGATGGCCGGCCGGTTGCGTCGTCAACCCCGAGGTCGGTCCGGACTGGGTCTGGTGACGTGAAACGGAGCGAGCCCGCCGGCTCCGACGATCGGTCCGGCGGGCTCGCTCCGGGTTGGTTCTCGGCGGGCGCTCCGGCCAGGATCAGACCTGGAAGGAACTGCCGCAGCCGCAGCTCTTGACGACGTTCGGGTTGTTGAAGGCGAAGCCGCGGCGGCCGAGGTCGTCGATGAAGTCGATCACGGTGCCGTCGAGGTACGGGTCGAACTTCTTGTCCATCGCCAGTCGGACGCCGTGGAACTCGGCGACGCGGTCCCGCTCCTCATCGGTTTCGGAATCAAAGTTCAGGCTGTAGGAGAAGCCGCTGCAGCCGCCTCCCTGAACGCCGACGCGCAGGACCAACTGCTGGCCGTTGCCCTGCTCCTCGATGATCCGCTTGACCTCGCTGGCCGCCTTCTCGGTGAGCGTGACACCCATCGGGTTCGTGCTCCTGTGATCGAATCGGAGGGTGGAATGGCGACCGGGCCGTCGCCGGTGGATCCCATGACAAGAGTATTCTACGCAGCCGGGCGACGATCACAAGTCGGGCCGGGCAAGTCCGGTCCGAGTAAGGAGTCCCGCCTCGCTCCCTTCCCGGAGCGCCCGCACCCGAGCGGCGACCTCGATCGCGGCCCGATCGACGTCCTCAGCCGTCGAGAACCGCCCCAGGCCGAACCGAAGACTCGCCCTCGCCAGCTCCTCCGGCACTCCCATCGCCCGCAGCACGTGGCTCGACTCCGGCCCGGCCGACGAGCAGGCCGCCCCGGAGCTGACCGCCACGCCCCGGAGCCCCATCAGCAGGGCCTCACCCTCGACCCCCTCGAAGCTCAGATTGAGGTTGTTCGGCAGCCCCTCGGTCGGATGGCCGTTGCGCCGGATCCCTCCCTCGGGAAGCCTCGACCGAATCTCCCGGTCCAGCCGGTCCCGCAAGGCCCGCATCCGGTCACAATCGACCGGACCCTCCTGGCTCGCCAGCTCCGCCGCCTTCCCCAGGCCGACCACCAGCGGGACCGGCAGCGTGCCGCTGCGCAGCCCCCGTTCGTGACCACCGCCGTCGACCAGCGGCACCAGCCGGGCCCGCCGCCCTCTCCTCCTCACGAACAGGGCACCGATCCCCTTTGGTCCGTGGATCTTGTGCGCCGTTAGACTCAGCAGGTCGATGGCGTCCTCCTCCACGTCGATCGGCACCTTGCCGACCGCCTGGCTCGCGTCGGTGTGGAAAGCGACCCCGAGATCCCGGCAGAGCCGGCCGATGGCTCCGATCGGGTTGATCGTGCCGACCTCGTTGTTCGCCGCCATGACCGAGACAAGCACCGTCCGATCGGTGATCGCCCCCGCGACCGCCTCCGCCGAAATGCGGCCGAACCCATCACAGGGGACGACCGTCAGCTCCCAGCCCTCCTCCCGCGCGAGCCGTCGCATCGGGTCGAGCACCGCCCGGTGCTCGACCGCCGAGCAGACAAGGTGTCCGGGATGGGCGATTCCTCCGGTCTGGAGGGCCGCCGCCCGGGCGGTTCCCTTGATCGCCAGGTTGTTCGCCTCGGTCGCTCCCGAGGTGAAGACGATCTCCGACGGCTCGGCGCCGATGAGGGCCGCGACCTGCTCCCGGGCCCGATCGACCGCGTCCCCCGCCTCCCAGCCGAACCGGTGGGCAACGCTGGCGGCGTTGCCGTACCGCTCGGTGAAGAACGGGAGCATCGCCGCGACGACCCGGGGATCGGTCCGGGTCGTGGCGTGGTTGTCCAGGTAGATCGGCGCGTCGGGCACGGTCGAAGACCCGATCGGGGGAGGGCAGGGGATCGTTCCAGAATCCACCTTGTCGAAATCCGGCGTCTCGATCAAGCTCTCCCGAGCCCCCCGGGGATGGATCTCCTTCGCCGACGGTCATCGAGGACCCGACCATGGGCTACGACAAGCAGCAGGCCACCGAGGAGTTCAACCGCTGGAGCCGGTCCTACGATCAGTCGATCCTCCAATGGCTGCTCTTCGGCCCTTCCCGCCGCGCGTTGATCCGACGCATCCGCCAACGGTTCGGCGATCGCCCGATCACCGTGCTCGACGTCGGCTGCGGCACCGGCCAGTTCGGCGAGCAGATCCTTCGATCGCTGCCCAATGCCCGAGTCGTCGGCATGGACCTCGTCCGAGCCATGCTCAACGGCGGCTCCCACCGCTGGGCCAGGCACCGGGAGGGCCTCCTGCCGGTCCAGGGGGATAGCGAGCACTTGCCCTTCGCCTCGGGGAGCTTCGACGTCGTCACCTGCGCCAATAGCTTCCACCACTACCCCGACCAGGGTCGAGCCGTCTCGGAGATGAACCGGGTGCTCAAGCCCGGCGGCCGGCTCATGCTCATCGACGGGTATCGCGACGCCCCCTGGGGCTGGTTCATCTACGACGTCTGCGTCGAGACGGTCGAGGGGGACGTTCACCACTGCTCCCGATCCCGGATGCGCGACCTGTTCGCCGCCGCTGGCTTCGTCGAGACGGAGCAGTCCGTCCACCGAGGCCCCGCTCCCTTCCTCTTCACCGAGGGGGTCTGCCGCCCCGCGAGCACGCTCCGACGCCCCCACTTCCCGGTGACGGCGACCGGCTCCCCCTCGGCGGTGGCGGCCGACTGATCTTCCCCGGGTTCGTCGCCTCCTCCCCCGGAATCGACCGGCCTCGCCCCGTCCTCCCGGATTCCGATGGTCGACGACCGAGACGCCTCCCGGTCATCGCCGCCAGGGTTGAGTTGACGTGCCTCGAGCGCCGGTTCCTCGCCTCGGGGCGATCCTCTCGGGGGCTCTCCCGGGACTTCAACGCCCAAGAAGCCTCCTCTCCCTCGGGCAGCTCGATCGCCCCCCGGCGGTCGGGATCCGCGAGGAGTCGCACCCGATTCCCCTCCGGTCCTCGCGCCGGCGGTGCCGATCGGCCCGCGCACGGGGGGACCCGTCTTCCCCGGTCTTCGGAAACCGGAGGACGAACGGCGAGCCCGAGGTCCCCGGCGCCCCGAGCCTCGTCGACCACGGCAGGATCGGCCCCAGAATCTCCCGCTCCGGGTGGGCGTTGCATCCGACCGGACGAAGGGGGAGAGCGTTCCGCTCGACTTACGAGACGGAACCGCCGAGCATCCCCGTCCGGCCACCCCCTCGTTCCCCCTCCTCGGCCCTCCCCTCCAAGCATCGCGATCCCTCCCCGTCCCTCTTCGCGGGATCGACCGCGTCCCTGCTCGGTCAACTCGGCGAGGGGAGGGCAGGGGATCCCCAGGAGCCGGGGAGAGGATGTCCCTCCTGGCGTTGGAACGAGGTCGAGCGGCCGATTCCGGGGCCACACCGGCCGGCTCGACGGCCTGATCGAACTCCTCGTGATCCCGCTTCAGGTCCCGTCGGCGTTGCGGGCTCGACGTTCCCCATTCCATCCCGAAGTCTGTTTGACAATTGCGGATCAACCCGTCACCTTAAACCTTGCCTCGATGTCGCCGGAGGACGCCCATGCCGTCGATCCTCGTCCGATCTCTGCTGGTCCTCTCCAGCCTCGGCCTGGCCCAGGACGCCCTCCCTCCCTCGGCCGATCGGCCGGTCGACTTCCGGGAGGAGATCAAGCCGATCCTCGACGCCCGATGCGTCTCCTGCCACGGCCCGGACGAGCAGAAGTCGGGCCTCCGGCTGGACGCCAAGGAGCCCGCCCTGCTCGGCGGCGACCTCGGACCGGCGATCGAGCCAGGAGACTCGGCCAGCAGCTACCTGATTCACAAGGTGGCCGGGTTCCAGGGAGAGTCGATCATGCCCCCCGAAGGCGATCCTCTCTCTCCCGCCGAGATTGGCCTGCTCCGCGCCTGGATCGACCAGGGAGCCTCCTGGCCCGAGGAGGCCGACGACTCGACTCCCGAGCGACGGTCGAGCGACCACTGGGCCTTCCAGCCGATCACTCGGCCCGAGCCGCCGAGCGTCCACCACGAAGAGTGGCCCCGCTCCCCGATCGACCGCTTCATCCTCGCTCGACTGGAAGCCGAAGGGATCTCCCCCTCCCCCGAAGCCGACCGGGCCTCGCTCCTCCGCCGCCTCTCCCTCGACCTGATCGGCCTCCCTCCTACTCCCGAAGAGGTGGACGCCTTCGTCCAGGACGATGACCCGGGAGCTTACGACGCCCTGGTCGACCGCCTGCTGGCCTCCCCCCACTTCGGCGAGCGCTGGGGACGGCACTGGCTCGACCTCGCCCGCTACGCCGACAGCGACGGCTACGAGAAAGACCGACCGCGCCCCGACGCCTACCGCTATCGAGACTGGGTGATCGACGCCGTCAACCGCGACCTGCCCTTCGATCGCTTCACCATCGAGCAGCTTGCCGGCGACCTGCTCCCCGACGCCTCCCTCGAACAGCAGGCCGCCGCCGGCTTCCACCGCAACACCCTGACGAACACCGAGGGCGGGGTCGACCAGGAGGAGTTCCGCGTCGCCGCCGTCGTCGACCGCGTGAACACGACCGGCTCCGTCTGGCTCGGCCTGACCGTGGGCTGCGCCCAGTGCCATTCGCACAAGTACGATCCGATCACGCAGCGCGAGTATTACCAACTCTTCGCGTTCTTCAACACCGCCGATGAGGCCGACCTCCCGCTGGCCGAGCCGACCGCCGACGACGAGGCGAAGGAGGAATCGGTCCCTCGCATCCGGACCTTCGCCGAGCAGCCTCCCGACCGTCGCCGAGCCAGCCATGTCCTCATCCGGGGAGACTTCCTCCGCCCCGGTGATCCGGTCGAGCCGGGCACGATCGCCGTCCTGCCGCCGATGGAACCGAGTGGCGATCGGGCCGACCGCCTCGATCTGGCCGAATGGCTGATGCGCCCGGATCACCCGCTCACCGCCCGGGTCGCCGTCAACCGGGTCTGGTACCACCTCTTCGGCCGGGCGCTGGTCCCCTCGATGGAGGACTTCGGCACCCGGGGAGAGCCGCCAAGCCACCCCGAGCTGCTCGACTGGCTGGCGATCGAGTACCAGCGCCTCGGCTGGAGCCGCAAGGAGCTGATCCGGACCATCGTCCGGTCGGCGGCCTACCGGCAGTCGTCGGCCGTCCGGGAGGACCTGGAGCCGATCGACCCGGAGAACGTCCTACTCGCCCGGCAAAATCGGGTCCGGCTGGAGGCGGAGGTGATCCGGGACGTCGCCCTTTCGGCCTCCGGCCTGCTCACCACCGAGGTCGGCGGACCGAGCGTCTTCCCCCCCCAGCCGGAGGGAATCTCCGAGCTGACCTACGCCCGAAGCGCCCGATGGGAGGAGAGCCAAGGGGCCGACCGCTATCGTCGGGGGATGTACACGTTCTTCCGCCGCACGAGCCCTTATCCAATGCTCACCACCTTCGACGCTCCCGACGCGAACGTCTGCGCCGTCAAGCGGTCGGCATCGAACACGCCCCTCCAGGCACTGACGCTGCTCAACGACGAGGTCTTCGTCGAGTGCTCCCGGGCCCTCGGCCTCCGCGCCCTGGCCGAGGACCCCTCGCTGCCGGCCGACCGGGCGTTCCGACTGGCCCTGGGACGCCTCCCGACCCCCGAGGAGTCGGCCCTCCTGTCCGGGTTGCGCGACGACCTGCTCGCCGCCTTCCGAGCCGATCCCGGCGCGGCCGCCGCCTTCCTTGGCGACGAGCCGATCCCCGGCCTCGTCCCTCCCGAGGAGGCCGCGGCGCTGGTCGCCACCGCCCGAGCCATCCTCAACCTCGACGAGTTCATCACCCGGGATTGACTCCCTCGATCCGATCCGATCCGATCCGATCCGACCGATCCGACCGATCCGGACCGCCACCCCGAGGCCGACCGATGCACCCGATCCTCGAGGCCATCGAACGTTCCCGACGGGACTTCCTCACCAGCTCCGCCAGCGGCGTCGGCCTGGTGGCGCTGGCCTCCCTGCTTCGGGACCAGGGCGCGATCGCCCGGGGCGACGAGGCCGGCCGCCGCAGCGACCCCCTCGCCCCCCGGCCCCCGCACTTCGAGCCAAGGGCGAAGGCCTGCATCTGCATCTACCTGGAAGGGGGCCCGAGCCAGATCGACCTGTTCGACCCCAAGCCGGAGCTGAACCGGCTCGACGGCCAGCCGCTGCCGGAGTCGTTCACGAAGAACGTCCGGTTCGCCTTCATCCAGAAGGAATCGGCCACGGTGATGGGCTGTCCCCGCGTCTTTTCCCGGCGGGGAGAATGCGGCATGGAACTGTCCGACTTCCTGCCGAACCTCGGGGCCTGCGCCGACGACATCGCCCTGATCCGGTCGATGCAGACCGATCAGTTCAACCACCACCCCGGCCAGCTGCTGATGAACACCGGCTCGGCCATGTTCGGGAGGCCGAGCCTCGGCTCGTGGCTGACCTACGGGCTGGGGAGCGAGTCGGAGAACCTGCCCGGGTACGTCGTGCTGAACACCGGGAGGGGGACCAGCGGGGGCGCCTCGAACTGGTCGAGCGGCTTCCTCCCCTCGACGTATTCCGGCGTCCTCTTCCGCAATCAAGGCGACCCGGTGTTGCATCTGGGCAACCCGCCCGGCATCTCGGCCCGCATCCAGCGGGAGACGATCGACGCGGTCGGCGCCCTCAACGCCCGGCGGTTCGACGCGGTGCGCGACGAGGAGATCCAGAGCCGGATCGCCTCCTACGAGCTGGCCTTCCGGATGCAGCGCTCCGCCCCCGAGCTGATCGACCTCTCAGGAGAGTCGAGGGAGACGCTCGACCTGTATGGCGTCGGCCGAGACGATCCCGAAGGAGGAGGACGGGGAGCCGGGCCGGGCGTCTACCACCAGTTCGCGACGAACTGCCTGCTGGCCCGGCGGATGGTCGAGCGCGGTGTCCGATTCGTGAACATCTATCACGCATCATGGGATCACCACTCGAACATCGACGCCGAGCTGAAGTTCAACTGCGGCATGGCCGACCGCCCCGTCGCGGCCCTGATCACCGACCTCAAGCGCCGGGGGCTGCTCGATTCCACCCTGGTCCTCTGGTGCTCCGAGTTCGGGAGGACCCCCCTGGGAGAGAATCGAGCCGGGTACAAGACCGTGACCGGCCGCGACCATCACCCGTTCGCCTTCTCCCTCTTCCTGGCCGGAGGAGGGGTGAAGGGAGGGCAGGTGATCGGCAAGACCGACCCCATCGGCTGGAACGTGGTGGAGGACCCCGTCCACGTCCACGACTACCACGCGACGATCCTCAAGCTCTTCGGCTTCGACCACACCCGGCTGACGTACCGCTACCAGGGACGGGACTTCCGGCTGACGGACGTGGCCGGGAACGTGGTCGATCGACTGATCGCCTGAAGCACCGGATGGCGGATGGCCTGATCCGGGAAGGAGATGACGGTGGTCCAGGGTCGGTCGGACGGGAGGACGGCCGGGTCGCCCCCGGCCTCCCCAGGATTCGAGCCATCCGAGATCCGAGTCATCCGGTCTGACGGGCGTCGGATGGCCAACGACCGACCGCCGGAGGAGGGATGGACACTCGGCCTGTTGGCCTCCCCGGCTCCTCCCTTGGGCCGGCCGACCAGCGGCCAACCACCGGCCGAGCCGCTCCGCCGCCGAGCATCCGCCCTCCCGCATCGATCAGGGAACGCCCGCCATCCGGGCCCTCACCTCAGGCCCGGCTCCTCCGATGCCGATCGGTGCCCAGGGCGAGGGCCAGCTTAGCCAGGGCCTGACACTCGAGCTGTCGGACGCGCTCCCGGGTGAGCCCGAGGCCCTCGCCAACCTCGCGAAGGGTCATCGGCAGGTACGGGTCGAGCCCGAATCTCATGCGGAGCACGGTGCGTTCGCGGTCGTCGAGCTGCTCGATGCCGTTGAGCGTCCGCTCCAGGTCGTCGGCCTCGATGAGCACGTCGTCGGGGGCCCGGACGCGATCGTCGGTGAGCACGTCGTCGATGGCGAAGCCGTCGTCGCTGGCCCCCTCCGGCTGCGGGGTGAGGCTGTGCGCGTGCAGCGCCTTCTTCACAATGTTGAGTTTCTTGGTCGAGAGCTTCAGCTCCCTGGCGACCTCGTCGGGGCTCGGCTGGCGACCGAGTCGCTCGGCCAGGGCCGAGGTGGCCCGGCGCCACTTGGACAGCAGATTAACCATGTAGGCCGGCAGGCGGATCGGCTTGCCGTTGTTCATCACGGCTCGGCGGATCGATTGCTTGATCCAGTAGCTGGCATACGTGCTGAATCGCGTCTCCATCGCGCCGTCGAATCCCTCGACCGCGCGCAGAAGGCCCAGATTCCCTTCCTCGATCAGGTCCTCCAGCCCCAGTCCCTTACCCAGGTAGCCTCGGGCGATGTTGACGACGAGCCGGAGGTTGGCCTTGACCATATGCTCGCGGGCCTCCGGGTCGCCCTCAGCGACGCGTTGGGCGAGCTCCCGCTCCTCCTCGGGCGTCAACAGCGCCGTGCTGTTGATGTCCTGGAGGTAGATCTGGAGCGGGGTGCGGGACATGGGCTCCCGCCGAGGGGTCCGGGTCGGCATGGGTGTGATTCCTTGAGCTGTTGCGATCGGTCGGAGACCCGATCTCCGGGCCGGGCACCTTCGATCGGCCCGTCGTTCTCTCGCTCCACTGGGGACCATAGGCCACCCCTCCCCCGTGTCAACCTGCCTGTTCAAGCGACGAGGAATCGCCTAATTAAGCTATTCGTGGTGTCCTCGAACCTCCGCTCAAACCGGACGGTCGAGCGCTTTGGGAAGGCGGGAGATGGCCCGGCCCGGGACCTATCGGTAGACTGATCCTGGTGGGAGGGACCGCCGCGGCGAGCGGTCCTCCGGAGGGGGAGTCGCCCGTATGATCTGGCCCGGCCGGACCCTGGCCCTGCTTCTCCTGGTGCCGAGCCTGTTGTCTCTGGTGCTGCTGCTGCCCCGCACCGGCCCGCTCTGGTCAGGAGTGTTCGCGGTCGATGGGACAATCGCGGTCGTGGCGCTGGTCGACCTGGCTGGCCTGGCCGGTCGGACCGGCCTGAGGGCGACTCGATCCTGCGGCCAAACGGCGTCGATCGGAGAGCCGCACCCGGTCGAGCTGACCATCCTCAACGACTCCCCCCGTCCGAGACGGCTGTGGGTCCGGGACGACGTGCCCGACCCGTTCGAGGCCGAGCCGGCCGAGTTCCTCGTCCGGCTCCCGTCCCGCGGCGTGGCGACGCTGGAGTACCGCATGATCCCCTCCCGCCGCGGGTCGTTCGCCCTGAGGCGAATCTACGCCCTGGAGCGGAGCCGATGGGGCCTCTGGCAGCGCTCCCGGCGGATCTGCTGCGAGACGGGGGTGCGGGTCTACCCCGACGTCCGGCAGATCGCTCGCTACACGCTGCTCGCCCGCCGCGATCGCCTCAGCGTCATCGGTCTGAGGCAGTCGAGACGGGTCGGCACCGACAACGAGTTCGAGCGCCTCCGCGACTACGCCGAGGGGGACGAGCCCCGCCGGATCGACTGGAGGGCGACCGCCCGGAGGCGTAAGGTCACGGTGCGAGACTACCAGTCCAGCCAGAGTCAGCGGGTCGTCTTCCTGATCGACAGCGGCCGGATGATGGCCGGAGACACCGGAGGAGGCCTCTCCCCGCTGGACCACGCCTTCAACGCCATGCTCATGCTCGCCCATGTCGCCCTGACTCGGGGAGATCAGGTCGGCCTGATGGTCTACGCCGACCGGGTTCGGGCCTACGTCCCTCCCTCAGGGGGGCCCCGCCGGATCGATCGGCTCGTGCACGCGGTCCACAACCTGTTCCCGGTGCTGGCCGAGAGCCGACACGACCAGGCGTTCGTCGACCTGGAGCGGCGGTGCCGGAAGCGGTCGCTGGTGGTCCTGATGACCAACGTCTTCGACGAGGTCGGCGCCCGCCAGGTGCTTGACCACCTGGGGAACATCGTCGGCCGGCACCTGCCGCTGGGTGTCTTCCTCCGCGACCTTGATCTCTTCGCCCTGGCCGACTCCGGCCTCGAGCCTGACCCCGACGCCGAGGACCCCCTCTTCGCCCCTGCGGCCGCCGCCGCGATCCTGAACTGGAGGGAGCGGGTCATCGCCTCACTGCGACAGCGAGGAGTGCTCTGCCTCGACGTGGCCCCCGACGACCTGACCGCCCCGCTGATCAACCGCTACCTCGACATCAAGGCCCGGCACCTGCTCTGATCCCGGCCCGGGGACGGTGCGATGGGAAGCCCGGTCCCTCGGGGATCGATCCGCTCTCGCTGGAGTGACTCATGGTCAGCACTCCCGATCGTGACGAGCCAACGGCCTCCGTCGCGGCCGAGTCGGCCCCCGACGCACCCCGGGGATCCGATCGAAGTGACACGATGGCCGAGGAGATCCGCCTCGAGTACCTCCGGCTCGAGGAGGCGATCCGGTCGCTCGGACTGCTCTTCGACCTCGGCGTGATCCTGGCGGGCGTGGTCGCGATCTCGGCCGCGGGCCTCGGCGTGATCGCCGCCTCGACAGCGGGCCCGGGCGTGGTGATCGTCGGCCCGGACACGACGCCGGTGATGTTGGTGGGGATCGCCGCGATCTTCGGGGTCATCGCGCTGATCAACCTCGTGATCGCCCGGGGGTTGCGGCGGTTGCACAACCCGACGCGACGGGTCGTCGTCGCCTTGACCGTGCTGCTGCTGGTCGTCCTGGGCCTGGGAACCATTCGGGCGCTGGTCGAGAGCCCGGCCCTCGCCCTGGGGATCCTCGTCGTGGGCAGCCTGATCCCGAGCGTCGTCCTCTACCTGCTGCTCTCGGACGGGGCCGCGATGATCTTCTCGCCGGAGTACCAGGAGATCATCGAGGCGACGCCGGGGCTTTCGCAGAGGCTCGGCCTGCAGACCCGACTGAGGATCAGGCTCCCGAACTGGGGGCGGCTGGCCTGGATGGTGCTGCTGCTGGGCGTGCTGTTCGTGGTCGCCCTGGCCGTCTCGGTCCTCTCCAGCCGATCCGGTTGACGGGTTCGGGTTGCCCCTCCGGTTACTTCTTGCCGAACTTGCCGGTCGCCCGGCCATAAACGCCGACGCGAAGGAAGCCCTGGGAGTCCCCCGACCGGTCGGTCGGTGCGGCCGGGGCGACGTCCTCGACCGGCTCCAGCTCGATCTCGGGCTCGAGCCGGGCCACCTCCTCGGGGTCGATCTGTCCGGCGTCCCACACCAGGGCGTTGGCGACGGCGCAGGCCATCGCCCGGCGGAGCATCGGCTCGGGCTCCAGGCCGTTGAGCCAGGAATCGACCAGGCCGGCCAGCAGGCAGTCTCCCGAGCCGATCGGGTTGACGGCCTTGATCTCCGGCGGCAGGGCGCGGAAGAATCGGCCTTCGACCTGGATCAGGGCGGCGTCGGGTCCGTCGGTGACGACCGCCAGCCGGACGCCGTGGCGGTGCCAGGTCCCGAGCCGGGCGAAGATCTCCTCGTCGTCCGGGTCGTCCTGGTGGAGGTGCTGGGCCAGTTCTCGGCGGTTGAGCTGGATGACGTCGGGCCAGAAGCCCCAGATCGTTTCCAGGGGAGGGCCGTAGGTGTCCAGGAAGACGGGGAGCCGACGCATCCGAGCCATCGAGATCAGGTCGAGAAACAGGCCGTGCGTCGCCTCCGAGGGGCTGGAGCCGGAGAGGGTGATGGCCTCGACCCCGCCGAGGGAGATGGCGGCCTCGACTCCCCGGAGCAGTTGCTCGGCCTCGGCCGGGGAGATGCTCGGGTCGGGGTCGAAGAAGGCGGTCTGCCGAGACGAGCCCTCGGTCCGGACGGTGAGGATGGTCCGGGTTGGGGCCTCGGAAGGGACGACCAGCGGGTCGAATCCCTCATGATCGCGGAGCAAGCGGGCGCAGTGCTCGCCGACCGGACCGCCGAAGAAGGTGGCCGGGCGGGCGGTGCGGCCGAGCCGGGCCAGGGCCCGGGCGACGTTGTTCCCCTTGCCGCCGACAACCTCCGAGACGGCCTGCCCCCGAACCGACTGGCCGGGACTCCAGGGGGGGACGGTCAGGGTCTTGTCCAAGCAGGGATTGAGGGTGACGCAGAGGATCATCGTCGGCCTGGATCGAGGCGAGGGATCGAGTGCGGTCGGGGCGACTACCGGCCCGACGCGGGGCCGCTCGGGCCGGGGGACGAGGCGAAGGCGTCCGGGGGCGGGTTGGACGCCGATCGGTCGGATCGCCGGGGATCGAGGGGATCCCGGCCGGCCGGTCCGTGCGGAGGATGACTGTATTGTCTCTGGATCCCCGTCGAGAGCAACGCCTTGGCCCGGAAAATGGCCGACCGAGTGCGGGGATTCGCCGGTTGTCGGGCCCGGATCCGGTCGCATATCCTGGGAAGGTCGCCCCGATTGACCCCCCGATCGACCCGAGCCCTCCCTCCGACCGGAGCCCCGCCCGATGTCGACGACCGGCCGACTGCTGGCCCGATTCTCCCCGTATGCGCTGGCCTTCTTCGCCAGCCTGGGCATCATGACGCTGGAACTGGTCGCCTCCCGGCTGGTGGCCCGGCACGTCGGGGCGTCGCTGCACGTCTGGACGAGCGTCATCGGTGTGGTGCTCGGCGGCATCTGCCTGGGGAACTTCCTCGGCGGCCGGCTGGCCGACCACACCCACGCCCGTCGGGCCGTCGGCCCCCTCTTCGCGATGGGGGCGGCGCTGACGCTGGCCAGCCTCTGGGTCAACGCCCGGGTCGGGGGCACTCCGGGCCTGGGGGCGATGCCCTGGAGCCTGAGGACCCTGCTGGTCGTCTCCCTCGACTTCCTGGTGCCGGCCACGGTGCTGGGTCTGATCGGCCCGGTCGTGGCCAAGGTGGCCGTCGACCAGGCGGAGAAGACCGGCTCGGCGATCGGAGACGTGTCCTTCTGGGGGGCTGTCGGGTCGATCGCTGGGACGTTCCTGGCCGGCTTCGTGCTGATCTATGAGGCGCCGACCTCGGTGATCGTCACCGTGGTGGCGGCCGCCCTGCTCATCCCGGCGGCAGCGATGATCGACTGGAGGCCGGGCCGGGTGCTCGCCCTGCTCGCCTCGGCGGCGCTGGGGGTCGGTGTGACCACGGTGGTCGACCGGGGCCTGGCCGACCTGGAGGGCTGGATCGGATCGATCGTGCCGAACGCGGTCGTCCTGGCGGGGCATGGGCTGACGTTGGCGGTCGGGCTGGCGGGGGCGGCCCGGCTTCGGGCGGCCTGGAGGCCGTTGGCGGGCCCGGCCGGGCCGGACGATCCGAACGAGAGCATGCCCCCCGGCAAGCCGGCCAGCCTGGCCGACCTGGCCTTCCTGGCGTTCCTGATCAGCCTGGCGTTCATGAGCCTGGAGATGGTCGCCGGCCGGATGACGACCCGGCACCTGGGATCGAGCATCTTCGGCTGGACGAGCATCATCGGCGTGATGCTCGGCGGCCTGAGCCTGGGCAACCTGATCGGCGGCAAGGTGGCCGACGCGGTCAGAAGCGAGCGCCAGGCGAGCTGGCTGTTCCTGGTCGCCTCGCTGATGCTGCTGCTGATCCTCTTCCTGGAGACTCCGCCGGCGTTCCTGGGGGAGGAGTACGCCGGGATCTCGCTGCTCTCCTACGCCCCGACGATGACTCCGCTCCCCTGGTCGCTCCGGGTGCTCTCGGCGGTGGCGATCGTCTTCTTCCTGCCGTCGGTGTCGATGGGCACGGTCAGCCCGGTGGTGACGAAGCTGGCGGTCGACCGCCTGCGACGGGCCGATCGCACCGGCACGGCGATCGGCTCGGTGTCTGCCTGGGGCATGGTGGGATCGATCGTCGGGACGTTCCTGGCCGGCTTCGTGCTCATCGACGTGCTGGGGACCAAGGGGCTGATCTTGGTGCTCTCGACGACGATGGCCCTGGCGGCCACGGCGCTGGGGGGGATCGGCCATGCGGCCTGGGCGGGGGTGCCGCTGGGGCTCTGCTTCATCGCCTTCGCGCCGCTGCCGGTGCTGGAGCGGCAGGGGGTGGCCTGGGGAGTCCGGAACGTCTCCCCCGACCCCGAGGCGGAAACCGGGGTCACGTACCTGGACGAGAGCAACTACTACTACATCAAGGTGGAGAGCCAGCCGATTCGCCTGGACGCCCCCGACTCGGCCGACCCCGAGACGGGGGAGCCCGTTGCCTCGTCCGAGGCGATCAAGCGCACCCTGGTGCTGGATAACCTGATCCACGGCTACTTCGTCCTCGACCATCCCGAACGCATCGAATACGACTACGAGTACATCTACGCTCAGGTCACCCGGCGGGTCGCCGAGGCGAAGGCGAAGCGGCTGGGCATCGCCGACCCGGCCGACGTCCCGCTGCGGGCGCTGTTCCTCGGGGGAGGCTCCTATACCTTCCCCCGATACCTCCAGCACACTTACAAAAAGGCGGAATGCGACGTCGCCGAGATCGACCCGGCCGTCACCGAGGCCAATCACGTCGCCCTCGGCCTCCCCCGGGACACGACGATCCGCACCCACTGGGGAGACGCCCGGCAGTTCGTCGAGCGCTCGCAGGGGGCCGAACCGTATGACCTGATCTTCGGCGACGCCTTCAACGACTTCTCCGTCCCCTGGCACCTGACGACCCGGGAGTTCAACGACCGGATCGCCGGCCTGCTGGACGAGCACGGCGCCTACATGATCAACATCATCGACGTCTACCGGGACGACCGCGTCGCCGCCGGGCAGGCGATCGAGGAGGAGCAGATCCGGGCCGTCGCCGCGATCTTCCGGGAGCAGGGCAACGACGAGGACGAGTCGGACGCCCTCGCCCGGGGGCTCCGCACCGCCTGGAAGGGGGCCGAGCTGGGCATCCGGCTCGACTCGATCTCCCGGGCCGTCGCCGAGGCGGTGCGAGGAGTCGATTCCCGGAACCGGGGAGCGATCGGGCCGAAGGTCCGGGAGGCGATCGCCGGCGTCGATCCCCTCCTGGAGGGAGACGCCGACCAGATGGCCGAGGTCGCCCGAGAAACCATGACCCTGGCTCAGGCCGGCCGCCGACAAGCGGCGGCCACCGAGGCAATCGCCGAGGTCCTCGAGCGCAAGAAGTTCGAGGCCGCCGCCGAGATCCTGCACGCCGGGGGCCTCGGCCCAGAAGCGGACGAGGTGGCCGAGGCGATCGCCGAGGTCTGGTACGGCGGAACCCAGGTGATCATCGACCTGCTGGAGGCGGCCGCGCCGAGAGCCGACGACATCGACGGCATGGCCGATCGGATCGATCGGGCCTTCGTCGCGATCGAGACGGACCTGAAGGAAACCCCCGCCCTGCTGGCCCACCGCCTCGTTCGCCCGGACGACCCGACGGCAGGAGAGGGGGACCCGGGCCCTCCCCCTCCTCTCCGGACCGAGGAGCAGATCGCCCGGGTCTTGCGGGACGTGGGGCTCCGGGAGGGGGTGGAGGACTACGCCGCCGCCGTCGCCCTCGCCTTCGAGGAGCGTTCCATCCAGGGAGACCTTGACGAGCTGGCCCGCCGCTCGTCGGAGGAGGCGGTCGCGCTGGGCTCCGACCCCGGGCGGCTCGCCGAGGCCGTCCGTCGAGGGGTGGCCGAGGCCCGGGGGCTGGGGGCCTTCCTCGGGGCCTGGACCCGGACGGCCTCCCTGACGTTCCCGAACCTCGAGATCTTCGGCACCGACGAGCCCGGCAACGGCTTCCGGGAAACGTTCGTCGTGGTCGCCTCCAAGGCGCCGATCGACGTGGCCGAGCTTGGCCGCCGCCCCGGCGACCCGACCTTTGAGCAGTCCGGCGAGCCGTTCCAGCCCGACCCCTACGGACCCGAGCATCGGGAGGCGCTGCTCATCCGCTCCCGGGGGATCGTCCTGACCGACGACTACGCCCCGGTGGAGAACCTGCTCGCCCCGGTCGCCGCGACCCGGGCCACCGACTGAGACGATCGGGCCCGTCCGGCCGAACGATCGGGCCGGCCCGATCGTAACTGGGCCATCGAACGGCCCGTCCGCCCGTCGCCCGAAAGGAGTTCCCGATGGCCGATCCCACCGCGCCCGAGCCGATGAACCCGGAATCGTCCTCCCCCGAAGCGGCCGAGAGCTCCCCCCCGTCGACCATGCCCGACTTCCTCGGCTCTCGGGAGCCCTCCCGCACCCCCTCCCGGGACGAGGGGGCGCCGGTCGGGCTCCGGATCCTGCTCATGTCGATGGCGCTGCTGGTCGCCGGGTTCTTCGTGTATCGGGAGATCGTCCGGGACGCCGAGCGCGATCCGGGCGTCCCCACCTCCACGGAGTACCAGTGGGCCGTCCTTACCCCCGACGGCCAGCCGGCCGACCTGTCCGACTACAAGGGCCGGCCGGTCCTGCTGAATGTCTGGGCGACCTGGTGCGGCCCCTGCGTCATGGAGATGCCGTCGCTGGTGGCGCTCTCGAAGCGTCCCGAGCTGGAGCGGGCTGGCGTGGCCGTGCTGTTCGTCTCGGTCGACGACGGGCTGGAGCCTGTTCAGGGCTTCCTGAACCGCTTCGACCCCGGCCCGGCCAACGTCCTCGTCGCCGCCGGGCCGCCACCGAAGGAATTCGCCACGATGAGCATCCCGGCCACCTTCATCATCGCCCCCGACGGCAAGATCGTCCGCCGAGAGATCGGGGCGATGGACTGGGACACCCCCGAGATCGCCCGGCAGCTCGCCGGACTGGCGACCGCCCGACCAACCGAAGGGTGATCGTCCCCGACGCCATCGGGGGAGACCTCGCCGGGCCCCAGGACGCCGATCGGTGCGCGTTCGCCGGCCGCAATCCCGTTGACGCAATCTCTTGTTGAACCAGGGATTGCATCTTCCCGGCCGGGCCGCGATGGGTTCGTTCCGCGCCGTCGTCCCTGGGAACCGAGCGGTCGGACGGGCCGGCATCCGAGCCTCCGGGGCCCGGGGCCGCCCCGCTCCCGGCCCCCTCGCTCCTGGACCGCGTTGATCCGAGCGGATTCGGCGTCCTCGATCTGCTTCTCTCCCGACTCGGAATCAGGCGGTGCGCCGTTCGGTGCGCTGCGTGGAGGGCGAGATGCTTCGACCGTACTGATTTGCCTGGTGGAACTTCCGTTGACCCATCGATCGTGGATTGAAGGCACTGTCTCATCCGCCATCCTGTTGGGTTGACAGTTGTTGCGTCAATGCGGCGGGGTCGGCCTGCAGCAGCTCCCAGAAGTCGGCGGTCGGCAGCACCAGGCCCAGGACCTGGTAGGGGCAGCGG
>NZ_RYZH01000060.1 GCF_003977685.1 Tautonia sociabilis | reverse complement strand
GAAGCCCGCCAGGTATGACCCTCCCCCACGCCTGGCTCGATGAACCATGACCCTATCCTCCTGCCATGCGCCTCGGGCGGAGAGCCCGGTCGAGATCGCCGTAGGTCCGACGGACCGCAGTCTGCCAGAGTAGTTGGCCGTCCGGCAAATTAATAAGCCGTTAAGGTGCGAGATCGTCTTTTTTGTACAAATGACAACTAAGTGTTATTCGGCGCCCACCTTCGACGAGGTGGTTGAACGTCCTGGACGGGCGTCAGACCATCTATCGTGTCAAGGGTGTGTTGCGTCGGACGCTTACCAAGAAGCGGCTGATCGTCAGCCTCGACTGGACGGAGGTCCGTGACTTCCACGGCCTGATGGCCGCCGCCTGCATCGGCGGCCGGGCCGTGCCGCTGCTCTGGGCCAGCTACCCCGAGGGGAAGCTGGCCCGCAGCCAAAACAGCCTGGAGGAAGGACTCTTACGGCTGCTCCGCACGCGGATCCCCGAGTCGGTGCCGGTGCTCATCCTGGCCGACCGCGGCTTCGGCCGGGCCGAGTGGGCGGCGGTCTGCCAGGAGTTGAAGTTCCGTTATCTGGTGCGGATCAAGCCTCAGGTGACCATCGCCTGTGCCCGCTACCGGGGCGTGCTGAGCAAGGATCCGGTCCACAAGGGCATGGCGCACGTGCTGCGTGAGGTGCGGTACCGCAAGGACGCCCGGGTCACGCACCACGTGGTCATCCGCTGGCAGCCCGGCCTGCCGAGCAAGCGGGACGAGCCGTGGTATCTGATGACCGACCTCCAGGGCCGGGCCGAGGCGCTCCGCCGGCTCTACGGCCGCCGGATGAGCGTCGAGGAGTTGTTCCGCGACGCCAAGAACCGCCGCAACGGCCTGGCGATCCGCAACACGCGGATCACCAAGGTCGAGCGGTTCGACCGCTTCCTGCTAGTACTAGTTTGCGGTGCGAAATAGGCATGTTTCACGGCCTTTGGTACGCTGATGGCATCCCCGGAACCGCACCAACCGGACCGATGGCAGGGCGGAGCCATGCTCAGGAATCGCTACCGCCGGACCGACCTGTTCGCCCTGGTCCCCCAGCTCGACCTCCGCTTCGAGCTGCAGCTGAAGCAGCTCGACCGGCTGCTCGACGATGACGAGCTGTTCGAGGCCGTCCGCGAGGACCTCGCCCGCCGTCATCCCAGGACCGGCTCCCGCGGCCGGCCCTCCACCCCGGTCGAGGTCATCCTGCGGATGCTCGTGGTCATGCGGCTCTACGGCTGGAGCTACGCCCAGGCCGAGTCCTTCGTCAACGACAGCCTGGTCCTGCGTCAGTTCTGCCGGGTCTATCTCGAGAAGGTCCCCGACGACACCGTGCTGATCCGCTGGGCCGACACGATCGAGCCCGAGACGCTCCAGGCGCTCAACCACCGGGTCGTCCGGCTGGCCCGCGGCCTGAAGGTGACCCGGGGCCGCAAGCTCCGGGTCGACACCACGGCGGTGGAGACCGACATCCACTTCCCGACCGACAGCGGCCTGCTCGGCGACGGCGTGCGGGTCGTCTCGCGGCTGCTGCGGCGGGCCAGGGCCGCGCTGGGCGAGGCGGCCGCCGGCCTGGGGGAGGCCTTCCGCAGCCGGGTCCGCACCGTGCGCACGCTCTCCCAGCAGCTGCACCGCCTCCCCCGCCGCAAGGGCGATCAGGGCCGCGAGACGCTGAAGGCGGCCTACGGCCGGCTCATCGCCACGACCAGGCGCACCGCCGCCCAGGGCAGGCGGGTGCTGAAGGCCCTCCAGGAGCGGCCTGACGAGCCGGCGGCGCGGCGGCTGGCCGCGCGGCTCGGGGAGGTCCTGCCGCGGCTGAAGCAGGGGATCCGCCAGGCCACGCGGCGGGTGATCAAGGGGGAGTCGGTGCCGGCCGGCGAGAAGCTGCTCTCGCTCTTCGAGCCGCATACGCAGGTGATCCCCCGGTTCAAGGCCGGCAAGGCGGTCGAGTTCGGCCGCAAGCTCCGGCTGGATGAGGTCGAGGGCGGGCTGATCAGCGGCTACGCGATCCTGGAGCGGGGCGGCGGCCAGGACCAGCCGTGCCTGGGCGACAGCCTGGCGAACCACCGGTTGCCGTTCGGCCGGGCCCCAGGCCTGCTGGCCGGGGACCGGGGGCTGGCGTCGGCCGAGAACGAGCGGCTGGCCCGCGAGGCGGGGGTCAAGCAGGTGGCGTTGCCGCACGTCGGCAAGGCGCCGCCGGGGCGGCGGGTCGAGGAACGGGGCCGGCGGTTCAAGCGGGCGTATCGGTTCCGGGCGGGGATCGAGGGGCGGATCCACACGCTGCGGCGGGATTTCGGCCTGAGGCGGTGCCGGTACCACGGCGAGCGGGGGATGGGCCGGTGGATCGGCTGGGGCATCCTGGCCCACAACCTGGCGAAGGTCGCGGAGGCAGGGGCGGGTCGGTAAGCCGGGGGGGCGGGGCCGAGGGCCGTCCGACCGGGCCGAGATCGAGGCGGCGGACCCGTGGAAATACCGCAGCCGACGTGCAGAATTTCGCACCATTAACTAGGACTAGTCGTGGTGCTGGCGTACCTGCTGCTGGTCGGCCTGGGCCTGCAGGCGAAGCGGGACTACGACCCATCGGCCTGGTGCACCAACCGTCGTGAGCGAGAGTGCAGCGTTTTTACCATCGGCCGGGCGATGCTTCACCGCACCAATGACTTGCCTGAAGACCTCTTACGTATGATTCGCTGGGCGACCATCGAGGTCGCCGACAGGTGGGGATGACTCAGGTCAGGATGTCACTCGCACGAAGGAAGTCCGGACCACGCCACGAGTTTCCACGAGGAACGGGTTCGGGCTATCCGAATCGACTCATGACCCTGAACGCCTTCTTCAGGTCGGCCTCGGCGTAGACCTGCGTCGTGATCAGGTTCGTGTGGCCGAGGATGATGCGAGCCGCCTCGATGCCGTGACGGCGGCGCAGGCGAGTCGCGGCGGTGTGCCGCAACTGGTTGGGCGACCACTTCTCGACCTTCGCTCGGTCGCACGCACGGTGGATCGCCCGGCGGTCACTCACCGTGGTGTCGCACTGGCCGGAGGGCCGTTTTCTCCTCGCCCTCGGGCCCCATCGGGTCTGCGAGGGGGTCATCGGGGACCGACGATTCGCCCGTCGGTCGCCGTTCCGGTGCGCCTCGGAACCGGCGGGGGAGAAGAGATAGGCGTCGTCGGGGACGTCGATCCACGGGCCCAGGACGCGCTGGGCCCTCGGCCCGATGGAGATCCTCCGCTCGATGTCGTGGTGGTCGGTCTTGTGCTCCGGCGGCTCGTGGACCCAGACCTTGCCCCGTTGCCGGATGTGGCATCGGCGGAGCCGGCAGACCTCCTCGGGGCGGCATCCGGTGTGGTCCTGGAACCGGATCATCGCCGCGATGGCGGGGGGGACGTGCGGGAAGACGACCCGGATCGAGGCCGCGGGCCCGGGGCGCACCCGTTCGGATTCCCGCACCCCCGGGGTCCCCTTGCGGATGCCCCGGACGGCCCTCAGGGCGTGATGGACCGAGCCGGGGACGATCTCCTCCTCGGTCGCCCAGCGGAACATCCGCTGGATCCGGTCGACCTGGGCGTTGATGTACCGGCGGCACCAGCCCTTGCCGATCATCCGGTCGCGGACGACCTTCAGGGCCCTGGGGCCGAAGTCGGCCGCGGGCGTCCGGCCGTAGAGCTGCTTGACGATCTTCAGGACATCCTTGATGCACCCGACCTCGCCGCCGTGGGGGCCGCCGTCCTTGTAGTAGGCCGTGGCATGGTCCAGGAAGGCGAGGATGACGTCGTTGACGGTCGGCTCGTCGGCCGGGGACCGGCGGCCGTCGGCGAGCCATTCGGCGATGAGCCGCTCGTAGGCCGCAGCGGCCTCGGGGCTCCCGTGGGCGCCGAGGTAGTGGTCCCGTCCGTTAAGTCGGGCGACGGCCTGGCCGGATCGGTGACGCGAGGTGCGGGGGATGTAATGCGGATCTCGCATGGGGCACGGTCCTGAGCGTCGATCCTCAGTATTGTACTGAGGATGCCCGATTCAGGCCGCGCCGCCGACGGGTACGCGTAAGTCGCGTTCGGCTAGGGAGAAGTGGAGTGGGCGATACAGGGCTCGAACCTGTGACCTCCAGTGTGTCGAACTGGCGCTCTAGCCAACTGAGCTAATCGCCCGAGCGGGTGCTCGTGAGGACCCAATTATGTCTCCTCGGGCCGGGCGGGTCAAGAGGGCGGCGGCCCGGTCGCAGGGCCGTTTCATTCTCGAGTTCGGCTTGACAGTATTTCCAGCGACTTCTCTGGGTGGCACATATGGTATCGGGTCGCCGCCGTCAGGTTCGGCCGGCCCGACCGGGGACGCAGATAGATGATCAAGTTCCTCAGGGCCGCCATCACCTGCGACGCCGCGCCCCGCCCGACGCGGCTGGCGTCCTCACGCAGCGTCCCATCGCGTCGGCCGTGCAGCCCGTTCTCGAAAAGCCTGGCACAGTACCCTCCAAGGAACAAGTTGTGCGAGAAGCCGATCCCGCCCCGGGGGTCCAGGGCGGGACCGATGCGGTCATCCAAGACGTCGGCCTGGGGTCCGCAGCTCGGCCAGTCGCTCCCGATAAGGCCACGTCCTCGGGCACTCCTTCAACGCCCGTAGTCGGGCCAACTCGCAGGCGTCTGCCCGCACCGCTTATGGGCCGCCTCGGCCGCCGACCTGCCGGGCGTGAAGCCAGCCCTTCTTCCGCCACCCGTGCAACGTGTGCGGTGACAGCGCCAGGTCTCGTGCCAGGTCGTGTAACCACCGCTCGTCCGGCGACAGGACCCCGGCCGGCTCAGCCGCGCGTGGCACGCGCCGCCGCAATCCCAGTTCGTGCAGCAACCGCCGCACCATCCCGGCCGTGAACCAGGATGCCCGCTTCGGGGGACGGAATCCCTCCCGATCGAGGGCCGTTGCGATCGCCTCCGGCGTCTCATCGCGGCCGTGCAGCGCCGCCAGCCGCTCCGACAAACATGACCACGATTGCTGACCCTTGTATCCGCGAACGGACCGGTGGATCACCCGCTCGCAGACCGCCCCGCCGGCCCACTCCACGCGCACCGTGACGCGGTCATCGCCCGGGTCCACGGTCAGCACCACGCGCTCCACCAAGAGCCGGACGACCTGTCGCCGGTCTGCGGGCGTTGTCGATGGCGCCTGCCACAGCGCGGGCACTTCCGCGGCCAACCGGCGGAACCGATCCCGATCGGCTTCGCCCAGCGGCCGCGGCTGCGTGCGGGTGTAACGGTACCGTGCCCGTTCGATCCGTTGCTCCCAGTGCCGGGTCATCTGCCGCCGCCGCTGCTCCACCGCAGCCGCCGCCTCAAGGCTCGCCTCCAGCACCGCCGGCTGGATCACCTCGAGGATCTGCTCGGCCACCCAGCTCTCGACCTCGGCCGCCGTGACCGACTGGCACAGCGGCAAGGCGTAGTCGGACCGCAGCGTGCTACAGGCGTACCCGGGCCGCCGGTGGGCGCTGCCGTAGCGGACAGACATCCGCTTCCCGCACCGCCCGCACCGGACCAAGCCGGCCAGCAAGGCGCTGCCGTCCCGGACCGCGCCGACCGAGTCGATCCGGGACCGGTTGGCCGTCAGCCGCGTCTGGTTCGCCTCGAATCGCTCCCAGGCGATGTACGCGGGGAAGCGATCCTTGAGGAAGACCAGGCAATCCTCGGCCGCCAACCCGCTGCCCCGACCACCCCGCGGATGTCCGGGCGTCTGCCGCCGCGGCTCGGTGGGCCGGAAACCATACCGATAGGCCCCCGCGTACATGGGGTGGCGGAGGATGTGGCGGACCGTCTCCCGGTACGGCGCCCGCCACTCCAGTTGCCCGCGGTTCGGCCCGCCCTGCGCTCGCACCGGCAAGCGGACCCCCTGCGCGATCAGCGACCGCAGGACGCCGTGCACCGTCCCCAGCCGGTCGAACTCATCGAAGATCAGCCGGATGACCCCCCGGGCTTGCTCGTCCGGGTCGAGCGTGACTTCCCCGGCCGGGGACGTGACGTATCCGGCCGGGACGCGGGCGATCAGCTCCCCGCGGCGGGCCTTGTTCAGCTTGCCCTGGCACATCCGTTGCTTGAGGATATGCAGCTCTGCCTCGCTCATCATGCCGGTCAGCCCGAGGACCAGGCGGTCCGCATACTCGGTCGGGTCGTACACCCCGTCGGCGTCGGCCAGTAGAACGCGGAACCGGGCGCAGAGTTCCAGCGGTGGTGCCAGTCCTTGCAGGAGCGGGCCAACCGGCTCATCTCCAGCCCGAGGATCAGCCCGACGCGGTCCAACGCGACCTCGGCCAGAAGCCGCTGGAACCCTGGCCGGCCCTCGACCGACTGGCCGCTCCTGCCCAGATCGTCGTCGATCACCTGGACCTGCGACCGCGGCCAGCCCAGGGCGATGGCGCGGTCGGCCAGAGCGTACTGACGGGCGGTGGACTCCTGATGGTCGATGACCTGCTGGGGGGTGGACTGTCGGACGTAGACGACGGCGGCGCGGTCGAGGTGCCAGGGCCGGAGCTTCGGGGACGGCGGGTCAAGCCGAGCGGTGGTCATGACGCCCCTCCCGCGGCGGGGCCGCTGCGACGGTGACGGGCCGGGCGAGCAGATCGGCGAGGAGTTGCTGGAGCCGCCGCCGTCGGTCCGTCGGGAACTGGGCCCAGATCGCCGTCAGCGGGCCCGGCGGTGAGGACGGGGGGGGACGTGGGTTGGTTCGTTGGTGAGCATCGGTTGCCTCCGTGTTCGTCTCGGTGGTCAAGCCATGAGGCCAGCGCAAGCAGGGCCTCCGCAGAGATGGTATCCGGCCCGTCCGGCGACGCACAAGTTGTCGCTTCGCGGGTCGTCTGACTGGGGGTTCTCGATCCTCCAGTGGCCCCGGATCAACCGGGAGAGCTCCGCCGCCCCGGCCCGCTCACGCGGTAGGCTGGTGATCCCGAAGACCACCTCCTGCTTGACCTCACCGCCGGATCGACGCGCGCGTTCCAGGCGGAAGACCTGCGCGCAGCCCGGCCAATCCGACGCCAGGTACTCGGCCGGCCAGGTCGTCACCTCCAGCGAACGGACCTCGACCCGGCCGTGCCCCTTGTGCACCTCACGGACCCGGTCGAAGCTCGCCTCACGCCGCTGGGCCTGGAGAGGGGGAAAGGCCGGCCGGGGGCTCGGCGAAGGCCGCCTGGATGTCCCGAAGCAGGTTCGGCTGGTTCTCCTTGGCCGGCAGGATGGAGTCCCCGCCGCCGTCGAGGACGGCGGTACACACGTCGCGGTGGGTGAACATCGCGTCGGCGGTGACCACCCGGCCACACAGCGGCAGGATCCCAAGCAGTTCCAGGGCCGCCTTGTGCTCGTTGGTCTTGGCGTCGACGCGGAGCTGGCCGAGGACGGCCTCGACCTCCGGGGCGTAGGCGGCCACGAGGTGAGCCGCCGGCGTGCCGGCCTCACGGCTGCCGCGGAGCGACTTGCCGTCCAGGGCCAGGTGCCGCGCGTCGCCCGGATCGAGTCGGCTGCGGATCCAGCCGGCGACGGCCGCTTCGAACGCGGCGACATCGATGCGGCGAAAGACGCGCGAGCAGGTCGCCTAGCAGAGGCCGTGACGACGTGTGAAGCCCAGGGCCTGGAGGAAGGCCCATCCGCGTTCCTTGCCGTATTGGACGATCGCCTCGTAGCCGCACTGGCCGGCGAGCATGGCGACGACGGCTAGGCCGAGGAGAGCCGGCAAGGGATGACGCTTGCCCCGGGCCGCACGCGGATCATCGATCGTCTCAAGGAGTTCCATCAGGCTGAGGGCGGCATCCATGCCCGAATCTCCAGGGGTGGCGTCGCACGCGGTGAGGACCCGATGGGCGATACCTAACACAAACCGTCGTCCCAGGCTAGCTCAAAAGGAAACCGCCCTGGGCCCGGTCGGAGGATCGGAGGATCGAGGGGGGATCACTCTTCCATGATTTCCGCTTCCTTCCGCTCGGCCAGGTCGTTGACCTTCCCCTCGTACTTCTTGGTCAGGGCCTGGATCTCGTCCTTGCAGCGGACCAGGTCGTCCTCGGTGAGGATCTTGTCGGCGGTCTCGGCATCGGCGGTTTTGTTGGCGTCTCGGCGGATGTTGCGGATGGAGACGCGGGCCTCCTCGGCGAGGTCCTTGACGCGGCCGACGAGCTTCTTGCGCTGCTCGACCGAGAGGGGGGGGACGTTCAGGCGGATGACCTTGTTGTCGGAGTTCGGCGTGAGGCCGAGATCCGAGGTCTGGATCGCCTTGATGATGTCGCCGATGACGCTGGTGTCGAACGGGCGGATGAGGATTTGCTGGGGCTCGGGGGTGGAGAGGTTGGCCAACTGCTTCAACGGAGTGGGGGAGCCGTAGTACTCGACCCGGATCGACTCGACGAGCCCGGTGTTGGCCCGGCCGGTGCGGATGCCCCGGAGCTGGTCGGCCAGCAGGGTGACGGACTTCTCCATCCGTTCCTCGGCCTCGAACGTGATCTCTTCGATACTCATGGCGGCAACCCCTGCGGGGATCGGGTCGATTCGGGGGCGGTCGGCCGACGTCTCGTGCCGAAGGCCGACGGGGGGATCCCCCCTATTGTGCCGGCGACGGGCCGGGCTGACCAGCCTCGGCCGCCCGGGTGCCGGCGCTGTGGCCGGGACGGGGGCGGTCGCTGACCCAGGTGCCGATCGGCTCGCCGGAGACGACGCGCTCGATGTTCCCCTCGCGCTTGAAGTCGAAGACGATGATGGGGAGGCCGTTGTCTCGGCACATGCCGATGGCGGCGCCGTCCATCACCTTCAGGTCCTCCCTCATGACGCGGTCGAAGTCGAGCGACTCGTACCGGACGGCGTGCGGGTTCTTCTCGGGGTCGGCCGAGTAGATGCCGTCGACCCGAGTGGCCTTGAGGACGACGTCGACCTCGAGCTCCTTCCCCCGGAGGGCAGCGGCGGTGTCGGTGGTCACGAACGGCGAGCCGGTGCCGGCGGCGAGGATGATCACCCGGCCTCGGGAGAGGTGGGTCAGCGCCCGGCGGCGGATGTAGGGCTCGGCGACCTCATTCATGTGGATGGGTGTCATCAGGCGGGTCTGGCAGCCGAGCCCCTCGAGGGCGTCTTGCAGCGCGAGGCCGTTGATGACGGTGGCCATCATGCCCATGTAGTGGCCGGTGGCCTCCTTGATGACGTGGGAGCCCTTGAGGGTCGCCCCGCGCAGGATGTTGCCGCCGCCGACGACGATGGCCAGCTCGATCCCCCGTCGGGCGACCCGGGCGGCCTGGTCGGCGATCCGGCGGACCTCCTCGGCGTTGATGCCCCCCTCGCC
This sequence comes from Tautonia sociabilis, assembly GCF_003977685.1. GTDB lineage: Bacteria > Planctomycetota > Planctomycetia > Isosphaerales > Isosphaeraceae > Tautonia > Tautonia sociabilis. Next base: position 26,037 of record NZ_RYZH01000060.1, on the reverse strand, counting down.
GGGGCGGCAGAAGCTCTCGCCGGAGAGCTTCAGGAGCACGCGACGGAACTGCGCCGGGGGTTCGCCGTCAGTCGGGGAGGCCGGTTCCATGAGGGGGACCTTATCGGGGGTGGGAGGAGGCCAGAGCGGGGCCGGAGGCCGTCGGGAGCGGCCTCCGGCCGGGGAGCGTCCCGGGTCAGTCGGCCGACTCGCCCACGGCGAGCCGGGCGAAGTGGTCCAGCTCGATGCCGGGGCCGGTGGCCTCGATGACCTTGCTGACCTTCTGCGAGGGGTCCTTCACGAAGACCTGATCGATCAGGACGATCTCGCCGAACCAGGCGTTGAGCTTGCCCTCGGCGATCTTCTCCCGGATGTTCTCGGGCTTGTCCTCGGCCTGGGTGACGAAGATCCGCTTCTGCTCGGCGACGGCCTCGGCCGGGACCTCGTCGCGTCGGGAGGCCAGGGGACGGGTGGCGACAACGTGCAGCGCCAGGTCCTTGGCCAGGGCGATGACGTTCTCGGAGCCGGCAACCGCGTCGTCGGGGCATCGGAGGGAGACGATGGCGCCGGACTTATTGTCGTGGTGGACGTACGCGTCGACCCGGCCCGGTCCGCTCGTCTCCAGCCGGTAGGCCCGGGTGAACTGGACGTTCTCGCCGGTCCGGGAGTTCAGGTCGAGCAGGAAGTCGGCGAGGGTCTGGCCGGTGTCGCCGACGGGCGTGCTGGCCAGAGACGAGACGTCGATGCCGCCGGTCTGGCCGAGCGCCAGGACGTGCTCGGCCAGGATCTGGGCGGCCTTTCGGAAGTCCTCGTTGCGGGCGACGAAGTCCGTTTCGCAGTTCAGCTCGATGATCGAGCCGGCTCGGCCGTCTTGGGCGATGGCCACCTCCACGCGGCCGGCGGAGGCGACGCGACCGGCCCGGCCGGCGGCCTTGGCCATCCCGCGCTCTTTGGCCAGCGTCTCGGCCTTCTTCGGGTCGCCGGCGGCCTCCTGGAGCAGCTTCTTGCACTCCATCAAGCCGAGCCCGGTGCGCTTGCGAAGCTCGTTGACGGCCTGGGCCGTGATGTCGGCCATCGTGAGGATCTCCCTGGCAATCGATCGAGTACGGGTCGGGATCAGAAGGAAGGGGGCCGGCGGGGGGAGGCCGGCGGAGGCCTCCTCGGGAGGGGCCTTGGGAATTGGCGCGGAGTCCCACGTTCGTTCGGCGGGACGGCCGCCGGGAGCGGGGAGCTCGACCGGCGGCCGTGTCCGGATTCGGGAAGGACTCGTTCGGGTTGGGGGCGATCCGAGCCGGCTCGATCCGGCCCGGGACGGATCAGCCCTCGGCGGGAGGCTTCGGCTCCTCGCCGGTCGGCTCGGCCGGGGAGGGCGCGGGGCCGTCGCTCGGCGGGGAGGTCGAGGACGGCTCGGCGCCTCCCTCGGAGACCGGCTCGAGGGCCGGAGCAGGGGCGGAGGCGGAGTCCCCGGCATCGGCCGAGGCGACCGGAGGAGACTGGCCGCCCTCCTCGGCCGATGCGGCGGGGGTGCCTCCCCGGCCCGCGAGGCCTCCCGGGCCGGCAGGGCCACGACGGTCTGCTCGCCCTCGGGGGCCGCCGGGCCCGTTGGGAACGGGCTCGGCGCGAGCGGCCTCGGGAGGAGCGGCGGCCTTGCCGTCGATGATCGCCTGGGTCAAGCGGTCGAGAATCAGCTCGATCGCCCTCATGCTGTCGTCGTTGCCGGGAATCGGCAGGTCGACGACGTCGGGGTCGCAGTCGGTGTCCATCAGGGCGACGACCTTGACGCCGAGCTTCCTCGCCTCGCTCACCGCGATCTTCTCGCGGTGCGGGTCGATCACGAACATGGCCTCGGGGCGCCGGGTCATGTGCCGGATCCCCTCGAGATTCCTCGCGATCTTCTTGCGCTCGCGATTGAGGGTGCTCAGCGCCTTTTTCGAGTAGGTCAGCGCCATCTCGCTCTCGAGAATCTGCTCCAGTTCCTCGAGGCGGTCGAGCCGGCTGCGGATGGTCTGGAAGTTGGTCAGGGTGCCGCCGAGCCAGCGCTCGGTGACATAAGGCATCCCGCACTTGGTGGCGTGCTCGACGACAAGGTCGACGGCCTGCCGCTTGGTGCCGACGAAGAGGATCAGACCGCCGCCGGCGGCCACTCGGTTGAAGTACTTGATCGCCCGCAGGAGGCCGCGGACGGTCTCCTTCAAGTCGATGATGTGGATCAGGTTTCGCTTGCCGTAAATGTACGGCTTCATCTTCGGGTTCCAGCGGCTGGCTCGGTGGCCGTAGTGCACGCCGGCTTCGATCAGGTCCTTCACCGCGATGGCCACAGGCGATCCCCTCAGGGCATTGGGTCCGGATCCGGCCGATGGTCCGAGAGCGACGTGCCCTCGGGGCGGCCTTGCTCGGGATGGTTGGGTTGAGCTCGACACGATCGGGCTGCCGGCTCGGTCGAGTCGTCCACTGTAACGGCCGATGCGGCCGTCGTCAAATCCGGGAGCTCTCTCGCTCTCTCCGCTCTCTCGCTCGCTCCCAGCGCCAGCCGACCTCAGGGGTCGTCGGGCAGGAGGTCCAGAACGGGAAGCCCCGGGGGATAAGGGCCATCGGCCGGGTCGAAGGGACCGCAAAGCCCCTCGGCGTCGCAGGCGAGGCAGGCGGCAATCTCGGCTCGAGTCAGGCCGGGATGCCAGCGCATGAGTTCCTCCTCCGACCGGCCGTCGAGCCGCCAGGCGACGATCTCTTCGGCCTCCAGGAGGAGCCGGACCAGGATCGGCCATTCCTCGCTGACGCTGCGGACCAGCGCGATGTGTCGACGCCAGTCGGACGAGGCCTCGGCAATCTCCTCGGGGGTCGACCCGGCCGGCGGAGGAGGGTCGGCCGGGGGAGCCTCCTCGAAGGAGGAGAGAGTGAGAGCAGAGGAGAGGGTGAGAGCAGAGGAGGGGGAGTCAGCAGGAGAGGGGGAGGGAGACGGACTGACAGAGTGAGCAGAAGAGGGGAAGTCAGCAGGAGAGGGGGAGAGAGATGGACTGACAGAGTGAGCAAAAGAGGAAGAGGGAGTGGAAGAGGGGGAGGGAGACGGACTGACAGAGTGAGCAAAAGAGGGGGAGGGAGTGGAAGAGGGGGAGGGAGACGGACTGACAGAGTGAGCAGAAGATGGACTGACAGAGTGAGCAGAGGAGGGGAAGTCAGCAGGAGAGGGGGAGGGAGATGGACTGACAGAGTGAGCAGAAGAGGAAGAGGGAGCAGAACAAGGAGCGGGGGAAGGGGGCGAGGATGGTGCGGAGGGCCGGGAACGGTCCGGGGAAGGAGCCGGAGGTGGGGAAGGGAGGCGTTCGAGGTGGCGATGCAAGTCCTTGAGCGCGGCGCGGAGGTTGCGCTCGGCCAAGGCGTGGACTCGGCACCAGGAGGAGTCGGGGAGCTGGTCAAGGGGCTCGGCCTGCGCGGCCCTTCGGTAGCGATCGGCGGCGGCCAGGACGAGCTCGACCAGCAGTCTCCCGATCGGGTCGTTGGCGGGGACGTTGTCGAGGAGCCCGGCGGCGAGCAGGCGGAACCGACCGGGGTCCGGGTCGAGTAGGGCTAGTCCGATCAGGACCGGGGCCGGCACGGGGCTCCCGGACGGGAGGGGAGCGGCGGGGGAGGATTCCAGTTGGGCCATGATCGCGAGGAGTCCGACCAGGAGTCGAGGGCGCGACGGCCGGGGGGCCTCGGTCGTCGGCCCGGCCGGGGGAATCGACGCCTCTTGCCGACTCGGTCCTCGCCCGCCTCCCGGCCACGAATCCGGGGGGCGGGGCGATCCTCGGAGGGGTGTCGTCTCTCGACGGGCGGTTGCCCATCGGCTCGTCGATGCTCCCGAATCGGGCAGCGAACGAGCGGGCGGGCGATCCGCCAGGAGCCTCGAACCGAAGCCCAGAGACGCCGCGATCCGTGGGAGTCTCGCTCGAGGCGGGGCCTCGAAGGCTGGGGTCGAGTCGCCCCTCGGCTCGTCAGGCTCGTGAGGATGAGGGGGCGACACGCCCCAACCGCATCAGCCCGACCTGACGCCTCCGATCGCGTCACTCCGTTCTGTATCATCGGGCCGGAGCGGACGTTGCTCACAGAATCTTTGGACCGCCGAGGAACTGGGACGCGTCCGGCTCCGGCCGCCAAGGGTGAGCTCGATCCCCGGTCGGCAACCTCCTCGGAACGGGAATCGGGAGCTGCCGAAACCGCGATCGACCGGGCCACGAGCCCCTTCGGGCCTCCGGATCGTCCGCATCAAGACCTTGCCGGCTCTGGAGATCGGATCGATCCGGAGCACCGCCGGGCGGGAGTGTCGCCGTGCTGGGCCTTGCGCTGGAGGACGGCGTTGGCCGTCCTGGTCAGGCGCCGGGGACGCTCGCCGTGGCCTCAGTCCGTACTCCCTGTACTCCTTGCTCTCCGAGTTCTCGCGCCCGAGGATCGCGTGCTTCCGTTTCGATTTGAGCCATCCGCGTCGAGGTGACCGGAAGGCGACACTCCCTCGCCGGGCAGGCCGATCGAGGCCTCTGGGGCCGGGTCCGAAGACCCTCTCGGGCGGTGGGGGCCGGTTTCGCCGGTAAGCCTGCCTGCCTAGAATGGAAGGACGGCCCGAGTCAAGACGCCGACGACCACCGGACGAGGAGCAGCGCCCGATGCCGATGCCCCAGCCGCTCTGGGCCGAGTTCTCGATCCAGTTCCTCATCCCGGCGATCTTCCTGGTGATCTGGGTCCTCAACCAGGTCTTCGGCCGGTCGGAGGCAGCGCCGGCGCCGGGGAGGGAACGGCTCGGGCCGAGGCCGATCCCGCCGGGGCCGTCCCGGGCGCCTCAGCCGACCTCAAGGACTCCGGGAGGGAACGGGTCGAGGGGGCAGTCGTCTCGGCCGCCGTCCTCCCGGGGTCCCGGCCGTTCCCCGGGGAGGGGCCGCGTTTCCTCGCAACCGTCCGCTCCAGCCAGGCCCCCCGAGCCCTCCCGAGCCCCCCTCCCCAGGCCGGCCTCGGTGGACGAAATCTACGCGATCTACGACGACGATCGCATCGCTCCCGGTTCCGGCAGCCCCCCGACACCGGCGCCGGTGTCGAGCGTCGCATCGAGGTCCTCCTCGGGAGCCACCGTCTCCGTCAGGGCCACTCCCGAGTCGGCGGGACTGGATCGGCTGGTCCGATCGGGCTTCGATCCGGAGCGGCTGCGCGAGGCGATCCTGCTGAATGAGGTGCTCGGGGCCCCTCTGGCCCTGAGGAAGCGACGGCCGAGAGGGGGGAGCGGAATCGTCCAGGGGCCGAGGGAAGGACTCGGAAGCGAGGAGTAGGATCCGAGGAGGCCCTCGGAGGGATCGTCTCGGCGGCGGGGGCAGGAGCGGCCGGGAGGCTCGAGGCGAGTCGTTTTGGTGGGGGAGGCCCTCCTCGCCGGGGTCGCCACGACCCCATTCGCTCCCGGATTCGCGTCTTCAGCGGGCCACTCGAGATCCGAGAACCCGGAGATCACTCCGGGAGCGGGGTCACTCCAGCGGAGGGATTGGCCGGGAACTCGGGGAACGTTCCACCGAGCATTGGCGATTGCGATTCTCAACGAAGGGGGCGGGGAGGTAGGATGGCGGTTTGCTCGGCAGACCCCCCCGATCGTCGAGAGGATCGACCGACCGATGCAGCCCGCCGATCTCGCCCGGCGTCCGGTTCTCGTGCTCGATTTCGGCTCGCAGTACGTCCAGCTCATCGCCCGGAGGGTGAGAGAGCGGAGGGCGTTCGCGATGATCGTCCGGCACGACATCTCGGCCGATCGGGTCAAGGAACTCGACCCGATCGCATTGATCCTCTCTGGGGGTCCGTCCAGCGTGTACGAGGAGGGGGCACCGAAGTGCGACCCCGGGATCTTCGAGCTGGACCTCCCCATTCTGGGCATCTGCTACGGCATGCAACTGGCCTGCCAGGCGATGGGGGCGAAGGTCGACGCGGTGCCTTCCCGAGAGTACGGGCCGGCGGCTCTGCGGGAGGTGGACGGCTCCTCTCCGCTGCTGTCCGACGTCCCAACAGGGACGACCGTCTGGATGAGCCACGGCGACCAGGTGCACGAGCTGGGGGAAGAGTTCATCGGCCTGGCGTCCACGGCGACCTGCCCGCTGGCGGCGGTCCGGCACCGGTCTCGGCCGGTCTTCGGGCTGCAATTCCACCCGGAAGTGAGCCACACGGCACTGGGGACGCACATCCTGGGGAACTTCCTGGACAAGGTGGCCGGCAGCCCAGGAACCTGGACGATGGAGGCCTACCTGGACCAGGCGGTCCGGGCGATCCGGGAGCGGGTGGGGCCGGACGAACGGGTGGTCTGCGGGGTCTCGGGGGGCGTCGACTCGTCGGTGACGGCCGCCCTGCTGGCGAAGGCGCTGGGGGACCGGGTCGTTTGCATCTTCGTGGATAACGGGCTGCTCCGGTCGGGGGAGCGGGCGGCGGTGGTCGACATGTTCGGCCGGCACTCGGAGGCGGAACTCCGGGTGATCGACGCCTCGGAGCGCTTCCTGACGGCGCTGGAGGGGGAGACGGACCCGCAGCGAAAGCGGGTGATCATCGGGCACACGTTCATCGATGTCTTCCGGGACGAGGCGAAGTCGATCCCCGGGGCGCGGTTCCTGGCGCAGGGGACGCTGTACCCGGACGTGATCGAGAGCGGGGGCTCCCCGGACGCTCCCGCGGCGACGATCAAGCACCACCACAACGTGGGAGGGCTGCCGGCGGAGCTGGGCTTTGAGCTGATCGAGCCGCTCCGCGATCTGTTCAAGGACGAGGTGCGCCGGCTGGGAATCGAGCTGGGGCTGCCCGAGGGGCAGGTCTGGCGCCACCCGTTCCCCGGCCCGGGGCTGGCGGTCCGCTGCCTGGGGGCGGTGACGAGGGAGCGGCTGGAGGTGCTCCGGAGGGCCGACGCGATCTTCCTGGAGGAACTGCGCGCTGCCGGCCTGGAGCGGGCGACCGGGCAGGCGTTCGCCGTGCTGTTGCCGGTGCGGTCGGTGGGGGTGATGGGAGACGGGCGGACTTATGAGAGCGTGGTCGCCCTGCGATGCGTCGACACGGACGACTTCATGACCGCCGACTGGACAAGGCTGCCGGCCGAGCTGCTGGCGAGGGCCTCCAGCCGGATCATCAACGAGGTGAAGGGGGTCAACCGAGTCGCCTACGACATCACGAGCAAGCCGCCGGGGACGATCGAGTGGGAGTGAGCGATCGGCTCCGGATGGCGGCATCGAGCGGACCCAGGGCGGATCGGGAAGGAGGACGGGGGAGAACGTCCGGGAGCGGAGGACGGATTCAGGGAGTTCGGCGGCAAGGCCCGGGGACCGGCCCCGGGAATCCGGGACGAGGTGCTCAAGACTCGGCGACGGGGGACGAAGAACGGTCGAATCCGGCATCGATCCCCGGGCATCGTCCTCTCCATCCCCTCGGAGTCCTCGCGATGAGAAGCACGTGGCCGGCCGAGGAGCCGGCGATTGACCCGGAGTTCGCGGAGGTCCCCGAGAAGGGGACGGGCATGCCCGAGGCGACGGAGAAGCTGGCGGTGGTCAGCCTGGCCGCCGGCATCCTCGGGTTCTTCTTCCCGGTGGTGGGGCCCGTGACGGCGATCGTCTCCGGTCACGTCGCCCGGGACGAGATCAAGAAATCCCGGGGCCGCCTGGGAGGGGATGCGATGGCCCGGACGGGCCTGATCCTGGGGTACATTTGGATCGGGCTGATGGTGGCGGCCGTGGGCCTCGGGTTCGCGTATTTCTCCGCCCGCCAGGGCTCCTCCACCCGTGATGAGGGTTCGGCCATCACGGGCCCGCATGTCGACGAGGGGGTCGAGGTCCTCCGCCTGGACGCCATCCCGCCGCTCGAAGGCTTGCGGGAGTTTTCCGAAGGCTCCGGGGCGGGTGTTCCCGGGCAGGTGATCATCGGCCCGGACCACCGAGGGGAGGGCACGGAGGTGATCGTCCCGCCCGGGTTTGGGTCGGGGGCGGCGGGAGGTCGAAGCATCCGGATCGCTCCTGGGGATCTCCCCCAGGTGCCGGAGGCTCCCGAGGCTCCGGAGCGCCCCGAGGCCCCGGGGCGGACGTCCGGCTTCTGATCGGGTCGCCCGGAATCGCGCCCGACGGGACGGCGGCCCCGCTCGTATCGCTGGTTAGGGAGGGCGGATCGGGAGCGTCCTCGTCGCAAGGAGCCCGCCGGCCCTCCGCCTCGGAGCCGAGCCGTGGAGCGCGACGAGCAGGGAGAGGGCCGAACGACCCCGGTGCGTCCCGATCGCAGGGGGGGGGCTCGGCCGACGATCGCGGAGCTGATGCTGCTGATCGGGGGCGTCGGCCTGGGGCTGGCGGTGGCCATTCCGCCGGAGGGGATCGGGCCGGGGGACCAGTCCGGCGCGGTCCTGGTGCTGGCCGGGGCGGTGCTGGGCGGCGCGTCGCTGGTGGGCGTGCCGCTGCTGCTCTGGGAGCGCCGTCGTCGCCCGAGGAGGAGATTCGGGCCGGGCCGCCTGTCCTGGTTTGCTCACGGGACGGCGGCTTGGCTGCTCTGGCCTCCCATCGTGATCGGGAGGAGGTCGGAGGCGATGGGGCGGAATCCGCCGGCGGTGGATCCGTCGGTGCCGATGGTCTGCTACTACTACGGTACTCCCCTGATGGCCGTCTATGTGACGCTTGCCCTCTTGGCGGGAGGCTGGATCGGCCCTCGACGGCGCCGGCATCGGTCGAGGAGGCCCGCGCCGCTGCCCTGGCGGGAGCGGTTCGGGCTGTTGCTCGGGCTGGGGTGGGCGCTGGTCGGGCTGTACGTGCTGTCGATGGTATATCGGAGCGAGTTCCGGTAGCTTGGGGTGAATTCGGCCGGCAGGGCATAAGAAACGGGGCCAGCATGCGATACACTTGCGGGCGATCGGCCCGATCGAATCGAGTCGAGACCGATCGCCCGAGGTCCTGGCCGGAGCCCCATCGATGCCCCGGATCGCCCGCCGACACCGCGCCGCGCTGCTGGCCCTGCTGCTGGTGCCGCCCCTGACCCGAGCCGACGGGGGAGACTCGGCGACCATCTCCCGTTGCGGCGATGGGTTCCTGGAGCTCCGTGACGGTCAGCGGGTGTTGCACGTGTCGGGATCGGCCTACGCGATGGGGTATCAGCACGGTCGGTTGCTTCAGGAGGAGATCCGGGAGCTCGTGCGCTTCCTGCTTGACGAGAAGGCCGGCGACCTGAAGATCGACCTGGGAGGGCTGAAGATCGACCCGAAGGCCGTCATCAGATCGGTGGCCGAGGGGCAGCGCCGGTTCATCCCCGAGCGGTACTTCGACGAGCTGCGCGGGGTGGCCGACGGCTCGGGGGTGCCGCTGGAAGACATCGTGACCTGCAACTTCATCCCGGAGCTGTTCCACTGCTCCGGGTTCGCCCTGGCCGGCTCGGCCACGAAGGAAGGAACGCTGCTGCACGGTCGGGTGCTGGATTACGGGACCGACTGGAGGCTCCAGGAATTCGCGACGCTGGTGGTGGCGAGGCCCGAGGGGCTCGTTCCGTTCGTGAACGTGACGTACGCCGGATTCATCGGCAGCGTGACGGGGATGAACGCCGAGCGCATCTCGATTGGAGAGATGGGCGGCCGGGGCCTGGGCCACTGGGCCGGCGTGCCGATGGCGGTGCTGGTCCGCCGGGCGCTGGAGGAGGCGGCCTCGCTGGAGGAGGCGGTGGCGATCTTCCGGGAGAGCCCAAGGACCTGCGAATATTATTACGTGATCGCCGATGGCGAGTCGGGCCAAGCGGTGGGGATGGAAGCGTCCTGGCATGCCTTCGCGACGGTGGCGATGGGAGAATCGCACCCAAGGCTCCCCGAGGCGGTGCCCGACGCGGTGATCCTCTCGACCGGAAACCGGTACAAGGAGCTGGTGCGCCGGGTCAGGGAGGGCTTCGGGACGTTCGACGCCTGCTCGGCCCTCCGGCTGATGGACCGGCCGGTGGCGATGGAGTCGAACCTGCACAACGCGCTCTTCGAGCCGGAGACGACGCGGTTCTGGGTCGCGCACGCCGCTCCCGGGGGAGATCCGGCCGCGACGCAGCCGTACCACGACTACTCGCTGACGGAACTGCTGGCGAGGCTCCCGGACGATTCGGCCCCTCGGCTGGAATCGCCTCCCGAGGTCGCCGCCGATGGTTCCCGGCCTGGTGAGGCCGGGCCGCGCTGACGGATCGGGCCGTTCCCCGATCTGCCCAGGACTCGATCCCGAACGACCGAGGCTACTCCCCATGTCGCAGTACGACCCGATCGGCCCCGAGAAGGAATCCGCCTTCCAGGAACCGCAGTTCGCCCCTGAGCCGCCGGCGCGCAAGGGACCGGGCTGCCTGTTCTGGGGCTGTCTGATCACGGGGATCCTGTTCCTGGTGATCGTGGCGCTGATCATCGCCTCGGCGGTGCTGGGGCGGAACTGGCTGATCAACAAGGCGCGCGACCTGAGCGAGCCGAACCCGGCCGAGCTGCCGGAGATCCAGCTCACCGACGAGGAGCGTCAGCAGGTGCTCGACCGCTGGGCCGAGTTCGAGCAGGCGTTGGAGGAAGGCCGGGCGGACGAGATCGCCCTGGACAGCGATGCCTTCAACGTGATCGTGCAGCAGGAGGAGCCCGACGCCAAGGGCCGCGCCTACTTCTCGATCGAGGGGGACGAGCTGAAGGGTCAGGTCAGTCTCCCCGTCGACGCGTTCGGCGAGATGCTGATGACCGACCGGCTGGCGGGGCGCTACTTCAACGCCTCGGGCACCTTCAACCTTTTCCTCCGCGACGGCCTGCTGTTCCTGCAACTCCAGGAGGCCGAGGTCAAGGGCGAGCCGGTCCCCGAGCAGATCATGAACGAGCTCCGGGGCCAGAACCTCGCCGAGAACATGGCCAAGGACCCTGAGCAACGGGCCTTCTTCTCGAAGTTCGAGCGAATCGAGATCAAGGACGGCAAGATCATCCTGACCTCCCGAGGCACCGGGGAAGCCGCCGTCGAAGGTGAGGGTGAGGGTAAGGGCGAGGGCGAAGGCGAGGGTGAGAGCGAAGCCGAGCCCGCTGCGGAGGGCGAGGCGGTCGAACCTCCCGCGGAGGCCGAGGGCGAGGCCGAGCCCGTCGCCGAGCCAACCGAGGAGCCGGCGGCCGAGGAGCCCGCTCCGGAGCCGGCGGCCGAGGAGCCGGCGGCCGAGGAACCGGCGGCGGAGGAACCGGCTCCGGAGCCGGCGGCCGAGGAGCCGGCGGCGGCCTGAGCGTCGCCGGGTGAGACGACTGGCCGGGGCACCGAGGCCGGGGCACCTCCTCCTTCCGAGGTCTTGGGGGGAGGTGCCTCATCCCGGCCTTGAGGGCCGGAGAACGCGGGGAGGAGGAGGGGGGACACGGCCCGATCCTCCTCTCGGCGGCGACCAGGACGGTCGGCCGCGATTCCCGAGATCAGGCGTCTTCGTCCGGGGAGGGGCCGGCTCCAGACTCGCCGTGGGAGGAGGAGTCGAGGCCGTACTCGGATAACTTCTTGTGCAGGGTGTTGCGGTTGATGCCGAGCCGGGCGGCGGCCTTGATCTGGACGCGGTCGCAAGCGGCGAGGACCTGCTGGATGAGCTCTCGCTCGACGGGGGAGACGATCCGACGAATCAGTTCGTCGGCATTCGGGCCGGCGGCGAGCAGACCGCGTCGGACAAGCTCGGCGGTCATGGTGTCAAGGTCGGCGGCCTTGCCTCGGATGGGGCGGGGAGGGGCCTCCCCCCGGAGCTGAGGGGGAAGGTGCTCGGGACGCAGCTCGGGACCGTCGCCGAGCACGACGGCACGCTCGATGTAATTTTGCAGCTCCCGGACGTTTCCGGGCCAGTCGTAGCGGCAGAGCAGCTTCATCGCCTCGGGGTCGACCCGTCGCATCTCGCGTTGGTTCTGCTCGCTGTAGCGGGCGAGGAAGAAATTGACGAGCGCGGGGATGTCGTCTCGGCGATCCCGGAGCGGCGGCAAGTCGATCGGCACGACGTTGAGCCGGTAGTAGAGGTCCTCTCGGAAGCGGCCGGCGTCGATCTCCTCGCGGAGGTCTCGGTTGGTGGCGGCCACCACCCGGACATCGACCTTTCGGGTGCTCACATCGCCGACGCGCTCGAACTCCCCCTCCTGCAAGACGCGGAGGAGCTTCACCTGGAGCTTGGGGGAGGTGCTGTTGATCTCGTCGAGGAAGATGGTGCCGGTGTGAGCGGCCTCGAACCGGCCGGTGCGGTTCTCGACGGCGCCGGTGAACGAGCCTTTGACGTGGCCGAACAGCTCGGATTCGAGCAGGCTCTCGGTCAGCGCGCCGCAGTTGACGCGGATGTAGGGGCCGGAGGCTCGGGGGCTGAGGTCGTGGACGGCCCGGGCGATCAGCTCCTTGCCGGCGCCGGTCTCCCCGACGATCAGGACGCAGGCGCGAGAGCGGGCGACCTGACGGGTGACCCGAGCCACCTCGCGCATGACCGGCCCGTCCCCGATCACGCCGGGGAGGCCGGCGTCGGAGTCGGCGGGACCGGGAATCGGGGGTGCGGCGCTGCCGCTCCGGGGGTAGGGCATGGCCATCGGGTCGCATCCTTCCGGGGCCGTCGGGCGGCCGAAGATCGGTCGCTCGGAAAGGCCGATTCCTGGGCCCGGCTCCACTCCTCGGGGCCGGGCGGCCCGCCCGGTGGGGCGGGTTGTGGGTGTCCGCTCGGAGATTCCGGAGTTCAGAGCCCGAAGCCCGATTCGGTCGATCGGGCTTCGGGGCAACTCATCAGGACCTCGCCGAGGCCGTCGGGGGCCCGGGCCGAGGGATCGTCGAGCCGGCCCGGCCCGGTCGGCGACGATCGAGACGATCATTCATCGGCAAGCGACCGAGCCCCGTCCGAAGCGGCCCCGGACTGGCTGGGGGCCATCGGCGGGAGCGGGAGCGGGGCGGGAGCGAGGGCGTCGACGACCGCGTCGAGGGCCTCGCGCAACGCGCCGGGGGAGAGCCGGTCTCGGGCTCGGACGATCCGGGCCTGCTGAGAGTCGGCCAGCAGCGTTCCGAAGCGAGCGAGGCTGTCCCGCAGGGCCCTCGCCGCGGCGAGCCGGGAGGGCTCGGGGCGGGAGCTGTCGATCGACAGATCGGCCAGGGAACGCTGAGCCTCCGCCTCCGGCACGGCCGCCAGCGCCGAGGAGGCGGACGGGGCCCGAGCCGAGTCGGAGAGCAGGAGACGCAGGGGGTCCACCGCCCGGGCGAGGTCGGCCACGAACGGGCCGTCGGGCCGACCGGCCAGGGTCCCCAGGGCCTCGGCGGCGGCCCGGGACATCGCGGAACGCTCGGTCGCGGGGATCGGCGCGTTCCCCATGCGGGACCACTCCCGAAGGAGGATGGTCCCAACCGCGCTGGCGTCCCCCGGCGCCGCGACGACGGCCACCCGATCGAACCGGGAGGCCAGCTCCTCCACCTTCAGCCGAGCGGTGCCGGGCAGGGGGGGAACGGCGATGTCGTAGTCATACACGGCGATGTCGAGGATGTAGAGGGCCCGGTAACCGTAGAGGTATCGATCGGCGGCCTGGACGCGGAGGTCATACACGCCGGGGGTGTCGATCGTGACGGCCAGCGACCCGACCCCGGTCGCCACCGGGACGAAGCCCGGACCCTCCCGGCGCTCGAGCCAGAGGGCGACATCCCGCGGCCGAAGCGTGCTGCCGGGGGCGGACTCGATGACGGCGGAAATCGAGTCTCCCGAGCGGAGCGATCCGAGCGCGAAGAGGTCGCCCGAGATGTCGGGGAGGGGGGGCTCCTCCTCTTCGTCCTCGTCCTCGACGGCGGGAGGGACGGGGCCGATCGGGTCCTCAACGTCCTCGGGCTCGGCTCCGGGGAGGGTTCTCCTGGGCTGGTTGTACGGCGGGCGGTCGTCGGGAGAGAGGCGGCCGTTGATCCGGGCTCGGCGGGGGCGGCCGACGAGGGCGACCGGGGAGGCCCGGGCCGGCACGTCGTTCGGCTCGGTCTCGGTCTGCTGGAAGCGATACTCCTCACCCCGGGCGAGGGCTCGGGCCGGGTCGATCGGCAGCACCAGCAGCGCGGGGAGCCCGGCGGTGCGGGCGTCGGCCCGGAGGTCCAGCAGTAAGTCCCGGGCGTCTCGGCCTCCCTGGAGGAAGGCGGGGTCGATGATCAGGGCCTCGACGCCAGCCGACTCGGCGGCGAGGGCGAACGCCTCGTCGGCGGTGGCGGCGGTCCTGGCCTCGTATCCGAGTGCCCGGACACTCGAGGCGACCGTCGTCCTCAGCGCGGAGTTCCCGCTCACGACCACGATCTCGGGGGTCGGGCCAAGCAGCAGGCAGCGGGAGAGCGTGGGGACCACCCGGCTGGAGCCCGGGAACCCGAACGTCGGATTCAGCCGGACGACCGCCAGCGCCGCGGCGAGTTGCACTCGGCGGTCGGGGGCCGAGAGGGCGGCGACCAGCGGAGAGGGCGGGTCGGTCAGCAGGATCGTCGGCTCGGCCGACCGGGAGAGCGCCCCGATCAGGGCGGGAGCGATGTCGAATTGCCTCGACCGGAGGGCGAGATCCAGGGTTTCGGTCAGCGCCTCGGGGCCGAGCCCGGCGAGTTCCTCCTCGATCGCCTCCCGGGCGTCGGGGTCGGCGGGGTCGAGGCCGCTAATCTGCCCCCGGACGCGGAGGGCGGCGGAGACGGCGGCGGCCTCTCGGTCATCGGGGGCCAGTTCGAGCGCCCGGCCAGCGAATCGGCTGCCGAGGATCGCCTCGGCCTCGGCCGGAGAGACGACCTCGGGGGCCACCGTCCCCTCCCGCCACGACCAGAGCTCGACCTGCTCGGACGGGAAGACGTACCCTCCGGTGAGGTATCGCCTCGCCTCATCGAGCAGGAAGCGGGCCGGCGGCGGGGTCATGGCGTCGATCGGAGCGCCGGTGAGCCGAGCGACGGCCTCGGCGGCCCGGTTGCGGACGGCGTCGCGGCCCTCGACGGTGCCGGTGGCCTCGGCGACGAGGAAGGGCAAGGCACGCCGGTCCCCGATCCGGCCCAGGGCCGAGGCGACCTCGGCCGCCAGGACGGGATCCGGCGCGTCGAGGCCGGCGATGAGCGCCGGGACGGCCCGGCGGTCGAGCCGGCCGAGGTTGCCGACCAGCAGGGCCCGGTCGGGGGAGCCGGGGTCGAGGCTGGCGACGGCCTCCAGCAGGTAGGGGACCGCATAGGGGCCGGACTCTCCGAGCCGGAGCAACGCCTCGGCCTGCTGGAGCGGGCTCCCGGTCAGCAACCGGATGGCCTCCCGGATGCGGTCCTCGCGCCGGGCCGTGCGCCGGGAGGCGGCGGTGAGGCGGTCCAGCAGGCCGGCGACCGATCGGGAGGTCCGGGGGTCATCCTGGAGCCGGAGGATGGAGCCGACGCCGAAGCGGTCCCGGATCTCGAGCATCGTGGCGTCGTCGGGATCGGCCTGGAGGAAGCGGTCGAGCAGAGGGGCGGCCTGGTCGAAGCGGCCGACCCGGCCGAGGTAGCTGATCGCGTCCCACAGCTCCAGGGGAGTCTCCGGCTGCTTGGCGAAGGTCTCCAGGCCCGGCGCCTGGGCCGTGGCCTCGACGGGGCCCAGGCCGATCGCCCCGACGGCCGACAGCGCCGCGGCCAGCGCCGCGACCACCCGACCGGCGGCGCCGATCCGGCCGGGATCGCGAGGGCGGAGGGTCGGGGTCGGGGGCATGGTGCGGACCTCGTCGTTTGGGGATGGCAGGGACCGGAGGATCACAGCAGATGAGCGGATGCCGGAGGGCACCCGACGGGTTGCCAGGGGGCCGGGCCCGACGGTTCGCTCCGAGGAGGACGGCGAAGGGCGCTCGGCGGAGCGAAGACGACACGTCCAATGATGACCGATGGAGGGCCGGGAGGCGGTTGTCGGAGCGTCGGATTTGCCCGCATCGCGATACGATCGCCTCTCCCGGCAGGGAAACCGCGCCCGGAAGCTCCGGTCGGACCCGGGCGACCGGCCCGACCCGCACGAGTCGACGGTCCTCGATCCCCTTCGGCCCCCCCCGGCCGGAGGCCCCGACCGGGGATCGAGGAGGCCGACGTCACCCCTCCAGCCCAACCAGCTCGGGACCGATCAGGTCGTCGATCGTCTCTCGGCGGCGGACGAGCCGGGCGTTCTCGCCGTCGACGAGGACCTCGGCGGCTCGGGGGCGCGTGTTGTAGTTGGAGGCCATGACCATGCCGTAGGCGCCGGCCGAGAAGGTGGCGAGCAGGTCCCCTCGGTGCAGGGGGGGCAGGTGGCGGTCTCTGGCCAGGAAGTCTCCGCTCTCGCAGACGGGGCCGACGACGTCCCGGGGCTCGGTCCCGGGGATGGCGGCCTCGAAGTCGTCAGGCCAGGAGGGGACCCCCTCGGGCACCCGGGCGGGCCAGATGCGGTGGAACCCCTCGTAAAGCGCGGGGCGGATCAGGTCGTTCATGGCGGCGTCCTGGATGACGAACCGCTTGTCGCCGGACTGCTTGGTGAAGATCACCCGGCTGAGCAGGATGCCGGCGTTGCCGGCGATCGACCGGCCGGGCTCCATCGCCAGGCGGCAGCCGGTGGGCTTGAGCCGGGGGACCATCACCTCGGCAAAGGAGGCGATGGGCTTCGACTCTCCTCCCCGGTAGTCGATGCCGAAGCCGCCCCCCATGTTGCACCAGCGGAGGTCGTGGCCCATGCCCCGGAGGCGGTCGATCAGCTCGGCGGCCTTGGCGGCGGCTCGGGCGTAGGGCTCGGTGCTGGTGATCTGAGAGCCGATGTGCATGTGCAGGCCGGTCATCGCCAGCCCCTCCCGGCCCCGGACTGATTCCGCCGCTCGGAGGGCCCGGTCGATGTCCATACCGAACTTCGACTCTTTCTTACCCGTCGAGATGTACCGATGCGTCTTCGGGTCGACGTCCGGGTTCACCCGGAGCGCGATCGGGGCCTTCACCCCCTCGGCCTTCGCGACGGCGTCAATCGCCTCGAGTTCGGCCTCGCTCTCGACGTTGAAGAGCATGACGCCCAGCCGGAGCGCGTCCCGGATCTCGTCATCCGTCTTCCCAACGCCGGCGAAGACGGTCCGGCCCGGGTCCCCCCCGGCTCGGAGGACTCGGTGCAGCTCGCCGCCGGAGACGACGTCGAAGCCGCTGCCGTGCCCGGCCATGAGCTTCAGCAGGCCGAGGTTGGAGTTCGCCTTGACCGAGTAGCAGACCAGCGGATTCAGCTCGGCGAACGCCGTGTGCAACTCCTCCAGCCGGCCGACGAGCGCGGCGGTGCTGTACACATAGAGCGGCGTGCCGAACCGCTCGGCCAGCTCGAACGCGGGAATGCCTTCGCAGTAGAGGTCTCGGTCGCGATAGGGGAAGTGGTCCATGAGGGTCGTCGGGTTCGCGTCGGGGAGTCAGGGGGATCGGCCGGGGCGCCCCGGCCGAGGGTCGTTTCCTCTCGAAATCGGCGGCGGAGGCGGGCTCGATCACCCCTTGCGACGAATGGCGGCGTCCCGGATCGGGTCGGGGGGATCGGGAGGAGCGGGGCCGGCTCCGCCGCCAACCTGCGCTCGAGCCCGGACCGGCTCGTCGTCGAGGTCCGCCAACTCGGGGTCGGGCTCGGGGGCGGGGCCGGCTCGGAGGTCGTGCAGCACGGTGACCGCCTGGGGGCGGTTGTAATGCAGGCATCGGTTGTAGAAGGCGTCGAACTCCTGCCCGGTCTCGGGGTCGTGGAAGGCGATGGCCTCGATGGCCTCCTCCCAGGAAAGGCACAGCAGTTCGACCCGGCGGACGGTGGGAACGAACCACTCCCGGAACCAGTCGTCCCGGGAGCCGGCGTAGTCCTCCACCCGTCGGCGGACCTTGCGGAGGATGGCGCCCCGGGCCAGCTCGTCGGCGAAAACGCCGTCGTCGATGCGTCTCCTCGGGGCGATCAGCACATAGGTCAGCTCGTCCAGCTCGACGGGGTGGCGGTCGGCCCGTCGGAGGATCTCGGCCATGCAGGCGACCGTCCGAGCCGCCTGGTCGTACCAGGGGGCGTTCCTCACGCCGCTGGAGAGGCGGCTGAACATCTTCCCCTCGATCACGGTGAGCTGCCTCGCCTCGGGCAGCAGGACGAGATCGGCCCATCCCCGGCTGCCCGTCGAGAAGTGGCCGACGGCGCCATCGGCGTGGGTCCAGGACTCCGCCAGGCGATCCTTGCGGAACCGGGGCAGGAAGGCGGAGGGCAGCCACGCCTCGGCGAACCAGGTCGCCCCGGGCATCGGGGCCATCGGGTAGGGCCCGGCGTCGGGGTGGGTCGCGTGCCAGTCGATCATCAGGCGCAGGAGCCAGTTCTCATTGAACAACTGCGTCGGCGGCAGCGTGGGGGCGTTGCCGTCGCACGTCCGGAGCAGGCTGGCGATGCGGTCGAGGATCATGGCGGGCCGCTTCGTCGGTCGGAAGATGCCGGGGTGATCCGAGACGACCCGGGCAGGAAGACAACCGGGAGGGAGCCGCACCGACGACGCCCGATCATCCGTTGGGGCCTTGCCCCAGTTTCGCCTTCCAGGCCGTCAACTGTTCTGAAACCTGATCGGGCGCGGTCGATCCATACGACCGGAACGCCTTCACCGCATTCTCCACGCCGAGGGAACCGGAGACGTCCTCGTCGATGGCTGGGCAGGCGGCCCTGAGGTCGTCGAGGGGGAGGTCGGCCAGTCGGCAGCGCCGGGACTCGCAGAGGGAGACGAGCCGGCCGACGACCTCGTGACCGGTGCGCTGGGGGACCCCCTTGAGGATGAGGTACTCCATCAGGGTGGTGGCGTCGAGGAACCCCTCGTCGAGTCGGGAGGAGATGCGATCCCGGTTCAGCTCGGCGCCGGAGACGACCACGGCGGCCAGCTCAAGGCAAGAGGAGACGGTGTCCACGGCGTCGAACAGCGGGAGCTTGTCCTCCTGGAGGTCTCGGTTGTAGGCCAGGGGGAGTCCCTTGATGAGGACGAGGACGGTCTGCAAGGCGCCGACGACCCGGGCGGTGCGGCCCCGGATCAGTTCCAGGACGTCGGGATTCTTCTTCTGGGGCATGATGCTGCTGCCGGTGCAGACGGAATCGGGCAGCAGGAGGAAGCCGAACTCCTGGGTGGACCAGAGGATCCACTCCTCGGCCCAGCCGGAGAGGTGCTCGGCGACCAGGGTGAGGCAGAAAAGCGTCTCGGCCAGGAAATCGCGATCGCTGGAGACGTCGAGGCTGTTGGCGGCGACGGAATCAAAGCCGAGTTCCCGGGCGACAGACTCGCGGTCGATCGGCAGGGTGGTGCCGGCCAGAGCGGCGGCGCCGAGGGGGAGGACGTTCAGGCGTCGTCGGCAGTCGGCCAGGCGGTCTCGGTCCCGGGCGAACTTCTCAACGAAGGCCAGCGCGTAGTGGGGGGCCAGCACCGGCTGGGCGCGCTGGAGGTGGGTGTAGCCGGGGAGGATCAGGTCGCGATGGCGGTCGGCGAAGGCGACGAAGGCGCGCTGGAGGTCGGCGAGCAGGCCGTCGAGCCGGTCGATGGCGTCCCGGGTCCAGAGCTTCACATCGGTGGCGACCTGATCGTTGCGGCTGCGGGCGGTATGCAGCTTGCGCCCGAGATCGCCGAGCCGGGCGGTGAGGGCCGACTCGATGTGCATGTGGATATCCTCCTTCTCGATCGAGAAGGGGAACCGTCCCTCGGCGATCTCTTGCCGGATCTCGGAGAGGACGTGCACAATCTGTTCGCACTCCGCCTCGGTGAGCAGGCCGACGCGGGCGAGCATCCGGGCGTGGGCGATCGAGCCGACGACATCGTGCTCGAAGAGGCGATGATCGAAGGAGATCGACTCGGTGAACTGCTCGACCCGGCGATCGGTCTGGGCGGCGAATCGGCCTCCCCAGGGCTTCTCGGCCACGATGCAACTCCTCCGCGATGGGCCCGGCCTGCCCAAGGAACCAGCACGCCGTTCCGTCAGCTTAGGCAATCGCGCGTTCCGAAGTCAATCGGATCGCGGGGGAGGGCTCCGCTCCGGAGGGGATCGCGCCGCCGCGCGGCCCTCGGCTCCGAGGCCGGGCCGGTTTGAAGCCCGGGGAGGGGATCGGCCGATCGAGTCTAGAGTCGGCTGGCGTGGGAGCCGACTCGGCGAGGCCGGTCGGGGCGACGAGGCCCCGGGGAATCCGCCCTCGGGCCCCACTTGCCGAGGCGATGATGGTGTGATAAACCGCGAGGGATCGGGCGGCGACCGTCCGCGCCGCCCTCACCGACGCGTGCACGCAACCAGAGGAGGACGTCCCCGATGAACTTCGCCAGGAAGTATGGGCCGATCGCGGCCGGGTCGCTGCTGGTGCTCGTTTCGCTGGCCTTCGCCGCGCAGCAGGGCCCCGGCATCCTGTTCCCCGACTGGTCCGAGCCGACCAAGGGCACCTGGGACAACCCGGCCGCGGAGCTGGGCAAGGAGGTGACTGGCTCTCGTCCCTGGAGCATCACCACCTACACCTCGGCCATCGAGGGGAAGGTGCTCGAGGGTAAGCCGATGACGGTGGTCGGGGAGATCGTGGATCTGTCCTGCTACCTGCAGGTCGGCAAGCGGGGCGACAAGCACCGCGACTGCGGCCAGAAGTGCGCCCTGCAGGGACAGCCGATCGGCCTGCTGACCGAGGACGGCTCGCTGTTCCTCCTGATGGACGAGGAGCACAACCCCCGTCGGGACGGTCTGACCAACTTCCGCAAGGCGGCCATCGAACATATGGCCTATGTCGTGAAGGTCCACGGTACCTTCTCGGAAGTTGCCGGGCAGAAGGCGCTTTACGTCCAGGGATACCTGACCGAGGGATGATGGTCCGGCCCGACCTGGACCGGGTCGGAACCGGTCGGTCCGAGCGGAGGCGGGCCTCTCGATCCCGGGAGGGCCGCTCCCCGGACCAACCTCCCGCCCCCACCCGGGCCCCACGGCTCACCCCGCCGGTCCCGGGTGGGTTTCTGCCGAGGGATCGAGAATCGAAGGGGACCGAGAGCCGATGAGACGAACGATCATATCCGTCGCGACGGCGATGGGGCTGGGGCTGGCGGCCACCACGGGGATCGGCCTGGCCCGAACCACCGCTCCCGCCGCTCCCTCGGCCGGGCCCGCTCCCGCCTGGCCCCCGCCGCAGGAGCCGGAGGTCCCGCTGGGGCTGATCCCGGTCTTCTGGCCCGACGACAACCCCTACAGCCCAGCGAAGGCCGAACTGGGCCGATACCTGTACTTCGACACCCGGCTGTCGTCCGACAACACCATCTCCTGCGCCAGCTGCCACGAGCCAAGCAAGGCCTTCACCGACTCCTCGCCGGTCTCCACCGGCATCCGATCCCAGAAGGGGGGCCGCAGCGCTCCGACGGTGATCAACCGTGCCTTCACCACCCTGCAATTCTGGGACGGCCGGGCGGCCTCGCTTGAGGACCAGGCCATCGGCCCGCTGGCCAACCCGCTGGAAATGACCCTGGAAACCGAGGAAAGCAAGGCCCACGAGGCGGTCGTCGCCCGGATCCGAGGGATCCCCGGCTACCGTCCCCTCTTCGAGGAGGCCTTCGGCTCCGAGGAGATCTCCCTGGACCGGGTCGCCAAGGCGATCGCCACCTTCGAGCGAACCGTCTACTCGGGCAACTCCCCCTACGACCGCTACAAGGCGGGAGAGGACGGGGCGATGACCGAAGCCCAGCTCCGGGGAATGGATGTCTTCTTCAACAAGGCCGCATGCGACGCCTGCCACCTCGGTTTCAACTTCAGCGACGAGTCGTTCGTCAACATCGGCATCGGCTACGATCCGAACACCGGGACCTTCGCCGACGAGGGCCGATTCGCCGTCACCAAGAACCCGAAGGACCTGGGAGCCTTCAAAACCCCAACCCTCCGGGAGATCGAGCATACCGGCCCCTACATGCACGACGGTAGCCTGACGACGCTTGAGCAAGTCGTCGAGCATTACAACAAGGGCGGAATCCCGAATCCAACCATTGATCAGCGCATGAAGCCGCTCAACCTGACGGAAGGGGAGAAAGCCGACCTGGTCGCCTTCCTCCAGGCCCTCAGCGGGGAGGGCTGGCAGCACATCGAGGCCCCGGCCGAATTCCCCCACTGAACCCTTCGCCTCCGCCGGCCCGGGATCCGCCCCCACCGGATCCCGGGCCGTCCCGATCACCGGGTGTCCTTCCATCCGACCGTCCTCATCCACCCGCGATCGATTCCCGCTCAAATCCCGGCGCGGGATTGCCTCCTCCGCGTAAACTATAACCAGGACCGCGGGAACCGTCCGCGTCGGATCACCTTAGCGTCCGATCATCTCTTCTCAGCTCGGCTTCCGGCCCCCCACTCGGCCGGAGCCTTCCGGCGGTCCCGATCGCTCTTAGGCGATATTAAGCAGTCAGTGACCAGAAAGGAGTAGGTGGGCCATGACAACGGGATCACCGTTGGGCCAGCTTGCGGATCTGTTGCGGCGGGTCGAGGCTAAGACGAGGGCACAGGAGCTCATCGAGGAGCTGGAGCTGTCGGCCGACCAGCTCCGGCAGGCCGAGGAGGCCATTCGGGAAGTCGAGGCGCGCGACCGGCAGGTGCGCCCCGCTCGCCAACGCGAGCTGGAACAGGCCGAAGGGGATGAGCATCTGCTCAAGGAACTCGTCCGTCGCACCGCTCAGAATCGCGCACTGATGGGAGAGCAGGAGTTTCGGGAAGCCGAGCGCCTGATCCAGGTCTCCCGCGCCGAGATCGAGCGCCGCCGAGCCGAGGCCCAGGCCGAGCTCGAGACGCTGCGCGACGAGTTGGACCGAGCCCGGATCGAACTCCGGGCCGCCCTGGACCGCTACCACCACGTCCGACGGGAGCTGGACCGCCTTCAGGTCCCCTCCAACGGCCACGTCCAGCAGGGGGACGACCTCGCCCAGCGGGCCGAGGAACACTTCCCCGAATTCCAGGTCCGGGCCTTCGCCCGGGAGATCGAAGAAGCCAACGCCGCCTTCGCCGCAATGGACCGCCGCGAGCAGTACGCCCAAATGCGGGTCTGGATCGGCCGGCTCCGCCGCTTCCAGCATTCCGACCCCGGCGAAGACGAACGCGAAGTGCTCGAGAAAATCTTCCGCCGCCTGGTGAGCCTCTCCAAGCAGCACGAGCCCGGCTACATCGAGGCCTTCAACCGTCAGTACGCGGCCGACTGGGACGCGTACATCGCCGAGGCCCAGGAATCGCTCCGCCAGGCGTCCGAGGAGGCCCGCCGTAACCGAGAGCGGGAAGCAGACGCTCCCGATGGTCCCGACCCCCGGAACGCCGAGTCGATCGAGGCCCGCCGCATCTCCGAGCAAGCGCTCGAGCATCTGAAAGCCCTGCTCCTCATCCGATACGACGACCCTCAGGTCAAGGCCGACCGGTTCCGAGAAACGCTCGCCCGAATCGTCGAGGGCTACGGCTCCCCGGACGAGCGGTTGCTCGAGGTCATCCGGCCGTACCGGGAGTGGGTCACCGGCGCGGAATTCCGCTCGCTCCGCGAGGCCCTCGACCGCGATCCGTCCCTCCCTGTGGAGGTCGAGGAGCCGACCGACGACTCCGAAGCCCCGACCAGGGCCTGATCTCCCCCCGGGACGGCGCCCTCCCGGGCCCATCCGAGATCCCAGCTCCCCACGGTTCTCCCGGGGGCGACGCCGTCCGGCAACGCCCTCGGGCCGGTTCCCCCGGCGACCGGCTCTCCTCCCCCTTCCCTCTCGATCCCTCCCCCTCCCGGCCCCTCCCGCCTCGAGGACGCCGCCCTCCCGTCGCGTGCCCTCCCATTCCGGGCGTCCTCATCCGGCTTTTCCCGCCGGCCCCGAATCCTCCGATCGGAGCCTCCGCCGTCTCCAGGGCGCCCCCGCCTCGGGCCTCGTGATCCCGGAGCGGGCGGCCTCGCCGGGTCCGGCACGAGAATCGAAACCGATCGAGGCCCACCCTCCCAATCGGTGTCCTAGAGTATCCCTCGACAGCGGCGAGCCAGGACGCAGCCCCGGGGCCCTGTGACGCCCCAGCGACCGGCCGACGGTGGCCGACCTGACCGGCTCTCGTCGGGCCCGCCACCCCCTTCCGGGCCCGGATCCCCCCTCAGGATCGACCGGCGATCATGCGATGCCGAAGGATCAACACGCAATCAGTGAGACCATGCAACAAAACAATAATGCAAAGAACATTTATTGCAAGACTGTAACACGACCGGAGTTGTGGCGATAAAACACAAGGGCGTGCTTGACCGGTGCTCGATCTCCTTTTATGGTAACCCCGCAACTCGTGGCTTCCCTTGCCTTGAGACCCGGCCTCGTGCCGTGAGCGATCGGCTGGGTGGCGATGTCGCCCTGGGAGCCTCCCGCCAGTCTTCGGAAGCACCCGATGCCCGGGCGCCTTGCCGACCTGATGAGCCCACCCGCCCGAGATCTCCGTACCTCCTCGCAGTTCGCAACCCGGTACTCCCACCATGCCGCGCCCCAAGAAGCGTGCCGCGTGCGCTCCCCGACCGGAGCGCCTCGAAGTCCGCCTGCTGCTCGACGCCGAGCCGATGGGACTCGACCCGATCGGAGCGATCCGGGGGGCGATGACGCCATTCGGCCTCGAGGCCGGCAAGTTCGCGACTGATCACATCATTGTCCGCTATCGTGATGATCATGTCGCGCAGGCAAAACCGCATCCGTTCGGGATGATGCCCGGCCTCTCGCTGGGGACCGTCGAGGGGCTCCGGGTCGTGGGAATCAACCCTGCCCTCGGAGTCGAGGCGACGCTGGCCGCGGCGAGACGGGATCCGGCCGTGCTCTACGCCGAGCCGGACTACCTGATCTCCGCTGCCGTCGCGCCGAACGACCCAAGGTTCCCGGAGCAGTGGGGCCTGAGCAACCCCGCCTCGTCCGTCGCCACGACCGGATCGCTCCCCATCGACGCCGACATCGACGCCACCACCGCCTGGCAGACCTCCACTGGAAATCGGAGCGTGGTCGTGGCCGTGCTCGACTCCGGAGTGGACTACGCGCACCCCGACCTGGCTGCCAACATCTGGACCAACCGCGGTGAGGTGCCCGGTAATGGCATCGACGATGACAACAACGGCTACGTCGATGACATTCGAGGCTGGGACTTCGTCAATCGCGACAACGACCCGAGGGACGACAACTCCCACGGCACCCACGTTGCCGGCACAATTGGCGCTGTCGGCGACAACGGGGCCGGGATCTCGGGAGTGGCCTGGCGCGTCTCGCTGATGCCGCTCAAGGTGCTCGACCGCAACGGCAACGGCTCGATTTCGTCGGCGATCGACGCGATCAGCTACGCCTACCGGAATGGCGCGGTGATCTCGAACATCAGCTGGGGAGGAACCCAGTACAGCCAGGCACTGCGGGATGTGATCGAGACCGCCGGGGCCTCGACCGGGCACCTGGTCGTGGCCGCCTCGGGCAACTCGGGCCGGGCCCTCGACGCTCCGGGGTCCCCGAGGTTCTACCCCGCAAGCTACGACCTGCCGAATATCGTCTCGGTGGCCGCCTCCGATCGGAGCGATCAACGGGCGAGCTTCTCAAACTTCGGGCAGGTCTCGGTCGACCTCGCGGCGCCGGGGGTGGACATTCTTAGCACGACCCCCGGGGGAGCTTACTCGTTCAAGTCGGGGACTTCGATGGCCGCGCCGCACGTGACCGGAGCCGCGGCGCTGCTGAAGGCGATCGACCCGACGCTGGACGCCCAGAAGTTGGCCTCGGCGCTGATCGGATCGGCCGACCGGCTCCCGAGCCTGGCGGGTACGTCCGTCAGCGGGGGCCGGCTGAACGTCGCTAAGGCCGTCCAGGAGGTTCGTCCTCAGCCCCGGCTGCGAGGCGGCGTCGTCGAGGTGCCGGCCAACGGCGAGTGGACCCGAGTAACGCTCGACGAGAGCTACGCCTCGATGGTCGTCGCGACCACCCCCGTCGTGCAGCCCGACGGGCAATCGCTGGTGACTCGGGTCCGGAATGCCCAGGGGAACAGCTTCGAGGTCTCTGTCGTCACGGCGGAGGGGATCTCGACGAGCGCGATCCCCCTGTCCGATGGGGGGTTCGAGGTGCCAGAGGCCGGCCCCAACGGCTCGAGCGGCTCCTACCTCTATCGCCCCGCTGGCTCCGCCTGGTCCTTCGCCGGCACCGCTGGCGTCACC
>NZ_RYZH01000005.1 GCF_003977685.1 Tautonia sociabilis | reverse complement strand
GGGCAGGCAGGTGATGATGAGGGTGCCGCCGGGCCGGAGGATGCGGGCGAGTTCGAGGAGCGAGGTGGCGTCGTCGGGGACGTGTTCGAGCACGCCGTTGGAGGTGATGACGTCGAAGAAGCCGTCGGGGAAGGGGGTGGCCACCGGATGGTGGAGCTGGGCGTAGCGCAGGCGGCTGAACTCGTGGAAGACGTGGAAGGCGCCGGGGGGGTAGAGGTCGGCGCCGTGCAGCTCCACGGCGTCGCCGAGGCGGAGGCGGTAGACGCAGGAGTCGATGGCGTGCTGGCAGCCCCACTCGAAGACCCGGCCGGCGCGGGGGAGGTGCTCGGTGATCTGGTCGAGCACTCGGAGGCGGCGGCGGAGGGGGATGTCGCGTTCGAGGTGGGCGGCGGTGTAGGCGAGGTCCGCGCCGACGACGCCGGTGACGGTATCCTCCCGCTTCTGGCGTTCCCAGAGGGCGCGGAGGGTGCGGATCTCGGCGTCGTGGTCCCAGCGGAGGGGGGAGGGACGTGGGGGGACGGGGCGGAGCGATCGCGAGGGGAGGATCGGGCGGGTCGACTCCGAGACGTCGGGCATGGTGTCGGGTTCCTTCCCGGGAGAGGCTGGGCGCTTGGTCGATCCGGGGACGCCCCCTGCCCTGCCCTGCCCCGTCCTGATTCTCTTTCTATCGTCGATCGCGGCCGGGATGTCTACCGCAGCCCCCGGCCCCGGAGCAGGCCGTCGGCCCCGGCGGCGTCTTCCTGGGAGAGGGGCGGGTCGGGCTCGGCCCGGTCGTCGATCCCGCCGGATCGGCCGTTCTCGAAGGCCAGGTCGATCAGCTCCTGGAGGTCGAGCGGCACGTCGGGATCCTCCGGTCGGAGGGGGATGGGAATGATGGGGAGGCGTTCTCGGAGCGGCACTCGGTCGACCTCGACCGCCTCCGGGCGCCGGGCTCGCCAGGAGACGACCTGGGAGGTTGTCCGATCGTCCTCCGGGAACGACTCCGGGGCGAGCAGGGTGACGCGGGTCCCGGCGCGGAGGAGGTTGATCTCGACGAGGTTGACCCCCCCGGATCATCTCGTTCGAGGCCCGGGTCCATGCCGGGGAAGGGGCTTCGGGCCATGGTCGAGGGGCTCCCGAGGCGTCGGAGGGCGTCGGCCGTTCCATTCTACCGACCGATCTACCGACCGAGCGGGGGAGATCCGCCGGCTGCCTTTTTCCTTCTGCCTTCCTGCCTTCTGTCTTCTGCCTTCTTCCTTCTGCCTTCCTGCTTTCTGTCTTCTGCCTTCTTCCTTCTTCCCTCTGCCGCCTCTGGGATGACTGTCGACCGGCTGGGACCGGGGCGATCAGCTCTCGACGCAGTCACCCCGGGGGTAGGAGCCGAGGACTTCGAGGCGTTCGCAGCGTTTGCGGACGGCGTCGAGGGTTTTGGAGACGGCGGGGTCGTCGGCGTGGCCCTCGACGTCGAGGAAGAAGAGGTACGAGGGATCGCGGCCGGGGAGGTTTTCGGCGGAGGCGGGGAAGGACTCGATCATGGTGAGGTTCAGGCCGGCTTTCTCGAAGGGGGCGAGGACCTTGGAGAGGGCGCCGGCCTGGTTGGAGATGCGGAGCAAGAGGGTGGTTTTGTCCCGGCCGGTGGGGGCCTCGGACTGCTCGGCGATGACGGCGAAGCGGGTGACGTTGTAGAGCTGGTCTTCGATGTTCTCGGCGAGGATGTCCAGGCCGTAGGCCTCGCCGGCGGTGCGGCTGGCGATGGCGGCGGAGAACTGCTCGCGCTGGGCGATCTCGGCGGCGTGGGCGGTGGAGACGACCTCGACCAGGGCCGCCTGGGGCAGGTTCTTGCTCAGCCAGTGGCGGCACTGGGAGAGGGCCTGGGCCTTGGAGTAAACCCGCCGGACGTCGGCCCAGGGGGACTTGCCGAGCAGGCAATGGTGGATGCGGAGCTTCACCTCGGCCCGGATCTTCAGGCCGGAGTGGCGGGCGAACATCTCCAGGGTGTCGGAGATGCGGCCGTCGGTGGAGTTCTCCAGGGGGACGAGGCCGAACTGGACGTGGCGGCGGTTGACCTCCTCGAAGACGGCGGCGATGGAGCCGACGGGGACGTGCTCGACGGCGTTGCCGAACTTGGCGATCGAGGCGAGGTGGCTGTAGCTATATTTGGGGCCGAGGCAGGCGACGCGGAGGCTGCGCTGGAGGGAGCGGGAGCCGCTCATCAGCTCGCGGAAGATCAGGCGGACGGTCTGGGCCGGCAGGGGTCCTCGGCTCTGGGCGAGGGCCTTGCGGATGACCTCTTCCTCGCGGGCGGGGGACCAGACCTCCAGGCCGTCTCGCTCCTTGACCTGGCCGATCTGGGCGGCGATCTCGGCGCGGCGGTTGAGCAGGGCGACGAGTTCCTTGTCGATGCGGTCGATCTCGGCGCGGAGGCTGGCGAGGGTGGGGGCGCGTTTGGAGTCGGCGCGGCCGCGCCCCCGGCGATCCGAGGCGCTGGCATCGGGGGAGGGGGCGCCGGGGGGCTTCGTCGGCATCGGCGGTCTCGCGGCGCGGGTCGAGGAGCCCCGGACCGGGGCGAGGAGTCTGGACTTAACCCAAGATGATTGAAGTGATTACAGTGATTTGCGGTCGTTGTCAAGCGTTTTCCCCCCGGCCGCTTTCGCCCCCGGGTGGGATCGACTACAATCCGGGACAGGGAGGTCCGTCGCGGCCAGGGGAGACTTGCTGCCAATTCGGCAGGGTTCGGGAAAGCGGCGGCCGCCGCCTCCTGCCATTTCGGCGCTCGGAGCGCGAGTCCGGCCACGGGTGGCCGTGGATTGGTTCGATGAAACCCATTTGATCGCCTGGCGTTGTGTCGCGGATTCCGGGGCGTTTCTCGGGGACGGTATCTCCCTTGCAGTTGAGGGAGGCAACGACGGCCCGCAGGCCGCGTGCCCGATCGCCCGCCGGGCGGGACGGGTGCGGGCGATGGGGAGGGCCCCAGGGCCGGACGGGCGATCACGGCGGAGACGCCGGAAAGGAGCATCGACGTGGCGGAAGGCGAGAAGATTATCGGCATCGACCTGGGCACGACCAACAGCGTGGTCGCGGTGATGGAGGGCGGTGACGTGACGGTCATCGCCAACCAGGAGGGGAGCCGAATCACCCCTTCGGTGGTGGCCTTCACCAGCAAGGGGGAGACGCTGGTCGGCGAGCCGGCCAAGCGCCAGGCCATCACCAACCCCAAGGGAACGATCTATTCAATCAAGCGCTTCATGGGCCGTCGGCACAGCGAGGTTCAGGACGAGGAGAAAATGGTCCCCTACGAGGTCGTGGGGGGGCCCAGCGACTATGTCAAGGTCCGGGCCGGGGGCAAGGAGTACACGCCTCCGGAGATCTCGGCGCTGATTCTCCGCAAGCTGAAGGAAGCGGCCGAGAGCTACCTCGGCCATAAGGTGCGCAAGGCCGTCATCACCGTGCCGGCCTACTTCAACGACTCGCAGCGTCAGGCGACCAAGGACGCCGGCCAGATCGCCGGCCTGGAGGTGGCCCGGATCATCAACGAGCCGACCGCCGCGGCGCTGGCCTACGGCCTGGATAAGAAGAAAAACGAGAAGATCGCCGTCTTCGACCTCGGCGGCGGCACCTTCGACATCTCGATCCTGGACGTCGGCGACGGCGTCTTCGAGGTCCTCTCGACCAACGGCGACACCCACCTCGGCGGCGACGACTGGGACGAGGCGCTGATCCACCACATCGCCGAGCAGTTCCAGCGCGAGCAGGGGATCGACCTCCGCAAGGACCAGATGGCGCTGCAACGCCTCAAGGAGGCCGCCGAGAAGGCCAAGAAGGACCTCTCCTTCCAGACCCAGGCCGACATCAACCTGCCGTTCATCACGGCGGACCAGAGCGGCCCGAAGCACCTGATGATGTCGATCACTCGGGCCGAGTTCGAGAAGCTCACCGACAGCCTTTTCGAGCGCTGCAAGGGCCCGGTGCAGAAGGCGATGCAGGATGCCGGCCTGAAGGCCTCGGAGATCGACGAGGTGGTGCTCGTCGGCGGCTCGACCCGGATGCCCCGCATCCAGCAGATCGTCAAGGAGATCTTCGGCAAGGACCCGCACAAGGGGGTCAACCCGGACGAGGTCGTGGCCGTCGGCGCCGCGATTCAGGGGGCGGTGCTGACCGGGGACGTCAAGGACCTGCTGCTGCTGGACGTCACCCCGCTGTCGCTCGGCCTGGAGACCAAGGGCGGGGTGATGACGGTGCTGGTCCCGCGCAACACGACCATCCCGACCGAGAAGAAGGAGACCTTCACCACCGCCGACGACAACCAGTCGGCCGTGACGATCAAGGTCTTCCAGGGAGAGCGGCCGATGGCCGCCGACAACCGGCTGCTCGGCGAGTTCAACCTCGACGGCATCCCGCCGGCCCCGATGGGCGTCCCCCAGATCGAGGTGACGTTCAACATCGACGCCAACGGGATTCTCAACGTCTCGGCCCGAGACAAGGGCACGAACAAGGAGCAGAAGATCACGATCCAGTCCTCCGGCGGTCTGAGCCAGGAGGAGATCGAGAAGATGCGGCGCGACGCCGAGAGCCACGCCGCCGAGGACAAGCGGCGCCGAGAGCTGGCCGAGGCCCGCAACGAGGCTGAGCAGCACGTTTACCGGATGGAGAAGCTGATCGCTGACAACAAGGACAAGCTCTCCGAGGGGGACGTCTCGGCCGTGCGTGCGGCGATCGCCAAGGTCAACGAGGTGAAGGGCTCCGATGACGTCTCGGCCATCCGCTCGGCGATCGATGCCCTGATGCAGGCCAGCCGGGCGATGTCCGAGCACCTGTACGCCGCCGCCGGGCAGGCCGGCGCCGGCGCGGCCGGCCCCGGCGCCGCCGGGCCGGGCCCCGAGGCCTCCGGCGACGGCTCCCGGGGCGGCCAGGCTCCCGAGGACGTCATCGACGTCGAGTTCGAAGAGAAGAAGTGACCCCCGGCCGCCGGGAGGTCGTCCCGGGCCGCATCGGCCGGGCCCCGTCCGCCCGATGCGGCCCGGTCCGCCGGGTCCGTCGGCGGCCATCCCTGGCGATGGGCCGGCCGCGCCGGTTGATGGGGGATGACCGATCGGCGATAGTGGGAGGGAAGCCGGGGCCGGTCCCCGCCGGGGAGGCCCCGGCCGGCCCGGGCGGCGATCGCGTCGCCCGGGGTCCGGTCGAGGCCCTGGCCGTCGACCGGCGGGCCCGATTCCGGACCCCTCGGCGCGATCCCGGCCCTCCCGCTCCTCGGCCGTCCACGTGGCCCGACCGATCGCCGAGGCCCCGGATCGCGATCGCCCCCCAGCCCAACGGCCCGGACCCTCCGAGTCGGAGGGCCGGGCCCCTTCGCCCCGGTTCCCGGGAGGATGGCGATGTCCCTCGACGACGCTCGGCCGGTTTACTCGTTGCTCGTCCGGATCGCTCGGGAGCTGTCCGAGGACGCCCGCGCCGGCCGCCGGGGTAACTGGGTCACCTACGACGATCTCTGTCGGCGCTGCGGTGACGAGCTGGAGATCAAGGAATCTCCCCGCACCGTCTTTGCCCGCCGGCTCCGGCCCCTTCAGGCCGTCTGCGTCGAGCAAGGGCACCCAGACCTCTCCGCCCTGATCATCCAAAAGCCCCGCCGCGGAGACTCCGGCGAGCTGCTCCGCCCCTCGGCCGCCTGGTGGGAGATTTACGTCTCCCGGGGAGAGGCCGAGTCGGAGGACGTCCGCTTCTGGTTCGAGCGCTACCGAGCCGCCCGGGACCACGACGGCTGGCCGGACGACCCGTTCTTCTGAGCCGGGCCGAACCGGGCCGGCCCTGATCCCGTCGCGTCGAACCGAGCAGGAGGAGGAGATGGCATCCCCCGCCGATCTGGAGACCGTCCGTCGGCAGCGGCTCCCCGACCTCGAGCCGGCGCCCCCCGGGGCCCGGTACGACCGCTCGTCGATCGAGGCCGACGCCCTGGTGACCATCGAGGGCCAGACCGAGCGGGACTTCTTCCTCCGGGCGCCCGAGGACCGCTACTGCGAGTTCATCGACGGGACCGTCTACATGCCCTCCCCGGTGAGCGTCCGGCATCAGGAACTGGTCGGATTCTGGTACGTGCTGCTCTCGGCCTTCTGCCACGAGCGTGAGCGGGGCCGGGTCTTGACCGGGCCGGCCGTCCTGCGGGTGGCCCCGGATCGCGACCTGGAGCCGGACGTCTTCGTTGCGCCCGCCGGGGCGGAGCCGCTGCCGCCGAGCGGCCTGGCGATGGGGGAGGCGGTGCTCGTGGTCGAGGTCCTCTCGCCCGGCAACTGCTCGCACGACCTGGACCGCAAGGCGGCGGTGTACCGGGAGGCCCGGATCCCGGAGATCGTCTACGTCGACGACCGGGACAAGGTCCTGATCGTGCATCGCCTGGCGCTGGGCGATTACGAGACGATCCGGCTCGGCTCGGGCCGCTGGGAATCGGGCGCGGTGCCCGGGTTCTGGCTGGACGTGTCGTGGCTCTGGGGAGAGCCGCTGCCGGGGTCGCATCGGCTGATCGACGCGATCCTCGCGGGCTGATCGATTGATCGATCGATCGATCGATCGGTCGATCGTCAAGGCGATCGGGACATGACCGACCTCGATACCCTGATCCGACGCGCCTGGCCCGTCCTCCGGGAGGCGATCCGCATGGGGCGCACGGTGACCTACACCGAGCTGGCCGGCCGGGCCGGGCCGCCGCTGAACCGGAGGCACCTGCACCGACAGCTGCTCATCCCGCTCTCGGCGCGGTGCCGGCGGGCGGGGCTGCCGGACCTGGCAAGTTTGGTCGTGCGCAAGGACACCGGCCAGCCCGGCGGCGGCTGGCACGCGATGGATCCGGCCGCCGGGCCCGACCCGGACCGGGCCTGGGCCGAGGCGCTGGAGCGCTGCCTGGCGTTCGAGTGGCCGCGTGAGGTGCCGCCCGCATTGCTGGGCGAATCTCCTTGAATTCCGGGCGGATTCCGGCGAACGACGGGGGAGCCACCGTCGTATTGTCTCGGACAAGCGATTCGACACACATTCGGTCCGACCGCCTCCGGGCATCGTGGTCCCGAGCCGGCCGGAAGAGGGGGAGTGGATCATGGCATTCCGATTTGACAAGCTGACGCTCAAGAGTCAAGAAGCGGTGCAGAAGGCCCAGTCGATCGCCCAGGAGCGATCGCACCAGCGGCTGGTGCCGATGCACCTGCTGGCGGCGCTCTTGGAGCCGGACCAGGCCGTCGTCAAGGCGATCCTGGAGCAGCTTGGGGTCAATCCGGGCCAGGTCCGCAAGGCGGCCGAGCAGGGGCTCGACGCCCTGCCGAAGGTCTCCGGCGGTGAGACGACGATGAGCCCCGAGCTGGCCCAGGCCCTGGAGGCGGCCCAGGCCGAGGCCGACCGGATGAAGGATCAGTACGTCTCGGTCGAGCACTTGCTGATCGGCCTTTGTCGGGTGAAGAGCCGGGCGCAGGAGGTGCTGGAGGCGCTGGGAGTCACCGAGCAGGACATTCTCAAGTCCTTGCAGAAGGTCCGCGGCGGCCAGGCCGTCACCGACCCGAACCCCGAGGACAAGTACCAGGCGCTGGAGCGCTACGGCCGGGATCTGGTCCAGCTTGCCCGGTCGGGCAAGATCGACCCGGTCATCGGCCGGGACGCGGAGATCCGCCGCGTCGTCCAGGTGCTCAGCCGTCGGACGAAGAACAACCCGGTGCTGATCGGGGAGCCGGGCGTGGGCAAGACGGCGATCGTCGAGGGGCTGGCCCAGCGGATCGTCTCCGGAGACGTGCCCGAGACGCTGCGCGACCGCAAGCTCATCGCCCTGGACATGGGGGCCCTGATCGCCGGGACGAAGTACCGGGGAGAGTTCGAGGACCGGCTCAAGGCCGTGCTCAAGGAGGTGACCTCCTCCGAGGGCAAGGTGATCCTGTTCATCGATGAGCTGCACCTGGTCGTGGGCGCCGGCAAGGCCGAGGGGGCCGTCGACGCGGCCAACCTGCTCAAGCCGGCACTGGCCCGGGGAGAGCTGCGCTGCATCGGCGCCACCACGCTGGACGAGTACCGCCAGCACATCGAGAAGGACCCGGCGCTGGAACGCCGCTTCCAGCCGGTGTTCGTCGGCGAGCCGTCGGTGGAGGACACGATCTCCATCCTCCGAGGGCTGAAGGAGCGGTACGAGGTCCACCACAAGGTCAAGATCAAGGACTCGGCACTGGTGGCCGCGGCCAAGCTGTCCGACCGCTACATCACCGACCGCTTCCTGCCCGACAAGGCGATCGACCTGGTGGACGAGGCCGCCAGCCGGCTGTCGATGGAGCAGCAGTCGGTGCCGACCGAGATCGACGTGCTCCAACGCAAGCTCTTGCAACTGCAACTGGCCGAGCGGATGCTCCAGGGGGAGCAGGAGGAGCACGCTCAGGAGCGGCTGGCCGAGATCGAGGGCCAGATCGCCGAGATCGAGAAGCAGTTACAAGACCTCCGCCGTCAGTGGGAGCTGGAGAAGTCGGGCCTGGGAGACGTGCACGGCATGCGCGAGCGGCTGGCGCAGATCCAGGTCGAGTTCAGCCGAGCCTACGACGACCTCCGCCAGATGCAGCAGCGCGGCGAGCTGCCCGGCGAGGACCGCTACCGCGCCCTCGCCCAGCTCGACGCCGAGCGCAAGGAGCTGGAACGCCGGATCGCCGAGGCCGAGGCGAACGCCGAGGCCGACGGCCAAGCCAAGGAGGGCCGTCGGCTGCTCAAGGACGAGGTCGACGCCGAGGAGATCGCCGAGGTCGTCAGCCAGTGGACCGGCGTGCCGGTGAGCCGGATGCTGGCCACCGAGCGCGAGAAGCTGCTGAAGCTGGAGGACCACATCCACCAGCGGCTGGTCAACCAGGAGCAGGCGGTGCACGCCGTCGCCGAGGCCGTCCGCCGCGCCCGGGCCGGCTTGCAGGACCCGAACCGGCCGATCGGCTCGTTCCTGTTCCTCGGCCCGACCGGCGTGGGCAAGACCGAACTGGCCAAGGCGCTGGCCGAGTTCCTCTTCGACAGCGAACAGGCGATGGTGCGCATTGATATGTCCGAGTACGGCGAGCGACACAACGTCGCCCGGCTGATCGGCGCTCCTCCCGGCTACGTTGGCTACGAGGAGGGGGGCCGGCTCACCGAGGCGATCCGCCGTCGGCCCTACTCGGTCATCCTGCTGGACGAAATCGAGAAGGCGCATCGGGATGTGTTCAATGTTCTGCTCCAGGTGCTCGACGACGGCCGCCTGACCGATGGCCAGGGCCGCACGGTCGACTTCCGGAACACGGTCATCATCATGACCTCCAACCTCGGCTCCCAGGTGATCGCCGAGCTGGCCGGCGCCGACCGCGAGGAGGAGATGCAGGCCGCCGTCCGGGAGGTGCTCCGCCGCGAGTTCCTGCCCGAGTTCCTCAACCGGATCGACGAGACGGTGATCTTCCACCCGCTCGGCATGAGCGAGCTGACGAAGATCGTCGACATCCAGCTCGCCCGGCTGGAGCGGCTGCTGGCCGACGCCGGGCTGTCGCTTCGGGTCACGGCCAAGGCGAAGTGGCAGCTCGCCGAGGAGGGGTTCGACCCCACCTTCGGCGCCCGGCCGCTGAAGCGAGTGATCCAGAAGCGCTTGGCCAACCCGATCGCCACCGGCCTGCTCGACGGCTCCATCCCCCGCGGCTCCACCGTGCAGATCGACTGGGACGAGGAGCGCGACACGTTTACCTTCACCCCCGTCGAGGCCGCGACCCCCGCGGGTGCCTGAGCCGGGCGCCGGGCTGAGCATCGTCGACATCACGTTGGGATCGATCGGCCGCGGGCCGACGCCAAGGAGCCGATGGCTTCCCGGCGTCGGCCCGCGGCCGTTCTCGATCATCGGCCCTCGTTTCTCAACCTCCGGTTTTCGAGGGTATTCCCGCTTGACAGGGAGCGAGGCGTTGGCACACCATTGACTCACATTCGGCAAGCGCTCGGCCCTTGTTCCCTCCCGCGTTCCCTCGGATGGAACCGACCCTGGCATGACCGATCGGCTGGCCCGACAACGCTGGTGGCTCTCCTGCCTGTACGGCCTCGCGGTCGTGCTCGCACAGGGGCTCCACTCGCATGGGGTGCCGAGCCGGGAGTCGGGGAGCCCGAGCGCCCCCTCCTGCTCCGCGGGCCACGACGGCGCCTCGGAGGAAGTCGCCGGCCTCCACGACGGCGGCCCCGTGCGGTCGTCCTGCGCCAGCGACTGCCCCTCCTGCGAGTTCTCGCTGAATCACCAGGGGACCTTGGCCGATCCGCCTCGGGCCCAGGAACGCCCTGGGTTCTCTCCCCTGCCCTCCCCCCGACCGTCCGAGCGAGCGACGGTTTCCGTCCGGCCCAGAACCCGGGCCCCTCCCACCATCCTCGTCTGATCGGCCGGGTGCCCGTGCCCGAGGCCTCCCGGCCGGGGTGAGGCGATCGTGCCGGCCCCCGCGCGCCGTCGCGGCCGACCGGCCGGCTCGCTCCCCGGAGCCGTGGCCCGGGACGCCATTCCGCCCTCGGATCGGCCCCTTCGGTCCGTGCGTCCCGTCGCACGGCGGGCGGATTCGGGCGCGGCCCGCCCGGTTTCGATCGGCCCGGCCCCTCGCCCCTCGGGCGACGGCGCCCCTTCGGCCTCGGGCGATCGACCCGACGGCCCCGAACATCGCATCGTTCCGCCGGGTGCCCCGCCGCGCCCGAACGTCCGGTCGCGGCCCACCCCGATCCGACTCCCCCGGAGCATCGACGATGCTGAGGTTTTCTCCTTCCCGGGCTGATCGCCGGGACGGTTTCACGCTGATCGAGTTGCTCGTGGTCATCGCGATCATCGGCGTGCTGATCGCCCTGTTGCTGCCGGCGGTGCAGAGTGCCCGCGAGGCGGCCCGGCGTGCTCAATGCACCAACAATCTCAAGCAGATTGGCCTGGCGCTGCACAACTACGAGGCCGCCCTCGGCTGCTTTCCGATGACCACCACCGCCGCTCGTCCGGCTCCCGGCGGCGGCTGTCAGAACGGTCTGGTGAGCTGGCATGCCCGCCTCTTGCCCTTCCTGGAGCAGCAGGCGACCGCCTCGGCCATCAATTTCGACATCGGCATGGCCGACTCCTGCGGAGGCGCGCTGGCCATTTACAGCGCCACGCTCTCGGCGAGGCACCCGAATGCCACGGCGGGCGCGACCACGATTTCGGCCTTTCTCTGCCCGTCCGACGAGTTCGTCACGACCACGACGATGGGCACCGCTCACCTGGCGCCGGAGAATTATGCCGGGAATGTCGGCTGGGTGCCGTATGCCTCGGGCACGACCGTCGCAGGGAGCGGGCGGTCGACGCACAACGGGCTCATCGGCCTGGTCAATCCGGTGGCGCCGACGGACTGGCACACTCCGGCGGTGCACCTGAGCGATGTGAGAGACGGCCTGAGCATGACGGCCGCGGTCGCCGAGCGGTTAATCACCCGCGCCGAGGACCCTTCGGACTATCTCGGCACGCTGAGAACTCCCGAGCCGACGCGATCCTACTGCGCCGGGGACGCCAGCCGGTCTCGGACGCTTGCGCGATGGCAACAGTACTGCGGCTCGGTGACGCTTGCCGACCCGAACTGGACGGTCTACCACGGCCGAGCCTGGATCTCGGGGTGGGGCCACACCGCGTCGACATACATGCATGTCATGAATATTAACGAGCGCAATTGTCATCTTTACGGTGGCGAGTCGACCGGCGAGATCATTGTGACCCCCAGCAGCGAGCATCCGGGAGGGATCAACGTTTTGCTGGGGGATGGGAGCGTTCGGTTCATCAAGGAGACGGTCGACAATGCGGTCTGGTGGGCGCTTGGCTCGCGCAATGGCGGCGAGGTGATTGATGCGAGCCGTTTCTAAGCGGATGGGGGCGGTGTGGGTGTTGTTGCTGGCCGCGGCCGTTCCGACTGGCTGTGGCGCCGGGGAGGGGGGGCCCGCCGAGGCCCCTGCTCCGGAGGAGGTGACGCGCCGGCTGCCGACCGGGGCCGAGCTGTTGTATTGCGAGCGACACGACCACCCCATGCCCTACACGCTCTGGATCTACCACGCTCCGGGGGCCGACCGGCTTCTGGACCTTTCGGGGATGTCTGGTGATCCGGAGGGCCACGAACTTCCGGGGGCTGTTCTGCTGCGGCTCTTGGAGGCGAAGCTGCCCCGCTTTGAGGCGGGCCAGCCGAAGGGCGGCTCTTGCCGCTTCTCGCACTGGACGGGTGAGGGCGTCGAGTACCAGACGCGCGAGCTCGTCACCGACCGGGGATGGGTCGCCAGCGTCGAGGAGATGCGTCCGGCCGGCTAGCCGGGCGACTCCCAGGCGCTGGGGCCTGCCAAGGGGCCCCCGGTTTCCGCACCGTTCCGCGGTTCTTTCAGGAGTTTTGCGACGATGAGTCTTCGGATCGGAACTCAGACGGCGCTGGCGATCGGCGCGATCGCGGCGTTTGGGCTGCGTGGCGGCCCCGCGGCGTCGGCGGCCTTCGAGAACATCTACTCCGCCGGCCACGCCGACATCGGTGTCGCGTTGGAGGACAACGACGAGCTGCACCTGCATTATCACTTCGGCTCCAACGCCGTGCTCAACGGTGCGGTGCTCGGGCCCGGCCTGGACGACGAGGCGTATGAGTACGACCCGTCCGAGGTCACGGTGCTCGTCTCGGACGATGCGAAACTGTCGGCGCCGGTTGCGCTGCCGTTTTTGGGTCTTTCGGCGGGGGACCCCGTCTGGATTCTTCCCCAGAGCAACAACCCGCTGCTGCCGTTTGTTGGGATCGCGACCGAGGAGCTCACCTCCGGCGACTGGTCGAGCTTCTCGTTTTCGCTGACCGGCTTCTCCGGCCCCGGGGCGTTCGCCCTGTTTCAGACCGGGCTGGGGACGACCGTCTTCTGGGACACGATCGATGGGATCGACGGTACCGATGTGCTGACGATCGGCTCCATCGGGGGGCACGATCACTATAACTTCGGCTTCTCCACGGAGGGGGTCTACGACCTGACGATCACCGCCACCGGCACGCACCGGACCCTGGGGACGCTCAGCGACACGGCGACCTTCCGGTTCAATGTGGGACCGCTGGCCTCGCCGGTTGTTCCCGAGCCGGCGAGCCTGGCGATGATGGGCCTGGGGGCCGTTGGGGTGCTTGGCTCGGTTCTCGTCCGGCGGGCACGCGGACGGGTCGAGGAGGAAACGGCGGCGTAAGGGCGTGGGAGGTGGCACTCACAAACGCCCTTACGCCGAGGCCCCGCGCCCGTGAGGCAGAGGTGGCGCGAGGGCGGCGGGGCGGTCGGCAAACCGCCCCGTCGCAGGACTATTCTACGACGTCTTGGACAGGAATTCAGGACGGATTGGTCCCTCCTCGCGTCTCCAGGAGTTTTCCGATGAGTCTCCCCGCTGCCCCGAGGACCGGGGGTCGCCCCGGCTTCACGCTGATCGAGTTGCTGGTGGTCATCGCCATCATTGGCGTGCTGATCGCCCTGCTGTTGCCCGCCGTGCAGGCGGCCCGCGAGGCGGCCCGCAAGGCGCAGTGCATCAATAATCTGAAGCAGATCGGCATCGCATTGCATAACTACGAGAACAACCACGGTGCGTTTCCCCCTGGCTGGGTTGCCTACTTCGAGGAGGACGACCACGACCATGGCCATTTGGGGGTGGATCGCTTCCAGCAGGACGACGCCTGGGCGGGATGGCCAGGCTGGGGCTGGGGGAGCATGGTGCTCAACCAGGTGGAGCAGGGACCGCTGTATGATGCGATCAATTTCGACCTTTCGGTTGACTTCCCGCAGAACGAGACGATTCGGCGGAGTCGGGTCAGGTCGTTCATCTGCCCGTCGGACGACGAGGTGGCACTGGTGCCGGTGCGGGACGAGGGGGACACGATGACAATTACCGAGGTGAGTACCGGGAACTACATCGGCAGCAACGGCATTGGCGAGATTGGTCCGGATGATGGCCAGGGCATCTTCTTCCTGAACAGCCGCATCCGAATCGCCGACATCCGGGACGGGACCAGCCAGACGCTCTGTGTCGGCGAGCGGAGTTTCAATCTCTCCCCCGTGACTTGGACGGCTCGGACTCCTCATGGCTACAACTTCAAAACACCGCCGAGTCAGGGGGGCGACCCGAGGTTTCAGTCGTTCCCGCACCCTGCGTTTTCGATGGTGATCAGCACGGTTGGGGTTGCGGATCCGCCCCGGACTCCGAATCACCCCCGAGCCCACCCGGAGGACTACTGGAGCCGCCACCCGGGTGGGGTGAACTTCCTGTACGCCGATGGTTCGGTCCACTTGATCCGGGACTCGATCACTCCGGAGGTCTTCCTTGCGCTGGCGACGCGCAAGGGTCGGGAGGTCGTCTCCGCCGACCAGTACTGACATCCCACCCCGCACCCGGCCCAGGGGCCTGGCCCGTTCCCGGATCGTCGTTTCCGCGATCCGACGCGGCGTGTGGCCCTTCCGCTGGGCGAGACGAGCCGGAGGCGAACCGCGAGCGATGACCGATCCCGACCGACTCGAGCGGCCCAGGGTGGTCAGGGTTCCGCTGGCGAGGCGAGCGGCCTTTGGGCTGTTCTTCGCCTCGGGGGCGGCGGCGCTGATTTATGAGGTGTCCTGGTCGCGACAGATCGGGCTGCGACTGGGCCAAACGGTGCAGGCGGCCGGGGTGGTGCTTGCCGCCTACTTCGCCGGGCTGGCCATCGGCTCCGCGGTCGCGGCCCGGCTGACCCGAGCGGTTCGCCCGCTGGTTGGCTACGGCGCCTGCGAGCTGCTGGTTGCCGCGTGGGCCGCCCTGGTGCCGACCCTGCTCGAGCTGTCCGGCGGCCTGATGGCCTGATGGCCGGCGGCTGGCTGGATCCCGGTCCAGGCCTCGCTCGGACGGCGCTGCGGGCGTTCTCCTGCGTGCTGATTCTGTTGCCGGCGACGGCCGCCCTCGGCGCGACCTTGCCGTTCATGGCCGAGGCGGTCTCTCCGCGTCGGCTTTCCCGCGCCGGCGACGTGGCCCGCGCCTACGCCCTGAACACGGCCGGCGCCCTGCTGGGAGTGGTCGCGGCAACGGCCGTGCTGCTGGTGGAGGTCGGTGTGAGGGGCAGCGGGACTATGGCCGCGTCGATCTCCGCCGGGTGCGGCCTGCTCGCCCTGGCGATGGCTCGCCGAGGCGCGATGCCGGCCTGGGACGAGCCGGATCGGGTCGCCGTCCCCCGATCGGTCAGGGGACGGCGGCAGTCCGAGGGGGTTCCACCCTCCGACCTGAGGCCCTGGGTGGCGATGGCGGCGGTCTCGGGGGCCGGGACGCTGGCCTTGCAGGTCCTCTACACGAGGATGTTCGCCCTGACCTTTCATAATAGCACGTATACATTTGGTCTGGTGATGGCCTCGTTCATCGGCGGTCTGGCGATTGGTTCGGCGGTCTACGCGAACGTGCGGAGTCGGTGGGAGCCGAGGCTCATTGTCGCCTGGTCGATGGTTGTGGGATCAGCGGGGGTGGCGGGGTCGGTGGCGTTGTTTTCGGTGCTGACGGGCCTGGAATACTTTTCCAGCGGTTCGTCGTGGTGGACGTATCTGCTGGGCGCGGGCGGGCTGGTGGCGCTGGTGGTGACACCTCCGGTGGCCCTGCTCGGGCTGGCGCTGCCGGCCTGCTGGGAGGCGGCGGGGAGCGGTCGCTGGGGAGAGCGGCAGGGGGAGGCCAGCGGGAGTGTGGTTGGCTGGCTCTCGGCGGCCAACGCGGTCGCCGCGGCGGTCGGAGCGCTGGTCGCCAGCTTCGTGCTGCTGCCGACGGCTGGATTGTGGGCCTCATTCGGGGTCGCCAGCGGCGGACTTGGCCTGGCGGGATTGGGGCTGCTGGTCGCGTTGAGGAGGTCGGTGGCGGAAGGGTTCTTCGCCGGACTGCTGCTGCTGGGGTGGATCGCCTCGACGGTGCAGGTGCCCGCCCGGATTCGGACGCTGCCCGCGGATCCGAGGATTCGGATCGTCGCGTCGTGGGAGGGGCCGTACGGCCGAACCGAGGTGGTCGACGCCCGGCCGGGGGTGCGGATCCTGAGGCACGACCTGCATTACGGCCTCGGCTCGACCGGTGAGGCGACCGTCCGGGAGTACCGCCAGGGGCTCCTGCCGCTGCTGCTGCACCCGGACCCCCGGGAGGTCCTGTTCCTCGGCCTGGGGACCGGACTGACCGCTGGCCCGGCGGTCCTGGTGCCGGAGGTGGAGCGCGTCGGGGTGGTGGAGCTGATCCCGGAGGTCGTCGAGGCGGCCCGGCTGTTCCAGGACGCCAACTTCGGCGTGCTCGACCACCCGAAGGTGGAGATCCGGGTCGACGACGCGAGGCATGACCTGCTCGCTTCTCGGGATTCTTATGACGTGATCGTCTCCGATCTGTTTGTTCCGTGGGAGAGCAAGGCCGGGTATCTGTACACGACCGACTTCTACCGGGTGGTCCGCGATCGACTGGCCGAGGGGGGGCTGTTCTGCCAGTGGCTGCCGCTGTACCAGCTGGGCCGGGAGGAGTTCATGATGATCTCGGACAGCTTCGCGAGCGTCTTCCCCCACGCTTCGCTGTGGTGGGGGGCGCTGGAGGCGGAGAAGGGGATGGTCGCGCTGGTCGGGTCGGATCGGCCGGTCGCGGTGGAGGACGATCGGGTCGAGGCGGTCCTGCCGGCGATCGGAGCGGCGCTGGAGGATTCCGACGTGTACCTCGGCTCCGCGACGGCGCTGCGACGGCTCCGGATCGGTTCTTGGCCGGCCCCGGATCCGGGAGCGTTGCTGAACACGGATGAGCATCCTCGGGTCGAATTCCGAGCGCCGATCCGGCAGCGAGACGATCGCCTCCTTGTCGGGGGGCGCCTGCTGGCCCTGGTTGACGAGGTCTTCCGGGCCCTGCCCGAAGGACCGCCTCAGCCGTCCTACCGGCGCCGGGTCTGGCAGCGGGCCCAGCTGCTTGATTCAATCGGTCGATGACCCGCCGACCCGAGCCGATCTCCAGGATGTGCCGAGATTCCCGGAAGGGTGGGTGGTCCGGTCTCCAACGCTCCTCCGGTTGCCCGGGGCGAGGGGATTTGTTTTCGAATGCGGAGAAAAATCGCCTGATTTGGGATGATCCGCTCGTTTTTTGTTTGTCCTACCCACGGGTTCCCGTTATGGTGTCAGCGCTCGGGGCCGCGACAATCGATCGTGGACGCTCGGCGGAGGTACTCTCCTCAATCACCGCCATTCGGCCCGAGTTCTCGCCTGACTGATTGAATCGATTCTTCTCTCATTCCGCGCGGTCGAATTCACCCGTTCAGCTCGCATGAGTTGATCCTCGCCTGGCAGCCGTTACTCGGAATGGCATGCGTGCGCTCATGTCGGCGGAATGGGGACCCATTATCACGGAGAGCGAATTCGTGACACAGCGCAATCGACGCGGCTTCACGCTGATCGAGCTGCTCGTGGTCATCGCGATCATCGGCGTGCTGATCGCCCTGTTGCTGCCGGCGGTGCAGAGTGCCCGCGAGGCGGCCCGGCGTGCTCAATGCACCAACAATCTCAAGCAGATTGGCCTGGCGCTGCATAACTACGAGTCCACCTGGGGATCGTTCCCGATGGGCGAGATGCCCGGTGGGATGTCGCCGCAGGTGGCGCTGCTGCCCTTTGTGGAGCAGAACGCGATTTACGACTCCTTCAATTTCAACCTGGGCCAGCGCTGGATCTGGACCCAGCCGGCGACGATCACTGTCGGCCGGACGAGGATTAGCACCTACGTTTGTCCGTCAGAGATCTACACGGAATACGCCAGCGACTCATTCCAGTTCTGGGCGACCAACTACGCCTGGAACTCGGGGACCTGGTACCCGACCGCCCCCGGCTGGGACGGCGTCTTCGGCCGCTCGTATGACGACGACAGCTCGATCCGGATCAACGGTGCCCGTCCGGCGATCCAGCCGATCAAGATCGCCGACATCCGGGACGGCACGAGCAACACCCTGGCCTGCGCCGAGGTGGCCAACGGCCCGCTCGTCGTCGGAGCGGCTCGTACGAAGGTTTCCGATTGCGTCCAGGCCGCTGCCACCAGCGACTCGTCGACCATCCTTGAGGCCGTGGCCGCCTGCAACCAGATTCCCTGGGACACCGGTCCGATCCCCTGGGGTGGCTCGTGGCGGTACAAGGGGTACTCCTGGGTCGAGGGCTCGATCTGGCGGAATTGGTTCAACTCCATCCGGACGCCGAACCAGCACTGCTGCCGAGCCCACAACTGGTGGTACATCATGAAGCCGGCTTCGTCCTACCACCCCGGCGGCGCCAACGCCGTGATGTGCGACGGCAGCGTGAAGTTCTTCAAGGAGTCGGTCGCCCAGATGACCTGGATGGGCCTGTCCACCCGTCGGGGTGGCGAGGTGATCAGCGCCGACCAGTACTGATTGATCGATTGGTTCGGGGCCGATCCGATCCGAATCGGTCGGATCGGCCTCGAGTCGGTCTCCGACCCTCCCGGCCCGAATCTCCCGGATGGCCGATCCGGCCGACTTCGGGGGATGCGGGCCGGGTTGTTCCGTTCCGTTCCGTTCCGATTCCGATTCCGCAGGTTTCCACCCCAAGGAATGCTCACCGACATGCGAGACAACCGACGCTGTTCCCTCGCCCTGGTCCTGCTGGCCGCGCTCGGCGTCATCCCGGTCCTCCCTGGCTGTGGCGAGGAGGAGGCCCCTCCGGTCGAGGTCGATCAGATCGATTTCGAGGAAGCCCAGAAGGAAGCGACCAAGGAGTACGGCGGCCAGTGACGGCTCCC
Organism: Tautonia sociabilis; assembly: GCF_003977685.1. GTDB lineage: Bacteria > Planctomycetota > Planctomycetia > Isosphaerales > Isosphaeraceae > Tautonia > Tautonia sociabilis. Next base: position 153,014 of record NZ_RYZH01000005.1, on the reverse strand, counting down.
CTCCGGGGGGAATCCAGGATGATCGATGGTTGATGGCTGAGGCCGGCCTTGAATCGCCCCCGACTCCCGCATTTATCCCCCCGGAGGCTCGATCGGGGAGCCGGCTCCCCTCGATTGTCTCGGGGCGATTGGGAGTTCTTCGCGAGCTGCCGGAGCAGAGATTCCGCCCGGCTTCAGCTGCAGCTTCCGCTTCAGCCTCGATCACCGGCCCTCTCGCATCAGCCCTCAGCCGTCCGCTCCGGCGGGCGGTTCGATTCGACATGACGGCGAGAGGGGACCAGGCGTCATGAATCATCGCCGCGGAGCAGGCCGCTGGCGCGGAGGGTCCGGGGCGGTCGCCGTCCTGGCGCTGGCGGCGATCGGCGCGGGGATGGTCGGCTGCGGGGGGACGACCCGGATCGAGGAGGCTCGGCCCCCGGAGCCCTCCTCCCGGCCGAGGCCGGCGGTCGGCCCCTGGTTCGTCGACCGGGCGTCTGAGTTCGGGCTCGACGTGGTGCCGAGGAGCGGCGACCCGGCCAAGCGTTGCGTGCTCGACTCGCTGGGAGTGGGCGTCGCCCTGCTCGACCTCGAGGGGGACGGCGACCTCGACCTGTTCGTCGCCGGAGGCAGCGAGGTCCGCGACGGCGGCGTCCGGCCGGCGGGCGGTCCCTGGCTGTTCCGCAACGACGGGCCCGGGGCCTGGGTCGACGTCTCGGCGTCGTCCGGGCTGAGGCACACCGGCTGGGCTCAGGGAGCCGCCGTGGCCGACTACGACGCCGACGGTGATCCCGACCTGCTCGTCCTCCAGCATGGCCCCGACACCCTCTGGCGGAACCGAGGCGACGGCACCTTCGAGGACGCGACCGAGGCCGCCGGCCTGGGCGATCCGTGTTGGGGAGTCTCGGCCTCCTGGGGGGACGTGGACGGCGACGGCTGGCCGGACCTGTATGTGGCGAACTACCTGGACGTCGATCCCCTGAACCCTCCCCCGCCGAACGACTACCTGCCCGGCCACCCGGTCTTCCAGGGGCCGGCCACCCTACCCGGCCAGGGCGACCGGCTCTGGCGGAACCGGGGAGACGGCACCTTCGAGGAGATCACCGAGGCCGCTGGTCTTGCCCGGGCGCCGAGAAAGGGAATGTCGGCCCTGCTGGCCGATCTGGACGACGACGGCGACACCGACCTGTACGTGACCAACGACACCCAGGCCAACGAGCTGTTCCGCAACCGGGGAGACGGCACGTTCGAGGAGGTGGGCCAGCCCGCTGGCGTGGCGTACAACACCTACGGCATCGCCGAGGGGAGCATGGCGATCGACCTGGCCGACGTGAACGGCGACGCCCGGCTCGACCTGGCGATCAGCAATTTCCGGCAGGAGGGGAGCCGCATCTTCGCCAACCTCGGCGACGGGGTCTTCGAGGACGTTTCGGGGACCTACTCCCTTTGGGACCTCTCCGCCGGCTTCGTTGGCTGGGGCCTGGTTCTCGGGGACTTCGACGACGACGGCTTCCCCGACCTGTTCCAGGCCAACGGCCACGTCTATCCCGACGTCCCCGACGCCCGGTACGACATGCCCCCCCTGCTCCTCCGCAACCGGGACGGCGGCGGGATGGAGGACGCAACCGCTCTCTGGGGCCCGGCGCTGGAGTCCTGCCGGTCGGGCCGGGCCCTGGCCTCGGGCGACCTGGACAACGACGGCGACCTCGACCTGGTGATGACGACCATCGACGGTCCCCTGCGGGTGCTCATCAACGAGGGGACCCGGACGGGGGCCGCCGTGACGATCCGGCTGGTCGGCCGGAAGCCGAACACCGAGGCGCTGGGCGCTCTCGTCGAGGTGCAGGCCGGCGGCCGTTCCCAGGTCGGACTTGTCCGGAGGGGAGGGAGCATCATGGCCGCCTCGGACGTCCGCCTGCACGTAGGCCTTGGCGACTCGGAGTCCATCGACGCGATCCGGGTCCGCTGGCCTGATGGCACCGAAGCTCGATTCGACCGCCCCCCGTTGAACGCCCAGTTGACGATCCGGCAGGGGGAACCGACGCTGGAATCCCTGCCGTTCGACCGAGGATCGTCGGCCGGACGAACCGATCCCCCGACCGGAGGCCCCCCGGCATGAGTCAGGAACCGAACGACTCGACCCCGCCCCCCTCGTCCCCCTGCCCGACTCCCCCGCCCTCCCCGCCAGCCGGGTCGCGCCGGCTGGTGCGGGTGCTGATCGCCGTGGCGGTCGTTGGCATCGGCGGAGCGCTGCTCTGGACCCTCGTGGGAGAGGAGCTGTACGAGCAGGTGCAAGAGTACCGCCTGGCGATGGAGGACCTCGACCAGTCGGCGCCGGTCGGCTACCTCGGGCTGAACTACCGCAAGGAGTACAATGCGAGGCCGGCCCAGTTCCACCATGAGCAGGACGGCCGCAAGCTACTCTGGGCCTCGGTCGGCGACGGCACCACCCCGGAGTTCTACGACGTGACCGACGCCGCATTTGACCCCCAGATCCTCCAGGGGGGCTTCGGCCGGGACTCGATCCCGGGAGTCGACTACCCGATCCTGGAGGAGCCCGACGGCGAGATCGCCTCGAACATCGGCAGTCAGAACGAGGTGGCTGGCGTGGCGCTGGAGTCCGGGCCGAGAGCCTACCCGATCGGAGCGATCTCCAAGGTCGAGGTGGTCAACGACTTCGACGGCGAGGTCCCCATCGCCGTCGTCTATGCCCGGGGGCCCGACTCGGTGCACGTCTACCGCCGGGAGGTCGACGGCCAGCCCGTGACCCTGGGCACGACCGGCTATTCGACCGGATCGGAGAAGATTCCCCTGTTCTACGACCGCAAGACCAAGAGTCTCTGGCTGCCCGAGGCCGACGGCTCCGCCCTGACCTGCGTGAACGGCGAATACGTCGGCAAGACGATGCCCGAATACGCCGAGGTCGAGCGCGGCCCCTGGCGATCGTGGCGACGGGCTCACCCCGACACGCTCGTCCTCGTCGGCAACGACCGCTCGAAGCCGATTCCGGAGGAGTGATTCCGGAGTTCGGGGAGGACCGCCCATCGGGTTGGGGAGGTCAGGGTCGGGGCCTGCCCGACTCCGGCCTTCCCACCGGCCGGGCCCCTCAGTCTCCGACGGCCACGCCGCGGCGGGCCGACGCTGCTCTCGGCTTGAAGTCGGCCTTGTCGATGGAGTGGATGCGCAGCTTCTCGCTGATGCTGCGGCGGGAGAGGCCGCTGTGCTCGGCGCAGCGGTCGATGCGTCCCCGGTAGCGCTCGAGCACGGCTCGGAGGTAATGGCGCTCGACGCGATCGGTCAGCTCCCGGGTGATTTCGTGGAGGGGGCGGCGGATGTCGAAGCCCAGGTCGAGCGGCTCGTCGTCCGGGCCGCCGGTGAGGTAAGGCGGCAGGTGTTCGGCGCGGACGACCTCGCCGGGGGCGGTGATGACCAACTGCTCGACCAGGTGCTCCAGCTCCCGGACGTTGCCGGGCCAGTCGTAGCGGGCCATGCGGCTGAGGGCGTCTCGGGAGAAGGACTTCTCGGGGTAGCCGCGCTCGCGGAGCCGGTCGAGGAAGTGGTCGACCAGCAGGGGAAGGTCCTCGATCCGGTCGCGGAGCGGGGGCAAGGCGACGGTGACGACGTTGAGCCGGAAGAAGAGATCCTCCCGGAATCGGCCCTCGTCGACGGCGCGCTGGAGGTCGACGTTCGTGGCGGCGAGGATTCGGGAGTTGACCTGGAGCGTCTCGCTGCCGCCGACGCGCTCGAAGGTGCCGTCCTGGAGGACCCGGAGGAGCTTGGCCTGCACGCCGAGCGGCAGTTCGCCGATCTCGTCGAGGAACAGCGTGCCCCCTTCGGCCAGCTCGAAGCGGCCCTGCTTGCGGCGGTCGGCGCCGGTGAAGGCGCCGCGCTCGTGGCCGAAGAGTTCGGACTCCAGCAGCGGTTCGGGGAGGGCGGCGCAGTTGACGGCGATGATCGGCCCGGTGCGGGTGGCGTCGGCGTGGTGCAGGGCCTGGGCGACCAGTTCCTTGCCGGTGCCCGTCTCTCCGGTGATCAGCACGTTGCAGTTGGCCGAGGCCACGCGCTCGACGCGACGGAAGACCTCGCGCATGCCGGGGCTGGTGCCCAGCAGGTTGTGAAAGCCGAACCGCTGGCGGAGGCGGTCCCGGGCGTCGTTGACCTCGTCGAGCAGCGTGCGGTCGGCCAGGGCGCGGTCGACGAGGAGCTGGACCTGGTCGGGGTCGATCGGCTTGGTGACGAAGTCGTAAGCCCCCTCGCGCATGGCCTCGACGGCGGCGTCGATGGAGGCGTGGGCGGTCATCACGATGATCGTCACGGGCAGGTCGCGGCGGCGGATCTCGTGGATGAGCTCCATCCCCTCGATCCCCTTGCCCTCCAGGTACAGGTCGATGATGACCAGCGAGAACTTGCCGTCAACGAGGCGTTCCAGTGCCTCGGTGCCGTCGGTGACGACCTTGATGCGGCGGTCGGGCCGGGCCAGCAGCAGGGAGAGCTGCTGGCAGGTCAGCTCGCTGTCGTCGACCACGAGGATGCGTCGATCCATGGCGCCTCTCCCCGGCTGGGCAGGCGTCCGGACCCGACCAGATCGGGCCCGTCCTCGCCGCCGAGGCACTCCTGCCCCGGCCCGGCGACGGGCGGATGGATTGAAGCAACCCTGGCCGCCCGGCTGCGCGTCATGCGGTGCGATTTCACGACTATGGGGCCCGGGCCCCCCGGTGTCAAGGCCCTTCATCCCCGTCGCGTGCTCATGCGATCACCCCCGGTCCAGGTGGCGGTCGAGGAAGGCATACGACCGCTCCCGGACGTCGGGGGGGAAGTCGTGTTCGTCGTCGGGGTACTCGGCGACCAGCCGGTCGGCGGCGCCGAGCAGCTCGAACACCGGCCGGGCCGAGGCGATGCAGACGCGGACGCCCTCGACCTCGAAGTTCGCGTCGCGCAGCGGCGAGTTGGTGAAGAACGGCCGGGGGGCCAGGGCTCCGATCAGCTCCGGCCAGTCGAAGGGCATCCGGGCCGGGTCCGTTCCGTACTTCGACCGGATCCGGGGCATGTACCCGGCGTGCGACCAGCCCGCGAGCTTGCCGCCGTAGTAATAGGGGAAGCTGTTGAACCCGCAGGAGGAGACGACGGCCTGGATCCGGTCGTCGAAGACGGCCAGGAAGATCGCGTTGTGCCCGCCCAGGGAGTGGCCGATCGCCCCGATCCGGCGGGGGTCCACCTCCGGCCGGCTCGCCAGCAGGTCGACGCCGCGCATGTGGTTCCAGATGCCCTTCATCGTAGCGCTGGCGTAGCCCAGGGCATAGGGGTCGACCTGGTACTCGCCGAAGTTCGGGTAGTCGGGGGCGAGCACGACGTAGCCGCGTTCGGCCAGCTCCTTGGCCAGTGATCGGTTCGGCCGGGCCTCGATTCCCACCACCTCGTCCTTGCCCACCCGGATGGTCTGGTGCAGGCAGATGATCGCCGGCAGGCCCCCCTCGGGAGGATCCTGGCGGGGGACGAGGAGCCAGGCCGGCACGCGGTCGCCGGGCTCGCTGGCGAAGGTCACGTGGATGCGGTCGAAGTTTGACTCGGCGACCGGCTCGCCGTATTCCGCCTCCAGCGGCACCCGGCGCTCTCCTCCCGGCATTAGGCCCATCACCTCCTGGCAATGGGCGAGGATGTGGGCGCGGCGCACGGCCCAGTCGGCCGGCGAGGAGACGGGGAGCGATTGCCCCTCGCCATTGATCACGACCATCAGGTTGGTGTGGTCGGGGTAGTTCGGCGGCTTCGGCGCGCCGGATGGCGATTGTGACTGCGGCGAGATCATCGCGGTGGGGCTCCCTCTCGGCGATTCGATCTCGACGTTGTACGGCACCGCCCGGCCGCTCGCAACGGGCCGCGGATTCGAGAATCGCCAGAACGCGCCGGAGCCCGGGGGCGTCTCCCTCCTAAGAAGCTCGGGCCCCGGGACGTTCTGATAGAAAGGGTCGTGGTACACTGACGGCCGCGCCCCGGGCGTCGCCGGGCCAATCGGCCCCGCGAGATGGATCGATCCCCTCTCCCCGGAATTCGTCGGTCACGGAGCGTCCGCCATGAGGAACGGCCACGGTCGAGGTCGAGGTCGAGGTCGAGTTCGGGTCCGAACGGTCGTCGCCCTGGGGATGGCGCTGGGGCTCTCGGGGGCCGTCGCCGTCTTCGCAACACAACAGGAGGGACGCGACGCCGATCCGGCGTCGGCCTCGACTCGGGTGCCCGAGGCCTCTCGCGTGGTCGAGCCGATCGCGCCGGAGCTGCCCGGCGGGATCGTCGCCCGATTGCAGGAAGGGAGGTACGCCGAAGCGGCCGAGGAGATCGCCTCCTGGGGGGCGGCCGAGGAAGCCGACGCGGCCCGACGCTCATACGCCGCGCTGATCCGGGGGATCGCCCTCCGGCTGGACGGCCGGCCCGACGCCGCCCGGCAGGCGCTCCAGGACGCCCTGGAGGCCGACCCCGACGGCCGATGGTCCGCCAAGCTCCGCGCCGAGCTGGCCGCCACGGAACTTGCTGCTAACCGCCCCGAGCAGGCCGAGGCGCTGGCCCGGGCGCAGGTGGAGGTGTTGCTCGACCCCGGACGCAAGGACGAGCTGGCCGGCGTCTACATCGCCTTCGCCGACGACCTGCTCGAGCCCGAGGGCCCCACCGCTCAGCCCGACCCCGAGGCAGCGCACGCGCTGCTCGAGCAGGCGAGGTCGCTGGCCAAGGGAGACCGCCTCCGCGCCCGCATCCTCGTTCGGATGGGCCGGGCCAGCCAGGAGGCCGGCAACCCGGGCCGAGCGGTGTCGGAGTTCCAGTCGTACCTCGACGAGTACCCCGACGGCGACGATCGCCTCCAGGCCCGGCTCCACCTGGCCGAGGCCCAGCTCGACTCTGGCCAGCCCCTGCCCGCTCGCTTGACGGCGACCGACCTGGCCCGAGATCTCGAGAAGGCCGGCGGCGACGAGGCCGACGCGATCCGGCCCGAGGCCCTGATCCTCGTCGCCCGGAGCCACGGCTTGCCATCTCCCCAGGCCTCCGACGAGGAGGTCGAGCTGGGAATCGCGGCCCTGAATCGCTTCCTCGACGACTACCCGTCGCACCGGCTCACCCCTCAGGCCGTTCTCTGGATCGCCGAGGCGGCCCGGGATCGCCAGCAGACGCAGCGGGCGCTGGACGTCTACCGCGCCTTCCTCGGCGAGGACCGCTTCCGCCCCGAGGGGGACGAGGCCGAGGAGGCGTTTGCCGAGGCCCGCATGCGGATCGCCTTCGAGGTGGGTGAGCTGCTCCGCGACCAGGGGCGCTTCGCCGAGGCGATCGACGCCTTCAAGGGCTACCTCGCCCAGTACCCCGACGGCCCCGAGTCGGCCGACGCCCAGCGCGAGATCCTGAACACGCAGTTGATGATCGCCGACGAGCAGTTCCGCAAGGAGCGCTTCGACGAGGCCCGGGCCTCCTGGCGGCAGTTTGTCTCCGCCAACCCGCTCGATGCTCGGGTGCCGGAGCTGCTCTTCCGGATCGGCCAGAGCTTCGCGACCCAGGAGCGGTTTGACGAGGCCATCGCCTCCTGGGAAACCCTCGTCGGCAAGTTCCCCGGCACCGAGCCGGCCGGCCATGCGCAGTTCCGCATCGGAGAGGTCCTGGAGACAAAGCGCAACCAGCCCGAGCAGGCGATCGAGCGCTACAAGCGGGTGTCGGTCGAGCCGTGGCAGTCGCAGGCCCGGCTTCGGATCGCCGTCATGGAGTCGACCGAGCTGACCGTCGTGACCCCCCGCGCCTTCCGGTCGGGAGAGGTGCCCACGCTGGAGATCACCACCCGCAACATCTCGACGCTCACCTTCCGCGCCTACGCCCTGAACGCGGAGGCGTACTTCCGCAAGAAGGAGAGCCTCGATCGCGTCGAGTCGCTCGACATCGGCCTCGTGGCCCCGGATGCCGAATGGACCGTGGAGGTGCCGGAGTATACGAAGTATGTGCCGATGGAGCACAAGTACGCGCTTGACAAGGTGAGCGTGCCCGGAGTCCACGTCGTCAGGGTCAGCGACGAGGAGAAGCTCCAGGCCACGACGCTCGTCGTTGGCAGCGATCTGGATGCGATCGTCAAGACCTCTCGCGACCAGCTCCTCGTCTTCGCGCAGGACATGACCGACGGCTCCGGCCGAGCCGGCGCCCGGGTGCTCGTTGCCCAGGGGGGAGAGATTCTCCTGGAGGAGCGGACGGGAGCCGACGGCGTCTTGCTGGCGAGCTGGCCGAAGCCGGTCGAGCCGGGGCTGGGCCTGTCGTACCTGATCGTTGACGGCCCCCACGTCGCCGGCACCGGGCTCGGTGTGCCGCAGACGGTGGCGCAGGGGCTCAGCCCGAGGGCGTACCTTTCGACCGACCGCCCCGCCTATCGCCCCGGCCAGGAGGTCGCCCTGCGCGGCGTCGTCCGGGAAGTGGTCGACGGCCAGTACCACCACGCCCCCGGGGAAACCTACCGCCTGGAGATCGTCGACAGCCGGGGCCGTCGGATCCTGGAGAAGTCGGTAACGCTCTCCGAGTTCGGCACCTTCCACGAGACGGTGCCCGTCGACTCCTCGGCCCCGGTGGGCACGTACCAGATCCGCCTCTACCAGCCGGGCAAGAGCAGCTTCTCCGGGTCGTTCGAGGTGCAGGCGTACCAGCTTCAGAAGGTCGACCTGGCGATCGAGTTCCCCCGCTCGGTCTACTTCCGGGGCGAGACGGTCGAGGGGAAGGCCGTCGCCCGATATCAGTACGGGGCGCCGGTGTCGGGCCGCACGATCATGGTCAGCCTGCCCGATGGCCGCACCCTGACCGGAGAGACGGACGAGGCCGGCGCATATGAGTTCTCGTTCGAGACGACTGGCTTCGGCGAGGAGCAGCCGCTCCGGGTCGTCGCCCAGCTTCCGCAAGAGGGCGTGGCCGCCGTCTCGGCCGCCACGCTGGCCGTGCGAGCGTTCCGGATCGACCTGTCGACCCCTCGCGACGTGTACCTCGACGGCGAGCCCTTCCACCTCACCGCCCGCACCATCGACGCCCTCGGCGAGCCGACCGGCCAGGAGCTGGAGGTGGCCATCCTCAAGCGGGTCACCCAGCAGGGAACCGTGGCCGAACGCCCGGTCGAGACGAAGACCCTGACCACCAGCGAAGAGACCGGAGAGGCGGCGCTGGCCCTCTCGATCGACGACGACGAGGGGGGCACCTACGTCCTCCGAGCCTCGGGAACCGATCGCTTCGGCAATCCGATTCTCGCCGATCGCATCCTGACGATCTCCGGTTCCGGAGACGAGGAGAAGCTGCGCATCCTGGCCGATTCCCTGGCCTTCAAGGTCGGCGAGACGGCCGAGGTGAACCTGTTCAACCGCTCGGGGAGCGGCCCGGCCCTGCTGACGTGGGAGGCCGACCGCATCCTCGACTACAAGGTCGTCTCCCTCGACGAGGGGAACAACCCGATCCGTTGGGAAGCCGTCGACGCCCAGTTCCCGAACGTCACGCTCGCCGCCGCCCGGATGGCCGGCACCGAGTTCCACCGGGCCGAGGCGGACATCACCCTGGCTCGGGACCTTCGCGTGACGGTCGAGCCCTCCCGGGAGTCCGTCGGCCCTGGCGAGGAGCTGGAGGTTGTCATCACCGCCACCGACCAGCTCGGCCGGCCGGTCCGGGCGGAGGTGGCGCTGGCCCTGGTCGACCGCGCGTTGCTCCGCCTCTTCGACGACCCGTTGCCCCCCATCGGCCCCTTCTTCCACGACCAGACCCGCACCGGCGCCTTCGCCACCGAGGCGACCAACACCTTCCGATATGATCCAGGAACCGAGGCGATCGCCGACGCCCTGCTCGAGGAGAAGCAGCGTCTGGAGCTCGAGGCCCTGGCCGAACGGGAACTCGACGCCGCCCGAGACCGGGCGGCCGAGGCCTTCGATTACGCCGGGATCACGGATGGCGTGTCCGGCATGGGGGCCATGGGAGGCATGGGAGGTTACGCCGGAGGGCAGGGGCAGATGATGGAGCAACGGCAGGCCCTCCCAGCCCCTGAGGCGGCCCCGATGCCCGGGTTCGAGCCGCGGATGGGCGAGATGCTCGGTCGGGCCTCCCGGAGACAACGGGGGGCGAGCGTGTTTCGGGCCGATCAGCGGGCGGGCGGCCTCCGTCTGGAGGAGGCCGCCAAGTCGGAGGCCTTCTTCGACAGCCCGAATGGCCGGCCCCTGGCCGCCGGAACCACCCTGGGCTTCCGCTTCGGCATGGATGCCGGAGCCGGCCGAGCGCCGATGACCCGGGAGCAATTCACCGAAACCGCCTACTGGAATCCGTCCATCGTCACCGGCGAGGACGGCACCGCCCGGGTGACGATCACCGCCCCGACGGCCCTCTCGCGCTACCGCTTCACCGCCCGGGGCGTCACCGCGGCCGATACCCTGGCCGGCGAGACGACCGCCGATCTGCTGGTGACGCAGGACTTCTTCGTCGAGCTGCGCACGCCGAGCATCCTGACCGAGGGGGACAAACCCCGCTTCCTCGCCCGGGTGCATCACTCGGGCGTGAAGGGACGGATCGACGTCCGACTGTCCTCCTATGCGTCCGGGCGCGAGCAGGTTGACCCGAAGACGATCGAGGTCGACGGCGACGGCGTGACCGAGGTCCTGTTCGACCCGTTCGAGGTTCCCGACGCCGCCGAGGTCGAGCTGACCCTGACCGCTCGGGCCGGCGACCGGGGCGACGAGATCCGGGCCACCGTCCCGGTGCGTCCCTGGGGAGTCCGGGCGATCGCTTCGGCCTCCGGGTCGAGCGACGATGACGCCACCGTGTTCGTCGAGCTGCCGGCGGGACGGCGGTACGAGGCGCCGGAGATGCTGATCACGCTCTCCTCCTCCACCCGCCGTCTGCTCATCGAGCTGGCCCTTGGCCAGCAGTTCTGGCTTGGCCGCCCGGCGGCCGACGACGCGGTCTTCCGCATCTGCTTCCCGACCCCCGAGACGGTGGCCGACCGCGCTTCCGACCTGGTCGCGGCGACCTCGGCCCTGGCCTACCTCCGCCGGATCGGAGGCGCCGAGGCGCCGGAGGCGGAGCGGCTGACCGACCGTATCCGGGGCCTGGCGGCCGAGCTGGTCGCGCTGCAAAACGAGGATGGCGGTTGGCCGTGGGTGCCCGGCCGTCCCGAGGCAAGAGGGGCGAGCGATCGATTGACGTCGGGCTATGCGTTGTGGGCGCTCTCCTCGGCCGAGCCGCTTGGCCTGCTCAGCGATCCCGGCGTGGCCGACCGGGCCGCCTCGTGGATCGAGCAGGAGTTCGCCCGGGTCGATGCCTCCGATCGGGACACCCGCGCCGCCCTCCTGTTCGCCCTCAGCACCCGAGGCCGCGCCAGCTTCGAGCAGGCGAACCGGCTGAACCGAGACCGACAGGAGCTCACCAACCCGGGCCTCGCCTTTCTGGCGCTCACGTTTGCGAACCTTGATCGGTCGAGCCTCGCCTCCGAGGTCATCGGCGTGCTCGGTCCCCGGTCGAAGGCCGCTCCCGCCGAGCCGGGGGGCGAGATCCTCCGTTCCTGGGAGGCCGACTCCCGCCATCCCTTCTTCCGGGGGACGGCCGAGGTCACGGCCCTGGCCGCCCTCGCCTACTCCCGGGGCCGGCCCGACGCCGATGAGCTGGGGCAGGCCGTTGCCTGGCTGATGGCCCACCGGATCGGCCTGGGCTGGGATCCGCACAAGGCGAAGGGCCCGGCCGTGGCGGCCCTCGGCCGCTACTACGGCGAGGCCGAGGCCTCGGGAGACGACTACCGGCTGGTCGTCTCGGTGAATGACCAGGAAGTCCATCGCGCCGACGTCTCCGGCCGGGCCGAGGGGGTTTCCGTCCGAGTTCCCCGCAAGGCGATCGACCCGAGCGGCCGCAACCGAGTCCGGTTCGACATCGAGGGGCGGGGCACCTTCGGCTACTCCGTCGCGCTGGCCGGCTTCACCCGGGAGTTCGGCCCCGACCAGGACCGCCGAGACCGCTCGTCCTTCATCGACCGCCGCGTGTTCCTCGCCGCCGAGCCCGAGTTCGAGGGCCGGACGCTCCCTTCGGGATTCTCCGTGGCGGTAAACCCGCAGACCTTCCGCAACGAGGTGACGCAGGTCGCTCTCGGCGGCCGGGCCCGGGTCGAGGTGTCGGCCGCTCGAGTGACCCGCTCCGGCGAGCCGGGGTGGGAGCGCGACTTCCTCGTCCTGGAGGAGCCTCTTCCCGCCGGCGCGACGCTCGTGGAGGGCTCGGTGCAGACCGGAGCCTCGCACTTCGAGGTGACGGACGGCGTGCTCACCTTCTACTTCGCGCCGGATCAATATCCCGGCACGTCGTCCTATGAGGTCTTCGGCTTCCTCCCCGGCTCCTATCGCGCCCTGCCTCCGACGCTCCGCAGCGCCTACGAGCCGGGCCGCTACCACCTCGGCCAGCCGGGAGACCTGACGGTGCTCGAGCCGGGCAAAGCCCCGACCGACTCCTATCGTCCCACCCCGGACGAGCTGTATGCCCGGGGCCAGGCCCTCTTCGGGCAAGACCGCTTCGCCGAGGCGGCCGAGGCGCTCGGCGCGCTCTGGTCCGGCTACACCCTGCGGGACGACGTCGCCCGAGACGCCGCCCGGATGCTCCTCTCGGCTCACATCGCGCTGGGGAACCCCAGGCCGATCGTCCAGTTCTTCGAGATCCTCCGCGAGAAGGCCCCCGACGTGGTGATCCCGTTCGACGAGATCCTCGCCGTCGGCGGCGCCTACCGCGACATCGGCGAAGATGAGCGGGCCTTCCTCGTCTGGCGGGCCACCGCCGAGGCCAGCTACCTGGAGGACGCCCGGGTCGGCGAGGCCCTTCGCCAGCGGGGCAAACCGCTGGAGGCGGTCGCCTACCTGCTCGACCTCTGGCGGGCGTATCCGAACACCGCCTCGATCGAGAGCGACTTCTTTGGCCTCTCCCAGGTGCTCGCCCGCCTCGCGGTGGACGCCGGCAGCGATCCGGCCCTCCGCTCGGCCCTGCTGGAGGCCGACCTCGCCCCTCCGCAACTGCTGCTCCAGTCGATCCGGCTGGTCCAGGCGTTCCTCGCCCAGTCGCCGGCCAACCCCATCGCCGACGAGGCGAGCCTGGCGCTGGTCAACACGTATCTGGATCTGAAGGATCACGAAACCGTCGTCTCGCTGGCCGAGCGCTTCGCCGGCCTGTACGGGTCGAGCGAGTACCTGGACAGCTTCCGCTACTCCGAGGCCCTCGGCCGCTTCCGCCTCGGCCAGTATGACCGGGCGATCGCCGTGGCCGAGACGATCGCGAACGCGACCTACCGAGACGACTCCGGCGCCGAGGTCCCCAGCCCGAACAAGTGGCAGGCCCTGTACATCCTCGGCCAGATTTACCACGCCCGACGGGACGCGGCGAAGGCCGTCTCCTATTACGAGCAGGTCGCCGACCGCTTCACCGACGCCGCCGGCGCCATCCGCCAGCTCACCCGAGAGGAGCTTGAGCTGCCCGAGATCACCCTGATCCGCCCCTCCGACGTCGCCGGCCTCGCCGCCGCCGGCCGGGGAGACGGCGCCGTCCGCGCCCTGCTCGTCGCCGGGGCCCCCGAGGACGAGGAGGAGCCCGAGGGCCCGACCGTCCCGCTCGAATCGCGCAACATCAAGGAGGCCGCCGTCACCGTCTACCCGGTCGACCTGATGCGGCTCTATCTCACCCGGCGCAACCTCGACGACATCGCGGGCATCGACCTGGCCGGCATCACGCCGCTGGTGGAGACGACCGTTCCGCTCGGTGACGGCGCCGATTTCGACGCGAAGGAGACGCCGATCCCGCTGCCGCTCGAGTCGGAGGGGGCCTACCTGGTGATGATCCGAGGCGACGACCGCTACGCTTCGGGGATCGCGCTGGTCAGCCCGCTGGAGCTGGACGTGCTGGAGGAGCCGGAGGCCGGCCGGGTCCGAGTGACCGTCCGCCTGGCCGAGACCGGAGAGCTGGTGCCCGACGTGCAGGTCCGCGTGATCGGCTCGGGCAACGAGCGGTTCTTCAGCGGCGAGACGGATCTCCGAGGCGTCTTCGTGGCCGAGGGGGTTCGCGGCCAGGTCACCGCCGTCGCCCGCCGCGAGGGGGACCAGTACGCCTTCTATCGAGGCACTTCCCCCGTCGGCGCTCCTGAGCCGCCCTCGGCGCCCGCCGAGAGCCCCGCCTCGACGGCCGAGCCGTCCCTGGAGGAGAACCTCCGCTTGCAGAACAGCGCCAATCAGCTTCGCCAGATCGAGCGCCTCCAGCAGCGCTATCAGGACACCGGCAAGGGAGTGCAGGTCGACAAGGCGTACTGATCCGACGGTTCGGTTCCTCCTTTCGCCCCGGGCCTGGCCTTGCCGACCCGGGGCGGGTCGTTTGCCCGGGGCGAGGAGGCGTGGCATAGTTCGATCGGGGTGGACGCGGGCCTTGGATCGCGGACGGCTGAGGCCGATTCTCGGGTGTCTGCTCCTGGCGGCCCGAGGCCGGGCCGGGTTCCGATGCGGTTCCCATCGCCTATCAGCGATCGATCTCGAGGGCCAGCGTCCCTCCGAATCGCCGGGCGCTCTCTTCTCGAACCGAACCAGATCCACATGACGACCGCCCCCGAGTTCGACCCCGATCGGGCCCTCCGGCTCTCTCGTCGGCTGGCTTTCCCGAGGGCGGTCGGCTCTCCGGGAGAGCGCCTGGCCGCTCGGCTGGTCGAGCGAGCCCTCGCGAGGGCGGGGAGGCCGGCGGTTCGGGAGCGGTTCCCGGTCGGCGTCGAGGCGAGGAGGTACGGCAGCCTGCTCGCCGTCCTGGGAGCGGCGGCGCTGGTGGTCGTCGGACTGGTGATGGTGATGGCCAGGATCCGACCGGGGCTCGCTCCGGCCCCGTTCCTCGCGGCGTCCTGGCTCGTCAACGCCCCCTGGATGGTCACCCGGTCGCTGGCCAATCGCTGGCGATCCCGGGTCTGGTCCGAGAACCTGGTTTCCTGGCCGATCGAGCACGAGGAGCCGGCGCCCTCTCGGGTGGTGCTGGTGGCGCATTACGACTCGAAGTCGCAGCGACTGCCCACAGGGGTCCGCGTGGCGATGGTGCTCTCGGCCACTTCGGGAGGTCTCGCGCTGGCGACGATGGCGGCGGTCGAGGCGATTGCCCCCGATCTGATCGGCCCCTCGCCGATGGCGGCCGCGGGGGGGATGGTCCTGTTGGCACTGGCCGCGCTGATGGTCAACGCCTCGGGCAACCGCAGCCCGGGGGCGCTGGATAACGCCTCGGGTCTGGCCGTGCTGCTGGAGCTGGCTCGGGTACTCCCGCCGCTCGGGGAGGAGGGGGTCGACGTCGCCTTCGTCGCCTCGGGGGCCGAGGAGGTCGGGTTGGATGGCGCTCGGGCGTTCCTCCAGCGGCACGAGTGGTGGCTTCGCGAGCGGCCCTCGCTACTCATCAACCTGGACAGCGTGGGGGCCGGCGACCGCGTTCGGCTGGCTGGCGAGGCGTCGGCCGTGGCGATGGCCGAGCGGGTGGCCGACTCGATCGCCGTTCCGACCGAGCGGTTTCGCATCCTTGGGGCCGGCATGGACCACGAGCCCTTCGCCGCCGCCGGCCTGCCGGCCCTGACCTTGCTGGGGGACGTCGTCGGCCACTCCTCCGCGATGCACTCCTCCCGAGACCTGCCCGAGCTGGTCGACCGCGAGGCGATGGGCCGGGCCGGCCTCCTCGCGATCCGCCTGATCCTGGCCTGGGCCGACCGATACCGGCCGGTCGCCGAGGGCGCCTCGATCGCCGAATCCGGCGGACGGTCCCCGGGGCCCTCCCGCTGATCGCCGACCTGACCTGGGGCGACCTCGACACGGCCTCCTCGCCGTAAGGGGGGCGGTCACTCCCGCTCGCCCGTCTCCCCGGCCGCGGTCGTTCCTTACGGGAGGCCGCTCGCCGAGCCGAGCAGCGCGGTCGGCTCGAGGTCGAGCGCCTCGGCCCTCCAGGTCTCGCCGTCGAACCGGAGGTCGTTCACGGCGACGTGGCGGATGGCGATCCTCCGGTAGTCGGCGGGCGAGAAGCCGTCGATCAGTGCTGAGATGAGCACGCGAATGACCACCCCGTGCAGCACTGCGATGACGGTCTCTCCCGGGTGCCTCTCGGCCAGGGAGACAAACGGCGGGACGACCCGATCCCGTATCGCTCGGTACGACTCCCCCCCTTCGTGGGCGGCGTCGTGGTCGCCGGTGCCCCAGCGGTCGATGAAGCGGTCGACCTCGGCTCGGACCTCGGCGATCGGCGAGCCCGAAAGCGGGCCCATGCGCCGTTCATGCAGCTCGGGGACCACGATCGGGTCCAGGCCGCAGGCGGCCGCGATCGGTCCGGCGGTCTCCCTGGCCCGGCGCATGGCCGAGCAGTACACCGCCCCCGGCCGCAGCCCGGCCAGAGCCTCGGCGGCCTCCTGGGCCTGAAGCCAGCCCTCGGGCCCAAGCCCCACGTCCGACTCGGCGCCATGGAAGCGGTCGGGGGCCGAGGTCTGGGCGTGGCGCAGCAGCAGGACCCGGGTCGGTCGGGTGTCGGCGGGGCGGTCGATCGTCATGATGGTTGGGATCTCGGGGCGCTTGGGGTAGGATGGGGTCGGGATACGGCGGGGGTGGCCGGATTCGGGCCGCTTCCGATCATAGCTCGGAAGCCGCGTTCGAGCCCACCCTTGCCGTTCGCCGGTCCCCACCCTGCTCCCCCGAGCGAGGTTGCTCTTATGGTCGTCTCCCCCAAGTTTCGCACGATCCTCCTCTTCGGCATGCCGGGGAGCGGCAAGGGGACGCAGGGTGTCGTCCTCGGCCACTTGCCGGGTGTGGTGCACATTTCCAGCGGCGACCTGTTCCGGCGGCTGCCCAAACACGGCGAGCTTGGCCGAGAGGTCGTCTCGTACACCTCCCGCGGCCTGCTCGTGCCCGATGAGCTGACGATCCGCATCTGGAAGCGTCACGTCCAGATTTTGACCCTTCAGGAGGAGATCGCCCCGGGCAGCACCACCCTGGTGCTCGACGGCCTGCCGCGCAACTTCGCACAGGCCGAGATGCTCGACTCGGTGCTCGACGTCCTGCAGATCTTCCACCTGAAGATCACCGACATCGAGGCCGCCAAGGACCGCCTCGCCGCCCGGGCCCTCCGCGAGAACCGCCTCGACGACATCAACGAGGAGGTCGTCCGCCGCCGGCTCCAGGTCTACAACGAGGAGACGATCCAGACCCTCCGGTTCTACGACCCGGCGCTGATCTACGAGATCGACGCCTCGCAGACCCCGCTGAAGGTGCACTCCGACATCGTCCAGCGCCTCTGCGAGCTGGAGACGGACCGCCGGCACATCTCCGAACCCCCCGGCTTCATCCCCGAGCCCAACTCCCAGCCCCAGCCCGCTTCGGCCAAGTGATCCGCCTTGACCGCCGCCGCCGATGGCGGTATGACCGGCCCCGGCTCGGGGGAGCGCCACCCGAACCGACCCGCCCCGCCGCGCCGAGGGAACGGACGCGATGGCCGATGCGACACGGACGGTCGCTTTCCTCACCCCGTTGTATTTCGACGAGGCCTCCTGCCTTGGAGGGGGAGAGCGCTACGCGACCAACATGGCCGCGGGGCTGGTCGAGGCCACCGGAGGCCGCTACCGGGTCGAGCTGATCTCCTACGGCGTCTCCCCGGCGCGGAAGCCGTTACGGCCCGGCGTCTCCCTCCGCGTCCTCCCGGTGGGAGCTCGCCCGAAGGACCCGCTCGACGCCGTCTCCTGGGACCTTCCCGAGGCCATCGCCGACGCGGACCTCGTCCACGTCCACATGGCCTTCAGCCGGTCCGGCGAGTTCGGCCTGCTCGCGGCCCGACAACAGCGCAAGCCGGTCTGCGCCTCCGACCACGGCGGCCATTCCAGTTGGCTCGGCGCCTCGCTCGGCAGCCTGGAGCTGGCCGACCGCATCGTCGCCTACTCCGACTTCGGCGCCTCCCTGTTCCGCACCCCCACGCCGATCGTCGTCATTCGAGGAGGCGTCGACGCCGATCGCTTCGCCCCCCCCGAGCCTCGGCCGACAAGGGACCGGGTCCTTTATGTCGGACGATTGCTTGCGCACAAAGGGATTGATCGCCTGATCCGGGCCCTCCCCCCCGAGCTGCCGCTGACCGTCTGCGGCCGGCCGTATGACCCCGACTACTTCGCCCTGCTCCGTCGCCTGGCCGCCGGCAAGGACGTCACCTTCGTCACCGACGCCGACGACGACGCCGTCCGAGACCTCTACGCTCGGGCCTGGTGCAACGTCCTGCCCTCGGTTTACGTCGACTGTTACGGCCGACGCTACCGCGCTCCGGAGCTGATGGGCCTGACCCTGCTGGAGGCCATGAGCTGCGAGACGGTCCCCATCGCCTCCCGGGTGGCCGCCATGCCGGAGTTCATCGCCCCCGCCCGCAGCGGCTATCTCTTCGACTCGCTGGACGAGCTGACCGCCCTGCTCCGCCGCCTGGCATCCGAGCCCGAGACGGTTGAACGCGTTGGCCGAGAGGCCCGCCGCCAGGTGCTCCGCGCCTTCGATCTGAAGGTCGCTGGCGCGAAGCTCGCCGCCCTCTACGACGAACTGCTCGAATCGGCCCCGGGGCGGAGGTCCCTCGCGTCATGAAGATCCTCGTCCTGAGCAATTTCTACCCTCCCGAAGTCGTCGGCGGCTACGAGCTTGCCTGCGCCCAGGCCGTCGACGCCCTCCGGCGCCTGGGCCATGAGGTCCTCGTTCTCACCGCCTCGGCCCGGGGGTTCGTGCCCCCCGAGGATCACGTCCTCCGCCGATTCACGATCGCCGATATCTGGAACCGTCATGCCATGGCCCGTCGGCCGGCGGTCGTCCAGCGCCTGATGGACGTCCGCTCCCGGCTCGTTCACGCCCCCAACGTCGCCGCCCTGGCTGAGACCGTCGCCGACTTCCGGCCCGACGTGGCGTATGTGCACAACCTGACCGGGCTCGGGGGCCTCGGCCTGATCGCCGCCCTGAACCACCTGGGAGTGCCCTGGGCCTGGCAGCTCGGCGACTCGGTCCCCTCGTACTGCTGCTCCGTCTGGGGGCGCGTCGTGCCCGCGCTGGCCGAGCGGTTCGGCGCGGAGGCTCGCGGCACGTTCATCGCCGTTAGCTCCCGGCTCGTCGAGGAGATTGAGGGGCTCGGCGTCCCGCTCAACGGCCGGGTCGAGCTTCTTCCCTACTGGGTCGATGGCCGTCCCCGCCCGGTGCCTCGCCGACGGATCCGGAACGGCCCGCTCCGGGTCGTCTCGGCCGGCCGGTTGACCCCCTACAAGGGAATCGATCTGCTTATCGAGGCCGCCGGCATCGTCAAGCGCTCCCGATGGTCGGTCGAGATTGATTTTTTTGGGGCCGAGGCCGACGTGGACGAGAATCACTACCCCGCCCTCCTGCAACAGCACGAGGTCGAGGACCGCGTCCGCTTCCTCGGCCCGCTCGACCACGCCTCGCTGATCGAGCGCTACCGAGACTACGAGGCGTTCGCCTTCCCCACCTGGGAGCGAGAGCCGTTCGGCATTGGCCCCATCGAGGCCGCCGCGCACGGCGGCTGCCTGCCGATCATCTCCCAGAGCTGCGGCCTGGCCGAGTGGCTCGTGCACGGCGTCCACTGCCTGAAGGTGAAGCCCACGGCGGAGGACCTCGCCCGCGCTTTTCTCGACCTGCTCGAGTGGCGCATCGACCCCCGCCCCATCGCCGACCGAGCCCATGCCTCGACCTGGCGAGACTTCCACATCGACGTCATCGCCCCCCGCCTTGAAGCGCTCCTGCGAGACGCCGCCGACTCCCCCCGAGCCTCCCCCCCCGGAGCGGCCTCCGAGGTCGTCCGCCTCGCCCTCCTCGCCGAGGGCCTGGCCGAATCCCTCGTCGCCGAGGCCGCCTGACGAGTCCTGGGGCTCGTGTCCCCCGGATTCCGGTTTCCGGATTCCGGAGTCCTGCTCACTTCATCCTCCCGAGAGGCTCCCTCCCCTCCCATGCGCGACTTCGCCTTCTACAACGCCGGCGTCGACGACGCGAAGGGCCCCAGGCGCGTGTTCGGGCTCGCCCGCCGCCTGCTCCGCCGCATCCTCCGCCCGATGTTCTTCCGCCAGGAGGCGATCTACCGAGACCTCCAGGACCAGATCGACCAGCTCTCCGCCCAGGTCGACGCCCTCTCCCGGCGCGTGGCCACCTCGGATGCCTTCGGCTGGGACTATGTCGCGATGGCCCGTCGCCTGGCCGCCATCGAGGACCGGCTCGCCTCCTCCCCGACCACGACCCCGACCTCGGCCCCGGCTCCCGCCGAGCCGTCGCCGGTTCGACGACCGGGACGGGCCGACGGGCTGCCCTCTCCCCACGTCGGCGAGCGATCCCCCTCCCGGGCGACGGCGGTTCGGCCATGAGCAGCGCCCACGCCCCACCCTTCTGGCGACGACGCTTCCCGCCCGCTCCCCATCGCGACTCGATCGCGACCGGGAGGCCGGCCCTCCGGCGACGCACCGACCGGATGCGCGTGCTCGTCGCCATCCCCACCACGAACCAGATGTACTCCGGCATCGGCCGGGCCATCATCGAGCTGTCGACTCGTCTCCGGGACCGGATCGCCTTCACCTTCGCGATCGACGACCGCGACCCGAGGTCGCTCCGCCGCGTGCACGATTTCGCGGCGCCGCTCGGCTTCCCGATGCTCGTCGGCCCCCATCGGTTCGAGCCGGATTGTATCGAGCCCCTGAATGTACAATTGCCTGAGATTCTCTCGAATGATCGATGGGATGCGGTCGAGCTCGTCGGCTTTGCCAACGCCGCCACCGGCCGGGCGGTGCTCGACCACCTCGACGATCGCACCGCACTCTGCTACACCCCGCACGATCAGCCGCTCTGGACCGTCCCCATGTCTCCCGAGCAGGAGGGCAATGTCGCCGCCGTCCACCGCCGAGTGCTCGACCGGGCCGATGTCGTGCTGGCCGACTCCGAGGCCGAGCGCGCCGCCCTCCGGCGCCTTGCCCCCGGCCGCCTGAACTGCGTCACGCTCCCCCTGGGCTGCGACTTCGACGCCTTCGCCGCCGGCCCGGCCGACCGCCCCCCTCGGCTGCTGTTCGTGGGCGATCTAGCCGAGATTCGCAAGCGGTTCGATCGGGTGATCGACCTATTCTCCCGGATCCTCGAACGCCGGCCCGAGTACCGGCTCGTCGTCATCGGCAACCGGAGCGACGCCTCGGCCGGTCTGATCCCCGAGGCGATCCGGCATGCCGTTGAGTTGCGCGGATATGTGAGCGAATCCGAATTGCGGGCCGCCTATGCCTCCAGCCGGGCGCTCGTTCTGCTCTCCGATGTCGAGGCGTTCGGCTTGCCGATCCTCGAGGCGCTCGCCAGCGGAACCCCGGTGCTGCTCGGCCGGTTGGAGACGACGGCGAGCCTGTTCTCCGACTGCCCCGGCGCCCACTTCTGCCCGCTCGACGACCCGGAGGGGACCTTCGCCGTCGCCGACCGACTGCTGGCCGACTGGCGATCCGCCGTCGCCTCCGCCCGGGCCGACCGCCCTCGCCTGCGATCCTGCTTCGACTGGGCCCCCTTGGCGGATCGCAAGTGGCAGGCCCTCTCGGCCGCCTGGGCCCGACGCAACGCCTGGGACTGGAGGCGAGACGATGCCCGAAACGCCTGCTGATCCCTCGATCCAGTCCGAGGGGCCGTTCTGGATCTCCTACGCCCAGTACGGCGAGGACATCCTGCTGCACCGCCTCTTCCCCGGGGTGGTAGACGGCTTCTACGTCGACATCGGCGCCAACCACCCCACCCTGCACTCCGTCACCCGGCATTTTTATGACCGAGGCTGGAGCGGCGTGAATGTCGAGCCCGTCGCCCAGGTCTTTGATCGCCTCGCGGCGGAGCGAGTCCGGGACGTGAACCTCCCGATCGCCGTCTCCGATCGGGAGGGCACGATGACCCTCGTTGAGCCGATCGAATCCCTGGGGATGGCGACGCTGAACGTCGACTTCGCCATCGGCCTCCGCGCCGACGGCTATTCCTGCGTCGAGCGCCCGGTAACTGTAGTTACGCTTGCTCATCTCTGCGAGCGTTATGTCGGCGATCGCACGATCGACTTCCTCAAGATCGACGCCGAGGGCCACGAGGCCGCCGTCATCCGGGGGGGAGACTGGAAACGCTGGCGTCCCCGAGCCGTCGTTGTTGAGGCGACCGTGATCCCCGAAGCCTGGGAGCCGGTCCTCCTGGCCTCGAATTATCGGTTCGCCGCCTTCGACGGCGTGAACCGCTACTACCTCCGCGAGGAGGACGCCGCGCTGCTCCCCCGCCTGGCCGCGCCGCGATGGACCTCGGATCGATTCATCCCCTTCGAGGTCGCCGAGGCCCGCCGCGCCCTCGAACACGAATTGCTCGGCACCCGGGACGGCCTGGAGCATGCCCGCTTCGTCGCCTGGGAGGCCCGGGAGCTGCTGGCCCGAGCCGAGGCCCGGGAGCGAGCGCTCCGAGAGGAACTCGATCGCCTCCGGAGGGCCGAGGCCGGTCGGTCCCGGCTGGGGCGCGGCGCTCTCCGAGTCGCCCGGTTCCTGTCGAGCCGTCGCGCCGGCTGACACGAGATCGAGTCGAGGTTCGGCCCATGTTCGATGCCAACGTCCCCGAGGTCCTCCGCCGGATCGCCCCGGAAGCCCGAGTGCTCGACGTGGGGGGCTGGGCCCGCTGCTTCAACCGGGCCGATTATGTGATCGACAAGTTCCCTTACGAGACGAGAGGTTCCCGCTACGGCGACCGTCTCGGCCTCGGACCCCAGGGGGGTACCCTTGAGCGCTTCTCGGAAGCCACCTGGATCTGCCGAGACCTCTGCGACCGAGAGCCCTGGCCCTTCCCCGATGGGTACTTCGACTTCTGCACCTGCTCTCACACGCTCGAAGATTTGCGCGATCCGATCTGGGTGTGTTCCGAGATGCGTCGCGTGGCCCGAGCCGGCTACATCGAGACGCCGTCGATGGCGTTTGAGCTGACCCGAGGGCGCGAGGCCGGGGTTCCGGTCGGGCTGTCGCACCACTTCTGGGTGGTCGAGGTCGAGGGATCGACCATCACCTTCCACCCGAAGCTGCACAGCCTGCACGGTGATCCGGGCCTGAGCCTGCCGCCCGAGGTCGGCGCCTCGCTGCCTCCCGAGGCGCTCGTCTCCTGGCTCTTCTGGGAGGGAGACTTCGAGGCCCGGGAGGGTTGGCTGCATCCCGAGCTGGTCGGTCGTTTCGTCGCCTCGTTCGGGCCGTTCCCCGAGGCGGAGCCGACCGGAGTCGCCGGCCCGGATGCCCGCGTCTTCGCGCTGTCTCGGGCCAACGAGGAGGCTCGCGCACTGATCTGGGAGCTTCGAGCCCGGCTCGAGCACGCCGAGCAGCAGTGGCACGCCTCGCAGCAGTCCCTGCGGGTGGTTGAGTCCCAGGTTGAGCGAGCCCTGGCCGCTCTGCACGCGACCTCGGCCGAGCTGGACGAGGCCCGAGCCCGGCTTCGGGAACTCGATGGGGTTGGGCCGAAGGCGATCGGCATCGCCCGCCGGCTGCAACGGCTCTCCGACCGCCACCCTGGACTGAAGGCGGTGCTGCGCCGGGTTGTGCGGGCGGCCTGATCGCCCGTTCCGGAGCCGATCCCGGATGAGCCGGCCCCGCCCGGGACGGGAGGGCGGAGCCGGCCGGATCGATGGTTGGTTCGAGCGACCGGGTCAGACGGTCTCGGGCACGACGTAGGGCTCTCGGTAGTCGCGCCGGAGCATCACGTTCGCCTCCTCGTCGTCAACGAACGACTCGGTGGCCGGGTCGATGTGCAGCTTGCGGCCCAGCCGCAGGGCGATGTTGCCCAGGTGGCAGAAGGCGCTGGAGAGGTGGCCTTGCTCGATCTCGGCGTTGAGGATCGAGCGGTCTCGGGTGCGGACGGCCTCGATGAAGTTGGCGTAGTGGTCGCCGCCGCCGGAGCCGCTGGGGCCGGGCTCCATCTTGTGGCCGAAATAGGTTTGCCAGTTGGTGTAGCTGGTGATGGTGAGGATGCCCTCGGTACCGTAGAAGATGTCGCCGATCTTGACGCCCATCTCGTCGTTGGTGGGTAGGCCGCGGACCTCGAACTGGAGCAGGACGTCGTCGTACTCGAAGTTGACGGTCTGGGTGTTGGCCGTCTCGCCGTCGTCGTCGTAGCCGTAGCGGCCGCCGGCCGACTGCACGGTGTTGGGGAAGTGGTCCTTGCCGATCCCCCAGCGGGCCAGGTCCATCTGGTGGATGCCCTGGTTGCCCAGGTCGCCGTTGCCGGTGTTCCAGACCCAGTGCCAGTTGTAGTGCAGGATGTTCGGGTTGTAGACGGTGGGGTCCCCGGGCTTGTGGAACTGGGCGGGGCCGGTCCAGAGGTCGTAGTCCAGGTTCTTCGGCACCGGCTGGAACGAGCCGTGGCCGATCGACCCGCGCGGCTTGTAGCAGAGGCCCTTGGCCATGTAGATCGTGCCGAGCTTCCCGGAGCGGAGGAACTCCATCGCGTCCTGGATGCCCTTGTGGCTGCGGCACTGGGTTCCGCACTGGACGATCCGGTCGTACTTGCGGGCGGCCTCGACGAGCTTGCGGCCCTCCCAGACGTTGTGGCTGACCGGCTTCTCGATGTAGGCATCCTTGCCCGCCTGGCAGGCCCAGATGCCCATCAGGCTGTGCCAGTGGTTGGGGGTGGCCACGGAGATGACGTCGATGCCGGGGTCGTCGAGCAGCCGGCGCACGTCCTTGACATACTGCGGCGCCGAGCCCTCCGATGACTCGATGGCCCGCATCACGCCGCCGACCACGTCCTCGTCCACGTCGCAGATCGCCGCCAGGCGGACCCCCTGCTCCTTCAGGCCGAGGAAGC
Organism: Tautonia sociabilis; assembly: GCF_003977685.1. GTDB lineage: Bacteria > Planctomycetota > Planctomycetia > Isosphaerales > Isosphaeraceae > Tautonia > Tautonia sociabilis. Next base: position 128,217 of record NZ_RYZH01000005.1, on the reverse strand, counting down.
CGCGCACGTGGTCCTTGCCCCGGCCGTTGACGCCCACGACCGCCACGTTCAGCGAGTCGTTGGGGCTTTTCACCTTCGGGCCGGCGGACGGGCGGGGTTCGGCGGCGGCTCGGGCGGCGGTCGAGGCCCCCAGGGTGGCCAGGCTGGCGGCCGACGCCTGGAGGAAGTCGCGGCGCTGGATCGAACGCATCGTGCAGGACTCCGCTCGGATTCGAGTCAGGATAGGAGGGGCCGTTGGCATCATCAGAACCGCCCTTGGCCGGCCCGTCAAGCGTCGAGCCGGGCCGACTCGGGGGGAGAACCGGGGTGATTTTGACGCCCCTGAGGCTCGACCAGGTCGTCCGAGTCGGACCCGTCGGCTCGGGGAAGCGCATCCTTGCCGGCCGCCTCGTTCACTCCACCGAGGTTGGTTCCTCCGGCTCCCGCCAGCTCCCCGTCCTCGAGCCCGAGCGGATCGGGCTCGCCTGGGTTCCCTCGACGCCGGCCGCGACTTCGGCGGCCGTCCGACAGCGCTCCGAGCTCCGGGGCCGGAGGCGGGGCTCCCTGTCCGCTGGGAACGTTTGCGAATGTGAGTTCGCTTAGGTTTCCATCGGGATCGGCGGCTCCGGAGCGTGCGGGTAATCGGCGGGCGTGTAGCGAATCGCCAGTTCGGGGGTCTCGATCGCCCGGCCTCCCTCCGAGGCGGAGGAGAGGGCCCGGTCCAGGATCCCGGAGGTCAGCAACGTCCGCTCGACCGGGTAGCTTGGCCGTCCCGAGTGGATCATCCGCTCGATCGCGTGCAGCAGGAACGCGAAGTGCGGGAAATGCGGATCGTCGCGTAGCTCGAACTCCGCCGCCCTCGGTTCGCCGCCGGCGGGCGAGACGGCGACACCCATTCCCGTCGCGAATCCCTGGAGCATGAGCACAGTTGCCGAGAATCCATCCGCGTAATCGATGCGGAAGAGCGCAACGTCAGGCCCGGAGATTGCTCGCCAGTCGAGGCCCGATCGCTTCGGCGTGGCCCGGATGGCGGCGTTGAGCAGATCGGCCGGGATCGAACCGTCATCGACCGCCCGCCACATCGCCTCGCCGGCCAGGCAGGAGACGCGACGGACGCCGACCTCGCCCCCCCGTCGGCGCTCGACGATCGCCTGGAGCGCCTCGATCGCGTGGAAGCCATAGGCTTCGAGTGGACCGTAGCCGATCGCCACCGCTGCGTCCAGCTCGGCGCCGATTGGGAGAATCAGCTCCGGCTTGCGGTACGTCACCGGCAGCGACGAGCCGGCCATGAAGGGGATGCCCAGCTCTCGGCTGGTTTCGTACATCCAGAGCGCATCCTCCCAGACCGGGCCGAGGTGCTTGTCGTTGAAGACGGGCACCACGCTCCCGGACTCCTGGAAGGCGCGCGCCACTGCCTCGAAGAACCGCCGCCTCGGGTACAGGTGCTGCCCCTTGGCGTTGTGCGGGTAGTCGCCGTGCTCGCCGATGCAGAGCACGCCGTCGACCGCCACGCCTCCCGAGCCGAGGGTGATCGCCTCCTCGATCGTCTCGACCACCGGCACGCCGTGCTGATCGGCCAGCGCCTTGCCGAGATCGCTGGCCTCGGGCTGGTCGATGTAGAGCGAGGCCAGCCTCAGGTCCGGCCCCGGGCCGCCGTCGTTCCGCCAGCCGTTGAGGATGCGGGACACCAGCACGTCGGCATGGCTGTTCGGGCGGTAGACCGTCACCACCGCCGCCACCGACTTCGTCCCCCGGTCCGTCCTGGCCCCGCCCGCCTTGCTCGCGAGCCAGGGGGCCGCGGCCACGGCCCCCAGCCAGTCGCGCCGGGAGATCGTCCGCGATCGATTCATGCCGATGCTCCGAGATTTTCGACTCCGGGCGCGGCACCGCTCCCCGGAGTCGATCAGCGGCCCGGTTCCTCCCGGCCCTCGACCTCGATGATGATCGGGATGTCCTTCCGGAGGAAGAGGCATGCCCCCTGGCGCTGCTCGCAGACGTTGTAAAGGGCATCGGCCGGAATCGTCGTCGTCCCGGAGGAGGAGGCGGGTACCTTGACCTCGAAGTCCAGGTGCCGGACTTCCGTCGACTCCACGCCCTCGCCCGGCGGCGCCTCCAGCAGCGGCGAGGCGACCGCCCAGCCCTCGGGATTATTGATCCATAGTTGAAGTATCGTCGACTTGTTGCTTTCGAGGAAGAGCTTGGTGCGGATCACGCCGTCGGAGTCCAGGAGGAAGGTGCCGGGGCGAGGGATGCCCTTGAGCCGTCCCTGGGCTTGCTCGTTGAGGACGTTGTCGGCCACGATCGAGACGCTCTCCGGGTCGGAGAGCAGCGGGAAGGTGATCCCCGATCGCTCGGCGAATCCCTTCAGGATCTCCACGTCATCATAACTGATGCCAATGACCTGGATGCCGGCGGTTTCGATCGCCTCCAGGTCGCGTTGCAGCTGGACCAGCTGCCGCTGGCAGAACGGTCACCAGTCGGCCGATCGGAAGAAGACCAGGGCGACGGTCTTCCCCTCGATCAGGAATTCGTCGAGCGAGCGCTGCTTGCCCTCCTGATCCTTGAGCGAGAAGCTCGGGGCGAGGGCCCCGACCGGCAGGCCGGTGTCCTCGTCCTCGAGGGTGTCCTGCGCGTTGGGCTCGGCGGCCGGAGCCGGGACGGCCGGCGCGGAGGGCGAGCCCCCGACTTGCCCTTCCGAGCAGGCTCCCGCCCAGGCGATGGCCAGGAATCCCGCCAGCCCGGCGGGCCCGATCCGATCCATCATGCGAAACGCTCCTGATCGTGGTGCCGCGAAGGGGGGCCATGCGACCCGTGCCCGAGAAGAGACCGAGCGGTCCAGGGACGCCCGGAAGGCCCCCCCTATTCGGCAGGATCGAACCGGGGCCGACCAGCCGGGGCGGCCCTCCTCGCCGAGTCTCCCCCCCTCCCGGCCTGCGATCACCTGATTCTCCGAGGGGAGCCGGGCCGGGAGGAGGAGGCCCGCCGGGGGGGGGTCAGCGGCCTTCCGTCAGTTCTCGGAGCAGCGCTTCGGCCCCGTAGACCGACCGCAACGCCTCGGCGATGACCCGGGAGTCGACCGCGACGGCCCGGGCGAGCGTGTCGTCGTAGCCGAAGTCGAGGATCAGCGAGTGGATGTTGCCGTCGAAGATCAGGCCGACGACCTGGCCGTCGCGGTCGACGACCGGGCTGCCGGAGTTGCCGCCGATGATGTCGGCCGTGGAGACGAAGTTCATCGGCGTTTGCAGGTCCAGCCGGCCGTCTTCCTTCGCCTCGACCCACGACTCGGGCACGCGGTACGGCTCGACGTTGCCGTGCGACTCGGCCCGCTCGAACAGGCCCTCGACCACCGTGTAGGGCGGGATCGTCTTCCCGTCCTCTTCCCAGCCCTTGACCGTGCCGAAGGCCAGGCGGAGCGTGAAGGTGGCGTCGGGGTAGACCGAGTCGCCCTGCGTTTTGAACATGGCCTCGGCGATCCGGGCGTACTGGGCGGTCTCGACCCCCTCGACCCGGTCCTCCCAGGTTTTTCGGATCGCCCTCGCCTCGGGGTCGACGGCCAGGGCCAGTCGGATCATCGGATCGTCGCTCTCCTGGACCGCCTCGAGGCCGCCCTCGACGAGTTGCTTGCGGAAGGAGACGTCGGCGAGCCTGGTCCCCTCCACCAGTTCTCGGGCGACCTGCTCCGGTTCCCGGCCGCCGAGGACCCGGTGCACGACCGGGTCGTCGGCCCCCATCGTCCGCCGCCAGTAGTCGAGGGCGTTGGCGAGCTTGGCGGCCTCGAACTCGGGGTAGATGGGGGCCTCGGAATAGAGGTCCAGCTCCAGCGAGGGGCGGTTCGACGCTCGGTACTCGCGCAGGCGCTCCTCGTTCGGCTTCCGGTCCTCGGCGACCAGGCGGGCGACGGTTCGGGCGATCTGGAAGAGGCGGGACTCGAAGGCCAGGCCGCGCTCCAGCATGTTGTAGGAGGCGAGGTTCTCGGCCGCGACGGCCCGAGAGCCGGCGATCTTCTCCCAGGCGTCCCCGTAGGAGGCGGCCATCTCGGGGTCGGCGGAAACCTGGTCGCGCAGGGCGCGTTCCCGCTCCGCCTTGCGGCGCATGAACGCCTCGTCCTGCAACCCCTGATAGCCTCCCAGCCGGGCCTTGCGGCTGTTCTGGTAGCTGAACAGGTCTTCCTTGGCCTGACGGGCCTGCTCCTCTCCCCGGCGGCTGTACTCCGAGAGGAAGGCCTCGCGCTGGCGGATCAAGTCGAGCAGGAACGGGAAGCCGGTCTCCCGGAAGTACTCCAGGTGGGCCATCGTGTTCAGCCGGCTGGTGCGGCCGGGGTGCCCGGCGACGAAGACGAGGTCTCCGGGCTTCGAGCCGGCGTCGCTCCAGCGCAGGAAGTGCTCGGGGTGGGCGGGCTGGCCGTTCTCATAGGCTCGGAAGAAGGCGACGTCGAGGCAGTAGCGCGGGTACTCGAAGTTGTCCTCGTCGCCGCCGAAGAAGGCGATGTCGAACTCGGGGGCGAAGACGAGACGGACGTCGGTATACGTCTTGTAGGTGTAGAGGTGATACTGGCCGCCCTGGTAGAGCGTGACCACGTCGTTGCGCATGCCGTTCTCGGCTGTTGCCTCCTGCTCGATGGCGGCCATGGCGGCTCGGCGGGCGGTGGCGGCCTCGGCGTCGGACATCTCCGGCGTGACCGCGGCGTTGACGCGGTCGGACACGTCCCGGATCGCCGAGGTGACGTTCAGCTCCAGGTCGGGGGCCGGCAGCTCGGCCTCCCGAGAGCGGGCGAGGAAGCCGACTCGGTAGTAGTCCTCCGCCGCGGTGCTCAGCTTCTGGAGCGTGTCGGCCGCGACGTGGTGGTTGGTCATCACCAGGCCGTCGGCCGAGACGAACGAGCCCGAGCCGCCGTTGTTGAATCGGACGGCCGAGGAACGCAGGCGGGAGATCCACTCCTCGGAGGGCTCGAAGCCGTACGTCGCCTTCAGTTGCTCCAGGGGCAGGTTGTTGAAGACCCACATGCCCTCGTCGGCCGAGAGCCTCGGTGTTGTCGTCATGAGCGAGAGCAGGCCGATCAGGGCCATCCTTCGTCGGAGCCGGATCATGGGACGGGTCCTTTCCGTTCGGCGTCGGTCGGGGCCGCGAGGGGCCGGGGGGATCGGCCCGGCCCGTGCGGCCGATTGTCGCATGCCGACCGAGGGGTGCGAAAGGAGGCCTTGCCTTGCCCACCGACCCGGGGGCGGGGCGCTTGTGGCGGGCGTTGTGATCGAATACGCTCGGCCGTCCGGTTTGGCATCTGAGAACGTGAGGGTGACGTTATGAGCCACGGCAACTTTCTCTGCGCGACCAGCACGTCGGGGACCCAGGTGGGCGGCGTCTGGGAGTACCCGGCGGAACACTGCCTGTTCCACCAGCCGGGGACGATCATGTCCGACACCCAGCTCGACCCGGAAACCCCGCTCGGGTGCGACGGCCAGGGGTTCTGCGAGGATGCGTTCCTCGATGAGGAGGAATGGCCGCCCTACCGCCACAACCCGAGGCCCGGCCGAGCCGGCTTCGGGGCTGGGTCGATGCGGCACGAACAGGGGATGCCCAACGGCCGCCTCGACCCCGGCGTCACGGAGCCCGAGGTCGTCGGCGACGACGTCTTCTTCCTCTATTGCCAGGACTTCCGGACCCTCGCGGCGGATGGGAGGTTCATCCCGATCCGGGTCTTCTGGGTCCTGTTCCGGGCACCGGGCCAGCCCTGGCCGCAACCGCGGGGGATCGGCCGGGAGCTCGCCCGAGAGGCGGCCGACGAGCCGATCCTGGACATCTATCACTGGGGAGGAGCCCGGTACGCGGACATGGTGATCGCCGAGCCGAGGCAGGAGGGCCTGCCGATCGACGTCCTGACGGTCAGCGAGCTTCCTCGGCCGGCGGCCGATTGAGCCGACGGCTCGGGAGCGGCCCGGTTCCTCGGCCCAGCCGGTCGAGGAACCGGGGCCGGGCGCTGCGGGCGCACCGAAAGCCGAGCCCCGGGAAGGTCTGCTCGGGACGGGCGGCGGCCCGATAGCGCGGCCCTTGCAGGGCGACGCGTGGCGTCGGTGGTTTCCGATCGATCACGGGGCCGGGGGCGCCTCGGATGACGAAGGGCTCGATGTAGTTCTCGCGGGGCATGAAGACGGGATCCCCCGGATAGGGCAGGTATCGGGACCCCGTCCATTCGGCCACGTTGGAGTAAAGGCCGAAGACCGGCGGGTCGGTGGCCGTCCGGTCGAAGCTCGGCTCGCCGGCCGGGCCGAAGGGCCAGGCCCCGTCGGCCAGCTCCTCCCGGGAATCGCCCCAGGGGAAGGCGGTCGTGCCGCCGTTGGTGGCGGCGAATTCGTACTCGGCCTCGTCCGGCAGGCGTTAGCCGACGATCTCCGCGTACTGCATCGCCTGGTAGAGGTTGATGCAGCAGACGGGGTCGACCTCGCGCAGGCCATCCGGGACGCAGCGGTCCGACAGCCGGTGGAATCGGAGGACGGCCCGGACGTCTTCGAGAGTGACCTCGGTGGTGTCGAGGAAGAAGGGGCCGACGGCCACCTCGTGCGGCGTCGAGAAGGTGCCGAGCCCGTCCTGCCCCATGCGGAAGCGGTCGCTGCCGTCGAACCGGGCCATGCCGTCGGTCACCTCGGGGCCCGGGATGACGACAGGTTGCCAGAAAATGGAGCCGTCGTCGTTCTTGCCCCACCAGTCGATGCGGTAGGGCCGAACGATCCGGTCCTCGAATTCCTGGCGGTTCGGCACCCGGCGCCGGACCTCGTGGAAGCGATCGCCGGCGGCGACCTCGACGATGTACTCCCCGGGGGTGAGCGCCGCTCGGGCCGGGGCCCCTCCCCGCGGCTCGTCCCAGACGGCTCGGTCGACCCGGATCACGCCGGTCTCGGGATCGATCGGCACGAACACGGCCCGGTCGGCGGGCGGATCGGTCTGGAGGCGGACCTCGATCGTCCAGGCCGGAGCCGGATCCGGAGCGGGAAGCGGAGACTCGGCCACGGTCGTCGGACGGTTGAGCCGGTCGACGATCCAGAAGGCGGCGACCACCAACACGACGAGCCCGACCGCGACGATCGCCGTCCGCAGCGCTCGGTGCCACCGCCGTCGCTCCCGCCTCCGGCCGTCCCGGCCGTCCGACGGGGCCGAGGCCGGCGATGGTGCGGGGGGAGGATCGGCCGGGGGGAGCCCAGCCCGGGCCCGTCGCCAGTCCTCCCGGAAGGCTCGGGCCGACTCGTGACGGCGGGAGCGGTCGGGGTCCAGCGCCTTCAGCAGCACGGGGTCGAGCGCCTCCGGCACCCTCGGGGCGATCGAGCTCGGGGAGGGGGGGAATGGGCCGTCGCCGGAGGGGCGTTGCCTGCCGAAGGGCAGCTTCCCCGTCAGCGATGCGTAGAGGGTGGCCGCCAGGCCGAAGACGTCGCTCCGGCCGTCGAGATCCGGAGAGCCGTCCCACTGTTCGGGGCTCATGTAGCCGGGGGTGCCCAGGCTCATGCCGGGGGAGGTGAGGTCGGAGTCGAGCCCGAGCCGGGCCAGGCCGAAGTCGCTGAGGAGGACCCGATCTCGGCGGTCGACCAGGACGTTCGAAGGCTTCAGGTCGCGATGCAAGACGCCCCGGTCGTGCAGCGTCGCCACCGCGTCGACGACCTGGTCGAGGATCGCCAGCAACCGGGGAAGTGGCAGGCCGCCGTTCTCGACCTCCGACGCGGTTCCCGAGACGAGCCGCCCGAGGTCGCTGCCGTCGACCAAAGGCATGATCAGGGCCGGGTTCCCACCAATCTCCCGCACATCGTACACCGGCAGGATGAGCGAATCGGTCAGCCGGGAGGCGATCCGGGCCTCGTTGATGAACCGCTTGAGCCGGGCGGGGTCGGCCCCCACCGCAGGCAGCAGGAGCTTGACGGCGACCTCCCGGTCGAGGCCCGACTGCCTGGCGCGGTAGACGACGCCCATGCCCCCCCGGCCGATCTCCTCGATCAACTCGAACTGATCGAAGTCGGCCGGGCTGGCGTCGGCCCAGGGGAGATTCCCGGCGGTCGTGGCGGGGGTGGGTTCCGGCCCGGTCGATGAGGACCCGTCGCCGAAGAGGAGCAGGATCAGGTCGAGCAGGTCGGGGAACCGGTCTTGATAGTCCGCCACCGACGGCCGCTCTCCCGCCGATCGGCGGAGCTCCAACTCCAGGTCGAGCAGGTTGGAGAACAGGGCGCGACGCTCCGGCTCGTCGGCGAGGTGCAGGTACTGCTCCAGGGCCGGCCGCTCGCCGGCCTCCCAGCGGGATCGGAAGCGCTCGCAGGCCTCGCTGACGCGGTTGAAGAGGGAGCTCAAGGGTTCGAAGCGGCAATCGCTGCTCGTCTCGTCCATCGCCTTCCTCTCTCACCGAGCGGCCGGTCGTGCTCGGCGACCGGCTGGCCGTCGGGCCGCCCCCGGAGGCGGCGACGGCCGGCCCAGGGGGCACGATCGGGCGATCACCCCTCCGGTGCCTCGAACCTCCCGGTCGTTCCCTCCTCGACCGCCTTCGGCTCGCGGTCCCTGAGGATGACGCCCAGACCGACCAGCACCAGCAAGCCCGCCATCACCCCGAACGCCCCCAGCGCAAGCCACGGCTCCTCCGCCCAGGAGGGGGGCGTCTGGAAGCGGCCGGGGACGTCGAGCAGGCCTCCCACGCCGGGAATGAAGGTGAGCATGATCGTGATCACGATTGCGGTGATCGTCCCCCCCGCGATGTAGCCGCTGGACATGAGCACCGCCGGGCTGCTGTCGGATTCCTCCGGCGATGCCCCCCGGAGCCAGTCGACCAGCCCCCGAGCCATGCCCCCGACGAAGATCGGCGCCGAGGCCGACAGCGGCAGGTACACCCCCACCGCGAACGGCAAGGCAGGCACCCCCGCCAGTTGAAGGACGATCGCGATGAAGACGCCGATCAGCACCAGGCCCCAGGGCAGGGTGTTTCCCATGATCCCGTCGATGATCGTCGCCATCAACGTTGCCTTTGGGGCGTTGTACTTCGACACCCGCCGACCGTCGTCGGTCTGGTCCACCCGGCCGTTGATCGCCGGGTCGACGTAGATGCGTGTCTGGTCCCCCCGCGTCGCGTCCATCGCCACTAGGTACTTGCCGCCCTGGATGCCGTCCCGGAGCCTCCAGACCTTGTACTCGGTGCCATCGACCGTGGCCGTCTCGTCCAGCGTGCTCGGGTCGACGGTGATCTCCCGCTGGTACTCGGCCTTGGTTGAGTAGATCGTCCCCGCGTCGTTGAGCACCAGCAATGTGCCGCCGATGACCATCGCCGAGGTCAACGCCCCGACGAGGATCGCCCACTGCTGCTTGCTCGGCGTGCCTCCGACGAGGAATCCCGTCTTCAAGTCCTGCGAGGTCGTCCCTCCGTTCGAGGCGGCGATGCAGACCACCGCCGCGATGGACAGGGCCGCGAACTGGTACTCGGCCCCGACCCAACCCCGGAGCACGAACGCTAGGCAGGTCAGCAGCAGGGTCGCCACCGTCATCCCGCTGATCGGGTTCGACGACGAGCCGATCTCGCCCGTCAAGCGCGACGACACCGTCACGAACAGGAAGCCGAAGAGGACCACCAGGACCGCCCCGGCGACCCGTCCCGTCGTGTCGGTGGGGATCAGCGTCGAGGCCGAGATCGCCCCCACCAGCCCGATCGACCCGAGCAGCACCAGCCACATCGGCAGGTCGTGCTCGGTTCTCCTCCGGCCGGCCCCCGACGGCGCGCCGTTCCCCTCGGCCGATTTCCCCCGGGCGGTCATGTCCCGGAAGGCGGCGGCGAACGAGCCGAGAATCATCGGTAAGACCTGGAAGACGCTGATGATTCCGCCGGTCGCCACGGCGCCGGCGCCGATGTAGAGAATGTAGTCTCGCTGGATGTCCCCTGCCTCCATGGCCGAGATGGGCGCCACGGCGGGGGCGATCGCCGTGGGGGAGGCGTCGCCGAAGTAGGCGATCGTCGGCGTCAGCACCAGGGCCGAGAGCACGCCGCCGGCCACCATGATGCTGGCGATCCTCGGCCCGATGATGTAGCCCACTCCCAGCAGGGCCGGCGAGACCTCGATCGCCGCCACCGCTCCCTTGAACCCGGTGATCGCCCGGCTCGGGATGTCGACCCAGAGCCGCATCGCCTGCATCAGGAACTGGTACGCCGCCGCCAGCCCGAACCCGGCGAACACGGTGCGGGCGCTGGCCCCCCCCTGCTCGCCGACGATCAGCACCTTCGCGCAGGCCGTCCCCTCCGGGTACTTCAGCTCCCGATGCTTGCGGACGATGAACGCCCGGCGCAGCGGGATCATCATCAGGATCCCCAGCAATCCTCCGAGGCCGGCCACGAGCATGACGTGAGCCAGTTCCATGTCGTAGCCGAGGATCAGCAGCGCTGGCATCGTCACGCCGACGCCGAAGGCGATCGACTCCCCCGCCGAGCCGGCGGTCTGCACCACGTTGTTCTCAAGGATCGTCGCCCTCCTGGTGCCGAACGCCCGGGAGAAGGCCCGGAAGAGGGTGATCGACAGCACGGCCACCGGGATCGAGGCCGAGACCGTCATCCCCACCCGAAGCACCAGGTACAGCGACGACGCCCCGAAGATGATCCCCAGCACGGTGCCCAGCAGCACGGCGGAGATCGTCAGTTCGGGCATCCTTGCCTCGTCGGGCACATACGGCCGCACGCCGTCACCGGCCGGCTCGGGGCCGATCGGGCCTCCGGGGAGGGCCTCGGGGGGGGGCTGGACTGCCATCGGGGGGCTCCGCTGCGAGGTCGAAAGGAGGGCGGGGTCGCGATCGGCTCGATCGATGGGGGCGAGCTCGAGGCTCGCGGCGGAGAGGGGGGCCGTCGAGGGCCTCCGCGCTCGGCTGAGTCTACCCGGTGCCCTCCCTCTCCGCCCAGTCCTCGGCCCCGCCGAGGCCGTCCGGCCTGATCGACCCAGGGGGTATTCCCAGGGCTGGCCGATCAGAGTACGATGAAACGACTCCAGATCTCGGTCGAGGCCGGGCGACGACGTGTCGATGTCGAGGTCGCCCAGCTCATACCGACTCCGTTGTGTCGGTCCCGGCCGGCACCCTCCTGCCCGATCCCGAGCGTCGACGCCCACGGAGGGGCTCTTCGCTCCCTTCAATGAGGCCAACGACTCGATGGCGGCGAGCACCGAGGCGATCCGCGACCGCAACCATGTCGAGGTCGGCCTGCTCCTGGTCCGGGACGCCGACGCCATCATTGAGAGCTGGTCCGACCGCGCCACGGCCCAGGGGCACGGCCGCCCTGGCGCCCATCGGGCCGAGCTGCGCGACCACCTCCCCGCCTTCCTCCGAGCCCTCGGCGAGGAACTCTCCGCCCCCGACCCCGTCCAGCCCGACGACCCCCGCCGCCGAGCCTCTGAACACGGCCGCTTCCGCTGGCAGGCCGGCTGGGAGCTGGGGGAGGTCGTCGCCGACTACCAGTTGCTCCGCGTCGTCGTCCTGGAACACCTCCGCGACGCCTTCGGCCGCGACCCCAGCCTTGAGGAGATCGTGGCCCTGGGCGTCCACTTCGACGACGCCGTCTCGGCCGCCGTCTCCGCCTTCGTCGCCGACCAGGCCGAGCAGCTCGGCCTGGCGCACCGCAGGCTCAACGAGTTCCTCGGCGTCCTTGGTCACGAGCTGCGCAACCCGCTCGGCACGATCGCCGTCGCCCTGCAACTGGCCCGCATGACCCGCCCGGACGACGAAGACCTGGCCGACGCCATCGAGGTCATCGGCCGAGGCGTCGACACCATGACCCGGCTGATGGACGACATGCTCGACGTCGCCCGGATCACCCGAGGAGACCTGGAGATCCGGCCCCGTCGCGTTTTGCTCTCCGAGGCGATCGCCTCGGCGGTCGAGGCCACTCGACCGATCGTCGCCGAGCGCCGGCACTCGCTCACTGTCTCCCCTCCCCCCGCCGACCTCGCCATCGAGGCCGATCCGACTCGGCTGCAGCAGGTCATCGTCAATCTCGTCACCAACGCCGCCAAGTACACCCCGACCGGCGGCAGGATCGACCTCTCGGCCGGCCGAGAGGGGGACTCCGCCGTGATCCAGGTGCGGGACAACGGCGCCGGCATCGACCCCGAGTTCCTCCCCCACCTCTTCGATCTCTTCGCCCAGGCCCCTGGCAATCGCGCCCAGGGGCTGGGGATCGGCCTGGCGCTAGTCCGAATCCTGGTCGAACGTCACGGAGGCACGATCACCGCCCAGAGCGACGGCCCCGGCGCCGGCAGCACGTTCACCGTCCGCCTCCCCCTGGCCGACTCTCCGGCCCTTCCCGTTCCGGACGCTTCCTCGCCGGCCATCACCTGCTCCCCTCGCCGAATCCTCGTCGTTGACGACCAGCCCGACGCCGCCCGCCTGCTCGCCTCTCTGCTGGAGCAGCGAGGCCACGAGGTCCGCGTCGCCTTCGATGGCGCCTCCGCGCTCGCCGAGGCCGCCTCCCATCCCCCCGACCTTGTCCTGCTGGACCTGGACCTCCCCGACATCGACGGCGCTGAAGTCGCTTCTCTCCTCCGCCCTCGGGCCGGAGAAGACGGTGCCCCTCCCCGCGCCGGCCTGCCCCGCATCGTCGCCCTCACCGGATTCTCTCCCGCCCAGCGCCCCGGCTCCCCCCCCTCCTCCTCCTCCGACCCCCGCTTCGACCTGTTCCTTACCAAGCCCCTTTCCGACGACGCCCTCGCCGACGCCCTCGCCCTGTTGTCTCCCCGCCCCCCGTCGTGATCACGAGGGACGCCGGAACGCAACGAATGGTCCCCGCCCTCCATCCCAGGGACTCGGGCGGTCGGCCAGTCGAGCGCCGGTCCCGAGCGCCCCGGCTGGCTGTTCCACGCCGTTCGATGCTTCACCGATGAACGGTCCTGGATCCCGCTTCGCAAGCAAGGAATTGTTGCCACGAACCTTGCGGCGTATCCAAGGCCCAGGCCTTGACAACTCATTGTCCGAATTCGGATCCTTCCCCGATCAATCCCGACGCCGGTTCGATGTTCGCTGGATCGAGTGGCGGACGAACCCGAAGACCGTGCCCCCGGTGAACATGCCGAGCACGGAGACGCCCAGCATCACGAGAAACAGCGGCGCCGCGAGGCGAGCCTCGACGAACGGCAGTTGGACGTCGACCGTCTCCCGGTTGACCAGGGCGAAGGCGACGAAGACGACGAGCAGCAGGATGACGATCGCGAGATCGACGTGGCGCATCGATCCGGCTCCGGATCCGGTTCCAGTGCGAAGGGCCCCGGGACGAGCGCCGGGGACGGGTCCCCGGGTCGGATCGACCCGGGGAGGGGAGAGGCTTAAGGGGAAGGGAGGAGACCGCGGTTGCCGTCGCCGTCTCCGTCGCGGTCGCCGTCGCCGACTCCGTTCGCGTCGGTCGGGACCGGGGCGGCGGGGACCGTCGCCACCGATCCGGAGGCCGGGGAGGGGGACGAGGGACTTCGGCCGGAGGTCAGCATCCGGATGACGACGTAGAAGACCGGGGTCAGCAGGATGCCGAAGGCGGTGACGCCGAGCATCCCGGAGAAGACGGCGGTGCCCAGCGCCCGGCGCATCTCGGCCCCGGCGCCGACGGCCCGGACGAGCGGGACGACGCCGAGGATGAAGGCGAAGGAGGTCATCAGAATCGGCCGAAGGCGAAGCACCGAGGCGGTGATGGCGGCCTCCCGGCGCGGCATGCCGCCGGATTCCTTCTCCCGGGCGAACTCGACGATGAGGATGGCGTTCTTCGAGGCCAGGGCGACGAGCACGACGAGGCCGATCTGCGTGAAGATGTTGTTATCCATCCCTGCGAGAGAGACGCCGGCGATCGCGCAGAGCAGGCACATCGGCACGATGAGGATGATCGCCAGCGGCAGGCTCCAGCTCTCGTACTGGAAGGCGAGCACGAGGAAGACGCAGAGCACGCAGAAGGGGAAGACGAACAGGGCGGTGTCTCCCTCCATCTTCTGCAGGAGGGTCAGCTCGGTCCAGGACGAGCCCATGCCCTGGGGCAGCTCCCGGTCGGAGAGCTGCTCGAGGAGGAAGACCGCCTGGCCGGAGCTGGCTCCGGGGGCGGGAGCGCCGTTGAGGGCGGCGGCGGGGAACATGTTGTAGCGTTCGACGATCGTGGGGGCGCCGATCTCCTGGACGGAGGCCAGGGCCCCGAGGGGGACCATCTTGCCGTCGGCGCCTCGGGTCTTGAGGCGGGCGATCTGCTCCGGGCGGAGGCGGTAGGGGGCATCGGCCTGGACGTTGACCTGCCAGTTGCGGCCGAATCTCGTGAACTGGTTCACATAGAGGGAGCCAAGCTGGATCTGGAGCGTCTCGAAGATGTTGTTGAGCGGGACGCCCATGGAGCGGGCCATGTCGCGGTCAATGTCGATGAAGTACTGGGGGACGTCGGCCCGGTAGCTGGAGAAGAGGCCGGCGAGCATCGGCTGCTCGCTCCCGGCGTCGACGAGTTTGGCGACGGCCCCCTGGAGCGCGTCGGGGCCGAGGTCGCCCCGGTCCTGGATCATCAGCTTGAAGCCGCCGACGCTGCCGAGGCCGTCGACCGGCGGGGCGCCGAAGACGCTGACGATGGCCTCCTGCTCCTGGGACGACTTCGCGGCGAAGGTGCGCAGGACGGCGTCGGCGGAGAGCTCGGGGCGGCCGGCCCGCTCCTCGAAGGGCTCCAGGACGATGAACATGGAGCCGACGTTGGAGAGATTCGTGCCGTTGAGCGCCGAGTAGCCGACCATGTCGATCGTGTGGGCGACGCCGGGGATCTCTCGGGCGATCTTGGAGAGGCGGCGAACGACGGCCTCGGTGCGGGAGGTCGAGGCGGCGTCGGGGAGCTGGGCGTTGACGACGAGGTAGCCCTTGTCTTGCGCCGGGATGAAGCCGGTCGGCACGGCCCGGAAGCCCAGGTAGGTCAGGCCCAGCAGGCCGACGTAGACGACCAGGACGATCGCCGAGACTCGGATCAGGCCGCCGACGAGTTTCCCGTAGAGGTTCGTGGCGGCGTCGAAGACGCGGTTGAAGCCGGCGAAGAAGGCCGAGAGGAGGCGGTCGAGCACGGCGCCGATGGCCCAGCCGGCGGCGCCTCCGGCCAGCGCGATGCCGATCCGAGCGGCGAGGGCCCCTCCCCCGTCGAGGCCTCTGGAGGAGACAAGCGGCGTGCCGGCCGCGGCGTCGGCGAGATAGCCGAAGACGAGGACATAGGCCAGCCTCGGGAGGGCCCAGGACCGGGAGCTTTGGCTGTTGCTGGCGTGGTCGCCGTGGGGCTTGAGCAGGATGGCGCAGAGGGCCGGGCTGAGGGTCAGCGAATTGAAGGCGGAGAGGGCGGTGGAGACGGCGATCGTCAGGGCGAACTGCTGGTAGAAGCGGCCGGAGATGCCGCTGATGAAGGCGACCGGCACGAAGACGGCGAGCATGACGAAGGTGGTGGCGATGATCGGGCCGATCACCTCGGTCATGGCCCGGGAGGTGGCCTCGCGGGGCCTCAGGCCGAGGGCGAGGTTCCGCTCCACGTTCTCGACCACGACGATTGCGTCGTCGACGACGATCCCGATGGCCAGCACCAGGCCGAACAGCGACAGGTTGTTCAGTGAGAATCCGAAGAGCGCCATGAAGATGAACGTGCCGACGAGCGAGACGGGCACGGCGACCATCGGGATGATCGTGGCCCTCCAGTTCTGGAGGAAGATCAGCACGACGAGGAAGACCAGGACGAAGGCCTCGAGGAGCGTGTGGACGACGCTGGCGACCGATTCCTCGATGAACTGGGTGGTGTCGTAGACGATGCGGTACTCCAGGCCCTCGGGGAAGACGGTTTCCTGGAGCTCGGCCATCTTGGCGTGGATGCCCTGGGCGGTCTCGACGGCGTTGGAGCCGGGGAGCTGGAAGACGGCGAGGGTGATGGTGGGCTGGCCGTCGAGGTAGCTGTCGACGTCGTAGCTGCGGGCGCCCAGCTCGATGCGGGCGACGTCCTCGAGGCGGACGACGCGGCCGGCCTCGCCGGTCTTGATGATGATCCGGCCGAACTCCTCGGCCTCCAGTAAGCGGCCCCGGGCGCTGAGGGAGTACTGGAAGCCCACGTCGGCCGGGGAGGGCGGCTGGCCGAGGCGCCCGGCGGCGACCTGGACGTTCTGCTCCCGGATGGCGGCGACGACGTCGGAGGCGGTCAGGTCCAGGGCGGAGAGGCGGTCCGGGTCGAGCCAGACGCGCATGCTATACTCGCGCTCGCCGAGGAAGGTGACGTCGCCGACGCCGGGGAGCCGGGCCAGCTCGTCCTTGACCTGCAGGGCGGCGAAGTTGCTCAGGTAGAGCTGGTCGTACCGGCCGTCGGGGGAGACGAGGTTGACGCAGAGGGTGATCGAGGGGGACTTCTTCTTGGTGGTGACGCCGTTGCGCGTGACCTCCTCGGGGAGCTTCGCCTCGGCGGTGCTGACGCGGTTCTGGGTGAGAACCTGGGCGGTGTCGAGGTCGGTGCCGACCTCGAAGGTGACGTTGAGGGTGTATCGGCCGTCGGACGTGGAGGAGGAGGACATGTAGAGCATGTCCTCGACGCCGTTGACCTCCTTCTCGATCTCGGAGGCGACGGTGTCGGCCACCGTCTCGGCGCCGGCGCCGGGATAGGTGGTGGTGACGGAAACCGTTGGGGGAGTGATCTCGGGATACTGGGCGATGGGCAGCGAGATCAGCGACACGCCGCCGAAGATGACGGTGAGGATGGAGAGGACCGCGGCGGCGATCGGCCGCTTGATGAAGAATCCAGTGAACATAAGAGGCGGCCTCCCTCAGCGGTTGTCGCCGGGGGCGGCCGGCGGGGCGTCGTCGGCGCCGGGCGCCACGGGGGTCGCCGGCTCGGCGGCGGGGTTGGGCTCCGCTCCGGAATCGGGCTCCGCCTCGGAGTCGGGAGCCGGCTCGGGGATCTGGTCCATGCCGGCGGCCTGGGCGGCCCCCTCGGTCTCGGGGAGGTCGAGGACGGGGGCCTCGTCGGCGGCGGAAGTCGCGGCGGCGAGGGCCTCGTCGGCACCGGGGGGCAGCGGCATGGCGACGTCCTGGGGGTCGACGGGGGCCCCGTCTCGCACCCGCTGGATGCCGGAGACGATCACGCGATCGTCCGGGGAGAGGCCGTCGGTGATGACGGCCATGCCGGCGACGATGGGGCCGACCTGCACGAGTCGGCGCTCGGCGCGGTCCTCCGGGCCGAGGACGAAGACGAAGCGGTTCCCCTGGTCGGAGCCGAGGGCGGTTTCGGCGACGAGGACGGAATCCTTCGGATCGGTGATCGGGATGCGGACTCGGGCGAAGAGTCCCGGGGTGAGCAGGCGATCGGCGTTGGGGAAGACCCCCCGGGCGCGGAGGGTGCCGGTGGCGGGGTCGAGGCGGTTGTCGGCGAAGTCGAGCAGGCCGATGTGGGGGTAGCCGGGCTCGTCGGCCAGGCCCATCTCGACGGGGATGCGGGCCTCCCGGATGCGGGTGGTCTCGACCTGCTCGCCGCGACGGTCGGAGGCGGCCTTGCGGTAGCGGAGCAAGGCGCGCTCGTCGACATCGAAGTCGACAAACATCGGGTCGACTGCGACGACGGTGGTGAGCAGGTTGGCCTCGGACTGGCCGACGGTGATCAGGTTGCCGACGTCGATGAGGTGAGCCCCGGCCTGACCGGCGATGGGGGAGCGGACCTGGGTGAAGTCGAGGTCGAGCCGGGCGCGGTCGAGCTCGGCCTCCGCGGCCTTGGCCTCGGCGACGGCGACGTCGTAGGAGGCGGCGGCCCGGTCGAAGTCCTGGCGGCTGCCAGCGTCGCGCTGGGCGAGGGCTCGGTAGCGCTCGCGCTCCACGGCGGCGAGCCGGGCTCGGGCTCGGGCCTGCTCGAGCTTGGCTTCGGCCAGGGCGACGGCGTCCTCGTACTCTCGGGGGTCGATGACGAAGAGGACCTGGCCGGCTGCGACGAGATCCCCCGCGGCGAAGCGGATCTCCTTCAAGTAGCCCTGGACCCGGGCTCGGATGTCGACCGTGGCGACGGATCGGGTGCGCCCGGTGTAGGCGTCGTAGGCGACGACGGGCCGGACCAGCGGGCGGCTCACCGAGACCGTGGGGGGCGTGCTGGGCACGACGGAGGGCTCGGCGCTCTCGCAGCCGGCCAGGGCGGCACACAGCAACGCGGGACCGGCAAGGGCCGGCGATCGTCGGAGGGGGGGGGCGTTCCGGATCATCGTGGCGGCGCGCTGCGGGTCCCGGGTCGGTGGATTGAGCACATCTGGACGCATCAAGGTTGGGGATGCGAGCGACGGACGGGGCGATGCGGCACCCATCCTAGACCGGCGGATCCCCGGCGTCGAGGGTACGACGGGACGCGAGGGTGCGAGTCGGCCCGGGTTGGGGAGGCCGACCGACCCCTCGCACGGGTTCCGAGACGACCATACGACACGAGCCGGCGCGCCGCGAACCGCCCCGTGCCCTCCCGGGCGAGGAGGAGCGGGAGGCCCCCCCTGCCCGATCCGGAGGAAGGCGTCACTCGGGGAGGGTGACGCCCAGCTGATCGACGAGGAAGGCCATCTCATCGGCGGCCTCCTCGATGATCTTGGCGGTGGGCTTGCCGGCGCCGTGGCCGGCTCGGGTTTCGATGCGGATGAGGATGGGGTTGTCGCAGCCCTGGGCGGCCTGAAGAGCGGCGGCGAACTTGAAGCTGTGGGCGGGGTAGACGCGGTCGTCGTGGTCGGCGGTGACGATCAGGGTCGGCGGATAGCAGGTGCCGTCCTTGACGTTGTGGTAGGGGGAGTAGGCGTAGAGGGCGGGGAACTCCTCCGGGACCTCGGCCGAGCCGTAGTCGTCGGTCCAGGCCCAGCCGATGGTGAAGGTGTGGAAGCGGAGCATGTCGAGCACGCCGACGCCGGGCAGGCAGGCGCCGAAGAGGTCGGGACGCTGGGTCATGCAGGCGCCGACGAGCAGTCCGCCGTTGGATCTCCCCTGGATGGCGAGCTTGGGGGTGGAGGTCCTCCCCTCGGCGATCAGGTACTCGGCGGCGGCGATGAAGTCGTCGAAGACGTTCTGCTTCCGCTGCTTGGTGCCGGCCTGGTGCCAGGCCTCGCCGTACTCGCCTCCTCCTCGGAGGTTGGGCACCGCGTAGACGCCTCCCAGCTCCATCCAGACCAGCCGGGAGACGCTGAAGCCGGGCGTCAGCGGGATGTTGAAGCCGCCGTAGCCGTAGAGCAGGGTCGGCGTGTCGGGCCCGAAGGTCGTCCCCTTCTTGTAGGAGATGAACATGGGGACGCGCGTGCCGTCCTTGCTTGTGTAGAAGACCTGCTCGGTGGTGTAGTCGTCGGGATTGAACCCGACCCGGGGCCGCTTGTAGACGGTGCTCTCGCCGGAGGCGAGGTCGTAGCGGTAGATGGTTGTCGGCCGGGTGAAGGAGGAGAAGGCGTAGAAGGTTTCCGAGCTCGCTCGGTCGCCGTCGAAGCCGGTGGCGGTGCCGATCTCGGGGAACTCCACCTCGCGCTCGAAGGTGCCGTCCAGGCGGAAGACCTTCACCTGGGAGCGGGCGTCCTTGAGGTACTGGGCGAAGAGCGTGTCGCCGATCCGGTTGGCGCCGAGGAGGGTTTCCTCGGCCTCGGGGATGATCGTCTCCCAGTGCTCGGGCTCGGGGTGGTCGACGTGGATGGCGATGACCTTGCCGAGGGGGGCGTCCTTGTCGGTGCGGAAGAACAGGCGAGGGCCGTCGTTGTCGATGAAGGTGTAGTCGGCGTCGAAGTCGCCGACGAGGTGTTTCGGCTCGGCCCCCTCGTCGGCCAGCGGGCGATACAGGATGCGGTATTTGTCGTCCGTGCCTCGGCCGATGGTGAGGAGCAGGTAGGCGCCGTCGTCGGTGACGGTGGCATCGGCGCGCCAGTCCTTGTGCTCGGGGTCCTCCCAGACGAGCCGGTCCTGATCCTGGGGGGTGCCGATCTTGTGGAAGAAGACCTTCTCGAAGTAGTTGGCGGCCTTCAGGTCGTCTCCTGGCTCGGGCTCGGGGAAGCGGCCGTAGAAGAAGCCGTCGCCGTCGGGGGTCCACTCGGCGCCGGAGAACTTGGACCAGCGGACGACATCGTCGAGGTCGCGGCCGGTTTCCACGTCTCGGACCTTCCAGGTCATCCAGTCGGAGCCGGCGTCCGAGACGGCGTAGGCGATGCGTCGGCCGTCCTTGGTGGGGGAGAGGCCGGCGAGGGCGACGGTGCCATCGGCGCTGAAGGTGTTCGGGTCGATCAGGACCCGGCCGTCGTCGGCGAGGGATTCGGTCGTGTAGTAGACGTTCTGGTTCTGAAGCCCGCTGTTATACGAGTAGAAGTAGCGGCCCCCTTCCTCGAAGGGGATGCCGAACTTTTCGTAGTCCCAGAGTTGGGTCAAGCGGTCCTGCAGTCGCTTCCGGGCGGGCACCTCCGCGATGTAGGACGCGAAGAGGGCCACCTGGGCCTCGACCCAGGTCCGGGTCTCTTCCGAGTCGATGTCCTCCATCCAGCGGTAGGGATCGGCGACGGGGGTGCCGTGGTAGGTGTCGACGACGTCGCCGCGACGGGCCTCGGGGTACCTGAGGGGGGCGTCGGCGTCGTCCTGGGGGGAGGGCGAGGGCATCAGGGAGATCGCTCCGGCGAGGAGGCTCGGGAACAGGCCTGTCGTCATGGTCGGCCGACTCCAGGGGATGTCGAGGGTTCGGGCCGCGATCGGGCAGACGAGGCCAGTGTACGGGGAGGATCGAGCGGTCGCCAAGCCGGGGAAACTCGCTCCGGGCCGGGGGGACGGATCGCGGAGCGGCCGGCGTCGGGGGGCTGGAGCGTTCGGGCCTGTCCTCCTCGAGGCGGGTTCGACTGCCGAATCGGCAGTCTCCCCGCCGGGACGACACGGGATCGGCAGCCGAGGGGTGGGCGGCCCTCAGAGGTTGTTGGCGTAGGTTGTTTCTGTGTTTGGACTTGTGGGAAAATGCCGTGATGGGCACGCGGCTTGCCTCTGCCGCTGCTCGACGATCGGGGCGTGCCCCGTCCAAGGGGGACGAGCGGCAGGCGGCCCCGTCGGATCACAGGCGAGAGCGACGCCCGGGGGCCCGATCCGGATCGGATCCGGTTGTCGGGGGCCGTCGGGCGAGGAGAGCAGGTCGCGATGAACATCCAGCCGCTGGGCAACCGCGTGGTGGTCGAACGGGAGGAGGCTTCGCAGACGACCGCTGGCGGGATCGTGCTGCCGGACACCGCCAAGGACAAGCCGCAGAAGGGGAAGGTCGTGGCTGTGGGCGACGGCACCACCACCAAGGACGGCACCAAGAGGCCGCTGACGGTGAAGGTTGGCGACACGGTCATCTTCACCAGCTACGCGGGCGACGAGTTCAAGCTCAACGGCGACAAGAAGGTCCTGCTGATGCGCGAGGACGACATCCTCGCGGTTGTCGAGGGCTGAGCAGGGCCGGGCAGGATGGCGGATGGCGGCCGGCGGACGCCGGATGCCTGACGCCGGGCTCCGCGGGGTGGGTCCGCCAGGCGAGACCCACCGAACCGGGCCCGCACTCCGCGCATGACTCAATCGCTTCGTATCGACGGACGGACAGGCCACCCCACGAATCGAACCGAACCGAGCCAGGAGAAGAGTGTCCATGGCCGCGAAGATGATCGCCTTCGATCAGGACGCCCGCACCGCGATGCAGCGCGGCGTCAGCAAGCTCGCCCGAGCCGTCAAGGTGACGCTCGGGCCCAAGGGCCGCAACGTCATCATCCAGAAGTCCTTCGGCTCGCCCACGGTCACCAAGGACGGCGTGACCGTCGCCAAGGAGATCGAGCTGGAGGACAAGTACGAGGACATGGGCGCGAAGATGGTCAAGGAGGTCGCCTCCAAGACCAACGACGTCGCCGGCGACGGCACCACCACCGCCACGATCCTCGCCGAGGCGATCTACAACGAGGGCCTGCGGGCCGTTGTCGCCGGCGTCAACCCGATGCTGATGAAGCGCGGGATGGACAAGGCGGTCGAGGACATCGTCGCCGAGCTGAAGCGCATGAGCACCAAGGTCTCCACCACCAAGGAGACCGAGCAGGTGGCGACCGTCGCCTCGAACTTCGACCGCGAGGTCGGCCGGATGATCGCCGAGGCCACCGAGAAGGTGGGCAAGGACGGCGTGATCACGGTCGAGGAGGGCAAGAGCCTCAAGACCGAGGTCGAGTGGGTCGAGGGGATGCAGTTCGACCGCGGCTATCTCTCGCCGTACTTCGTCACCAACCCCCAGGCGATGGAGGCGGTGCTCGAGGACGCCTACGTCCTGATCCACGAGAAGAAGATCAGCTCGGTCAAGGACCTGGTCCCCGTCCTGGAGAAGGTCGCGCAGACGGGCAAGCCGCTGCTGATCATCGCCGAGGACGTCGAGGGCGAGGCGCTGGCCACCCTGGTGATCAACAAGCTCCGCGGCACCTTCCGCTGCGCCGCGGTGAAGGCCCCCGGCTACGGCGACCGCCGCAAGGCCATGCTCGAGGACATCGCCACCCTGACCGGCGGCAAGCCGATCTTCGAGGCGCTGGGCATCGAGCTGGAGAACGTCGGCCTGAATGACCTGGGCCGCGTGAAGAAAGTGATCGTCGACAAGGACAACACCACCCTGATCGAGGGCGCCGGCACCACCGAGGCGATCCAGGGCCGGATCGAGGCCATCCGCCGAGAGATCAAGGAGACCAAGAGCGACTACGACCGCGAGAAGCTGGAGGAGCGCTTGGCGAAGCTCTCCGGCGGTGTGGCGAAGATCAACGTCGGCGCCGCGACCGAGTCGGAGATGAAGGAGAAGAAGGCCCGCGTCGAGGACGCCCTGCACGCCACCCGCGCGGCCCTGGAGGAGGGCATCCTCCCCGGCGGCGGCGTCGCCCTGCTGCGGGCCTCGCGCTCGGTCAAGCCCGGCGACCTGTCGCACGACGAGAAGACCGGCTACGACATTATCGTCCGGGCCTGCGCCGCGCCGATCGCCCAGATCGCCGAGAACGCCGGCCAGGACGGCGGTGTGGTCTGCTCGAAGGTCCTCGACCTCAAGGGGAACGAGGGCTATGACGCCCTGAATGACGAGTACACCGACCTGGTCAAGGCCGGCATCATCGACCCGACCAAGGTCACCCGCTCGGCCCTGCAGAACGCCGCCAGCGTCGCCACCCTGCTGCTGACCTCCGACGCCTTGATCGCCGACCTCCCCAAGGAGGAGAAGGGCGCCCCGGCCGGCGGCGGCATGGACGACGACATGTATTGATCGATCCGCCGGATCGCCACCTGGGGGCGATGTGAGTCCCCAAGACCGGCAACCTTCGATCCGGCCGGCGGGAAGGAAACCGCCGGCCGGCTTGTTTGTTTACCCGGTGGCTTATCGATGTCGGATTCGCAGCGCGACCCCCTGTCAGCGGCTCTTGTCGGCTTGCTCCGCCGATGGGCCGCCGATCCCGAGGTCCGCCTCGCGATGCGGGCGTTGGCCGAGATGCTCTTGGCCGCGGCCGAACTCCCCACGGCCGGGGACGACTCCGGTCGCTCCGAGGTCAACCAGGACGAGGCATCCCTCGCCGAGGACCCGCCTGGGCCGGTCGATTCTCTCACCGAGGAGGCTCTGTCCGATTCCGGATCAGGCTTCGTGGGGTCTTTTCCCGAACCGATCGAGCCGCTCTCCCGCTCTTCAGAAGCGGTGCCGACGGTCTCGCCCGAGCCCCTCCCGCCCCTGACTCTGGGACAAGCAAGCCCGAGCCGTTCCGAGTCCGACGGACCTCGAGCCGCTTCGCCGGCTGAGGACCGTGAGCAGGAGGACTCGGAGGATGTTCGCCTGGTCGCGCGACGCTGCCGGCTGAAGGCCGAGGGCCTGCGCTGGCTTCCCGAACGCCATCGTCGCCACCGGGACGGAGACGATCCCGAGGAGATCGCCGCCGGAGATCAGGAGCTCATCCAGCGGGCCAAGGCGATGCCTCGGTGTTACCTTTGGGCCAACCACCTTCTGGCCGATCCCCTGGGACGGCAGCCCGAATTGGTCGAGAAGCTCGCCTCCGCGTTCGACGTTGCCGCCGACGCCGCCGAGCTGCTCCATCAGCTCGAAGATGGGAACGACCCGGATGACGGCCTCCGCTCCGAGATCCTTCATGCCGCCGCCGAGACGCAGTCGGCCCTTCGCGTGCTGGTCAAGCGGGCCGGAGCTCAACCCGATTCCGACCAGAACGCCCTTTTCTGGCACATTCGACGGCACGCCGAGCGGCACTCCATCTTCATTGAGAACTACCTGCGGAAAGATCAACTGGCCGACCCGAACAACCTCCCGGTTCTCTCCGAATCGCTGGCGGCGCTGTCCGACCGACTGCAGGAGGATCGTCGTCGCGCCAAGGAGCGTCGCCGAAGGCAGAACAAACTCCGGTATCTCTCGGGAAAGATCAACGATGGTGATGAGGATTTGGAGAACTGGAGGGCCTTGGTTGCGACGATCAACGAGATGGTGGACTCCGGAGTTCCTCCCAGTGCGGTCGCCATTCGAGACGCTTTGGTCCCGGTTCGCGACCTGATGCCGGATCTGGGAGCCCTGCCCCGAGGCTTCGAGCTGGCCCTGAGAGAGGTCGATCAGTACCTCGACCACCAGGCCGAGTCCGAGTCGCATCGTGAGCCGGAGGAGCCGACGTACTGGAACATCGCGGTCGCCAAGGTCGCCGATCGGCTCCGGGGTCGGTCCATCGTCTTTTTCTCGAACGTCGAGAACCCTCACGCCAAAACCGCGCTGATTGACGCCTTTGAGTTGGCGGACATCGACTGGGTCCTTACCCGCAAGCATCAGTCGATCGCCTCCTTCGAGGCGCACGTCTCCCGCCCGGACGTCGCGTTGGTCGTCCTCCCCATTCGCTGGAGTAGTCACTCGTTCGAGGGGGTCAAACACTTCTGCGAGCGGTATGGCAAGCCCTATCTTCGGCTCAAGGCCGGGTACAACCCCAACCAGGTCGCCGTCCAGATTCTCGATCAATGTAGTGAGCGGCTGGGAATCGACCGGGGCCAGGAACCCGGTCTCGGGCCGCATGATCGCTCCTCGGAGATCGTGCCTCCCTGAGACTCGCCCCTGGGGATTGTTTCAAAACGACCGGCTTGATCCTCTTGATTGCCCCGGGGAACTCCAGGAGGCCAGGCTCCCCGGATGGCCGTCACGACGGTGGCACTGGCGTTTGAACCTCCTGGGTGCCGGAGGGCAGCCTGGGGGGGGCGGGGCGGGGTCGGCCGGTGGGGACGTAGCGGAGGACGACGCCGGCCAGGAGGAAGGCGCCGCCGACGTAGGTGGGCCAGCCGGGGACCTCGCCGATGACGAGGACGACCCAGATGGGGTTGAGCACCGGCTCCAGCAGGGCGAGCAGGCTGGCCTCGGGGGCGGGGATGTCGCGGAGCCCTCGGGCGAAGAGGACGTAGGGGATCGCCATCTGAATGACGCCGAAGGCGAAGAGGACGACGGCCTGGGGGACGGCGGGGATCGGGATGGAGCCGGCGGAGGCGAGCAGCCAGAGCCCCAGCACGATCGAGCCGCCCAGGTTGTTGATCGCGCTGAGCCAGATGGGGTCGAGGCCGCGGAGGAAGCGCAGGCCGACGCCGACGATGGCGAATCCGAGGCCGCTGGCCAGGCCCATCGCGATCCCCAGCGCGTCGTTCGGCCCCCCTCCCCCGCCGAGCACGACGAT
Organism: Tautonia sociabilis; assembly: GCF_003977685.1. Classification (GTDB taxonomy): domain Bacteria; phylum Planctomycetota; class Planctomycetia; order Isosphaerales; family Isosphaeraceae; genus Tautonia; species Tautonia sociabilis. The sequence continues at coordinate 102,592 of NZ_RYZH01000005.1, read as the reverse complement.
GCACAGGATCCCCAGGCCGGCCACGGCGATGCCGAGCAGCGAGCGGCGGTCGGGGCGCTCTCGGAGGAGCAGCAGGCTCAGCGGCACGGCCCAGATCGGGGCGCTGTACTGGAGGAAGATGGCGTTGGCGGCGGTGGTGGCCTTGATCGCCCCGATGTAGAGGCCGGTCATCGCCCCGAAGCCGACGACCAGGGGGAGCATCGCGGGTCGGAACGCCCACTTCGAGGGGCGGACCAGCGGCAACAACGCCAGCCCGGCGAAGAGGCCGCGATAAAAGGCGATCGAGCCGCCGTCGAGGCCGGTGAGGGCCTTGGTGATCACGCCGCTGAGGCTCCAAAGCACGGCGGCGGCGATCACGCAGCGGCGGCCGAAGGCACGGTCGGAATGGGCCGAAGATTGGGCGGGCACGGGGCGAAGTCCCTGGGGGGGAATCGGGAGTCGAGCAGACTATCGTAGCGGAGCGGGGCCTGGGGGGGAGGGAGCTTGCGCGGAGGAGCCGACGAGAAGAAGAGCGGAGCAGAAGAGGAGCAAAAGGAGCGAACGAGCCGAGGGCAGGGGAGCGCAGACGCAGCGAAACGGCTCGGCGGTGATCGGGGGGATTGGTTGCCCAGGAGAGGGCTTCGGCTGTACAGTGGGTTGGGGGCAGCCGCGGCGCGGGATCAAGGGGTGGCCGTCGATGGATCTGATCGTCGTCGGGATCATCGTCCTGATCCTGTATGCGGCCGTGAGGCTGATCGGGGCGATTGGCTCGGGGCTGTCGGGGGCGAGATACCGGGCGTACCGGGCGCTGGCGAAGCGATACCGGGGCAGGTATGAACACCGGGGGCTGGTCGATCCTCCCACGGTGAGCTTCTGGCACAACGGGTCGAGCGTGCGCGTCGGCCTGGCGCCGGTGGTGCCGGGGCAGCCGTCGCCACCAAGGACGAGAGTGGTCGCGCGGTTCTCGAGCGGCTTGCCGTTCCGGTTCGAGCTGTTCCCGATCCAGCGCCCGTCCCCCAAACAGACGCCAAGAGGGACTCGGCTGGTTCGCACGGGGGACCCGGTCTTCGATCGCCAGTACGTGGTCCGGGCGAACGATCCGGAGATCGCCCGGGAGCTGCTGGAGCGGCCGGAGGCAAGGTCGGCGATCGAGAACCTCAGAAGGCTGGCGCCGCCGGCGGGGATGCTCGTGTCGACCAGCCCGGAGCGACTCCTGGTCCAGGTGGACCGGAACCTCGGAACGAGCGTCGCGGCGCTGGACGCCGCGGTGCGGGAGAGCCTGGTTCTGCACGACCTGCTCCGCCTCGGGGTGGCCGAGCGGATGGCCGAGGGGATCGCCATCGTCGAAGACCCCCCGGAGGCCGAGGCCGAGGCCGAGGCCGAGACCGGGCCGCCGATCTGCAAGGTCTGCAACGAACCAATCCTGCCGGGGGAGGACCGCGTGTCGTGCTCGTCCTGCCGGACACCCCACCACCGGGACTGCTGGAATTTCGTGGGGACATGCTCGATCTACGGCTGCCAGGGGAAGCGGTGTGTGCCATCGTGATTAGACGGATGCATGCTGGGAGGTTCGCGCCTCTTTTCCGGGGGAAGCGGGGTGGGTATGCTGAAGCGTCGACCCGAGGTGGTCTCGCTGGTGCCCGCCGCGACCAATTCCCCGCGGCCGAATCGGTGGCGGCGGCCCAATAATGGGGGCCGGGTCCCGAATCGGATGCTAGAGGAGGTACCCTGCCATGTCGTACGGCGGTCATGCGGATGCCAGCGGGATCCAGGTCACGTTTCTCGATCAGACCGGGGCCAAGTCGGTCAAGGCCGTGATCGCGTACAGCGTGCCGGTGAGCCGGATCCTGCCGAACATCATCACCAAGATGAACCTGCCCACCACCGGGCCCGACGGGCAGCCGCTGAGCTACTCGCTGGACCACAAGGAGGGGGGCCGTCGGCTGGCGGAGTCGCAGACGCTGGTCGAGGCGGGCGTGCAGAACGGCGACCACCTGATCGTCTACCCCGAGGTCGTCGCGGGCTGATCCCCCCCGACCGGCTCGCGGCCCGAGGCCGACCGAGGCGACGCGCGATGCTCCGCAAGACCTACGACTCGCCGCAGGCGCGCCGGCTCCGCTCCGACCGATCGGCGCTGGAGCGGCTGCGGGACGAGAGCACGATTTTCCGGTTCGGCGCCCAGGGCGACCCGCCCCAGCGCTACCTGATCGAGTTTCACGGCCGAAGCCTGGCCCGAGAGCGCGGCAAGGTCATCGAGTGGCAGACGCACCAGGTCGAGGTGAAGCTCGGGGCCTCGTACCCCCGCACGATGCCCGAGCTGCGCTGGCTCTCGCCGATCTTCCACCCGAACATCTCCGAGATCGGCCTGGTCTGCCTCGGCGGCTACAACACCCACTGGGTGCCGAGCTTGCAGCTCGACGAGCTGTGCGAGATGCTCTGGGACATGGCCCGGTTCCACAATTACGACCTCCGCTCCCCCTACAACCGCGAGGCGGCCCTCTGGGCGGCCAGCCAGGCGACGTTCGCCTTCCCGATGGACGACCGGCCGCTCCGAGACCTGCGGGCAGCCAAGGGGAGGGAGGCGGTGGTCTCGAGGCCCGAATCCTTCAACCGACGCTCGGGGATCTCCGAGCCGGCCTCACTCTCGGCCCCGTCTTTCCTCTCGGAAGAGGAACCGATCTTCATCCTTGACACCGATCTGATCGGGCCTTCCCAACAGGAGCGTGCCCGGCGGTCGGAGCCCCCTTCCCGGAGAGAGCCGCCACCGGAGGTAATGTTCCTCGACTGATCCTCCTGGGCAGGGAGCTGTCCTGAGGGAGGACCGAGCGTTCCCTTGTTCGGGCTGATGCTCCCTGTCGTCACTCGCCGTGATCCTCGGGAGGGAAGAGTACGGGCCTCTGGTCCGTTCGAACCGCACGGGTCGGGGGGCGTTGCAGGCCAGCTCGTTGAGCAGGCTGGCCGACCGGAGCGAGGACGCCTCCCACGGTCTCTCGGCTCAAGGGAATTCGCCGGGATTGCTCCCCCTGCCCGATGACTTCTGTCCCCACGCCGGGATCGAGCCCATGAGCCGTCTGCCAGACGAGGGGGACGATCTCCTCCGCATCGACGACGACGACCGCTACGGCCGCCTCCGCCTGATTCCCTGGTGGCGGCAAGACCGGCTTGAGGCGGCGAAGGTGCTGGTGGTGGGAGCGGGGGCCCTGGGGAACGAGGTGCTGAAGAACCTGGCGCTGCTGGGCGTCGGGACGGTGGTTGTGATCGACCTGGACGAGATCGAGGCGTCGAACCTCTCGCGATCGGTCCTCTTCCGATCCGGAGACGGCGGGAGGCCGAAGGCGGTCGTGGCCGCCGATCGGGCCCGGGAGCTGAACCCGGACGTCCGGGTGATCCCGGTGCACGGCGACGTGATCACCGACCTGGGGCTCGGGCTGTTCGCCGAGATGGACGTGGTCATCGGCTGCCTCGACAACCGGGAGGCTCGGCTCTGGGTCAACCGGCAGTGCTGGAAGGTGGGCACGCCGTGGGTGGACGCGGGGATCCAGGAGATCCAGGGGGTCGTCCGCGTGTTCGTGCCGCCGGACTCGGCGTGCTATGAGTGCGGAATGACGAGCCGGGATTATCAGTTGCTCAACCTCCGGTATTCCTGTCCCCTGCTCCGCCGCGAGGACATCCTCGCCGGCAAGGTGCCAACGGCACCGACCATTGCCTCGATGATGGCGGCGATGGAGGTGCAGGAAGCGCTGAAGCTGATCCACGGCATGCCGGTGCAGGCCGGCTGCCTGCACGTGTTCAACGGGGTGGCGAACACGTTCTACACGACGCGGCTGCCCCGCAAGGACGACTGCCTGAGCCACGAGACGTACCCGGAGCCCGAGGCCATCGCGCTGGGGCACGAGGCGACGGCGGAGGCGTTGTTCCACGTGGCACGCGCGTTCGTCTCGGGGCCGCTGTCGCTGGCGCTGGACCGGGACCTGGTCTCGGCGATCGATTGGCCGCAGCTCGGCCGTCGCGCGGAGGTCTTCCGGCCGAGGACTCGCGTCGCTCTGGCCGAGGCGACCGACCCGGAGACGGGGGAGGTCGGCCGGCCGGAGCTGGTTTCGACGGTGGACGAAGCAAGCACGCTAGCCGGGAGGAGTCTGGCCGAGCTGGGAGTGCCGCCGTACGATATCGTCCGCGTCGACGGGGCCGAGGGCCCGGCCTTCCTGTTGCTGGCGGGGGATCGGGAGCGGGTCCTGGGAGTTGGTCGGGGCGGGGTGGCTGATGGCTGACTCGGGGCAGAGGATCGGCCTCCTCGGAGGGGAGGAGGCCGAAGCGGAGGCGGTCCCGGCCATCGCGGTTGGGGAGCGGTCCTCTCGTCTCACTCATCAGGCATTGAGTTCGATTCCAGGTCGTCCGAGGCCCGATCCGAGCCGTCCGTGAGTACCGAGAGCGACGACATCCAGTTCGAGGAGGTCAGCTATCGCGAGCCGAAGCGGCTCAAGCGGCCGGACCGCGACCGGTCGTTCGCGAGCCTGGCCTACGGGACTCCGGGGCCGGAGGACCTGGCGATCTTCATCGAGCGGGAGACGGTGGACGCGATCGAGCGGCATGCGCTGAGCGACGTGTCGGTCGAGCTGGGGGGGATCCTCCTCGGCCGGGAGTGCGTGGACGAGGAGACGGGGAAGCCGTTCGTCTGGGTCAGCCAGGCGCTCGAGGCGAAGCACTACGAGAACACGCAGGCGAGCTTCACCTACACGCACGACTCGTGGCAGGAGATCACCCGGGAGCGGGACCGGCGGTTCCCGGACCTGGACATCGTGGGGTGGTACCACACGCACCCGGACTTCGGGATCTTCCTGTCCGGGCATGACGTGTTCATTCAGCAGCACTTCTTCGGCCAGCCGCTGCAGGTGGCGTATGTGGTCGATCCGATCCGCCAGACTCGGGGATTCTTCCAGTGGCGGGGGGACGCGCTGAGGCAGGTGGAGGGGTATTACCTCGTTGCCCCGAGGGAGCATCGGGTGGCTTTGGCCCGGACGGTGAACGAGCTGGAAGGGGTCCAGGACGCTGGGTTGGCGGGAGGGATCGGTGCCCTGTCACCGAGGCTGGAGGCGGAGCTGATCGCCATGTTGAACCGACCGCATGCCGTCTCGGCGTCGACGGACCGGGGCCAGTCGGCCGCCGTCTTCAGCCTCCTGGGGATGGTGCTGGGGGCCGTGGCGGTGGCCCTGACCCTCTGGATCGCCTCGCTCTCGGGGCAGCTTCGCGAGCAGTCTCGGACGCTGGCCTCGCTGAGGGAGGAGCTGGCCAGGGCGAATCGGGCCGAGGAGTCGTCCGAGGCGATCGAGCGGGTCCGGGCCAAGGAGCAGGCGCTCGACGCGCTGCTGCGCGAGGTTCGCCTGGGGGACTCGAACGAGCGGTTCCTCGAGATCTACAACCGGCTCCACGAGGAGCGCGACCGGGCGGTGGCCGAGGCCGCCCTGGTCGAGCAGGTGGGCCTGGATCTGATTGAGAAGCAGCGCCAGATCCAGGGGCTGGAGGAGGAGGTCGCCAGGAGGGACGAGGCGCTGAAGCAATTGGACGCGCTGAAGACTCGATCGGAGCGGCTGGAGTTGCAGAACGAGCTGCTGGTCCGTCGGTTGGAGGAGGCGGGCCAGCCGGTCGAGGGGAACGCGATCCAGGAGCCCGGCCCGCTGACCCGGAAGTATTCGATCGCCTGGTACGCGGCGGTGGCCGGCTGGGGAGTGGCGGTGCTGCTGGGCCTCGGGATCGTCGCCGTGGTGGCCCGGACGTTGCCGATGGCCTCCGACGTTTCCCCCTCCCCTCCCGACCGGGGGCACTCGCCCGAGGCGCCGCACCGGATCGAGTGACCCACCGACCGGGACGATCCCCGATCGCCGACCCTCGCCAACGGTTCGTTGGATGCGGCCTGGGACGCGAGGTCTGCTTCTGACGGAGCGGTCCGGTCCTTCCGGGGAGGGGGAGTGGGCGGTTTCCAGGGGTGTTCTCGATCGTTTCGGTCGTGAGGGTGTCGAGCTCCGCGGAGCGAGGCAGTTCTCGATCCTCTCGCGGTTCGGAGCCTCCTCCGGGCCCCCTCGCCTTCAGGAGCCCAATCGCTCCTCCCTGCCCCTGCCGGGACCGTCGGGAGGATGACGACGGCGCGCCCCAGGGGAGCGGGGGGTCGGTACCCCCTAGCCGATCCGCTCGAAGCTTGCAAAATAGTCGGATTGGCCCGATCGCCGCGGGGGTGCCGCGGGCTGGAGGTCGCTGGTCCGATCCGGGTCCCGGCGGGGGAGCCCGTCGCGTATGTCGTTCGACGCCTTGCGATGGTTCGTCAGCCGTCGGCCGGCGGTCGTCGTGCTGCTCTGGCTGGTGGCACTGGCGCTGGTGGTCCGACTGGCCCCCGACCTGACCCGGCTGGCCGCCGAGGGACAGGCGACGTTGCTGCCAGAGCGGTCGGAGAGCGCCATCGCCGCGCGGATCCTCGAAGCGAGCTTCCCGGAGCAGTGGTTCGATTCGGCCGCCGTTCTGGCGCTGCACGATCCCGGCGGGATCGACGAGAAGGACCGGGCGTTCGCCCGACGGCTGGCCGATCGGATCCGGTCGGAGGATCGCCCGGCCGCCATCTCGACGGTGATCGCCCCGGACGGCGACCCGGAGGTCGCCTCCCGGCTGCTGAGCGGGGACGGGACCCTCCTGCTGATGTTCGTGCCGATCAAGGAGGCATTCGTCAGCCCCGCGAGCCAGGAAGCGGTCGCCTGGCTGGAGGCCGAGGCGGTTCGCCTCGCGCCGGAGAAGCCCGAGGGACTGCACCTGTCCTGGAGCGGCTCGGCGGTGATCGGCCGGGACTACATGAGGAATGTCCAGCGGACCCTGGATCGGGCGGCCCTCGCCACGGTGTTCCTGCTGCTGGGGGTCCTGCTGGCGGTCTACCGATCGCTCTTCCTGGCGATGGTGCCCCTGGTGACGATCGGCGTCAGCCTGCTGATCGCCCGAGGGTTGCTGGCCTGGGCCGCGGAGCTGGGCTGGCAACTGTCGTCGCTGGTGGAGCTGTTCCTGGTCGTCCTGCTCTTCGGCACGGGAACGGACTTCTGTCTGCTGCTCTCCTGGCGGTTCGGAGAGAACTGGAACTCCTCGAACCCGAGGGGGGCGATCCGGACAACGCTGGGGAGAGTGGCGCAGGCGCTGGTGACCAGCGCCTTCACGACGATCATCGGCCTGTCGCTGATGGGGACGACCCGGTTCAAGCTGTTCTCGAGCACCGGCCCGAGCGTGGCGTTCGGCCTGGTGATCACGGTGGCGGCGGCACTGACGCTGACCCCAGCCCTCCTGCTCTTCCTGGCCCGGTGGCGGCCGAAGGCGTTCACGGGCCTGACCCGGCCGCCGTCGGGGAACTGGGATCGCCTGGGCCGGGCGATTCTGAGAAGGCCTTGGCTGGCCTGGTCGCTGACCTTGCTGGTGATGCTGCCGGCGGCGGTACTCGGAATCCGACTGACGGCCGAGAACGCGTTCATTCAGGACACGGTCGCCGAGATGCCGCCGACGACGCCGTCGGTCGCTGGGCTGGAGCTGATCGCCGAGAAGTTCGGCCTGGGGGCGACCGCTCCGCTGGCGGTCCTGCTGGAGGCCGGCCCCGGCGACCCGGACTTCCGGAGCTCCGTCGGGCTGGCGACGATCGACGAGATCAGCCGGCTGTTGAGCCACCAAAGGACGCTGACGGAAGTTCGCTCGGCCACGCAGCCGATGGGCTCGACGGCGCCGTTCGAGCCGGCCCGGTTGTCGTCTCGGCTTCGGGCGGTGAGCGAGGGGTTCGAGCGGCTGGTCGAGGGGGCGAGGGAGCTGAAGGAGGGCTTGAACCAGGGGGCGGCCCGGATCCGAGGGGCGATGCTGTTGGGGGAGCTGGCCGGCGCGGACGTTCTGGGGGAAGGGGCGCCGGCGGCTCCCTCCCCTGCCCCGGAGCCGGAGGAGCCGAGCGCTCCGACTCCCGGGGAGTCGGACCCGGTGACCTCAGGACTGCGGCGGGCAACCGCGGCGATGCTCGGCCAGTTTGGCGGAGTGGAGCTGCCGAGTGTTCGGAACCCGATCGCCCCGGTCGAGGGGGATGGGCCGGTCGCTCAGTTGCTCCGGGAGCTGGGCCGGGCGGCCGAGGGGGCGGACCAGATCGCCGAGGGAGCATCTCAGGCCCGGGTCGAGATCGCCAACATCCTGGACGATCCGGTCGGCCGTCGGGCGCTGGACCGCTTGCTGATCAACGAGAAGACGATCGAGGAAAACCCCGAACTGCTCCGCAGTTTTGAGGCATACATCGACTCGGACGGCCGGATCGCCCGGATCGATGCCGTGCAGACCGCCCGGCCGTTCTCGCCCGAGGCGCTGGACCAGGTCGAGACGATCCGGAGACGCCTGGGAGATTATCTCGACGAGTACGACGAGCAGGACCCGATGCACCCGAGGGCGATGGTCGCCGGCACCAATGCCGAGGGGGCGGACATCCGGGCCCTGACCCGGCGCGACCAGTACCAGACCTGGGTGATTGTCCCGCTGGGGGTCTTCCTCGTGCTGGTGGGGATGCTCCGGGCTCCCTTGGCCTGCATGAACCTGGTGGCGACCATGCTGCTGACCTACGCCTTCGCCCTGGGGGTGACGCACGTCGTCTTCGTCTGGGGGATGGGGGCGGAGGGGATCGACTGGAAGGTACCGTACTTCCTGTTCGTGCTGCTGGTGGCGGTGGGGGTGGACTACAACGTCTTCCTGATGTCCCGGCTTCAGGAGGAGGTCAAGGCGCTGGGGCTCCGGGCGGGGATCACCCGGGCGATCGGGCAGACCGGGGGCCTGATCACCTCGGCGGCGGCGATCACGGCCTGCAGCTTCGCGGCGATGATGTTCAGCCCGCTGTCGTCGCTTCGGCAGCTGGGCTTCTCGCTGGTTGTGGGGATTGTGACCGATGCGGCCCTGGTCCGGCCGGTGCTGGTGCCCTGCGGGCAGTGGCTGCTGAGCCGGGGCAGAGAGCGGAGGAGGCAGCAGGCGCTCACCCGAGCGAACGCGCCGGGGGCGCCGCTGCCTCAGGCGAAGGAGACGATCCTGGGCTGAGCGGGGAACGGCGATGGCCTGATGCGGGAGGGTCGATCGCGGCCGATCGCGGGAGTCTCCGCCGCGTTGGGGAGGGAGGTCCGGCATCGGCGATCGGTCGGCATCTGGCCGCGATGGGGAGCAAGGAGTCAGCCCCCTCGGCCGAGGTAGTCGCCGGTCCGGGTGTCGACGCGGACGACGACGCCGGGGTCGAGGTGCTCGGGGACCTGGACGACGTGGCCGGTGGAGAGGGTGGCGGGCTTGGTCCGGCCGGTGGCGGAGTTGCCGCGGACGCCGGGGTTGGTGTCGACGATGGGGAGCTCGACGACGTCGGGGATCTCGATGCCGATGGGCTGATCATCGACGACGAGGGCCTCGACCCCTTCCATGTTCTCGGTCATGAAGGGGGACTGATCGTCCAGGCTCTCGGCGGGCAGGGAGAACTGCTCGAAGGACTGGGAGTCCATGAAGTGGAACAGCTCCTCGTCCCGGTAGAGATACTGGATCGGCCGGCGTTCGAAGCTGGACTCGGGGAGGGAATCGGTACCCTTGAAGGTCCGGTCGACACGCTGTCGGGTCTTGAGATTGCGGGCGCGGACCTTGTAGAGGGTGGCGGCCCCTCGGGCGGAAGGGGTCTGAACGACGATCTGCTCGATCAGGTGGGGATCGCCGTCGAGTTCGACGACCATCCGCTTCTTGAAATCCTTGGCGGGGATCACGGCGGCGACGCTCCGGCCTCGGCGTCCCCGGCGGCGAGAGGACTCCGGCCCGGCCGGCCCGATCCGGCCCGGGCGGCCGGGACGCCCGAACATCGTAGCGACGGGAAGTCTCGGCGGTAAACCCCTGCTCGAACGACTCATTGACTTCCGGCCGCGGGCGGGATAGCCTCCAGTTCGTCCCCCCGCGCGAGACGGCTTCCATGCCCCAATCCGATCCCCCCGAAGACGACCTGCTGGAGCTCTGCCAGCGGGCGATCGGCTATCGTTTCGCCGACCCCGCCCTGCTCCGCTCCGCGTTGACGCACGCCTCGGGGGCCGACCATCGGCTCGCCTCCAACGAACGGCTGGAGTTCCTGGGCGATGCCGTGCTCGGCCTAATCGTCTGCGACCTGCTCTATCGCGGCCTCCCCGAGTCGCTCGAAGGGGAGCTGACCCGGATCAAGTCCGTGGTCGTCTCTCGCCAGAGCTGCGCCGAGTATTCCAGGAAGCTGGGATTCGAGGCGTTCCTGACCCTGGGCAAGGGGATGTCCGGCTTCGGGCCGACCCCCTCTTCGGTCCTGGCGGACGTCTTCGAGAGCGTGCTCGGGGCCCTTTATCTGGACGGAGGGATGGAGACGGCTCGGAGGTTTCTGGAGCCGATCGTGAATCCCGAGATCGCCGCGGCGGTCGAGAACCAGGCGGGGACGAACCACAAGAGCACGTTCCAGCAGGTGGCCCAGCGCGAGTTCGGCGCGACGCCGACCTACCGCCTGCTCGACGAGCAAGGCCCCGACCATTCGAAGTGCTTCAAGATCGCGGCGCAGGTCGGGCCGCACAAGTTCCCTCCGGCCTGGGGCCGGAACAAGAAGGAGGCCGAGCAGCGTGCCGCGCTGAATGCGCTTTGCCAGATCGCGGGAGATCCGATCCCGTTTGCCTCGGGTTAGCCCGGGCGCTCAGACTCGGGCGATCCCCTTGCGGCGAGGTCCGGGTGCGCCTAGGATGACAGCTTGGCGTCTCGACCGGGACCCCCCCCCGTCGCTCCCGGCAACGATGCCGGCCTGTCAGAGAGCTCCGCGATGGTCCCCGACCTCGGCCTCGGGCCGGAGATCTGGCTGCTGCTGACGCTGCTGATGAGCGTCTCGATCTTCGTCTCGTTCCGGAGGCCGTGGAGCCTGCGGAACCTGGACCTGCTGCTGCTGTTCGTGCTCGCGCCCGGGATCATGGCCCTGGTCGGCGGCGAGGGGGAGACGACCATCGTCCCCTTTCTTTGGCTGTTCGTCGGGACCGGGCTCTGGCTGTTGCGGTGCCTGGTCGACCTGGGGCTGCCGAGGAGGCCGGTCCTGGAACCGAACCTCAACGCTCCCGGGCTGACGTGTCTTTCGGCGGGGATGATCGCCCTGCTGGTGGCGGAGACGATCAGCCTGCCGATTCGGGTCGGGGAGGCGCGCAATCCGGCGGCGTCGGACGATCGCCCGTCCGACGCGCACGAGGCTGTCGGCGCCGTCTCTCGGGTGCCGGGAGACGGCACGGTGGGACCCCTGCCGGTGCCGACCCGACCGGGGGTGGTGCGCTGGCGGTCGACACAGATCATCCTTTCCCGGGTGCTGGCCGGGGTGGCCCACGTCGGGGTGGTTGTGGGCCTGATCCTGCTCGGACGGGGCCATTTCAAGAGGCCGATCGCGGGGCTGTCGGCCGCGGCGCTCTATCTGGTGCTGCCCTACTCCCGGATCGAGGTGGTGGACAGCGGGCAACTGGTGCCGGCGGCCCTGATCGTGGGGGCATTGCTCTGGTACGAGCGGCCCGTGCGGGCGGGGCTGGCGATCGGGCTGGCGGCCGGCTGGATGCCGGCGGGCATTGGCCTGCTGCCGCTGTGGTTCGGCTTCTACCGGGGGAGGCAGGCCTGGGGGTTCGGGGGGGCCAGCCTGTCGGTGCTCGGACTCTGCGTCGGGGCCGGAAGGGCGTTCCCTCCCCTGAGCCGATGGGCCGAGGCGATGGGGGCGCGGGGGCTGGCCGAGGCCGGGCTCTTGCCCGGCCTGGAGCCCACCACCACGGCCGGCCTCTGGTCCGGGATCGACCCGGCGTATCGGCTACCGGTGCTGATCGCGTACCTGGCGCTGGTGCTGGTGGTTTCGATCTGGCCGCTCCGCAAGAACCTGGGAGAGCTGATCGCGCTGTCGGCGGCGGTCCTGCTGGCGAGCCAGTTCTGGTACCTGGAGAAGGGCGGGACGATGGTCCTGCTCTACCTTCCCCTGCTGCTGCTGATGATGTTCCGTCCGAACCTCTCCTCGAAGCGGGCGCCGAGAGCGGATCGGAGCCGAGAGAGCGAGACGCTCCCCGCGCTTCGAGCGTGATCGCGGTTCCACGTGGAACGAGGACGCCGAGGGTCGGAGGGCCGGTGGCCGGACCGACCGAAGGCTCGGAATCGGGGCGACCAGATTCGAACTGGTGACCTCCTGCTCCCAAGGCAGGCGCGCTAACCAGGCTGCGCTACGCCCCGCGCTGCATTCGCATCCTAGGGGGGCCCGGGATCTCCGGTCAAGCCCGAGTCGGTGGGACGCAGCGCGCGGCGGGCGGTGATCCCGGATGTCGGGGGAGTCGGACGAGGGCAGAGACGGGGACTCGGGGGGGAGTCGACCCCGGTTCTGCCGCCCCTCGACGCGGGGGTCGTCACGCCCCCGGCCGCTCCGAGCTTCGCGGACTTCGCGATCCGAGCCCTCGGGATCAGTGGGCCAGGCGGGCCACCCGGTCGAGCAGGCGGTCGCCGTCAACGGGCTTGCTCAGGACGTCGTCGAAGGTGCCCAGCAGCTCCGTTCGAGTGTCGTCGTCGAGCGGCTGGGCGGTGATCAGGATGAGGGAGAGCTTGGGGAACCGGGAACGGAGCAACCGCCCCAGCCCCCTGCCGTCGAGGCCGGGCATGCAGAGGTCGGTGATCACGAGGACGGGGCGGAGACTGACGCACAGCTCGAGCGCTTCGTCTCCCGATCCGACATCGACGCAGCAGTGGCCGGCGCTGTCGAGCAGACGGGCCAGGGTCGTACGCCCAGTCGAGTCGTCGTCGACGAGCAGGACGAAGGGGGGACGCTCCCGGAGTGTCGCGGGAAGGTCGCCATCGGTCGGGGTGAGCAGCGTCAACATCGGAGGCCTCGATCGTCAGGGAGGGTCAGGAAGACGGCCAGCTCAATTCGATGGCGGAAGACTCGTCAAGGAGGGCGAGCGATCCTCGGTGGGCGCGCATCACCCGGGCGAGCAGCGGCAGGGCCAGGCTCTCGACCTCACCGTCGGGCCGAGCGAGCCAGGCCTCGGCCTCAAAGCGAAGGACGATGCGGTCGGAATCGCGTCCCCAGCAGAGGCGGAGGGAGGCCTCCTCGGGTGCACAATGGGCCCAGGCGGCGACCAGTCCGTCGAGCCCCTGGCCGAGTCGGATCCAGTCGAAGGTGACGGGAAGGGGCTCGTCGGTCCCCTCGGCGACGAGCCGGATGGGCCGGGGTGCGAGGAGCTGCCTCCAGGAGGGGAGCCGATCCCGGAGCCAGTCGCCCAGGTCGCCGGGGGAAGGAACCGGGGTGAGCGGGGTACAGAACTGCTGGAGCTGGTCGATGAGCCCCTCGATCGACCGGGATGCGGCCTCGGCCCGGTCCCAGTCGAGGAGGCCGCCCCCGCCCGAGAGCCTCCGAGCGAGGTACAGGCTCAGCTTCATGGAGTTGAGCCGGTTGCGCAGCCGGTGGCAGTAGCGATCCAGCAGGGAGTGGATCACCGCGACCTGTTCCGGCTCGTCGACGCATCGCAGCAGCGCGCCGGCCAATCCGTCGACCTGCCCGGCTGTACCCATCATCCCTCCGAGGTGTCTCGCAGTCCGTCGCAGCTCCCCGGCCCGAGACGTCTGCCGTCCGAGATCGGGGACCTGGGGCACGGTCCAAAGCAACCGGGGTGCCAGAGCGCCGGGAGCGAAGCCCCGCGCTCCCTAGCTCGGTCGTCTCTCATCGCTTGCGGAGGGGAGTCGCCGGATGAGAGGCCTCGGGAGGGGAGGATCGGGCGGGAATCAGGCTTCTCCTCATCGTCGCCGCCCCGGGGGAAATGGGAACCGACCTGCGCGCCCCGGCGGCGGAGGAGGACCGCCCGACCCGACCCCGGGCGGCCTGGGGCCGCCCGGGATCGCGTTCGAGAGGGACGGAACCGGCGTAATGGATTTCCGGTATCGGCCCGATCCGGGACCCGAGCCGGTCCCGAAGGCGGGGAGCGGGGATCATCCCGACCACTCCTGGTGGTGGTGCTCCTCGTGGTGGTGGTGCGGGTGATCCTTCCCCTCCGGCGCGTGGTCGGCGGGGGAGGGGCTCCATTCGGACCCCCGGATCAGTCCGCTGATGCGCTCGAACTGGTCCCGGGAGGTGAAGTCAATGACGATCTGGCCGCGGTCCTCCCCCTTGACCTTGATGACGACGGAGGTCTCGAAGCGGGTCTTGAGATGCTCCTCCAGCTCCGAGAGGTGAGGGGGACGGACGGGGGCATGACCGGCGTCGATCCGGACCCGGCCCCGGGAGGGGGTGGGCTGGCCGGTCTTCACCAGGGCCTCGGTCTGTCGAACCGAGAGCTTCTCCTCGATCACCCGACGGCAAGCCTCGGCCTGCTCCGAGGGGTCCTGGATCGCCAGCAGGGCCCGGGCGTGGCCAGGGCTGATCTGCTCGCTGACGACCGCCTGCTGAAGCTCCTCGGGAAGCTCCAGCAGCCGGAGCAGGTTGGAGAGGGTCGAGCGGTCGATGCCGAGCCGGCCGGCCAGCTCCTCCTGGGTGCCGCCGTAGGAGTCGAGGTAGTTGCGGAAGGCCTGCGCCTTCTCGATGGCGTTGAGGTCCTTGCGCTGGAGGTTCTCGACGATCGCCAGCTCGTTGACCTTCTGGTCGTCCAGCTCCAGGACCCGGGCCGGGACCTCAGCCAGGTGGGCCTCGACCGCCGCCCGGAGGCGGCGCTCGCCGGCGATGACCTGGAAGCGCTCGCCGGCGGGCCGGACGAGGATCGGCTGGAGCATGCCGTGCTGGCGGAGCGAGTCGGCCAGTGCGGCGATCTCCTCGGCGTCGAAGACGCGACGAGGCTGGTAGGGATTCGGGTCGATCTGGTCGACCGGCAGGTGGGTCAGCTCGGCGGCCTCGAGGGAGCCGGGCTCGAAGCCCCCTTCCTCGGCACCGAGCAGCGCGGTCAGGCCGCGGCCGAGTCGCTTCGTTTTAGTCACGGTCAATGACCTCCAGCGTCAATTCCACGTAGGCCCGGGCCCCCCTGGCCCGAGGGGCGTAGTCGAGCACGCTCAGCCCGTGGCTGGGCGCCTCGCTGATGAGCACGTCTCGGGGGATCACGGTGTCGAACACAGCGTCGTCGAAGAAGCCGCGCACCTCGTTGGCGACCTCGTTGGCCAGCTCCAGATCGGGGTCGTACATCGTGAGCACGATCCCGCCAATCTCCAGCCGTCGGTTGTCCCTCGCCTTGGTCTGGCGGGCGAGCTCGATGATCTGGGAGAGCCCCTCCATCGCGAAGTACTCGCACTGGATGGGGATGTAGACCTCGGCCGAGGCGCCGAGCGAGGCCCGGGTGAGCTGCCCGAGCGAGGGCGGACAATCGATCATGATATAGTCGAACGTTGAGAGTTCGGAGCCGAGTTGCTGGCGGAGCGCGCTGGCGCGCTGGCGGTTGGAGGCGGACAGCGCGTCGGCGTCGGCGAGGCTCTGGGAGCCGGGGAGCACGGAGAGGCCGGGCTGAGCGGTGGCGACCACCGATTCGGCCAGGGGCTTTCCGGCGAGCAGCGGGTGCCGCTTGGCCGGCTCGACGCCGAGCCCGCTGGTGGCGTTGCACTGGGGGTCGACGTCGATCACGAGCGCCGACCGGCCCGCCTTGGCCAGCCCGGCCGCCAGGTTGATCGCGGTGGTCGTCTTGCCGACCCCGCCCTTCTGGTTGGCCACGCTGATGATCTTGGCCACGGTCGAGGTTCCTCCCGCCTGCCTGGAGTCGGCCGGGAGGGCGCGGACGGTCGAGAGTCGGGAGGCGGCGTCGGCGGGGGTCGGGCGTCCGTGCCCGCTCGGCAAGAGCGAAGGGATGATGCCGGGGGGTGCCGATCGCGAGGGCGGCGGGAGTGTAGCCGCCCTCCCCTGCCCTGTAAAGCTCAAGCACCGATCGACGTCGCCTCATGCGATCCCGGCGGCGTCGCTCGTCCGATCGGTGCGGTGCAGGACGATCGACGGGCGCCGGCGGCGATCGCCGGGAATCGGCAGGGCGGAGCCGGGATGGTGGTGTGGTCTGGTCGTGGCCGCCGAGAAGGCGATCCGAGTCGGGCCCTCCTGGTTGGCTCGGAGGCGGGAGGAGCCTGGCGGGAGCGACGACGGGAGGAGAACGCCGACGCCGAGGGAAGGCCGAAGGCGTTCCTCCCGGAGTCGCTCGCACCGAGGGTCCGGCTCGTCCTCCGGATCGACCAGGAGGGCCGGGCGATCGCTTGGGTCGGTGCCCTGGCGCCGTCGATTGGCCAGTCACCGCAATGGAGTCGAGCGATCGTCAACGCGGAGACGAGGGGAGGGATCGGAGCCGTCGCTCGATGCGGCTGGCCTCGAGGCGGAGGGCCTCGCTGACCTGGACCGGATACGGAGGGGCCGCGTCGAGGCCTCGGATCGCGTCGGGGAGGCTGGCCACCTGGCTGGCGCATCGGGATCGGATCGCGTCGAGATCGGGCCAGCAGGAGACGGGACGGCCGGCCTGCATGACCGGGGCCAGGAGCGGTTCGCCGTCCTCGGGCTCGTCGGCGAGGGCCACGACGTCTCCCTCGAACCGGCCCGAGGAGTCTCGGCGGCGAAAGACCTGCTTGGCGAGCGGGAGGCTCGCCTTGGCCGTGCTCAACTTGATACGGCCCGAGCCGTCGACGGCGACCAGCTTGTAGACCATGCCGATCGCCGGGGCGTCTCGGCTGGTGATGAGTTCGGTGCCGACGCCGAAGACGTCGATCGGCGCGCCTTCCCGGACGAGGCGGTCGATGCTGCGCTCGTCGAGGTCTCCGCTCGCGAAGATCCGGGTGGAGCGGCGACCAAGAGCGTCGAGCGTGGCTCGAGCCTCCCGGGAGAGCTGGAGCAGGTCGCCGCTGTCGAGCCGGACGGCCTGGACGGCGGGCTCGATGGTGGCCGCTCGTCGGACGCCCTCGATCGTGTCGTAGGTGTCCACCAGCAGCGTCACCCCTCCGGCGAAATGCCGGGAGAAGGCGGCGAAGGCGAGGCGCTCATCCTCGAACGACTGGACCCAGGAGTGGGCCATCGTGCCCATCGCCGGAATGCCCAGGCGTCGGGCGGCCTCGGCGTGGCTGGTGCCGACGAAGCCGGCGAGGTAGGCGGATCGAGCCGCCAGGAACGGGGCCATCGGGCCGTGCCCTCGCCGGGCGCCGAACTCGACGACCGCCCGACCGGCCGCCGCGGCGACGACCCGGCTGGCCTTCGAGGCGGCGAGGGTCGGATAGGCCAGCGCGTTGATGAGGAACGTCTCGACCCACTGGGCCTGGTCAATTGGCGCCCGGACCCGGAGCATCGGCTCGCCGGGGAACATGACGGTCCCCTCGGGGACGGCCCAGACGTCTCCGGTGAACCGCAGCGACCGGAGCCGTTCGAACCAGGACGCCTCGATCCGCGAGAACATGGGATGGAGGCGCAGCCACTCGATCTGGTCGTCGGAGAATCGGAGGCGGGCGAGGCCGTCGATCGCCTGCTCCAGCCCGGCGAAGACGAGGTAGTTGCGGTTGGCCGGCATGGTCCGGACGAAGAGCTCGAAGGTGGCGCTCGTCTCGGTCATCCCCTCGCTCGCGTACCCGGCCATCATGGTCAGCTCGTAAAGGTCCGTGAGCGGGCCGAGGGCGTCGGGGTCCGGCCAGAGCGAGACGGGAGGGGGGCTGGGCATGGTTGAGCCTGCGGTCGAAGGGACGAGGCGGAGGCGAGCCGCCTCAGGACGGGCCGAGAATCCAGACCGTGCTCCTTGGGCGGGCGTCCAGGGCAGGGGACGGATCGGAATCGGGCTCGGACCCGAGGGGAGCGCGAGCCGAATCGAAGACCGTTTCCGGCCGGACGTCGAGCAGCGTCGCGATCGAAGTCGGAAGCGTTTCCTGAACGTGGAGGCGCCAGCCAGAGGACGAGAGGAGGCGATCCAGGTCGTCCGGGGTCACGCCCAGGGCGGCGTCGATGATCGCGTACTCGCCGGGGCTCGGGGAGGTTGTCCGGATCGAGTCGAGGTCGCCGTGGATCCGAAGCGGTCCGATCCCCTGGGTACGGAGATAGAAGGAGAAGGTCGGCCGGGTATAGAGGTGGAGGCCGTCGGGCCTGGCGCCGAGAAGCCCGGGGACGAGCGACTTGGAGAAGCGTCGGACTCCGTCGTTCGGGGAGAGCAGCTCGGGGAAGGGACGGACCCGGCCGGGCCAGAGCAGGGGGTCGAGACCCGCCAGGAGGATCGCCAGGAGGGGGACGATCACGGCCGTTCGAGCCGGCCTGCTGGGCGGGGGGCCGGGTTCCCCCCCCTGCCCTGACCTTCCTCGGGCCCAGGACAGGAAGGCCGCGATCAGTCCTCCGCCGGCGACCCAGGAGGCGGCGAGAGTCGGCAGCCAGAGCCGGGCATACGGATGGTACAGCGGCGTCGAGGCCGCCATCACGAGGAACCACGTCCCCACGAGCCGGGCGGAGGGCCGGCCCTCCCCCAGCAGCAGCGGAGCCCACGCCAGCGAGATCCACCAGGCCAGGTTCCCCGGCGCCACGATCGAGAGTGTCGCGAGCACGAGGACGATGGGCAGGCCCAGCGAGCGGAGCCGTCCCCAGGACCGAGCAGACCTCCCCTGCCCGATCGCCGCTCCGATCAAGGAGAGGCCGATCCCCAGTCCCGCCCAGGTGACTCCGTTCCCGAGGAGCCCCTCCATGGCCCTTGCCTGGGCCATCTGTAGCTGCCAGTTCGGCCACCATCCGGCCAGGCCATCGACGTAGCTGCGATGGTGGGCGAGCAGGCCGGCGTAGCCGGTGGTCCGCTCGACGAACAGGAACCAAGGCAGATACACCACCGCCGAGATGATGGCGGCGAGGAGGCCGAGGCCGAGCCGCCTTGGGGTCGATCGCTGGGCCTCTCCCCGTCGAATCGCTCCGAGCAGGACGGCGAGCGCGACGATCGCCCCAGCCATCCAGCCGTTGTACTTGACCAGTTGCGCGAGGCCAACGGCGAGGCCCAGCCGTGCTGCTCGACCCGGCGTCGGGCGTTCGAGGAAGGTGGCGCCGGCCACCATCGCCAGCGACCAGCAGAGGAGGAAGGTCGAGTCCGTCAGGCCGGTTCGAGAGAAGACGACGTGCTGTCCGGCCAGGGCGGCCAGGGAGGCCGTCGCCGCCCCGGCCCCTCGACCGAGCGCGAAGCGGGACAGCCAGGAGAGAACGGGGATCGTCAGCACCCCCGAGAGGATCGAGACGAGGATGGCGGCGGTACCCGAAGGGCCGATCGCCGCAGAGGAGAGCCCGACGAGGACTGGGAAGCCGGGAGGGGCATACGGGATCAATCCGGGGTCCAGCCACCGGAGTCCGGCTCCCGAGAAGACCCAGGTCGCGGCCTGGGCGTAGATGCCCTCGTCGAAGTGCTCCAGACCGATGGAGCCGAGCCCTTTGAGCCGAAGGCCGGCGCCGAGCATGGTCATGGCGACCACCCAGACGGACTCTCGGCCGAAGTGTCGGGGCATCGGTTCGCGCTCCATGCCCACGATTCTAACGGCCGAATCGCCGGCCCGCTCGTCCCCTGTTCCACGTGGAACCCGTCGAGGGGGACCGGAGCGGGAAGGCCGCGCTCGGGTCATTGACGCCCCGGGATGGCGGCCGTACCGTGCACTTCGGGCGGTCGTCGAGCGATGAGCCCTCGCGGCGAGCCCGAACCGATCGAGGCCCTGTCATGGCCATGGTCCGATTCTTCAGCGATCCCCGGATGCTCGATCACGCTCCTCCGATCGGGCACCCCGAGCGGCCGGAGCGGCTGGCCTCGGTGCTCCGCCACCTGGAGCGGTCGACCGTGCGGAGCGCCTGCGCGACCGGCACCGTTCGGGAAGCGACGGACGAGGAGCTGTCCCGGGTTCACGAGGTCGAGTACATCGACTCCCTCCGCCGCTTCGAGCGCGAGGGGGGCGGCCGGATCGAGGCCGACACCTGGCTCGGTCCGCAGTCGCTCCAGGCGGCGAGGCTCGCCGCCGGCTCGGCGATCGAAGCGGTTTCGAGCGTGCTCGATGGGCCGCAGAAGGTGGCCTTCTGCGCCGTCCGACCGCCCGGCCACCATGCCAGGCCGGCTCACGCGATGGGATTCTGCCTGTTCGACTCCGTCGCCGCGGCCGCCGCGCACGCGATCGAGGTGAGGGGCCTGGCCCGGGTGCTCATCGTCGACTGGGACGTCCACCACGGCAACGGCACCCAGGAGATCTTTTACGCGGACGGCCGGGTCGGCTTTCTGTCCATCCACCGGCATCCGTTCTATCCCGGCACCGGCATGGCGGACGAGACGGGGACCGGACGGGGGATCGGCTGGACGAAGAACCTGCCGACCCTCTATGGTACGCCGAGGAAGGAGATCATCCGGAGTTTCGTCAGCGGGCTCGAGGAGCTGGCCGAGCGGACGAAGCCCGAGCTCGTCCTCATCAGTGCCGGCTTCGACGCCGTCTCGGACGACCCGGTCGGCGATCTGGGCCTCCTGCCGGAGGACTTCGAGGAACTGACCCACGCGGTGCAGCGCGTCGCCGATTCCCACGCGGAGGGACGGATCGTCAGCGTCCTGGAGGGGGGCTACGACCCGATCGCGCTGGCCCGATGCGTCGAGGTCCATCTCCGGGCCCTCGGCGCTGAGACTCCCTGAGCGGTCGCCGGAGGCGATCCCCCCCTCCGATCACTCGACGACCCCCAGGAGCCGATGGACGCCGAGACGCCAACCGCCCGCCGCCGAGACTCCTTCGTCTTCCGGATCCTGGTGGCGATGGCCGCCGGGGCCTTTCTGGGGCAATTGGCTCACTGGGCGGCCGGCTCCCCGCCGACCTTGGCCGAGCGGATGGCGGGCCGGCTCCCGGGCGAGATCGGTCGGCCGGTCCTCGAAACCTGGCAGAAACTCGGGTCGTTCGCCTCGGCGCTGGGCTATCTCGGCGGGCTGCTCGTCAGCCTGATCAAGGGGTTGGCCGGTCCCCTGCTCTTCTTCGCCGTGATCGACGCGTTCCTCAGGAGCCGGGTCCGAGCCCGGAACGCCGCGATGATGCTGGGGATCTCCGGCATCAACGCGGCGGTCGCGGTGGTGATCGGTCTGACGATCTCGAACGCGATCCAGCCGGGTCGGTACCTTCAGCACACTCCCGAGCTCGACGCCGGCCGGGAGGCGGGCGCCTCCTCGGCACCCGAGCTAGAGCGATTCGCCTCGGGGACGAGGCCGCTGGACTTTCTCCGTGACCTCCTGGGATTCGTGCCGACGAACCCGGTCCAGCCGTTCCTCGAGAGCTCGATCCTCTCGATCGTTCTTCTCGCCGTGCTCGGCGGAGCGGCGCTGCGGAGGGTGAAGGACGAGCAGATCCGGGCCGGTCGAGACGACTATCGCGGGGTCGAGTCGGCCGTGGCGGTGCTCTACCGGACGATCGAGGTGGCGCTCTCCTGGGTGATCGCCCTGGTGCCGCTGGCGGTCTTCGGGGTGGTCGCCAAGACCGTGGCCGAGCAGGGATTCGAGCCCTTCAAGGGGCTGTTCGCCTATGTCGCGGTCGCGGTGCTGGGGCTGTCGCTCCAGGTGGCGATCATGTACCAGGCGTGGGTGGTGTTCGTCGCCCGGATGACCCTGAGGCGGTTCTGGGGAGGGGCGAAGGAGGCGGTCGTCTACGCCCTCGGGGCGAGCAGCAGCCTGGCAACCCTGCCGGTGACGTTGCGGTGCCTGGATCGGATGGGAGTGTCGCCGACGGCGGCCCGATTGTCGGCTTGCGTGGGGACCAACTTCAACAACGACGGCATCCTGCTGTACGAGGCGATGGCCGTCCTCTTCGTGGCCCAGGCCTACGGGCTGGACCTGACCGTTGGCCAGCAGGTGATCGCGGCGCTGTCGTGCGTGGTCGCGGGAATCGGGATCGCCGGCGTCCCGGAGGCGGGGCTGATCTCGCTGGCCCTGGTGCTCTCGACCGTCGGCCTGCCGCTGGAATTGCTCCCCTTGCTGCTGACGGTCGACTGGGTGTTGTCCCGGTGCCGGGCGATGACGAACGTGGTCGCGGATATCCTGGTGGCGGTGCTGCTCGACCGGATCGGCGTCGAGTCGGAGCCTCCCGAGGCCCTGGACGACTCGACGGCCCCTCCGGAGGCGATGGCGGAGGCCGGGAAAACCAACGAAGGGTGTCCGCCCGGAACCGGGAGGACACCCTCATGATGGTGCGATCGCCCAGGAGAGCGACCCCGACGGGATTCGAACCCGTGTTACAGGTGTGAAAGACCTGTGTCCTAACCTCTAGACGACGGGGCCAGGGGTGGCAGGACCCATTATGGGGAGAATCGCCTCTGGGTCAAGCTGAGCCGAGGGACCTGATGCGGAGTGCGGACGCTTGAATCGAGCCCGACGGGCGCGGTAAGGTCTGAAGGACAGAGGGGAGAGCACCAGCCGCGAGGACGAACCGAGATGAAGACGATCCTGATCCTGACCGGCGACGCCGGCGAGGCGCAGGAGATTTACTACGCCAAGTTCCGCCTCGAGGAGGAAGGCTGGCGGGTGCGGATCGCGGCCCCGGAGCGCCGCGCGTTCTTGTCGGTGGTCCACGACTTCGAGCCGGGGTTCGACACGTACACCGAGAAGCCCGGCTACCGAGTCCAGGCCGACCTCGGGTTGGAGGAGTGCGATCCGACCGGCTACGACGCTCTGGTCCTGCCCGGGGGCCGGGCGCCGGAATACCTCAGGAACCGCCCGAAGGCCGTGGCGATCGTCCGGCACTTCGTCGAGGCCGGCAAGCCAATCGCCGCGAACTGCCACGGCCCGTTGCTGCTGTTGGCCGCGGGATACGGTTCGGGCCAGACGATGACGTGCTATCCCGACCTCGCGCCCGATGTTCGAGGCGCGGGAGGGGAGTTCGTCGACCGAGAGGTGGTCGTTTCGGGGCCAGTGGTCACGGTTCGGGGCTGGCCGGACAACGGACCGTGGATGCGGGAGTTCGTCCGGCTGGTCCGCGGGACGTCAAGCTGACCGGGGCCGAGGCGATCGGTCCGGGGCTTAGTCGTCCTCGTAGAGCCGAGTGGGCTGGGGGCGAGCGTCGGCCTGGTTCTGGATCGCCTCGTACACTTCGCGGCGATGGACCGAGACATCCTTGGGAGCCTCGATACCCAGACGGACCTTGTCGCCTCGGATCTCGACCACCGTCACGACGATGTGGTCGTTGATGATGATGCTCTCGTTCTTCTTCCGGGAAAGGACCAGCATCGCCAACCCTCGCAGTGCATCCACATGGGTGTTCGTCAGGAAACGGGTTGGGATGAGCCCACGGCGCGGCCGAAGCGTGATCGCACGTCCACGGCCGGGGAGGGGCCGGACCCTCCCTCCGTGCCAGCTATCCAGGGAAAATGTAGAAGGAGGATCGGGCAAGGTCAAGGACTTGCGTCCGATCGAGGGTCGGCGCCGGTTCAGAGGTGGAGGTCGTAGGCGTAGCGACGGTAGAGGGTGCCGAGCCCCAGGTCGTGGATCTCGGCCTCGATCGCTTCGGGGGTGGGATCGGTCATCCCGTCCTTGATTTCGGCGATGAGCAGTTCGAGGAACTTGGCTCGGGACCGCTGGAGGGTCTTGCGGAAGGCCTCCGGCGTGAGGCGTTCGCCGTATTGCTCCGCCAGCCGATCCGTCAATTCCTCGATCGAGGCCGAGGGAAACGCCTTGCGCAGGTTGAGCACCCGCGCGTACCGGTTCTTCGGGGTACTGGCCTCATACGTCTCCAGGCGACCGAGGGCGCGATTGATCACCGCCTCGCGCCAGACCCGGTCGTACTCGGCGTCCGGCATGGTCGGGTCGGACAGGTCGCCCGGGGGCAGGGGCTGCGACTTGCGACCCCGGAAGTGGTCGATGATCAGGCGGTGGAGGACCGTCCGGAGATAGTCCCGGAAGCGGCCCTTGGAGTGATCCGCGCCGGCGAGCTTGTGGTTGAGCAGCTTGATCCAGAATTCCTGGAGCACCTCGTCGGCGAGGTTTCGGTCGCGGAGCTTGAGTCGGAGGTAGCGCTCGACGGCGTCGTGGTAGCGGCCGATCAGGTCGCGCATCGCCGCCTGGCCCGCGGGACCGGGGGCGTGGGCCGAGCGGATCAAGGTCCAGTTGGTCTGGAGTTCCGTCAGTCGATCGGGGGCGCCGTCGCTCGGGGGCACGGTGGCGAACTCCTCCGAACCGTTCATCGTCGGCTCCGCGATGCGATCACGAGAGGTCTGCTGCGACCCGGTGAGTGGCGAATGCGTGCCCGAGTCTGGGGCGCCGATCGCGGCGTGTTCCACGTGGAACGGGATCGGTCGGCCCGGGACGACCCTTCCAGAGTGAGTCTACGTTACGATTCCCTTGAGGGAAATGATTGATCGGTCGAACTCGGACGGGCCAGGACAGCGCGCCCGGCAGGATTCGAACCTGCGACCGGCGGTTTAGAAGACCGCTGCTCTATCCGGCTGAGCTACGGGCGCCCCGAGAGCGGAGAGGGGCGAGAGCGAGACTGGCGCTTCCGACTACGCCCGGCAGGATTCGAACCTGCGGCCTGCGGTTTAGGAAACCGCCGCTCTATCCTCCTGAGCTACGGGCGCGTTGATCAGGCCGACTCCGATTGTCCACCGCGTGCGTCCCGCTGTCAACCGACCGGACGCGGCCGGGGTCGTCCCGGTTCGCCGCTCCCCATCCCTTGACCCCACGGTGCCCGGGGATCAAGCTGGCCCACCCGGGCGGTTCCGGGGGACCTGAAGGGGGAGGAGGGACTGGCTGATCGCCGGTGGAGATCATGGGGACGGATCGAGTGGCTCTCGTGACGGGAGGCGGCCGGGGGATCGGCCGGGGGATCGTGGCGGCCCTGGCCCGGGACGGAGTGTCGGTGGTGGTGAATTATCGGTCGGACTCGGCGGCGGCCGAGGAGGCCTGTCGCGAGGCGGAGCGGCTGGGGGCGCCCCGGGCCATCGCCTTGCGCGCGGATCTCGCTGAGCTGGACGAGGGGAGGGGGCTCGTGGACCGGACGCTGGAGGCGTTCGGGAGGATCGACGTGCTGGTCAACAACGCGGGAGTCGCCCCCCAACGCCGGGCCGATCTGCTGGAGACCGCCCCGGAGAGCTGGGATCGCGTGCTGGGAATCAACCTGAAGGGCCCGTTCTTCCTCTCCCAGCACGCCGCCTCGGCGATGATCGCCCCGGGGCATCCCCGAGGGGACGTGCCGCCGATGATCGTCTTCATCACCTCGGTCTCCAGCACGTTCGCCAGCGTCAACCGGCCGGAGTATTGCGTCTCCAAGGCGGGGCTGAGCATGGTGGCGCAGCTCTTCGCCGCCCGGCTGGCGGACGAGGGGGTGCTGGTGTTCGAGGTCCGTCCCGGAATCATCGCCACCGACATGACCGCCGGGGTGAAGGAGGCCTACGACCGTCGGATCGCGGACGGCCTGAGCCCGACCCGACGCTGGGGGGCCCCGGAGGACGTCGGGAGGGTCGTCTCCGCCCTGTCATCCGGGGCGTTCGGCTTCTCCACTGGCCAGGTGGTCTATGTCGACGGCGGGCTTCATCTGCGACGGCTCTGAGGAGAGGACTTTGCCCGAACCAATCGCCCGCCTACAATTCTCAGAGCCGTCGGCATCGGGATCCAATCCCGGCTCGCTGTCAGACACGGGTCATCGTGCTCGTTCGATCGGGCCGAAGGGTCGAGAGCGGGGCCACCATGGATGACAGCATCCCGAGCAAGGCCTCCCAGACGGTGACTCGGCTCGGGAGCTACCGCCTCATCGAGCCCCTCGGTTCTGGAGGGATGAGTTCGGTCTTCCGGGCGGTCCACATCGACAGCGGCTACGAGGTCGCGCTCAAGGTCTTGCCGCGCTACCTCGCCAAGAACTCGACGCTCCTCCAGCGCTTCCTTCGCGAGGCCGTGAGCGCCGAGGCTCTGGAACATCCGAACATCGTCTCGATCTACGATCGGGGATCCGAGGGGGGCCGTCATTACCTCGTGCTGGAGTACGTTGACGGCTCCGACCTGCACGATCGGGTGCGTCATCGGGGACCGATGCCCGTCGACGAGGCGATGCGGGTGATCCGAGAGGCGGCCCAGGGGCTGCGATACGCGTCGAGCAAGGGGGTGGTCCACCGGGACATCAAGCCGGCCAACATCCTGATGGCGAGCGACGGCTCGGTGAAGCTCATCGACCTGGGGCTCGCCTTGCAGCACGAGGCCGAGGACGAGCGCGTCACCCGACACGGGACCACCGTCGGCACGGTCGACTACATGGCTCCGGAACAGGCCCGGGACAGCCGGGCCGCGAACGAGCGGAGCGACATGTACTCGCTCGGCTGCACGCTCTACTACCTGCTCACGGGCTTCCCGCCGTTCCCGGGAGGCCATATCGCCGACAAGCTCCGAAGGCACGCGACCCAGCCCCCTCCGGATGTCCGCCAGCTCCGGCCCGACGTGCCCCGAGGGGTGGCCAGGCTCATTCTCCGGCTGATGGCCAAGCGGCCGGAGGATCGGTTCGCAGACTACGACGAACTGCTTGCCGAACTTGACACGCTCGCCTCCAATCCCTCGGAGGACGGCAGCGGGTCGTTCGAGTACGCGCTAATCGCCGACGATGACGAGTCGGCCGACTTCGATCTCGGGGACGGGGCCGAGCTGATCGAGCCGCCATCGACCCGGGATGTCCCTCGGATTGTCGAGCCTCCCCGTCGACCGCCAGCCGAGCCCCGGTTTCCCCCGGCCCGGAACCTGGTTCCCGGCCCGGAGGAGGCCTCTCCCCGAGAGCCCGAGTTGAAGCTCTCCGAGCTGGCCATGCTGCTCAGCGACGAGGACGAGCCCGTCTCGAAGAATCACCGGCGGCCTCCTTCTCCCTCTTGGGAGGGCCCGCCGGTTCCCTTGCCGAGAAGCAAGGCCGCCGCGACGGACGGTGACGCCTTCGATCCTTTCGCCGACCTGGGCAGCGCGGAGGAGATTGTGGGCTCTCCCGTCTCGCTGGGAAGGCGGCGATCCTACGGGGAGGAGGCCTCGGTCAAGGCCTGGGCGCTGGGGGGGGCGATCGTGGGGCTGGTCATCGCCTTGCTCGGTTTCGCGATCATCAGCCTGATCCGGATGGACTGGCCGAGCCGATCGTCCCCGGCGGTCGGAGACGAAGGGCAGATCGCCGACCCGATGACCGGCTCGACCCCCGCATGGGGCCGATCGGGACAGGAGCCGGGCGCTCGACCGAGCCTCGGGGCCCGGGTGTGAGCAACGGTCGGAGGTCCTCCTGAGCACAGGGAGGCGAGCCGATGCGACGATGGGGGCACCTCATTCGAGCGTCTCTCGGGGCGGGATCGGCCCTCGTGGCGATGATGACGGGGGGAGCGGGTGCTCAAGCGCTTCCCGGAGACGCTCAAGATGCTTCCGATCCGGGAGGACGGCCCGGGGGCCGATCGGCCTGGTGCGTCCCGTACCGTCCTCCGGACGTGATCCGGTACGAGCCGAGGGTCATCCTCGTCCCTCGGCCGTTCGGGTCTGTGCCGGTCGCTCCCTGGGTGTCGGTCTGGTCGCTGGGGAGCGTGCCGCTGGTGCCGACAACCCCGGCATCCCCTCCACCCCCGAGCGGCCTCGGGAGGATTCCGGGCGGAGGGATCGGTCCCCCGCCAGGGGGTGTCGCCGCGTTTCCGATCGTGGCCGGGCAGGGGGGGAGCGTGCCCAGGAGGCCGGTTTCGCCGACGTTCTCGGAGCGGGCCTTGGAGCTGTTGACGTTCGGCGACCGGAATTTTCGAGCGGGAGACCTCCGCCGAGCGGAGCGGCGTTACCGGCAGTCGCTGGCCGAGGCCCCTCGATCGGCGCTGCCGAGGGCCCGGCTGGCTCAGGTCGCCGTTGTCAGGGGAGACTACGATGAGGCCGCCGCTCGGCTTCGGGAGGCGATCACCGCCGATCCCGACTGGCCGGCGATGGCCGGTGATCTCCAGGCCCTCTTCGCCGAGCCGGCCGATTTCCACGACGCGATCGCCCGGCTCGAGGCCCACCTGCAAGGCCGACCGGACGACCGAGAGGCCTGGCTGGTGCTCGGGGCCGAGTTGCTCCTCTCCGGTCGGGTCGACCGGGCGGAGGAGGTCCTGGTCCGGATCGACGACGGAAGGCCGGATGCCGCCCTCGAGGCGCTCCTGAGGACGGCCGGTCTGGACCCCTGACGCCGACGGTTGGGTCGCTCGAGACAGCGCGAACCGTTCCGACTCTGGCGACGTAGCGACCTTCGGCCGTCCGGATTCCTCCGATGCCCGTCGGGACGCTCGCCGCGATGCCCAGCACGACTCGATTCTATGCCGCCGCCTGCCAGACGGATTTGCCCTGCCCCCGATCCCGGGACGAGCTGCCCGGCCGGGTCGATCACCTGCTGGGGATGGTCGACGCGGCGGTGGTCGGCTACCGCCCCTTCTTCGACGTGAGGCTGGTGGTCTTCCCGGAGTTCGCCCACGCGGCTCCCATCTACGAGACGGCCGAGGAACTCCTCGACCGCCTCGCCGTCCCGATCCCGAACGAGCACACCGACCGTTACGCGGCGAAGGCGAGGCGGCACGGGGTCTACATCCAGACGGGGACGTTTCTGGAGTCGGATCCGAAGTGGCCGGGGGTGGTCTTCAACTCGACGTGCCTGATCGGGCCGGACGGGATCCTGACCAGGTATCGCAAGGTGAACCCGTGGCTGCCCTGGGAAGTGCACGCCAGCCCTCACGACCTGCCGGGCTATGACGAAGACCTCTTCCCGGTCGCCGAGACGGAGATCGGCCGCCTGGGGGTGGCGATCTGCTACGACTGGCTCTTCCCGGAGGCGATCCGGGCGCTGGCGCTCAACGGGGCGGAGGTCCTGATCCGGGTCTCCGCCTACATGGACCCCTGGGGGGCGACCCCCCCGATGGACTGGTGGACGCTGTTCAACCGGGCGAGAGCCGCGGAGAACATGGCGTTCGTGGTGGCGGCCAACCAGGGGGCGTCGCTGGCCAACTACCCGCCCTTCTCCTGGCCGGGGGGGAGCATGATCGTCGACTTCGACGGCCGGATCCTCGCGCAGGCCGATCCGGGGCCGGGGGAGAAGATCGTGGTGGGGCCGATCGACCTGGCGGCCCTCCGGGACGAACGGCGGCGCCGGCAGGGTCATGCGCTGCTGTCCCACATCCGGTCCGAGGCGTATACTGGGCTCTACGATCGCCCCATCCACAGGCCCCCCTTCCGGGGGTGATGGTTTTGTTCCGGCAGGCTCCCCCTGGCCGGTTCCCGAGACGATCCGACCGCAATCGATCCCGCACCTCGGAGAGTCGCGACGATGCGGAATCCGCTCCTCGATCGAGTGCCGTTCCTGGCACCGCTGCTGGTCGTCCTGATCCTCTCCGGCTGCGGCCGGTCCCCGAAGCAGGACGCCGAAGAGGTTTCGCAGATCCCAGGCATCCCGGCCGAGGTGATCGAGGACGTGCTCGAGGCGCATTACGCCGGCCTCGGCCACATGGAACGCTACGAGTACGCCGAGGCCGCGAGCCGGTTCCGCGAGATTCGCCGGCTTGCCCCCGACTGGCAGCCGGCGAAGATCAACCTGGCGATCGCCCTTCTGAACCAGACCGGCGAGGCGATCGCCGACGAGGAACCGACTTCCGAGGGCGATGGCGAGCCGGAGTTGAGCCGGTTCGACGAGGCGATCCTCCTGCTCGACGAGGTGCTGGCAAACGACCCCGGCAACCTGCACGCCCACTACTGCAAGGGGATCATCCTGGAGCAGGTGGGCCGCTGGCAGGAGGCCCACGAGGAGTTTTCCGCGGTCGTCGAGGGGGATCCCAACGACGCCCACGCCCTCTACTGGTACGCCGTGACCATGCCCGACGCCTCGGGAACGGAGCGAGCGGCCCTGTTTGAACCGCAGAAACTGGTCGAGCCGCTGGAGAAGGCGCTGGCGATCAACCCGTATCTGGTCCCCGCCATCTACAACCTCTCCCGGGTCTACGTCCGCCCGGAGGTCGGCCGCAGAGACGATTGGGAACGGCTGAACGACCGGAAGAACCGTCTGGACCCCCAGCGCGGGGAGCCTCCTCCGGGGATCGGCGATACGGCGGCGAAGGTCTACGGCGAGATGGGGCATTACGCCGAGATCGTTGGGCCCCCGCTCGATCGGGAGCCTCGCATCCCCGAGGCGCCCGCTCCCGAGTTCTCGGCGATGACCCCGGCTCAGGTCGAACTGCCCGAAGGGCATCGCTGGGTTTCCGCCGAAGACTTCGCCGAGGGACCGCTGGCGGTTGTCGGCCGGGCCCGGGCCCGGTTCGGCGCCGGAGTGGCGGCGGCGGATTTCGACCGGGACGGCAAGATCGACCTGTTCGCCACGTCGGCCGTCGTCGGGCCGGAGGGAGTGCGCGACGCGCTGCTGCTGAACCAGGGAGGAGGCCGCTTTGTCGAGTCGGCCGTCGCGTTCGGCATCCCCGCCGACCGAGCGAGCATCGGCGTCGCGGTGGCCGACTTCGACGCCGACTTCTTCCCCGACCTGTACCTCGCCGGGGTCGGGCCGAACCTGCTGCTCCGGAACTCGGGAGACGGGAGGTTCGAGGACCTGACCTCCTCGACCAACACGGGAGGAGGCGATGCCGTGACCATCACGGCTCGCTGGCTCGACCTGGACCTGGACGGGGATCTCGACCTGTTCGTCGTGAACCATTGCCCGGTCTCGGAGGCCGACTCAGCCTTCTCCCCGGAGGGAGCAGCGGGAACCGCGGTGGTCGTGTATCGGAACGACGGCCGCCCGGTCCCCTTGGAGACGGGCACGCCGCTGTCGTTCGCGCCGCTGGCCGTCGAGGGGCCGAAGGCGAACGCGGTCGCCGGGCTGGAGATCGCCTTCTCGGAATGGGGAGACGTGATCGCTCCGCGGGGCGACGAGGCTCCCCTCGCCGCGGTGGCGGCGCTGGACATCGACTCGGATCGGGACCTGGATCTGGTGATCGCCGCCGACGGCCAGCCGCTGCTCGTGGCCCTGAACGACCGCCTCGGGCAGTTCCACACGGAGGAACTCCCCGCCGAGAACGTGCCCCCGAGGATCGCAGGACTGCTGGTCGCCGACCTGGATCAGGATGGCCGGCCCGACCTGGTTGCCACCCGTTCGGAAGGGGGCGTGGTCGCCTGGCGCAATACGACCGAGGGCAGGGGGGCCACGCTGAGCCTGCAGACCGAGCCCTGGCCGATCGACGCGAAGGGCTGGCGGTCGGCCTCGGTCGCCGATCTGGACCTCGACGGCTTTCCGGACCTGATGGCGACCTCGATCGCAGGGAGCGAGCTCCCCTCCTGGGCCCGGAACGAGGGGGACCGATTCGCCTCCCGAGCGTTGCCGACCGCCCCACCCGAGGGATCCCCAGCGGCGATCGTCGGAGGAGCGGTGGTCGACCTGATCGGCGAGTCTCCGCTGCCGGACCTCGTCCTCTTGCGCGATGGCGAGCCGCCGATGCTGGGCGAGAACCTCGGCAACGGCCAACGGTGGCTCGGCATCGATCTGGCCGGCCGGTGGAACATCTACCCCGAGTTGATGCGAACCAACCCGCACGGGATCGGAGCGAAGGTTTCGCTGGAAGGGGAGGGGCTTTCGGTCCATTACCATCACACCACGACCGAGGCGGGGCCGGCGCAGTCGGTGGCGCCGGTCGTCCTCGGCCTGGGAGACTCGGAGCTGGTTCCCCTGATCCGCCTCCGATGGCCCGACGGGGTGATGCAGACCGAACTGAACCAGGCGGCCAACGTGGCGATCACGCTCGCCGAGAAGAATCGGAAGACCGGCAGTTGCCCGGTGCTTTTCACGTGGAACGGTCGCCGGTTCGTCTGCTTCGGTGACTTCCTCGGCGGCGGAGGGATGGGCTACCTCGTCGCGCCGGGAGTCTACAGCCAGCCCGACCGGGACGAGATGCTCCACCTGACCGATGAGCACTTGAAGGAGCAGGGGGGCGTCTATCGCATCGCGATCACCGAGCCGATGGACGAGGTTGCCTACCTCGACCATCTGGTGCTCGATGTGATCGACCGCCCCCCGGGGGTGGAGTCGCACCCCGACGAGCGGTTCTCCCCGGGAGGGAACCGCCCGACCGGCGCGCTGATCGCCTGGCGAGAGGCGATCTCCCCGGAGCGGGCGACCGACCTGGGCGGGGCTGATGTGACCGAGACCCTCGCCTCCTGGGACCGCGCCACGGTCGACACCTTCAAGCGTCATGTCCGCTGGGTCGGCTACGCCGAGGAGCACGGGATCGTCCTCGACTTCGGGGACCGCCTCTCCCGGTTCGGCCCTTCGGATTCGCTCGTGCTTTGCCTGGCGGGGTGGGTCGAGTATCCGTATTCCCAGACGAACTACGCGGCGGCGACGGCAGGCGTCTCGCTGCAACCCCCGGTGCTGGAACGCCAGCGGGAAGACGGGTCCTGGGAGGTGATCGAGCCCGATCCCGGCTACCCCGCCGGGCTTCCCCGCATGACGACGCTCGACCTGACCGGGAAGTTGACCGGCCCTCGCTGCGTGCTCCGGCTCCGGACAACCATGGAATGCTACTGGGACCAGGCCTTCATCGCCGTCCGAGATCGGAAGGCCGAGCAGGAGATCCGAGTGACCTCCGTGCCGGTGGCTCGGGCGAAGCTCGGCCCGAGGGGGTATACGCGGGAGGTCTCCCCCGACGGCCGTTTGCCCCTGCTCTACGATTACGACTACATCGACCCGGCCCCCCTGGCGCCGTTCGCCGGCCGCTTGACCCGGTTCGGAGACGTGAAGGAGCTGCTTTCGGCCGATGACGACCGGCACTGTCTGGTCGGGCCAGGGGACGAGGTGAAGGTCGAGTTCGACGCTGAGGCGCCGGCGCTCCCCGACGGGTGGACGCGGAGCTTCGTGCTCCGCACCTACGGCTACTGCAAGGACGCCGACCCGTTCACGGCCGGCAGCGACTCGGTGGAGCCGTTGCCCTGGAAGGGCATGCCCGAGTATCCCTTCCCGGACGGGACCGAGCGTCCCTCGGACCCTGAGTATCTGGAGTACCTGGAGACCTACCAGACCCGGATCGCCGGGGGCGATTGAACCGATCCGGCCCCCTGGCTCCGGGGGGCCGGTTCCTTCCTCCGGGATTCCCGACGATCGATCGGAGTACCCTCCGGCTGAGTGATGGAATCGAAGTCGTCCCAGACGGAGCAGAGGCGATGGACGAATCCTCGGGACTCGTCGCGATCCTGGCGGTCGTGATCGTGCTGCTCGTGGCCGGCTTCTGGTTCGTGGGAGATCGGCGGGAGGACGCGGCGATCTCCGAGATCGAAATCGAGGCCGGGGCCGGGGCCGGCGCCGATCAATCGCCGCCAGGCCCTCCGGAGGAGCGGGGGGAGGGTCATTCCGCGGGAGCCGGGGACGGGGACGGGGCCAGGCTCCTCGGCAGGCCGGTCGTCTTGGGGACGCTGGGAGTGCTGTACGCCGGAGGGCTGTTCCTGCTCCGCCCTCGGGCGATCCGGGCGAAGCGGAATGGCGCATCGGACGCGGAAGCGGCGTTCGTGGCGTTGGCCTGCTTCGCCCTCAGCCCGGTGGTCGTGCCCATCGTGGCCGTGCACCGGGGGCTTTCGGTGCTGGGACGCGCCCTGACCTCGGAGCCCGATGCGGAGGGCAGGGGAGGCCCGGGCGCGCCGAAACCCAGGAGCGCGAACGAGCTGGATTAAGGGCTCGGCGTCGGATCGTCGAGGGGCTGCGCATCCTCCGGATGGCTCTCGGAGGGGCTCAACCAGTTGGGGATCGAGTCGGCGAGTCGATCTCGGAGCGCCTCGGGCAGTTTCTTGTCCTGGTGCGGGGTGCGGGCGTCGAGCTCCAGGGCCTTCTCTGCCTCTCGGGCGGCGCGACGGAACTGGCCGAGGGCGGCAAGGTCCTCGGCGGCCTGGGCGTGGGCGAGGGGGCTGGTGGGGGTCAGCCGTTCGGCGATGACGAAGGAGTCGGTGGCGATGATCGTCCGCAGCCGGTCTCGGGCGGCCGAGGGGAGGTCGGGCCGGGCGGCGAGGATGCGGCGGGCGAGGTTGACCCGGAAGGCGCGGACCTCGAGCGATCGGGGGTCTCGGGGGGGGGTGATCGCGTCTTCCAGGATCTCGACGATCCGGTTCCAGACCGCATCCTCGGGAGGAGAGCCCCGGGAGATCCAGGCGAGCAGTTCCAGCTCGGCCAGCGCGAGGTAGGGCCGGGAGGCGTAGGAGTCGGCGGCGATGGCCCGCTGGAGGAGGTCGGCGACCTGCTCCAGGTCCTCCTGGCGGGGGGCCGTCGGCCGCTCGGCCAGGATGGCGTCGGCCCGCTTCATCAGCGCCTGGGAGCGCCAGTAGGGGGAGACGGTCCCGTAGAAGGTCCCCAGCAGGGCGGAGAGCACGGCGGCGACCACGAAGGGAGGGAAGAGGCCGGGGAGTTCTCGAAGGCGCCCGGCGGGGCGATCTTCCCGGAGGTTCAGGCCGACGGCGGCCAGTCCCCAGAGCATCGAGGAGACGGAGGCGTACCCGATCCCCCCGGCGGCGAGCAGGTTGACCACCATCGCCAAGACCGCGGCCCCGATCGCCACCGCCGGGGGCGAGACCTTCGCCCAGAGCGGCCCGGCCAGCGCTACCGCCAGGCCCCAGCCGAGGCCGAGCAGGAGCCATCGGGCGATCGCGTCGTTGTCGTCCGAGAACAGGTTCAGGTCGCCGAGGAGCACGACGCCGACCCAGCCTCCAAGTCCAGCCCAGACCAGGAGCGAGCCGGCGGATCCGTTCGGGTTGGGATCGCCCGCCGAAGGGGGGGGAGAGGACGTCTCGCTCGACGCCTTCGACGGCCCAAAGAGGTTCCAGAGCGTCAAACCGAGCCCGAGGACGAGCAGCACCAGCGCGAGGATGCCCGCGACCTCCCAGACCTCGAGG
This sequence comes from Tautonia sociabilis, assembly GCF_003977685.1. GTDB lineage: Bacteria > Planctomycetota > Planctomycetia > Isosphaerales > Isosphaeraceae > Tautonia > Tautonia sociabilis. The sequence continues at coordinate 67,808 of NZ_RYZH01000005.1, read as the reverse complement.
AACAGGTTATGGGGATCGACCACATCCTCGCTCGCCTCGACAAGCTTGAACTGGCGGTACGCCGGCCGGAAGTTCCCCGGGCCGAGGCCGGTCCGCCAGGCGCCGTCCGCCAGGACTCGCCAGGTGCCGACCCAGTACTCGAAGCGGTAGCGGAGGGAGAGCGTCGACTGGGTAAGCACCGCTCGGTCGAGGAAGCCGAGCCGCCAGAGGGCGCCCCCCGCGGCTCCGATGGCGGCGATCAGGCCCACCGCTCCTCCAAGGAGCGCCCGACGACCGAGCCGTCGGGCGAATGCCGCCGAGAGGATGAGCGTGCCGACCACCAGTCCGAGGAAGCCGCTTCGGCTCTTGGTCAGCAGCAGCACCACGAGCACGAGCAGCACGGGCAGGGCGGCCATCGCGATCGAGGAGATCCCCACGCCGGGGCTCGGGGCGTCCTCCCCGAGTCGTTGTCGTCCGGTGCGGGCGACCCCAGCCAGGAGGACGCCGATTCCGACCACCAACGGCCCGACGATGTAGCCGGCGAGGGAATTGGCCAGGCCGAAGGTGGCGAACGCCTCGGTCGATCCGACCACTCGGTCGACGAACGATCGGTACTCGGGGGTCCCGGGCGTGGGGGCCATCGGGTACTGGGCCAGCAGCTGCCGAGGATTCTCCAGGAACAGGCGACGCAACTCGGGGAGTTCGACCCCGACCTGATAAACGGCGTAGCAGGACACCGCCGTCGCCGTCGCCGCGAGGATGCCGGCGAGCGCCCGGGTCTCGGCCCGGCTTCGGGGAAGGTTCCGGAGCAGGACGTAGACGACACCGACCCCTCCCCACTGCCAGGCGAGGTTGATCGCCACTCGGCGGTCGAGGGCGTGGGAGGCGCTCAGACCAACGGCGAACATCAGGCCGATTACCGCGAGATCCGCCCAGCAGAACCGGAACCGGAGGGATCGGCCGAGCATCGCGCCGACCACGGCGAGCGAGGCGGTGGCGAGCAGGGCGAAGGTCCAGGGCAACTGCTCCCCGGTCATCAGCTCGGTGGTCCCCTCGGCGGGCCAGTACGCTCGGGAGACGACGAGTGCGGCGGTCAGGCCGAGGGCGATCGTTCGGATCCGATCGGCGAACCAGGCCGAGTCGTCGGGGGCGACGACGGGAGGGGCAGCGGTGCGGGAGGGCCCGGAAGGGGTCCTGCGGTGGGACGAGGCTCGGCGTGCCATGATGGGCGTTATCCCGTCGATGCCTCTTCGGCCGGTGGGGGAGCGGAGGATGTCGGCCCGGAGGGCGTCGGCCTGGGGCGAGCGATCTCAAGGATCGCCACGACGCCGAGGACGCAGAGCGTCTGCGACACCACGACGGCCGCCCCCAGGGCGTCGAGGCGGTGCAGGAGCAGGGCCCCGAGTCCTCCGGCGAGCGTCACCAGGTAGATCGTTCGGACGGCCCAGGGCGGGGTCAATCCACGCTCGACCAGCCGGTGGGAGAAATGGCTCCGGTCCGCCTGAAAGGGGCTTCTCCCTTCCCGAAGGCGGATAACGATGACCGAGGCGGTGTCATAGAGCGGCACCGCCATCACGAGCAAGGGGGCCAGGGCGCCGAAGGGGGAGTATCCCGACCCGGGGTTGTCTCTCGTGAAGGTGCCGACGACCGTCAGGGCCCCGAGGAGGAAGCCGAGGAAGTTGCTGCCGGCGTCTCCCATGAACAGCTTCGCGGGAGCGGAGTTATGCACCAGGAAGCCCGCGAGCGCCCCGGCCAGGATCAGCAGCACGGCCGGCACGAACAGCGCCCCGACGGCCGCCTGGGCGCCCACGAACAGCAGGGCGACGATCAGGCCGACGCCGGCGGAGAGGCCGTCCATGTTGTCGAGGAAGTTGAACGAGTTGGTCAGGCCGACGACCCAGGCCAGGGTGATCGCCCATCGGATCGGAGGCCAGCCGAGGGGGCCGAAGAGCGTGATCTGGCCGCCGAGCAGAACGAGGCCGACCGCCGCGAGGACCTGGACGGCCATCCTCGGCTTCCAGTCGAGCCGGAATCGGTCGTCGAGCAGCCCCATAAGCATCATCATCGTGGCGAGGGCCACCAGCAGCCAGAGCTCGACGACCCGGGACATCGACCCTTCGGCGTGGCGGGCCATCTCAGGGGGGAGGGGCAGCCCCAGGGCGACCCAGCCCGTCCCGATCCCGAGGACGATCACCAGGGAGAGCCAGATCGCCACGCCGCCTCCCAGCGGGGTGGGCGCCGCGTGGGCCTTGCGGCCGCCGGGGGAGTCGATCAAGCCGACCCGGGGGGCGATCGAGCGCACGGCCCAGCACAAGGCGTAGCAGAGCGCCGCCCCAACCGAGAACATCGCCAGCCCGGCCACCTGGATCACGAGGCGTCCTCCGGTCGGTCGGTCGAGCGGTCGCCCCGCGGTCGGGACCGTAGACGAGCGGCGTCGACCAGACACGCGACGAAGAGGACGACGAAGGCGATGGTCACCCCAAGGAACACCTGCCACTCGATCGGCCGGTCGGGAGGCCAGGTCGGGCGCTGGCCTCCCCGGCCGACGAGGAAGATCGCCAGGGGGCCGGCGAAGGTGAGCAGCGAGAGCATCCCGAACAGGATGTAGAGGCGGGGCCTCGGGCCGTTGGCGATCGGGGGGCCGGGGGGGCTCATCCGGCGTGCCCTCGTCTGGCGGTACGTTCCTCGGCTCGACGCTCGACGCGATCGGCGAGCTCTTGCCGGGCGGAGACGAGCCGCTGGACGATCGCGGCCGGGGCGTCCTCGGCCGGGACCGTGAACGCCTCGGAGTCGTGCCGCCACTTCACCTCGACCTTCCCCTCTTTCAAGCCTCGCTCACCAACCACGACCCGGAGCGGGATCCCGATGAGGTCGGCGTCCTTGAACTTGGGGCCGGGCCGCTGATCGCGGTCGTCGATCAGCACGTCGGCGCCGGCGAAGCGGAGGGCCGAGGCGATCTGCTGGGAGAGCTTCATGACCTCGCCGTCGGGATCGACCTGCAGCGGGACGATCAGGGCCTCGTAGGGGGCGATGCTCAGCGGCCAGATGATGCCGTTGGCGTCGTGGCCGGCCTCGACGGCCGAGGCGACGATCCGGTTCACGCCGATCCCGTAGCATCCCATGATGAGCGAGCGCGTCTTGCCCTCGGCGTCCTGGAAGGTGGCCCCGAGCGCGTCGGAGTACTTGGTGCCGAGCTTGAACACGTGGCCGATCTCGATGCCGTTGCCCACCTCCAGCGCCGAGCCGCATCGGGGGCAAGGGTCGCCGGCGGCGGCGTTGCGGAGGTCGAGGACGCGGTCGATCGGGAAGTCTCGGCCGGGGACGACGTCCCTGAGATGGATGTCCTCCTTGTTCCCACCGACGACGATGCGAGGCATCAGCGCGACGGCCTGGTCGACGGCGAGCGGGATCGTCAGGCCGATCGGGCCGAGGAATCCGATCAGGGAGCCGGTCGCCCGTTGGATGGTGGGGGCGTCGGCGGGCTCGAGCGTCGCGGCCCCGAAGGCGCGGCGCACCTTCCCCTCGTTGGCCTCGTGGTCGCCCCGGAGCAGCACGGCGACGGGCTTGCCGTCGGCGAGGTAGACGAGGAGCTTCCCTGTCTCCTCGGGCTGGACCTTGAGGAAGGCGGCGACCTCCTCGATCGTGCGCTGGCCGGGCGTCTGGACCTCGGTCGGGGCCGGCGCTCCGTCCGAGTTGGGGGAGGGTCCCGCCAGGGTACCCACCTCGGCCTTCTCCACGTTCGCGGCGTAACCGCAGGACGAGCAGCGGATGAGTTGATCCTCTCCGGAAGGGGAGGGGACCATGAACTCGTGCGAGGCGTCGCCGCCGATGGGGCCGCTCTCGGCCTCGACCGCGACGTAGGGCAAGCCGCAGCGGTCGAAGATGCGACAGTAGGCCTCGTACATCGCGTCGTAACTGGCGTTGAGCTGCTCGACGTCGGCGCCGAAGCTATAAGCGTCCTTCATCAGGAACTCCCGGGTCCGGACGATGCCGAACCGGGGGCGGGGCTCGTTGCGGAACTTGGTCTGGATCTGATAGGCGGTGATCGGCAACTGGCGGTAGGAGGTGATGTATGACCGGGCGAGGTCGGTGATGACCTCCTCGTGCGTCGGGCCGAGGCAGACCTTGCGGTCGCCGCCGAGGTCGAACTTGATGAGCACATCGCCCATGGTCGCGACGCGGCCGGACTCCTCCCAGAGCTCAATGGGGTGGAGTGCCGGCATGAGCAATTCGAGCGCGCCGGCGGCGTCCATCTCCTCTCGGATGATGCGCTCGGCCTTCCGGAGGACTCGGAGGCCGAGGGGGAGGTAGGTGTACGTCCCCGCCCCGAGCTGCCGGATCATCCCGGCGCGGAGCAACAGCACGTGGCTGGGGGCCACGGCGTCGGCCGGCGACTCCTTCTGGGTCGGGATCAGGGCGTTCGACCAGAGCACGGCTCGCTCTCCCGGTGGCTGCGTTGCGTTGCGTTGCGCAGGCGGATTCACGATCGCCCCGAGGGGGGCGGGAGGCCGGTCGAGCGCGGAGGTGGCGCTGGACCGGGCCCGATCCGATCCTTCGGCGTTTCCCGTGGAACGGGAGCGGGACAATCGGCGTCGGGTCGTCGAGTCTACCAGAAGGGCACCGGGAGGAAGAAGACATCGACGGCGGCCTCGGCGGGCCGATACACTTGACCCCGTCCTCCTTCGGACGATCCTGCCGGAGCGGTCTTTTGATGAGCGCGCACGATTGCGAGTCCAACGCCGAGCAGCCGTCGACGGGGGCGGCGTCCGGGGTCGGGGAGGCGATCGCCCTGGGGGTGATCGGCCTGATCGTGCTCGGGGGTCTGTTCTGGTGGATCGCCCGGGAACCGGGGGCGAACGGAGACGGCGACGAACGGAGGGGGGCCACCGCCTCGCTCCCTTTGGGTTTCGCGATCGAGGAGTTCATCGGCGAGGACGCCTGCGCCGAATGCCATCCGTCCATCGCCGTCTACCACGAGCGACACGGTCACAGCCGCACCTTCCGCCGGGCCGGTGACCGCGCCCTGGCCGCCCGCCTCGATGGCCGGGTGGTTGCCGATCCGGAGCGGCCGGCCGTCACCTGGAGGTTCCTGCTGGACGACGGCCGCCTTGCCGTCGATCGGCAGGCCGGGGACCGCGTCGATCGCTTGCCGATCGACTTCGCCCTCGGGTCGGGCTACCACGCGACGACCTTCATCAGCGTCCTGAACGACGACCCCCACGACTTCGTCATCCGGGAGCACCGGCTGACCTACTACGCCGACGGCTCGATCCGGATCACGCCGGGGCAGGGGGTGATCGAAACCGCCCCGGGCACCGACGCGATGGGCCGGGTGCTCCGGGACGAGGACTCGTTCGACTGCGTGAAGTGCCACGTGACCTTGACCTCCGCCTCGGAGGCCGGCCACGTCGATCTGGCGACGCTGATCCCGACCGTCTCCTGCGAGCGCTGCCACGGCCCCGGCCGGACCCACGCCGAGGCCGCCCGTCGGGGGGCCGACCCAACCTCCCTGGCGATGCCCTTCGGGCCCGGGCGAGCCTCGGCCAAGGATCAGATGCTCCTCTGCGGCGAGTGCCACCGGCATCCCTCCCAGGCACCCCCGGGAGCGCTCCGGCCCGACAATATCGAGCTCGCCCGCTTCCAGCCCGTGGGGCTGATGCAGTCTCGCTGCTTCACCGAGAGCGATGGGGCGATGAGCTGCACCACCTGCCACGATCCGCACGACCGCCCCTCGACCGACCCCTCCTCCTACAACACCACCTGCCTCTCCTGCCACCAGTCGAGCCATCCCACCCAGGTCTCCTGCCCGGTGTCACCGTCGACCGATTGCACGACCTGCCACATGCCTCGGGTCGACGCGGGGCAGAAGGTCTTCTTCGCGGATCACTGGATCCGAGTCCGAGACGAGGTCCTCGGGGCGACGGGAGACGGCTCCGATCCGCCATCGCACTGATCCGGGAAGCGGTCTCTTCCCTCCCCGACGCGAGACGCCGAGCGCAGCGGAGAGGGACGACGGCGATCGTGTCAGGAAGAGAACGGGTGTCGGCCCAGGGAACCGCGATTCAATCCGCCCCCACCTCCGTCGTGGGATCGGCCCTGGCATCGATTCCCTCGGCCAGAGCGGCAACCGCCCAGCAGGTGGCCGCGACCGAGATGAAGGAGGACTCGCCGTGCGGGTCCCCGTTGTCGAACGGCGTCTGGAATCCTCGGGCCCGGGTCTGGACAAACCAGGATCCGTCGTCGCACTGGGAGTTGACCAGGAAGGCGAGGCCGCGACGGTAGGCCGGGTCGTTGGTCGGGAAGCCGGTACGAGAGAGGATCGTGAGGGCCTGGCCGGTGGCGTAGGCGTCGCTAGACAGGGAGTCGAGCTGGGCCCAGCCCCCATCCTCCCGTTGGGCAGAGAGGACGGCCGCGCGGGCCTCGGCGATCGCCTCGTCGTCCGCATCGAGCAGCCAGAGGCCCCAGAGCTTCGCGGCCCGGTCTTCCTGGTCCTCGGGTTCGACCGAGAGGAGCCAGGCGTTCGCCTTCGCGATCGCCTCCTTCGAGAGGGATCGATAGGCCAGGGGAGCGAACTCCCGGAGCCCGTAAGCGGCCAGCGCGGTGCACATGACGTGCGAACCCTCCAGCGGAGGGCGGCCGGAGTTGCTCGACCAGCGGCCGGAGGCTTGCTGGTTCTTGAGCAGGAACCCGGCCATGGCGTCGCTCAGCGCGTCCGGCGTCCGATCACCTTCCAGGAAGGCCCAGAGCCCGTAGCCAACCGTCATCGAACCGCCCCCGATCCCCGCCCCGTCCCGCAGAGATTCGATCCGAACCTGGAAGGATTCGGCCGAGAATTCGATGATCTCGGCAAGCAGGTCCCGATCGACCTCGAATCCGGCCCGATCGGCGGCCGCCATCGCCATCGCGGGCAGGGTCTGGTGGTGGCAGGAGAAGCAGTCGCGGTGGTCGGGGTAGTTCCGGGCCGCCTGCTCGATCCGGATCAGGCCGCGCTCGACCGCGCCCCGGATCGCCTCCGGCGGCGGGCCGTCGTCGGCCCAGCAGCGGCCCATCGGGAGCGAGGCCAGGGCGATCCCGAGCGCGATCCGCCACGCCGTCATGATTGGTCCCTCCATTGAATCAGGCATCCGAACTTCGAGGTCCACTCGCGGACGAATGCCGCCGGGGCGCTCCGCTCGATTGCTTGATTGTCCATCCGGGTCGGCCGGGGGGCAAGGCGCGTCGGGAGGCTGGCGGGAGGGGGGGGTTGATTGAGCGGGGCCGGGGCGCCTGGTATGGTGAACCGATCCCGCCAGGCCGAGCACCGACGCCCCGACACCCGAGAGAGACGCGCCATGAGGTCGAACCACCTCGCCGTCGTCGCGATCCTCGCCGCCGCGATCCCGGGCGGCCTCTTCCCCTCCCTCGCCGGCACGCGGGCCCGGGCCCAGGATCCCGGTGGCGTCGTGCCGACGGACGAATCGGGGCGAACGCTCAACCTCGACTTCGAGGCCGGCACCCTGGCCGACTGGACCTCGGAGGGGGAGGCCTTCCGCGACCAGCCGATCGAGGGAGACACCGTCGCCTCCCGCCGCTCGGACATGAAGAGTAACCACACCGGGTCCTACTGGGTCGGCAGCTTCGAGCGCAAGGGGGACGCGCCGAAAGGCACGCTGACCTCCGTGCCCTTCAAGGTCACCCACCCCTTCGCTAGCTTTCTCGTCGGCGGCGGTGCGCACCGGAGAACCTGCGTCGAGCTGGTGCTGGCCGACTCGAACATCGTCATCGCCGAGGCGACGGGCGAGAATGTCGAGAACATGAGCCGGGTGGTCGTTGACCTGTCCCCGTTCGTCGGCGACACCCTCCAGATCCGGCTGGTCGACGAGGTGTCCGGCGGCTGGGGCCATCTCAACTTCGACGACTTCCGCTTCCATCCCGAGAAGCCCGACATCCCCTCCCGAGCGCCGCTCCCCCCGCGCGACTCCTACGCTCACGCCGGCCTCTCCCCCGAGGAGGCCGCCGCCGCGATGACCGTTCCCGAGGGCTTCCGCGTGATCCTCGCCGCCGGTGAGCCGGACGTGGTGCGGCCGATCGCCCTGGCGATCGACGACCGAGGCCGCGTCTGGGTCCTGGAGAATCACACCTACCCCTTCCGCGCCCCGGAGGGGGAGGGGACCGATCGCATCCTCATCTTCGAGGACGAGGACCACGACGGCCGCTTCGACTCCCGCAAGGTCTTCTATGAAGGCCTGAACATGGCGACCGGCCTGGAACTCGGCTTCGGCGGCGTCTGGGTCGGGGCGGCTCCCGAGCTGCTGTTCATCCCCGACACGGACGGCGACGACGAACCCGACGGCGCCCCCGTCGTTCTGCTCGACGGCTGGGGCCTCCAGGACACCCACGAGACGCTCAACAGCTTCACCTGGGGACCTGACGGGTGGCTCTACGGCTGCCACGGCGTCTTCACCCACTCCCGGGTCGGCAAGCCAGGCACGCCCGACGAGGAACGCATCCCCATCAACGCCGGCGTCTGGCGCTACCACCCCACCCGCCACGAGTTCGAGGTCTTCGCCCACGGCACCAGCAACCCCTGGGGCGTCGACTTCGACGAGTTCGGCAACTGCTTCATCGAGGCCTGCGTCATCCCCCACCTGTACCACATGGTCCAGGGCGGTCGCTTCCAGCGCCAGGCCGGGCAGCACTTCAACCCGCACACGTACAACGATATCAAGACGATTGCCGACCACGTCCACTACGTCGGCCTCACTCCCCACGGCGGCAACGACCGCTCCGACTCCGCCGGCGGCGGCCATGCCCACTCCGGCCTGCTCATCTACCAGGGGGACGCCTGGCCCGAGGAGTACCGCGGCTCGCTCCTGATGAACAACATCCACGGCGCCCGGCTCAACCGGGACCTCGCCCAGCCCTCCGGCTCCGGCTTCGTCGGCCGCCACGCCCCCGACTTCCTCCTGGCCAACGATCGCGCCTCCCAGATCCTCGCCCTGAAGCACGGCCCCGACGGCAACGTCTGGATGATCGACTGGTACGACCTCCAGCAGTGCCACGTCCCCGATGCGAGCATCCACGACAAGAATAAGGGACGTGTCTACAAGATTGCATTCGAGCGTCCGAGCTCCGGCGGCGAGCCGATCGTCGACTCGGCGCGTCGGCTGCTCGACGCGTTGGCCCGTCGCGCGGGGCTCCCCGACGGCGTCTCTCCCGAGGAGTTCGCCTCCCAGATCGACGACCTCCGGCGGGCGGACGACCGCACCCTTGCCGTCGTCGCCGTCGCGTCCCGGAACGCCTGGCATTCTCAGCATGCCCTCCGACGCCTCGCCGAACGCGGGCCGGAGGTCGAGGATGACACCCGATTCCTCCTCGCGTCCTTCCTCCGCCTCGCCCCCGAGCCCGTCCAGCGACTTCGGGCCCTGTGGGCCCTCCATGTGACGGGAGGCGTGAACTCAGACGAGATCCGGCAGGGGCTCTCGGATGCGGAGCCCAACGTCCGCTCCTGGACGATCCGCCTGGCGATGGAAGACGGCGAGGCCGCCGACTCCGAGCTCGCCCGCTTTGCCGAGCTGGCCAAGGCCGACCCGTCTCCGGTCGTGCGCCTCGCGCTGGCCTCGGCCCTGCAGCGCATGCCGGCCGAGTCGTCGGCGAGCTGGGCGATCCTCGAAGGGCTTGTGGCGCACGCCGAGGACGCGGAGGATCACAACCTCCCGCTGATGGACTGGTATGCCCTGGAGCCGAAGGCCGGCGCCGAGCCCGGCCGGGCGCTCGCCCTGGCGTCGTCGTCGCCAATTCCGGGGCTGCTGGAGTACACCGTGAGGCGAATCGGGGCCATCGGCACCGACGAGGCGCTCGCGCTGCTGGTCGACGGGCTCGGCCAGGCCGAGTCGACCGCCGGGCAGGTCACCATTCTCGGCGGCCTGCTCGACGCGCTCAAGGGCCGTCGCCAGGTGACGATGCCCGAGAACTGGCCCGCCGTCTTCCGGTCACTGCTCGAAGGCGGAAACGCCGACGTCCGCTCCCGGGCCACGGCGCTGGCGCTCACCTTTGGCGACTCCTCCGCCCGAGAGGTCCTGCTCGACGTCCTCACCGACCGCTCCGCCGATGCCGCCCTCCGGCTCGACGCCCTGGAGGCGCTGCGCAAGGCCCGAGCCCCCGGGCTCGCCGGACAGCTTCGCCACCTGCTCGACGATCCCGCCGTCCGCGGGGCCTCCCTCCGGGCGCTGGCCGACTTCGACGACGTGGAGACGCCCGAATCGGTCCTGGCGATCTACCCGAGGCTGGCGCTCGCCGAGCGTCGAGACGCCCTGAACACGCTCGCCGCCCGCCCCTTCTCCGCCCGGGCGCTGCTCGACGCCGTGGGGCAGGGGAAGGTGCCCGCCACCGACCTGTCGGCCGACATCGTGCGACAGCTCCGCAACCTCGACGACGAGCAGGTCACGGCCAGAATCACCGAGGTCTGGGGCACCGTCCGGGACACCCCGGCCGATCGCGCCGAGCGGATCGCGCAATTCAAAAATATGCTCACGTCGGCTCCCGAGGCGGAGCCCGACGTCGCGCTCGGGCGGGCCGTCTTCGTCAAGACTTGCGCCCAGTGTCATAAGCTGTTCAATCAGGGGGGGGACATCGGCCCCGAGCTGACCGGATCGAATCGGTCGGACCTGGATTACGTTCTCTCGAACGTCCTCGACCCCTCGGCGCTGATCGGCAAGGATTATCAGGCGCACCTCGTCGCCACCGTCGACGGCCGGGTTCTTACCGGAATCATCAAGCGAGAGGATGAGAACGCGATTACCCTCGCCACCGCGAACGAGACGATCACGCTGCCCGTCGACGAGATCGAGGAACGCCGGCTCAGCGACCAGTCGATGATGCCCGACGACCTCTGGGCGAATCTGTCGGACCATGAGATCCGCTCCCTGGTCGCGTACCTTGCCAGTCCGTCGCAGGTGCCGGTGCTGCTCACCCAGGACACGGCGCCGATGTTCTTCAACGGCGAGGATTTGACCGGCTGGATCGGCGACCCCGAGCTCTGGAGGGTCGAGAACGGCGAGATCGTCGGCCAGACGAACGGCCTCAACCACAACGAGTTCCTCAAGAGCGAGCTGGTCGCCACCGATTTCCGCCTCCAACTGGAGGTGATGCTCTCCCCGAACTCCGAGAACAGCGGCATCCAGTTCCGCAGCGAGCCGATGCCCGATGGCGAGGTGAAGGGCTACCAGGCCGACATCGGCGCCGGCTGGTGGGGCAAGCTCTACGAGGAACTCGGGCGCGGGCTGCTCTGGGACGAGTCCGGCGAACCGCACGTGAAGCCCGGCCAGTGGAACTCCTACGAGATCGTGGCCCGAGGGTCGAAGATCCAGACGTTCCTCAACGGGAAGAGGTGCGTCGACCTGGACGACCCCGAGGGGGCCCGTCGCGGCGTCTTCGCCCTGCAACTGCACGCCGGCGGGCCGATGGAGGTCCGCTTCCGCAACCTCGTCCTCGAGCCGATCGGCGACGCTTCCTCCCCGGCTGGCACCGGTGCCCGATCGACCGACGAGGAATGACCCGTCCTCCCCTCCTCTCGACCGCCCGCCCCCGCAACCCCGGAGCCCCCCCGACATGAACCTGCTGACGACATTCAAGGGGTCGATGATGGAGGGTTTCCTGCCCTCCGGCTGGGACCTCTCGAAGATCGACGCCTGCTGCTCGAACCCTCCCGGGTCCGTCACCGAGCGACAGCCGTTCTGGAACGACGGCTTCGAGCCGGTCCCCTGCGCCTCGGTCGAGGACTTCGACGTGATGATGGGGCACGAGATCGCCCAGGCGATCCGTCGCTCCCGGCAGGAGGGGAGGGAGCTGGCGATGATCCTGCCGGTCGGCCCGATGGGGATGTACCGCTGGGCCGTCTACTTCCTGAAGGAGTGGGGCGTCTCCGCCGACCACTGCCATGGCTTCAACATGGACGAGTGGTCCGATGCCCAGGGAAACACCCTGCCGGGGAACGACCCCGGGGCGTTCACCAACGCGATGGAGTCGGCCTTCTACGGCCCGCTCGGGTCGGCGAGCGTGCCGAAGCAGCGGCGCTGGTTCGCCACGTCGGATCGTCTGCCCGAGTACGGCGATCGCATCGCCGAACTGAAGAAGGGGGGAGCGGAACTGGTCGTCATCTTCGGCATCGGCCGGGTCTGCCACATCGCCTTCTGGGAGCCCCACTTCGCCGCCGAGTTCGACGGCGTCGACTCCTGGAAGGCCCAGACTCACCGCATCGGCGCCCGGCTCCACCCGCTGACGATCGAGCAGAACGCGATCACCAGCTTCAAGAGCCGGACGACGCTCGTCCCCGCCTTCGCCAACACGATCGGTCCCGGCCTGTTCCTCCAGGCCGACCGGATCATCGGCGGCGCTGACGGCGTCCTCGGGCGCGGCATGCAGTGGCAGGGGACCAGCCTGTGGATGACCCTGCGATACGGGCCGGACCCGTGGGTCCCCAGCTCGTTCATGCCCACGCTCCCCGGCCGGCTGTTCTTCCTGAAGGAGCTGGCCGGTCCGCTCGAGCCCGAGATGAACTGAGCGCCGGGCCCGCCGAGCCGGGCGATCGAATCGAACCGAACCGAACCGAACCGAACCGAACCGAAACCGCCCCCGGGACTCCGAGAGGGAATCTCCGGGGGCGGTTTCGGTGCGATCCAGCCCTGGGCCTGGGTTGCTTATTCCCGCCCGGCCTCTCCGGCGTCCTCGGCGATCGTGCCTCGGGAACGCCGCTCCTGTTCGAGCCGTTCGCTGGCGTCCCGGAGCTGATTACGGAACAGCAGGTGCAGGTCGTCGGGATCGCCCCGGGTGAGATCCTGGCCGGCCTTGGTGGCGGCGAAGAACCCGAAGCACATCTCATCGGTGGTCCAGTCGCCGAAGTGGACGTCGACGGGGGGCGAGACGGGCTGGTTCGGGTTCTCGGCGGTGTTGTCGTAGTGGGCCACCGCCTTCACCACCGACCCGGCCGGCAGGAAGACGGGCCGCTCCAGCATGTACTGGAGCTGCCAGTTGAAGTCCCAGCGGTCGATCCGGATCAAATCGATCCGATCGCCCGAGGGGGTTTCGGCGAACATGGTCATGTCGGTGCCGAGCAGGTGCATGTGCGGCGAGACGGCATGGAGCTCCACGTCGCAGGGGAGCGGGAGCGTATCGCCGACGACCTCGACCCCCTTCTGGCCCTTGGGGATCGTGAACTCCATGTTCCCCGCCGCCCACCAATGGAGGGCCTGCTTGATGGGCGAGCTCTTGGGGGCCAGGTGCAGGCCGATCCGGGTGAGGTCCGTCTCGGGCTTGCCGCTGGGGTGGTAGTGAACCTGCACGACGATGTCGGAGCCCTTGGGCAGGATGCGGCCGATCCCTTCGGGCAGGAAGTCGGCGTTGGCGCCCGGAGCCCAGCCGCCGAGGTCTCCCCGAATGTCGATCATCGGGCCGCCCTGGCACTCATAGCCGGCCAGCTCGTCCTGGGCGTCCCGCTTGCGGGCCGCTCCCGAGATGTCGATGTAGCCGAGGATATGGTGGACGACCCGAGGGTTGCCCGGCCTGTACTCGATACCGATGATCTCGGCGTCCTCGGGAAGCGGGTTGGGGATGACGAAGCAACGGTGGATGTCCAGCCCGCCGGCGGGGACCTCGAACGGCTCCGGCATCTCGATGATCACGTCCGGCTCGCCGAGCGTCCAGCCCTCGGAGAACTCGGGGGAGGGGGGGAGGTCCGCGGGGTCTCCCTCGGGCATCCCGGCGTCGACCCAGGCCTGGAAGGTGTCGATCTCGGCCTCGGTGAGCGAGCGGTCGTGGCGGAAGCCCACGGCCCCGAAGTCGGGAGCGGCCAGCCAGGGGGGCATGCGGCGATCCAGCGTCACGGTCGCCAGGTCCGGGCCGTGCTTGCGGGCGTCTTCATAGGAGAGCAGCGGGAACGGCGCGATCTGGCCGGGGCGGTGGCACTCCTGGCAGTGTTTCCGTAACATCGGGGCGATGTCGGCCGAGAAGGTCGGGACGCGATCGCCTCCCGCTTCGGCGACGGCGGCGATTTCGGCCCCCTCGGGGCTGATCGCCGCGGTGATGGCTCCCGAGGCGCCCTCCGCGGCCTCGGGAGAGGACGCCGAGGCGATCAGGGCGGCCCGGCTCACTCCGGTTGCGCAGCAGGAGGGGACTCCGGCCTCGGCCGGCTCTCCGTGGAAGGAGGCGTCGGAGGCCTCGATCGCACTCAGCGCGCAGGCCTCGGGCATGGGGACGGGGGAGGCCCCCAGGGCCGAGCAGCAGGAGGCTCCCGATCCGTCGCTCGAGGAGGCGGAGGGAGCCTGGCCGAGGAGGCGGTCGAGGCCGTCCGGGTCGACGAAGGCGTAGACGGCCGAGAGGCCGACGACGGCCGAGGCACCGAAGACGGTGCCGATGATCGAGGATCGGGGCAGACCGAACCGTCGCATCAGGGCCAAACTCCTTTCGGGGAGACGCCGGGGATCGGCGGGGGAGGCCGATCGAATCCCGGCGAGGTCGGGAGGCGGGCAAGCCTTCCGGGACGGGATCAGGGGAGGTTCGCCGGATCCTTCGGATTCTCGACCCGATTCTCGACATCCGGGCCGAAATCGGGCAGCGAGCAGCCGATGGCCTCGGTGCGAGGCTCGGCGATCGCCTCGCCGGCGAGCACGGCGGCGATGGCATCCTTCAGATCATGGGAGCGGACGATCTGGCGGCGGCGGCCGAGGTCGAAGAACTGGTCGTCGATCCGGCCCCGGTATCGGATCCGGCCCCGGTCGTCGACGACAATGGCCGAGGGGACGGTTTCCAGGCCGAGCGATCGGGCCAGGCCGACCGCTCCCCGGCGGCCGATCGGGAACTCCAGGGCGTACTCCCGGGCGTGGTCGGCGACCTCCTCATCCGTCAGGTCGGCGTCCACGTAGAGGCCGACGAACCGGACCCGGGTCGCGTCGGCCTGGCCGGCGATGGCATTCAGCGTCGGGCTGTACTGGTTCGAGATCGGGCAGGGGGTCCAGAGGAAGACGACAGCCAGCACACCGCCTTCGGGAGCCTTCAGGACGATCGGCTCGCCATCCACACCGGTCAGTTCGATCGGCGGGAGGCGATCCGGGCCGGGGGGATCGTCCGGAGTGATCGGCAGCGGCGCGACGAGCAGGGAGGCGAGGGTGAACGGGGCGATCATCCGGCAAGCATCCTCGTCTTGGGCCCTTCGAGACTCGGGAGCCAGGGCCGGAGGACCAACGGCCGAGGTTCTCCGATCGTCCCGGCTTCCCGAGTCGATCGTAGCAGGCCTCCCCCGGGCAGGCATCAAGAAATCGCGCTGAAGCCCGCCGACACGACGGTCATCGTCCCCCTGGAGGATCAGGGAGCCTCGGCATGGGCGCCGTGGTCGAGTGCCGGCCCGAGGTCGTGGGAATGCTCCGCCTCGCCGAAGGAGGAGAGGAACATCAGCCCGAGGCCGAGGAGGAAGGCGATCGAAAGCTTCGTCCGGTCGTGAGAGTGGAAGTGCAACTCCGGGAGCAGGTCGCTCAGGGCGATGCAGAGAAAGGTGCCGGACGAGAAGGCGAGGGCCGAGGCGGTGAGGGAGCCGGACGTCGGGGCGTCGAGCAGGTGGATGCCCACGAGGAACAGCGCCACGCCGATCGGGATCATCAGCGCGAAGCCGAAGTTCACCAGGTGGGCCAGCACCTGGGGAGCCCTGGCGCGGAGCATCAGGCTGACGACCGTGAGGGAGTCGGCCGGCTTGTGGACGATCGTTGCGAGCAGCACCCCGGCCGCGGCGGCCCCGAACCCGCCCCGGGTATCGAAATCCGCCACGACCGCGCTGGCCAGGGCGACCCCCCCGATCAGGCTGTGCACGGCCAGGCCGATGGCCGCGGCGGTCCAGTTCAGGGTCGGGGCCTGGACCCGGGAGTCGGCCGGGTGGTGGTGGTCGCCGTGGTCGCCGTGGTCGCCGTGGTCGTGGGTGTGAGGGTGGTCGAGGAGGGGGGCGTCTCGGTCGCCAGGGGAGGGGGCCTCGTGGTGGTGGAAGGCGAAGAAGCGTTCGAGCAGGAAGAGGACGGTCAGCCCGGCAACGGCCCAGCGCAGCGTGCCAACCGAGCCGGCGGCGACAGCCTCCGGCATCATGTGGAAGAAGGCGGCGCCCAGCATCGTGCCGGCGGCGAAGCTGAGGTAGAGCTGCAGCCGGGTGTGGGTCAGCCGGGAGAGCAGCGGCAGGAGGCCGCCCAGCAGGCTGACGGCGACGATGGCCAGGCAGCAGAGGGCCAGGGGGGGGATCATGCGGGGAGCGGCCTTGCGGGGAATCGGTCTGATTCCGGGCGGAGGGGTCGAAGCGGGGTCGGCCACCGGAGGGCGGTCGGCGTGCCCCTTGCCCGCCCGGTCGGCCCGGGGGATAATCATGGATCAATCGGGCTCGGTCGGCCTGCCCGCCGGCCCGGTGCCTGAGGCCCTGCGACTCGACCCGACCCGCGAGGAGGGCGCCATGGGCAAGCTCAGAGACGACGAGATCCAGGCCCGACTGGCGACGATCCGCGGCTGGGAGCACCTGGGCGACATGCTCGTGCGGACCTGGCAATTCGCCTCCGCCCGACGAGGCCTGGAATTCGTCAACCAGGCCTGGGCGGTCGCCGATCGGCTCGGGCACTATCCCGAGATCGTCCTGGGATTCCGAACCGTCCGGATCGAGCTCAATAGCCGATCCGCCGGGGGACTGACCGATCGGGATTTCGAGCTGGCCGCCGAGTTGAACGGCCTGCCCGACGATCGCTGAGGACGGCTCTCCCGTGTCCTCTCCATCCCGTCCCGCCCCGCCTGGATCGGATCGGGGGGGAGGCTCAGTCCTGGGACGAGTCCGGGCGCCGGGGGCCGGACTGGCCGGCGGCCAGGTCGCGGTAACGGGTCTTGGGGATGCCGTAGACCGGCTGATCGGGGGTCCAGCGGCCCTCGTCCTGGAGGATCAGCAGCCGCTCGGCGCGCGTCTGGACGTTGCGCTGGCGGGCGAGGCCGCTGGCCTTCTTCAAGCTCTTGTCCATCGACATCGGAACAACTCCCGCCCCCGCCGACCTCCGGTGGGGCTCGACGATCGATCCTGTAACGTGTCTGAACCGTTCCCGGCTGGAACGAGACATCATAGCAGTCCGAACCGACGATTCGCAAGCCGAAGGAACCTGACCCGATGGCCGACGCCGCTCGCATCGACGACCTGCTTTCCCAGACCCTCAGCGATTTCCGCTTCTCCCGAGGGGAACGCACGCTGATCGACAAGGTCCTCGACGCCCAGGGAGCCGACCCGGGGGAGCTGGCCCTCTGGCGCAACCGCGCCTTCGCCCTTGCCCGGCAGGCGATGGCCGAAGGGGCCGGGGTTGAGGTGATCGACTGGCTGGAGGAGGTGGAGAAGCTGCTGGCGCATCGCGGCGCCGAGTCCCGGGCGGCGGCTCCCGAATCGGCCGCCTACTTCACTCCGGGCGACTCCGGCCCGAGGGCGATCGCCTGGCTCTTCGATCGCTGCCGATCGACGGCCGAGATCTGCGTCTTCACGATCACCGACGACCGGATCACCGCCGCCATCCTCGGCGCGCACCGCCGAGGAGTCTCCCTCCGCCTGATCACCGACGACGAGAAGGCCCACGACACGGGGTCGGACATCGACCGACTCCGACGGGCCGGAGTGCCGACCCGCACCGACCGCGACCCGAACCACATGCACCACAAGTTCGCGGTCTTCGACCGATCGACCGTGCTGACCGGCAGCTACAACTGGACCCGGGGGGCCGCCGAGCACAACTTCGAGAACTTCATCACCTCGGGGGAGCCGGGCCTCGTGGCCGCCTTCGTGAGGGAATTCGAGCGGCTCTGGAAGGCGATGTCGTGATCCGGGGCAGGGGCCGAGGCCAGCGGTCAAGCGGACAAGACGGCTTCCGTGGCGGGGGGCCGGTCGGGTACGATCGGAGGTCTCGCGATCAGCGATCGCAGACCTTCATTTCTCGATCCCCGGAGTAAGCGATGCCTCTGCGACCCCGGAAGAAGTCAACGCACCGGAACAAGTACATCCGCTGCAAGCGATGCGGCGGCCAGGTGCGCCGCAAGATCGGCCGCTGCAAGAAGTGCAACCAGAGCAACGCGTGATCGGGCCTTTTCTCCAGGAATGGGATCGAGGCGAGGCGCCTCTCCGACCGGTCGGAGGGACGCCTCGCCTCGATGGAATTCCGGCGGAACGTGGCCTGAGCGGCCCGGCCCCGGGGCGGGGCCGGCTCGGGTCACTTCCGCTTGATCTTGTGCAGGGTGTGGCGCCGGACGCGGGGGCAGTACTTCTTCAGGCCGCCCTGGAGCCCTTCGGGAATGCCGCCCCGGGTGTTCACGGAGATCCGGTAGTTGAGGTCGCCGGTCTCGGAGCACTGGAGCCAGACGTACTCGCGACCGGCCGCTTTCTTCGCCATGGGTCCTTCTCCCGCCGGCCGCGCCGGACGGTCCTCTCCTCAGGCAATCGATCGGGACGATGCGATCGGTGAATCGGCAAAGGGAACATTGTACCGGAGCCGGGGCTCGGGCCGCAATGTCAGTCGGCGGGCCGGGGGCCCGGCTCCTTGCCGGTGGTCGAGGAGCGGTTGAGGACCCGGACGGAGAGGTCTCCCGTGACCCGGATCTGGCAGGAGAGCCTGGTGTTGGGGGGCAGGTTCGGCTCGGTGGCCAGGCGGTCGCGCTCGGCCGCCTCCATCGGCGGGGCGTCTCCCTCCAGCACTTCCACCCGGCAGGTCGTACACTTGGCCTGGCCTCCGCAGCGGTGGAGGATGTCGACGCCGGAGTCTTCGATGGCCAGTACCAGCTTCTTGCCCGGTTCGACGTCGAACGCTCCGACGCCCTCGACGGTGATGGTCGGCATGCGATGCTCCTGCGATGATCGACCCGGGGCTCCGGACGGTCGGCCCCGATCGGTTCTCAGCCTACCGAGACGGGCCGAGCCCGGGCAAGCCGCCCCGGGCCGGTCGCTCCGCCGGCTCCTGACAGTCGTGGCGATCGGGACGGCGATCCCCCCCTCCTGCCTGGCCGGGGCGGGGGATGCTCCGATTGTTCCGGCCGTGGAAGTCGTGGCCATCCGTCCCGACGAGCAGTGCCGGCGCGTTCTCTCCCTGTTCGAGGGGGCCCGCTGGCCACATCCGGCCGCCGCGCTGGCCGACTGGAAACGATCGGCCCCGCCGGGAGAGGAACGGTCGTTGGGTAAGCCGCTGGAGGCCCTGATCGCCGCGATCAACCCGCTGACGGCCCGAGAACTGGCCACGCTCCACGGAGCCCGGTTGCGGATCGATCCGGCTCCGGCGGGGGGCTCCGTCCGGTGGGCCCTGCTGGTTCCTCAGGACGACGGCACGATCGCGGCGCTGGCGACCGCGATGACGCTGACCGACGGCATGCCGCAGGACGCGGAGGGCCCGCTCCAGATCGACCGGCTTGGTCCCCCGGGGGCCCCGCTGTCCGCGACGGCGGGGCCGGGGACGCCGGCCGTCGTCGCCTCCGACCGCGATGCCCTGCGATCCGCGATCGCGGGGGCGGGGGAGGGGCCGGACTCGGCTCGATCCGACTCCGACTCCGACTCGGGCTGGATCGTCCGGGTCGATCCGGAGGCGCTGGCTCGCTCGGCCAACCTCCGGGCCCGGCAGCTCGGCCGGGCGCTGGAGGGCCTCGGCTACGGGACCTTCCTCGCGAGGGCGTCGCTCGACGGAGAGTCGCTGCGCGTGGCCGCCGAGGGGAAGCCGTTTTCCGGCGATCGGAAGGACCCCTGGGGGGAGATCGACCCGGACTGGCTGGACTCGGTCCCGACCGATCGGGCGTCGGTGATGGCTTGCCTCGCCGTCCGCCCCGGAGGGGAGGGCTGGGGGGCGTTGCTGGCGGCGGTCGACGAGATCGAACGAGCCGATCCGGCCCGAGTCGGGGTCGCTCCGTTGCGGACTCGCCTCGCCCTGCTGGCGATCGCACACGGGGCCCGCATCGAGACGGAGCTCTGGCCGGCGCTCGAGGGGGTGACGTGCTGGGCGTCCTTCGGCGGTGGGGGCGACGCCGATGGCGTCTTCCTCGCGCTGCACGCCCGGGACGAGGGATCGGCCGGCCGGATCGCCGACCGCATCGTGTCCCCGATCGTCCTCCGGGGGGAGGAGGCGGGGATCGACCCCGGCCGTCGGCTCGGCCGGATCGCCGGCCAGCCGGTGGACCTGGCCCGCCGAGGGAGTTCGGTCTTCATCGGGTGGGGAGACGGCGTGCTGGACGAGGGGCTCGCCAGCCTCGACGACCGGGATCGATCCGCCGGTCCGCTCCTGAGACTCGGCTGGGGAGGGGCCCCCCCGGCTCGGGTCGCCGCGGCCTGGCCGTCGAGGCTGCCGATCGAGGCGGAGCAGGGTGGGCCGCTCCAGGCGGCGTTGGAGGCCGGGCCCCCGATCGTCTGGTTGGGTTGGGAGAGCGAGGACGGCCCGAGAGACGTCGTCCGATGCGACGGGCTCCGGGAGCCGATCCGTCGCTTCCTCGACCGGGTGCCGGCCGCTCCCAGCCCGTCCGGCTCGTCGCCGATTCCCGAGGGGAGCCGACCATGACCCAGCTCGGCGGGACTCGGCTGGTCGACCTGGCCGTCGAGTGGCCCTTGCAGTACGCCGGCGAATCGGTCGGGATCGACGAGGCGTCCTATCCCGGCGTCCGGGGGAGGCTCGCCCAGGTCGAGGGGTATCTCTCGGCGACGGCGATCGCCCTGGTCTGGTTCGGGCCTTCCCCGGAGGGAGGGGAGGACCCCTGGGCAGAGGTCTCCGGGCTGATGTCCCGGGTCGAGGCGGAGTTCTCCGGCCGGCTCCTCTCGGGCCCGGACGACCTGGGCCGCCTGGATCGCGAGCCGGCCGAGGCCCTGACCTGGGCCGTCGCCGGCCTCCGGGGGGCCGCGGCGATCTGCCGATCGGAAGGCGGCACGGATCGGCTCGAGGCCCTGATCGGGCGAGGGGTGCGGGCCGTCCGGCTGGTCGGCCTGGTCGACCGGCCCGCCGGCTCGACGGACGATCTCGGGCTGGGGGAATCGGATCGGGAGCTGTTCGCTGCCCTCGCCGGGCTCGGCGGCCCTCGGATCCTGGTCGACCTGGCCGGCCTCGGGCCCCGGGCGGCGGGGGAGGCCATCGCCTCCTGCGGCGAGTCGGGAGGGGAACTCGTGCCGATCGTCAGTCTCGGGACGCTCCAGGACGGGAAGGCCGGCGGGCTGTCGGCCGAGGACTTCGAGCGGCTCCGGTCGCTCGGGGGGGTCGTCGGCCTGGGGATGGGGCGCCCGTTCGTCGCCGGGGCCGACGCGCTGGCCCGGGAGATCGACGCCTTCGCCTCCCGGACCGGGGGCGTCGACGGACTGGCGATCGGCACGGGGTTCCTCGGGGTCGAGGAGGCGGCCGAGGGCCTCGGGACTGCCCCCGCCGTGCTGTCCTGGCTCGCCGGGCGATTCGACGAGGAGACCTCGGCCCGGCTGGCCTCTGAAAATGCGAGGGCGACGCTCAACCGGGCGATCGCCGGAAGCCATCGAGGTTGATCAGTCTGGGGACCGATCCCGGGAGAGGCCGATCATGACGGCGCCAACGGCCGAGCATCCCACCCGCATCGCCATGTGGTCCGGGCCCCGAAACATCTCGACCGCGATGATGCGGTCGTGGGGAAACCGGCCGGACACGGCGGTTTGCGACGAGCCCTTGTATGCCTTCTACTTGAAGGAAACCGGGCTCGATCATCCCGGCGCCGCCGAAGTGATCGCCCATCACGAGGCCGACTGGCGGAAGGTCGTCGAACAGTTGGTCGGCCCGGTGCCGGGGGGGCGGGCGATCTTCTACCAGAAGCAGATGGCCCACCACCTGCTGCCATCGATCGACCGATCGTGGCTCGACCGCGTGACCAACGCCTTTCTGATCCGGGAGCCCCGGGAGATGCTCACCTCGCTGCTGAAGGTGCTGCCCGAGCCGAGGCTGGAGGACACCGGGCTCCCCCAGCAGGTGGAGATCTTCAACCGGGTCCGGGAGCGGACCGGGGCCGTCCCGCCGGTGGTCGACGCGAAGGACGTCCTCGACGACCCGAGGGGGATGCTCGCGGCCCTCTGCCGGTCCCTCGGCGTACCGTTCGACGATCGGATGCTCTCCTGGCCCCCCGGGCCGAGGGAGACGGACGGCATCTGGGCGAAGTACTGGTACGATAGCGTCGAGCGCTCGACCGGCTTCCAGCCCTACACGCCCAAACCCGATGCGGTCCCCGACCGCCTGCTCGGCGTGCTCGAGCGGGCGGAGGACTGCTACGCGACCCTCTTTGAGCACCGGCTCCTCCCCTGACCCGACCCGCCCCCTCGCTTCCCAACGCTCCCCGGGATCTCCCCGACGATGCTCCAGACCTTCGACGACCGCAACCGAAACCTGATCGTCAACATCAACGGCCGCCTCTCACACCGGGACGAGGCCGGGATCAGCCCGTTCGACTCGGCGGTGCAGGGGGGGGATGCCGTCTGGGAGGGCTTGCGCGTTTACGACGGCCGAATCTTCAGGCTGACCGAGCACCTCGACCGCCTCCGCAGCTCGGCCCTGGCGCTGGCCTTCGCGGAGATCCCCACCCACGAGGCGATCACCGAGGAGATCCGCCGGACCCTCCAGGCCAACCACATGAGGGACGGCGTCCATATCCGGCTGACCCTGACCCGAGGAGTGAAGTACACCTCCGGGATGGATCCCCGCCTGAACACGAAGGGGCCGACCCTGATCGTCCTTGCCGAGCACAAGCCCCCGGTCTACGACAAGGGAGGGATCCGGCTGGTTACCAGCACCATCCGACGGCCCGGGCCCGATGTGCTCGACCCGAAGATCCATCACTGCAACCTGATCAACTCCATCCTCGCCAAGATCCAGGCCAACGCCGCCGGAGCCGACGACGCCCTCATGCTCGACGGGCGCGGCTTCGTGGCCGAGACCAACGCCACCCACGTCTTCCTGGTCGCCGGGGGCGTCGTCCGAACCGGCCGTACCGACGCCTGCCCCGAGGGGATCACCCGGTCGGTGGTACTGGAGATCTGCCGAGTGCACGGCATCCCCCATGCGATCGAGGACCTCTCGCTGACCGACGTCTACCGCGCCGACGAGGTGTTCTGCACCGGCACGATGGGGGAACTCGCCCCGGTGCTGGAGATCGACGGCCGTCGGGTCGGCGATGGGCGGATCGGGGCGATGACGAGGCGGCTCTCCGGGCTCTTCCGGGAGCTGACGGCGACGGAGGGAGAGCGGGTCGTCGACTGACCGGCCGCCTTGCCGGGAGCGGAGGGCGGGGATACAACCGGGACGGTACCGCGCGAGGAGGCCCTATGTACCGCGTCGCCCGAGAAATCGAATTCTGCTACGGCCATCGGCTCATCAACTACGACGGCAAGTGCCGGCACCTGCACGGGCACAACGGCAAGGCGGTCATCCTCCTGGAAGGGGAGGCGCTGGACCGTCGCGGGATGCTCGTCGACTTCGGCGACATCAAGCAGCACGTCCAGCGCTGGATCGACGAGAACCTGGACCACAACATGCTGCTTTGCCGGGACGATCCGATCCTCCCGGTGCTTCAGGACCTAGGCGAGCGGGTGTTCGTGATGGACGCCAACCCGACGGCCGAGAACATCGCGGCCCTGATCTACCGCCAGGCCCGGGACGCGGGCCTGCCGGTGGTGCGGGTGACGCTCTGGGAGACGCCGAAGTGCCACGCCATTTTCGGCGACTGAGGTAACAACGGGCCGCTGAGCGGGCCGATCCCCCCGGAACGCTTCAGGGGGATCGATCCGATCGGCGGCCCCAGGCGAGGGAGGCGAGCACCGACGAGCGTTGGACTCAGTGGTCGTGGCCGTGGGCCGACTCGACGACGTTGGCCCGGGAACCGGAGGTGTAGGGGAAGGTCAGATCCTGGACGAACCACTCGCGACGGCCGTCATGCTTCGTCGCCTCGACCTTGATCAGGGCGTACTGGAGGGCGGGGTATTTCTCGCTCTCCGGCCCGTCGAGGCCGAGGCGGATGTAGGCGAAGGGGGTGATCCCCTCGAAGCCCTTGGCCTCGATGCCGTCGACGTAGATGTGCTGCTCGCTCGAGGAGGCGAGGCGTTCGGCCATGCTTCGGAGGCCAATGAGCCTCGGGTCGCCCCCCTCCATCATCTGCTGCTGAGAGTTGGCTTCCACCTCGGCGAGGAGCTTCTGCGGGGTTGTCTGCTCGCGGCGGGAGGGAGGCTGCGCGATCCAGAACGCATCGGCCAGGCCCTTTTCCTGGAGGGTCTGGGAGAACAGGTCGCCGTAGGCTCGGGCCTGCCGGGCGAGGATCGAGTGCTGGACGAAGGAGATCGTCGGCGCGGCCAGCCCGGTAATCAGCCCGAGGGCGATGCCGACGTTGGCAAGGCCCGCCCCGGTGAGCAGGTCGGGATAGCGTCGGATCATCCGCAAGGCGATCGCCCCACAGGCGATGGCGCCGATCGAGGCGATCAGGAAATTCAGGCTCGCGAAGGTGGCCGCGGAGATGACGCCCAGCGTCAGGGCGCCAATCGCCCAGGTGCTGATCGCCCGATACGTCGGCAACTCGTTCTCGATGGGCGAGGCGGACCACGTCGGGGCCGTGTCGGGGGCGGTCTGGGGGTCGGTGGCCACGGCGAGGGGCTCCTCCTGGAACTGGACTTCGGCCGGGGATGGCGGCGGGCCAGCCGGCAAGGGGAGACGGCGCGGCGGTGATCGGGATGGACGACACGGACGAGGACGTGGGACCGCCGCGACGACGCACCATCCAGGCTAATCCGAGCCGCTTTGGGTCGTCAAGCATCGCGGCGAGATGGCGAGCCCCCGCCCACCCGGAGGTGGGGGGGGATCTGACCGGAGCGGGGGGGGGACCTCTCGGCGCCGATCGGATCAGGAGAGGGCGGCCAGCGAGGGACGCTGGGGAAGCATCGCCAACGCCCCCATGCCGACCCAGATCAGGCCGAGCAGCCAGCCGGTGACGCTGGTCCAGGTCCAGCTCCAGGCGGTGCGCCCGGTTCTCCAGCCGCCGACCATGACGGCCAGGATGACCGGGCCGAGCAGCTCGGGGGCGACCGGGGCGGCCCAGTCCATCCCCCGAGTTCGGCCGACGGCCAGGGCCGAGAGGTCGAAGGCCCAGAGGATCAGGCCGCCGACCATCCAGGTCAGCTCGCCGACGGTTCCCTCGCCGGCCCCCTTCCTCCAGAGCAGCAGCGGCCCGACCATCGCCAGGCAGCCGGCGAGGGTGGCGAGGCTGGACAAGAGCTCCCGGGGAGGCCAGGACAGCTCCCGGCGGTCGACCAGCAGCATGGTGCCGTAGCCGACGGCGGCCAGGACCAGGGCGGCGTTGAGGGCGGGGGAGGAGGACGCGGACGAGTTCGGGGCCTGGCCCCGCGAGGGGGCGCGCTTGGTCGGCGTCGGCATGGTTCGGGCCCGGGTGCGAGGCGGCCGGCGTCGATTCGGGAGGGCGGCGCTGAATCGGCCAGGGAGACGGCTCCGGAGCCGGCCGGACCCGGCGCGCGTCGCCCGACGATCCAGGATTCGGCCGCCCGGCCCCCCCGGCTTCAGCCAGCCGGCCCGGGTCCCCATCCGGTCCCGACGATCATTGCAGCAAGGCCGATCCCGCGGAGGCCTGGGCCGAGCCGGCATCGCTCGAATCGTGAGTGATCAGCGGCAGGCGGTGTTCGACGACCAGCTCCTCCAACTCGGGCCGGGTCGGGTCGAGCACGACCTGCTCCCCCTCGTCGAGCCCTCCGAGGACGTGGAGCAGGTCAATCGTCCCGGGCCGGACGTCGACGACCCGACGCTCGATGCCCCCTTCCCCCCGGGCGACCAGGCAGTAGGGATCGCCCCCCTCATAGGCGATGGCCCGGGCGGGGACCACCAGGGCCCCGGGGCGCTCGTCGGTGAGGATCTCGACCTCGGCCTCCATCTTGGGCATCAGGCCGGGGTACGACTCCATGGCGATGACCGCCCGATACTCCTTGACATCGTCCTTGATCCAGCTGTAGCGGGTCGTCCTCGGAAGCTGCTCGACCTTGAGCACACGCCCCTTCAACTCGACGCCAGGAAAGGCCACGACCCGAACCGTGGCGGGCTGCCCCGCGGCGACGCGCTCGACAATCGTCTCGTTCAGGCCGACCTCAACCTGCATGTTTCCCAGGTCGGGAAGATGGAAGAGGTCCATGTGTTGATGGACGGCCACCCCGACGGCCAGCGGCGGGTCGTCGTCGTCCTGGGCGTAGATCACGTAGCCGTCATGAGGGGCGCGGATGGTGCAGTTCGTCAACTGCTCTTGGTACTCGCGGAGGCGTTCCTCATTCCGCTCGGCCCGGCGCCTCATGTACGTGACGGTGGAAAGCCGGCGGGCGATCTGGCTCTCCAGCGTCTGAACCGTCTTGGGGACGGTGTAGCGCTCGTAGTTGGCGAGGGCCTCCTGGACCCGGTCCAGGGCGATCTGATCGCTCAGCAGGAGTTGCTTCTCCTGCTCATAGCGGGCCTGGGAGATGTAGCCCAGGGGGAGCATGCGCTCGGCCCAGGCCACGCGGTCCTTCTGACGCTGGAGTTGGGCCTCGGCCAGCTTGATCTGACCCTCGTACTGCTGGATCTGCTGGATCCGGGTCCCTTCGAGGAACTCGGTGAGCGAGATGCGGGCGTTCTCCAGCTCAAGCTCGGCCTGCTTCAGCTCCGAGCCTTCCTGCTCGTTCTCGATGATCTTCTGGCGGATCATCTCCTCGTACTCGGAGCCGTCGATCCGGCAGAGAACGTCCCCCTTCTTGACGACCGAGCCTTCGGGGATGATCTCGATGATCATCGATCGGCCGCTGGTGCCGATGCGCTGGCCGCCGGCGCTGCGCTCTTGCAACTGCTGCAATTCGCACTCGATGAGCGTGTTGGAGGCACTGTTGACCTCGCCGGTGGCGGTCACCGTGACGGCCAGATCCGTGCGGACCACGGGGACGCGGGCGACCCCCTCGAGCAGCGCCTTGGCATCGCTCGACCACGACGCCGAAGGCAGCAGGAAGGCCGCGGCGCCGGCCGCGCCGGCGGTCATGAGCAGGCCGGCGAGCCAGGGGATTCGTCGCTTGGTCGTCCTGGTCTTCATGGGACCGATCCTCGTCGGGCGGAGGGAGGGATGGCGGGTGGTCGGCCCCAGGAGGACGGGGCCGGCGCGGGTGGGGGGGGGATGTCGCGGGGCCGACGGGCCCCGGGTCGTCGCTCGCTCCTGGGTGTCGACCCGAAGGAGGAAACAGCCAGGCGGGCCGGATCGTACCGCTCTTCGGTGAGCCGATCCGGGTCAGGTCATCGACGTTTTCTTTGTGTCGACCACTCGGGCCCCAGGCTCTCGACCGTTTGCGGCGGGCCTGGGCCGGACCGTGCGGATTGTACAACAATCGATCAACGGGGGCAACTTGCATGTCCCCGGTTCCCTGCCGGCCGTTCCCGAGGGCCGGTGTCCCGCCTATAAGGGTTATAGAGTCTCAGGGATCGCTCGGCCAGGAAGAAACGGCACTATGTTGGCGAATTGTCGAACCAGTTGGCGGGTCGTCGGTTATGGGCTCCTGGCGGTCGCTTCCGCGGCCGGGAGCCGAGCGGAGGCGGAGGAGCCGCCTCCGCCCTCATCCCAGACCGCTTCCGATCCCGCCGCCGAGCGGGGCAGGGAGGCGTTGCTTTTCCGCGGCTACCTCTCGCCCGAATGGGGAGAGGAGGTCTACCGGAAGGTCGCCGAGCTCTGGGACGGGAAGGCTCCCGACCCCGACGCCGACCCGGAGGCCTACGCCGAAGCGTTCGCCTCCCGGTACGGCCTGCATCCGGCTCCTTATCCGAACGGCGGACTCCCCATGGGGTTGCGGCGATCCGAGAATCTCAAGACCGGCCGCGTCGGGTTCCAAATCGATTGTCTGGCCTGCCACGGGGGCTCGATCGGAGGCCGAAGCTACGTCGGGCTCGGCAATACGCAGCTGGACCTGATCGGCCTGTATCGGGACTTCTACCGGGCCGACGGCCGACCGCTCTTCTTCACCGGCTTTACCGTGAACACCGTCCGCGGTTCGGTCAACGCCGGCCAGATGGCCGCCATCCTGATCAGCCTGCGCAACCCGGACCTCTCGCGGCGTCTCTTCCCGCTCCCCCATGGGGCCAAGTTTCCCGAGACCGACGTGCCGGCCTGGTGGTTGCTCAAGCACAAGCGCACGATGTACTACGACGGCCGTACCGACGCCCGCTCCGTGCGATCGATCATGCAGTTCCTCCTGGGAGAGAAGACCCGGGAGCAGTTCGAGGAGCTGGAGCCGACCTTCGCCGACATCCTGGCCTACCTGAACCGCATCGAGGCCCCCTCCTATCCCTTTCCGATCGACGACGGGCTGGCCGCCCGGGGGCGCGAGGTCTTCGAGGAGCATTGCGCTCGCTGCCACGGCTCCTACGGCGAGGATCGGTCCTATCCGAATCGGATCATCGAGCTGGACGTGATCGGGACCGACCCCGCCCGGGCCCTGGCCGGGACGGAGGCGCTGGTCTCCCACTTCAACGCAAGCTGGTTCGGCGAGACGTACCCCGTCGACGAGGTCCTGACCGGATACCAGGCCCCTCCGCTCGACGGCATCTGGGCGACCGCGCCCTACCTGCACAACGGCTCGGTCCCGACCCTGGCGCAGCTGCTCGACTCGTCGACCCGCCCCGGCCGCTTCCGGCGCCCTCCCTCGACCGGCTTCGAGCACTACGACACCGAGGCGGTCGGCTGGCGCGTGGAGGTGCTCGATCCCGTCTCCCCGGAGCAGGCCGCCCGGGACTCGGATCGGTCGATCTTCGACGCCAGCCGATTCGGGCTTGGCAACCAGGGGCACACCTTCGGCGACCTCCTCTCGGACGACGATCGGCGCACGGTGATCGAGTACCTGAAGACCCTCTGATCGCTCGGCCGTCCTTCCCCCCCCGCGAGGCGTCTCGCGGAGGGGCTCGGAGTCGGGGCCGTCTCGCCGGGACCGGAGGCGTCCCGGCGGAATCGGATCGAGGGTGGAAGGACGCCGGCCGGTGATCCCAGGTGTCCCGATTTCCGATCATCTTCATCCCCGGGGTGGCCGGGGTCGACCCAGCCCCGAGCCAACTCCGACCGACGGTCGGACTCCGAGCAGGCCCGGGATGAGGAGAGGAGAGGCCCCCGGGTCAGTCCTCCGCCGGTCGCTCCGGCTGCTGGACGTCCGGGGGGGTCGAGGCTCGGAGCCGATCGGCGACGCGCTCGGCCTCTCGGAGCGCTCGGAGGGCATTGCCGCCGAGAATCTTGCGGACGTCCTCGTCCGAGTAGCCTCGGCGGAGCAGCTCGTCGGTGATCCGGGGGTAGGTGGAGACGTCCTCCAGGCCGACCGGCACGCGGTCGATGCCGTCGTAGTCGCCGCCGAGGCCGACATGGTCGATGCCGGCGACCTGCACGATGTGATCGATGTGGTCAACGACAACGGAGACGTTGCCGAGCAGCTCCTCGGCGTGCTCGTCGATCCAGGAGCCGAGGGCGCGCTCGAAAGAGGCGTCGTCGGGGTGTTCGGCTCGGAGGCGGGCGCGGGCCTCGGCGAGCTTGCGCGAGGATCCGGCCACGATGAACCCGGGGTAGAAGTTGACCATGATCACGCCGCCGTTCTCCGGCAGGCGGCGGAGGATCGCATCGGGGACGTTGCGCGGGTGGGGGGCGAGGGCGAAGGCGCTGGAATGGCTGGCGATGATCGGGGCCTCGGAGACGCGGAGGCAGTCGTCCATGGTCGCCTCGGAGACATGGGAGATGTCCACGAGGATGCCCAGGCGGTTCATCTCCCGGACGACGCGCTCGCCGAAGGGGGAGAGGCCGTCGCTGATCGGCTCGTCGGTGGCGGCGTCGGCCCAGGGCAGGCTCTTGTTGTGCGTC
Organism: Tautonia sociabilis; assembly: GCF_003977685.1. GTDB lineage: Bacteria > Planctomycetota > Planctomycetia > Isosphaerales > Isosphaeraceae > Tautonia > Tautonia sociabilis. Next base: position 37,952 of record NZ_RYZH01000005.1, on the reverse strand, counting down.
AGGGTCATGTAGCGGACCCCCAGGCGGGAGAACTGGCGGAGCATCGCCAGGTCCCCCTCGATGGCCACGCCCCCCTCGATGCCGATGAGCGAGGCGATGCGGCCGGAAGCGACGATCCGCTCGACGTCGTCGGCCGTCCGGGCGATCTCGAATGCCTCGGGGTAGCGTTCGGCCATGCGGTAGACCAGGTCGATTTGCTGGAGGACCGTCCGGGCCGGGTCGGGCTGCTCGCTGGGGATGTAGACGGACCAGAACTGGGCGTCGACCCCTCCCTCGAACAGCCGGGGGATGTCGGTGTGGCCGGAGTCGAGCCGATCGGCGATGTCGATCGAGTCGAAGGCGACGTCGCCGTCGAGGCGGAGCCGCCAGGGCAGGTCGTTGTGACCGTCGATGAGCAGAGCGGCGGCGTGGACCTCCGCGGCGCGGGGGGAGACGGCCGCCGGGTCGTCGTCGGCCGGCATGGGGGCGATCAGGCAGGCGGCGAGGAGCGCCGGGGACAGGCAGCTGATCGGGCTCGGGGGCATCGGAGGGCTCCGCGATCGGGTGCGGGCCGGCCTTCTTGCGGCGGGCCCGGGACGGGCCCTATTGTGATTGGCCCGGGGGGCCGGGAGCAAGCGGCCCGGATGCGTCCCCTCGGCCGGAGATGGCCTGTCGTCGGCCGAGGCCCGACGACCGGGAGCCCGACGATGACCTACCAGGATCGAATCCGACGCCCGACCCGAGGCCATCGGGACCTCATCGACCTCACCGAGGAGCTCTCCTCGCTGATCGATCGCTCCGGGATCCGGACCGGAGTGGCCCATCTGTGCGTCGTCGGCAGCACGGCGGCGCTGGGCACGATCGAGTTCGAGCCCGGGCTCCGCGACGACCTCCCCGAGCTGCTCGATCGCCTCATCCCCCCGAGCCCCGAGTACGGCCACGAGCGCGCCTGGCACGACGGCAACGGCCATTCCCACCTCCAGGCCACCCTGCTGGGGCCGTCCCTGTGCGTGCCGGTCGCCGATGGGGCCCCGGTGCTCGGCACCTGGCAGCAGGTCTTCCTGCTGGAATGCGACGTCAAGCCGAGGAGGAGGGAGGTCGTCGTGACCGTGATGGGAGCGTAGGGGAGAGGGGCCGTCGCCGGGAGGCTCTCAAAGCGGGACGGACCGGGAGCATGCCGGGGTCCGATGGGGCTCGGCGATCGGCCCCGAGCGCCCCGGCCCCTTGCGCCCGAGGGAAGCCTCCTGGCGATCCCTCCGGCGATCGGCGGCGGGGTCAGTCTCCGAAGCAGATGCCCAGCTCCCGGCCGGTGCGGATGGTGTCGCCGTCCAGGGGAACGGACTTCATGCGGTGGGTGGCAAGATCGAGGGGGACGTACTTCACGTCGGGGGGGTCGAGGGCGACCATCACGCCGTCGCGGCCCTCGGCGAGGGTGCGGACGGCGGCGGCGCCGAAGCGGAGGGCAAGCAGGCGGTCGGAGGGGGAGGGGGAGCCCCCTCGGAGCAGGTGGCCGAGGACGACGACGCGGACGTCCTTGCCGGTCGTCGCCCGGATCCCCTCGGCGACCTTCTCTCCCATGCCGCCCAGGCGCTCGACGCGCCCCGGCTCGCCGGGGACGAGCGAAACCTCTCCCCCCCGGGGGCGGGCCCCCTCGGCCACGACGACCAGGGAGAAATGGCGGCCGATGCGATCTCGCTCCGCGATCTTCCGGGCGACCGGCTCCAGGTCGAAGGGGATCTCGGGCAGGAGGATCACGTCGGCCGTCGCGGCGATGCCGCAGTGCAGCGCGATCCAGCCGGCGTAGCGGCCCATGACCTCGATCACGATGACCCGCTCGTGTGCCTCGGCGGTCGAGTGCAGGCGGTCGATGCACTGCGTGGCGAAGTCCACCGCGGTCAGGAACCCGAAGGTGAGGACCGTGCCGTCGAGGTCGTTGTCGATCGTCTTGGGCACGCCAACGATGCGGACGCCGAGGCGGCTCAGCGCGTGGGCGATCTCCATCGAGCCGTCGCCGCCGACGGAGATCACCGCGTCGACGTTCTCCTTGAGCCGATCGGCCAGCTCCGGGGTGCGGTCGATCGTCGCCATGGTCCCGTCGGGGCGGCGGACAGGGTAGCGCAGCGGGTTGTTCTTGTTGGTCGTGCCGAGGATCGTCCCGCCCAGGTGGGTAATGCCCCGGACCCGATCGGCGTCCAGCGGCATCAGGCCGCCGTCGGGGAAGCGCTCGGGGGTCAAAACGCCGTCGAAGCCGTCCCGGATGCCGACGACCTCCCAGCCCCGGTTCACGGCCGAGACCACCGCCGCCCGGATCACCGCGTTGAGGCCGGGGGCGTCTCCTCCCCCGGTCGAGATCCCGATCCGACGGATGGGGAACGTCGTCGACTCCATGATGGCCCGCTCCCGGTGTCGCTCCGCAACCGAATCCTCTCGTCCGAGCGTGGTTATACTCGATCTCGACCAGCCGCGTCGAGGAGCGGGTCACGGCATCCGAGGGCGTCGAAGCGATCCGAGGGGAGAGCCGGCTGACGCCAGGGGAGGGCCGGGCATACAATCGGGACAGGTTCTCCGTACCCTCGCCCCGGGGGAATCGCGCCGGCGGCCTGGACCGCCTCGAGCATCGCCATCGCCATCGCCATCGCCATCGCCGATCGCCGAGTCGTCCCGCGGCCCGGCGACGTGCTCGCCATCCTCGACCGCCTCCGGCCCTCGCCGGAGACGGCCGCGAGCGGGAGGCAATCGCCAGCGGCGGCCCGAGGTCGGGCTCCTCGGCGGCGGAGGCCGGGATGTTCCCGGCCGACCGAGGACGAGGGAACGAACCGGAGCGACGCCGAGGGAGGGCCTGAGCCATGTTGGGACACCCCGCCGATCGAGCACGGGCCGCCTTCCTCTCCCGCTTCGGCGCCGAGGCGACCTGCGTGGGGATCGCCCCCGGCCGCGTGGAGCTGCTGGGCAACCACACGGATTACAACAACGGCCTCGTGCTGGCGGCGGCGATCGACCGCCTGACCGCCGTCGCCGGGAGACCGGCGGGGGGGCGGGAGGCCTGGCTCTACTCCGAGCCGTTCGACGACCTGTACGGCTTCCCGATCGACGCCCCAGGCCCCGAGCCGACCGGCTCCTGGGGACGATACGTCCGGGGGGTCTGCCTGGCCATGGCCGATCGCCTCGGGCCGATCCGGTCCGGCTTCGAAGCGGCGGTCGCGGGGGACGTGCCCCTGGAGGCGGGGCTCTCCAGCTCGGCGAGCCTGGAGGCCGCCGTGGCCCTCTTCCTGCTGGGGGCCGGCCTGCTGGGCCAGGAACAGGAGGAGGCGGCGGTCGAGGTCGACGACCGGATGGCGCTGGCGCACACGCTCCGGAAGGCGGAAAACCAGTACGTCGGCGTCGCCTCCGGCCTGCTCGACCAGTTCTGCGCCCTGTTCGGCAAGACCGATCACGCGCTCATGCTTGATTGCGCCAGCTTCACCTTCGAGCGACTGCCGCTGGGGGAGCCGGCGCCGGCGATCGTCGTCTGCGACTCGAGGACCTCCAGGAAGCTGGCCGACGGGATGTACAACCGCCGCCGGGAGGAGTGTGACCGGATCGTCTCCTACTTTCGGGAGCATCCGCCGGCGTCGTCCCGCTCCGACCCGTATCGGCCTCCTCCTCCGGTGGAGTCGCTGCGGGACGTGACCCTCGAGGATCTGAACGCATACCGGGAGCGGCTCGACCCCGTCGGCTTCCGGAGAGCCCGGCACGTGCTGACGGAGAACGACCGCGTCCGACAGGGGGTCGAGGCGCTGCGCAGGGGGGACGTGGTCGAGCTGGGCCGGCTCATGTCGGCCTCTCATGCCTCGAGTCGGGACGACTTCGAGAATAGCTCGAAGGCGCTGGATGTCCTGATCGAATCGGCCGAGGCGGCCCCCGGCTTCCTCGGCGGCAAGCTGAGCGGGGCGGGCTGGGCCGGGTGCACGGTCAACCTCGTGCGGGCCGACCGCGCCGAGGAGTTCGCCGCCGCCGTGGTCCGAGACTACTCCCGAAGGACCGGCGCCGAGGCCCGGGCCTACGTCTGCCGGGCGGCCGACGGGGCCTCTTGCATCCGGGGGGCTGAGGCCCCGGGCGCCTCGTCGACCGTTCGTTCCTGCGGCCGAGATGGGAGTTGAAGCCTGAGAGCGTAAGAGCGATCAGCAGGGCGAAGAGAAGAACGAGGGCCGGACGGCTCGGTGTGAGCGGGCCCGGGATATGGTAAAGTGATGACCGATGTCCCCCTCGGCGCCGGCCGGGATCGCCCTCCAGGACGAGTCGGCCGGGGGATTTCACTCGGAGGCCCACGATGATGCTGGTGAAGATCGGGGGTATGTATCTGAATATGGCGATGGTCACGGAGATCCGGGACACGGGGGTCGACGTGGAGATCTTCTTCAACACCGCGAAGGCCACCACCCTTCGTGGCGGAGACGCCGAGACGTTCCGCCGCTGGCTCGATTCCATTGCCATCGAACCCGATCAGGCGGCCGGCCCCGCCTCTTGACCAACGGCCGACCCTCCTCCCTCCCTCTGAAGCAAGGAGCATCCCGCATGATCACGCGACGCCCCCGGCTGCGATGGCTCCTCGGCCTCGCCGCGGCGGCCCTGCTCATCCCGTCGGTGGCCGGGGCCGAGACGTGCCTCTCGCCCTATGTCCGGCGGCTCGATCGGATGGAGAAATACCTGTATGTGTTCTGTGTTGACGCCGACGCGCAGGACAATGATTTTGTCATCACCATTGACGTCGACCGTGCCAGCCCGACCTTCGGGACGATCATTCACACGCTCGACCTCGGCTCGAAGGGGAACGAAACCCACCACTGGGGGTTCACCGACGACCGCACGCGCATCTGGGCCGGCGGCTTGTTCTCCAGCCGGATCTGGATCATCGACGTGGCGACCGACCCGGCCGCCCCGAGGATCGAGAAGGTGCTCGACGACGTGCCTGAGCAGACGGGCCTCTCCGGGCCGCACACCTACTACGCGCTGCCGGGGCGGATGCTCCTGACCTTCCTCGGCGACGCCGACGGCGGCCTCCCCGCCGGCCTGGCCGAGTTCACCAACGACGGCCGCTTCATCCGCCGCATCGATCAGCCCGAGGACGCCCCCTACGGCTACGACGTCGCCGTCAAACCCGAGCTCAACCGCATGGTGTCCAGTTCGTTCACTCCCCTGCGCAACTACGGTCGCCCGTTCGCCGAGATGGACCTCGAGGACTTCGGCAACGAGCTGATCGTCTGGGATCTGAAGGATCGGAGGCCGATCCAGGTCATGGAGGCGGGCCTCGCCCCGCTGGAGGTCCGCTGGTCGCTCATTCCCGGAAAGAATTATGGGTTCACCAACTGTGCCCTCGACAATTCCCTCTACCTCTTCCAGGGCCGGGGCGACGGCACCTACGAGGCGAAGAAGGTGGCGGACACGGCGGCGCTGCCAGCCGATTTGAGGCAGAGCCCCGATGATCGCTTCCTCTACGTTTCCTGCTTCGGTGGGGACGAGATCCAGCAGTGGGACGTCTCCGACCCGGAGAAGCCGGTGCTCACCAGCACGGTCGTCCCATGCGTCCAGCCGAACATGATGCACGTCACCTTCGACGGCAAGCGCATGTATGTGACAAACTCGCTGCTCTCGACGCTCGACCGCTCGGAGAACTTCTGCGTCCGGCTGGTGCACATTGGCCCGGACGGCATGAAAGTCGACCCGTTCTTCGACATCGATCTGACCAGGTTCCCAACAGGGCCCGCTCGCGGTCATGATATGCTTGTGAACTGACTTGGTTCTCGCCAGCTCCGGGGATGGCGAGGGGGGTGGCCCGATTCGGTGCTCCTCCTCAACGTGGGCTCGGAGGAGCAATCGCACGACGGGCCGACCCGGCATCGGGTTGGCCCATCTCGCGATGCCGGCGGGTCGAGATGCGTTGTTCGCCTCTCGTCGAGCGACCCGGTCGATTGCTCGGTCGAGGCGAGGGGGTTGCTCGGGGGGGGAACCCTGGTGCTCGGTTGGTCCTCTCCGGGACGTCGTCGGGCTCGATGCCCGGCCGCTCCCCGACTGTCCGGGCAGTCGGACCTGACATCACCGAGGCCAACCTCCGATTCCGGAGGCCACCTCGAACTCGAACCGAAGCCGAGAAACGACCCGATCGCACAACGATCGATCTTCGCGGGAGCCCTGGGCGCTCGGGCGTTCCCGGGACGAGAGCGACCGCCGCTCGGGCTTGCCCGACGGATCGCGATGTTGAACAATGGTTGGCCCGGGCCCTGGCCGATCCGGTCGGGCTCGGGACGGGGGCGGCGGGGCCGGGGGGACCGGCCGCCGCGTCGCCGCCGTCGATGCCCCGGCGGAGTCGTCGGGTACGGGAGACCACTGGGACCATGACGCCGATCCGATCGCTCGCTCTCCTCGGCCTGGCCGTCCTGCTGGCGCCGGCCGTCGCCCTCGCCGTTTCCGCCTCGGCTGACGAGGCCAAGGTCACGGTCGAGGGGGTCCACCTCTGCTGCGGCGCCTGTGTCCGGGGTGTCGACGAGGCCGCCGCGAAGGTCGAGGCCGCCACGGTCACCGCCGACCGCGACGCCGGCGTTATCGTCATCGTCGCCCCGGAGGTGAAGGCCGCGCAGGCCGCCCTCGACGCCCTCACCGACGCCGGCTACCACGGCACCTCCGACTGCGACGACGTGAAGCCCAAGGACGACTCCGGGGCTCCCGAGGGCAAGGTCACGTCCCTCACCCTCACCGGCGCCCACAACTGCTGCCCCGGCTGCTCCCGGGCCATCACCGGCGCCCTCGACGAGGTTGACGGCATCGAGTCGATCACCGCCGAGGCCCGCACCGAGACGGTCACCCTCACCGGCGACTTCGACGCGAAGGCCGCCGTCTCGGCCCTCAACGAGGCCGGCTTCCACGTGAAGGTTAAGAAGGACTGAAGCCCAATCGCGCCGCGGACCCTCCGCTGGAGGGTTCGTTGTGCGGATCGATCCCGAGACGCCACGACGGGATCGGTCCGCACCGAGGCCCCGCCCGGGTCGAGGACGTCCGGGGGATTCCTTTCGGCCGCGACCGGACCTCGATCCGAGGCCGGCCCGGGGCGGTTGGTTGTCAGCCCTCGTCCCGGAGGGCGGCCATGAGCAGGTCGTTCGAGCGGTCCCAGCGGAACCCGGCGGCGATCTCCCGGCCGAGGGCGACCCGGCGGGCGCGCTCCTCAGGCCGGTCGAGCAGTTCTCGCAGGGTCGCGGCGATCGCCTCGTCCGACTCGGGGTCGAAGTACCAGCCGGCCTCGCCGGCGACCTCGGGCAAGGCGGTGGAGTCGGCCAGGGCGACCGGGCATCCCTGGGCCATCGCCTCGACGGCGGGGATGCCGAAGCTCTCGCAGGTCGAGGGGAAGACCAGCGCCGAGGCCTCGGCGAAGAGGGCCCGCAGCCTGGCCCCCTGGCGGTAGCCGGGCATGACCACGCTCGCCTTCGGGCCAAGCGCGGCGATCTCCCTCCGGATCGGCTCGGCGAGCGACTCGGAGCCCTCGCCGATCAACACCACGGCGAGTTCTCCCCCGGCCACTTCCGGGAGCGTGCCGGCGGCCCGGACAAGCCGGGGGAGGTTCTTCCTCGGCTGGAAGTTGGCCACCGAGAGCAGGTACGGCTGCCCGGGTCGGATCCCGATGTCGGCTCGGACGGCCGCACGCTCGTCCTGGGAGGCCGGTTCGAAGAAGAGGTCGTCGGCGCCGTTGGGCACGGTGGCGACCTTCCCCTTGCACTCGGGGAAGCGTTCGAGCAATTGTTCCGTGTTGAATCGGGAGACCGAGAGGATCCGGTCGGCCGTGCCGAAGGCGTGGCCCAGCAGCTCCCGGCGGCTGTTCGAGCCGTAGCGGAGATCCTGCAGGATGTCGTGGCTGGTCACGGCGCGACGGGCGCGCAGGGAGGGGACGTAGTATTCGGCCGGGCTGTAGATCCAGTCGAGCCGGCCGGTCCAGAGCTCCAGGGGGGGCCAGCCGACCACCCGCCAGAATCGGAGGGCGTTCTTCGTCGAGATGGGCAGTTCCCGGCGACGAGGAGGGGAGGGCCGGTCCTCCAGCGTCTCCCAGAACGCGAGGCCGTCGGGCTCGGCGATCCTCCCGGAGACGACGGTGAGCCGGACCTCCGGTCGGGCGATCAGCCGATCGAGCTGCGCCAGGGCGTGCCGAGTGACGCCGGTGGCCCCCCGGCAGTTGTTCAGGTCGAAGACCCAGGCCATCGCCATCGCCGCATCGACCGCCATCGCCACCCCCCGACCCTCGCAGGCTCCCTCCCGAGGGTCGAGATCGTAGGGCAACCCGGGCCGGCCCGTCAATTGATCCCCGGCCTCCCCCCGATCCGCTTGATCCCCGGCCTCCCCCCGATCCGCTCCCGCCCTGCCGGCGCCACCTCCCCTCTCCCCTCGACGGCCCGACGATCGGAGCGGCGGCCTGGCTTGACCTCTTCCCCGGCCGCTCTCGATAATCCGGGCCGATCGGGGAGGAAGGGAGTCAGGCGAGCGGCTCGACCCCCGGCGGCCGGCACGAGGATCATCACGCATGAGCCAGTCCGAGCCCGGGCCTGTCGGCCCCGAGATCGATCCCCGCGTCATCCTGGCGGCCGAGCGGACCCTGCTGGCCTGGATGCGCACCGGGATGGCCCTGATGGGCTTCGGCTTCGTCGTCGCCCGGTTCGGCTGGTTCCTCCGCGAGATGGCGGCCGTCGGGAACCACCCTCCCGAGCCCGGCTCGGGGGCCTCGCTCTGGATCGGCACGGGGCTGGTCGGGATGGGAGTCTGGGTGCTCGTCGGCTCGACGATCCGATACCGGTGCTATCTCGGCTCGCTCTCCCGGGGGGATCGGGCTCTGCCCGGCGCCGGGATGGGGACGGCCGTCGCCCTGGTCCTCGCGCTGCTCGGCGTGGCGATGGCGGCCTACCTGATCGTCGTGGGAACCGGTCGCTGATTCGCTGAGGCGACCCAATCGCCCTCGGCCCACGATCGTCCTGGACGGGCTGGGCTTGTCGAGCCGAGCCGATTGGGGAATGATGCCGGGAATCAGGAAGCCGGCGTCCCGATCGGGAGCCGCCGGGGATCCCTCTCGGCAAGGAGGCGAGCGGCCGATGCGCTATCCCTTTGGATTCACCCTGGCCCAGGCCAAGCACCGCAACCGCATGGAACGGGCCGGCCTCCGTCGCTACCCGACGGTCTTGATGCTCGAGCCGCTCTATACCTGCAACCTCGCCTGCATCGGCTGCTCGACCGAGCGCTACACCGGCAAGCTGAAGGACCGCATGAGCGTCGAGCGCTGCCTGAAGGCCGTCGACGACTGCGGCGCTCCGATCGTCAACATCTGCGGCGGCGAGCCGACGCTCTACCCCGAGCTGAAGGAGCTGATCGACGCCCTCATCGCTCGAAACAAATATATCATCATCTGCACCAACGCCCTCCGTCTGCACGACAAGTTCTACGGCGTCATCCCCCCCAGCGACCACCTCTTCCTGATGGTCCACCTCGACGGCATGCGCGAGACGCACGACGCGATCACCCGGCGCGCCGGGGTCTTCGACGCCGCCATCGATGCCATCCGCCAGGGCCACGATCTTGGCTACACCATCTACCTGAACACCACGGTCTACAAGCAAACGGACGTGGCCGAGGTCGAGCAGCTTTGCCAGCTCGTCGACGAGCTGAAGGCCAAGGGGATCCTCATCTCCCCCGGCTACGAATACGAGAGCGTGGAGGCCGACGTCTTCCTGACCAAGGAGCAGATCCACGAGAAGTTCCGCGCCATCCGGGACTTCTCCCGCAAGTACAAGATCTGCGCCACCCCCACCTTCCTCGAGTTCGCCGCCGGCCTGAAGGAACTGCCCTGCGCCCCCTGGTCGACCGTGAACTACACCCCCAAGGGCTGGAAGGCCCCCTGCTACCTCATCGAGGGCGAGGGCTACATCGACGACTGGCGGGAGTTCTGGGAGACGACCGACTGGGCCTACTGGGAGAGCCGCCAGGACCGCCGCTGCCAGAACTGCAAGATGCACTCCGGCTTCGAGCACAGCGCCGTCACCGAGGCGATGAAGACATTCAAGGGGACCGTCCAACTCGCCGCCTGGTCGCTGCGAGGCTGATGGACCCAGACCGGCAGGGGGGATGCCGATGATCCAGGGCCTGCGGACCGTCATCTACCCGGCGCCCGACCTGGGGGCGGGGAAGGACTGGTATTGCCGGGTGCTCGACATCGACCCATACTTCGATGAACCCTTCTACGTCGGCTTCAACGTCGGCGGCTTCGAGCTGGGCCTCGTGCCCGACGGCTCCCCCGGGGCCTCGGGCGCCGTGGCCTACTGGGGCGTGCCCGACGCCGCCTTGGCCCTCGCCCGGCTCCTGGAGCTAGGCGCGACCGCCCGAGAGGCCGTGACCGACGTCGGCGGCGGCATCAAGGTTGCCTCGGTGCTCGACCCGTTCGGGAACGTCTTCGGGATCATCGAGAACCCCCACTTCGACCCGAACGCCGTGCGCTGAGGTCGAACCGCCAATGGACCTGATCCTCCGAGAGGAACGCCCCGACGATCGCGACGCCATCCGCCTCGTCAACGAGCGGGCGTTCGACCGCCCCGACGAGGCCAACCTCGTCGACGCCCTCCGCTCCGAGGCCCGGCCGTTCGTTTCGATCGTGGCGGAGCAGGGGGGGGTGATCGTCGGCCATCTCGTCTTCAGCCCGGTCACGATCGCCGGCCAACCGGCCGAGGGATCGCCTCGGCTCCTGGGTCTGGCCCCGATGGCCGTTCTCCCCGATCACCAGCGCCGAGGGGTCGGCTCCGCCCTCGTTCGTCTCGGCTTCGACACCTGCCGGGCGCTCGGCGCTGTCGCGGTCGTCGTCCTCGGGCACCCGGAGTATTACCCCCGCTTCGGCTTTCGCCCCGCTTCCTCGTTCGGCCTGCGAAGCGAGTACGACGTGCCCGACGACGTCTTCCTCGCCCTGGAACTGCGTCCCGGCTCCCTCTCGGGCCGCTCCGGGTCGATCCGCTACCACGAGGCGTTCGCCTCGTTCTGACCGGCCTCAGCCGGCCCCGCCACCGCGCAGCCCGGCCGATCGCAGCAGGTCGTCGACCCACTCCGCGTCGGCCCGCGTCAGCGGAGGCACCGGCTCGCGGGAGGAGTCAATCCGTCGGGCATAGGCACCGGCGTCGTCGCAGCGATCGAGCAACGGCTGCACGTCGAGCACGAGATCCGGATCATCGTCCAGCAGCGGTACCGCGATCCGAGGCAGCCGGTCCCGGATCGTCCGGGCCCAGACCTCCGACCGCCAGCGGGGGCCTCCTCCTCGGTTCAGGCAGACGAGATCGTCGTAGGATCCCCGCCGGGTCAACTGGTATCGCGAAACGGCGACCGTATGCTCCCCTCCCCGGAGCAGGTCGATCTCGATCAGGTGGGCGGGACTTCCGAGGACTTCTCGCTGCGTGTTGTGGTAGGAGAGATGGCCCGTCGAGCCGCTGACCTTGTTCGAGGGGCTGAGCAGCTCAATCACCGCAACCACCCGTTCCGGCTCTCGCACGGGAAGGATCTCGACGAACCCCTCACGGATCTCCTCGGCCGGCCAGTCCACCAGCCAGGGCGGGTCAAGCACGGCCACCGCCGCCGAGGCGGGGTTGCCCCGGGGAGGCCCTCCCAGGGATGATCGTTCGAAGACGGAGGCGTCGGGGATGATCGACCGGTTCGGGTCGTCGATGTCGAGCCGTTCGTTCAGGTTGGCAACGTAGCGGTCGGGAAGTTGTTCGTTGAGCGTCGACCACAAGAAGGTCATGAACCCCTGGTGGAGTCCCGGCCAGAGGTCGGCATCCTCCAGATCCGGGTCCATCCCCGGGAACCGGCCGGGCATGGCGTGGCCTCCTCTCGGGCAATCGGCGACGATCGATCGGGGACCTCGACCCTACCATTCTCCTCGGGATCGGTAACGCCATGTGCGGCATCTGCGGGGCGGCCTGGACCGACGCCGGAGCGGGCCTGACGGACGGGCAGCTTGACGCGATGATCGCCCGGCTGGAGCACCGGGGGCCCGACGACCTCGGCTCGTACCGAGACGCCCACGCCTCCCTCGGCTTCCGGCGCCTCTCGATCCTCGACCTCCCCGGCGGCCACCAGCCGATGAGCAACGAGGACGGCTCCGTCTGGGTCGCCTTCAACGGGGAGATCTACAACTTCCCCTCGCTCCGCAACCGCCTGGAGGCCCGGGGGCACTCACTCCGATCGGCCGGCGACACCGAGGTCATCAGCCATCTCTACGAGGACGAGGGCCCCGGCTTCGCCCGCCTCCTGCGCGGGATGTTCGCCATCGCCGTCTGGGACGCCCCGCGCCGCCGGCTCGTCCTGGCCCGAGACCGCCTCGGCCAGAAGCCGCTGGTCTACCGCCTCGAGGCCGACCGACTCCTCTTCGCCAGCGAGCTGAAAGCGCTGCTCGCCCTGCCCGGATCCGAGCTGCCCCGAGAGCTCGACCCGCTGGCGCTCGACCGCTACCTCACCTTCGGTTACGTCCCCCATCCCCGAACCATCCTCCGGGGGGTGTACAAGCTGCCGCCGGCCCATTACGCCGTCTGGCACGACGGCCGACTGGAGCTGCACCGCTACTGGGAGCCCGACTGGGAGCTCGAGGAACGCCGCCCCGCCCTCGAGGACGAGGATCGCCTCCGCGCCACGCTCGAGGCCGCCGTCCGAGAGCAGATGGCCGCCGACGTTCCCCTCGGCGCCTTCCTCTCCGGCGGGATCGACTCGACGATCATCGTCGGATTGATGCAGAAACACGCGGGCCATCGCGTGAAGACGTTCTCGATCGGCTTTGACGACCCCGCCTTCGACGAGAGCGGCTACGCCCGCATGGCCGCCGAGCACCTGGGGACCGAGCACCACGCCTTCGTCGTCCGCCCCGAGGCCTGGGAGACGCTCCCCGGCCTCGCCCGGCACTTCGACGAACCCTTCGCTGACAGCTCCGCGCTGCCCACCTGGCACGTCTCCCGGCTGACTCGCGAACACGTCACCGTCGCCCTGACCGGCGACGCCGGCGATGAGCTGTTCGGCGGCTACGACCGCTACCGAGCCGTCGCCTTGGCCGAATTCGTGGCGAAGCTCCCCGGCGGGGTCGGCCGCTGGCTCGGCGGCCCGGTCGCGAGGGCCGTGCCCGCGTCGAGCCGGGCCAAAACCCGCCTCCGATCGGCGAAACGCTGGCTCGAGGCCCTCGGCCTGCCGCCGGCCGACCGCTACCTCCGCTGGATGACCAGCTTCGACGAGGCCACCCGCGCCGGCCTCTATGCCGACGACTTCCTCGACACCCTCTCCCGAGCCGCCGAGGCCGACCCCGACGACGCCGACCCGGCGGATGTGCTCCGCCGAGCCCTCGGCGTCGCTCCCGGACGCGATCCGGTCACTCAGGCGATGATCGCCGATCTGATCACCTATTTGCCCGGCGACCTGCTCGTCAAGGTCGACATCGCCAGCATGGCCCACGGCCTGGAGTGCCGCGGGCCGTTCCTCGACCACCGGGTCGTCGAGCTGGCGCTGGCGATGCCCGTCGGCCGCAAGCTCCGGCTCCGCCGGGGGCGGTCGAAGGTGATCCTCAAGCGGGCCTTCGCCGAGCTGCTGCCGCCCGCCATCCGGACCCGCCCGAAGATGGGCTTCGGCGTGCCCATCGACCGCTGGTTCCGGGGAGAGCTCAAGGACGAGCTGCGCGACGTGCTGCTCGACCCCTCCTGCCTCGGCCGCGGCCTGTTCCGCCCCGAGGCGGTCGAGGAGATGATCGCCGAGCATGGGGAGGGCCGCCGGGACCACGCCTACCGGCTCTGGGCCCTGCTCATGCTGGAGCTCTGGTTCCGCCACCACATCGATGCCGCCCCCTCCCCGACCGAAGCGGGCCTGGCGGCCGGGCGGCCGATCTCGTAGGCTGTCCGCCCGATCGACCGCACGGAGGCTTCCCCATGCACGCCGCCCCGACCGACCCCCGAGCCGCCATTCCCATCCCCATCCCCTGGGGAGACGGCCCGCCGATGGCCCTGTCGCCTCCTTCCAGGTGGCCCGAGCCCGAGGTGATCCTCCCCGACCTCTCCGGGCCGATCGCCGACTATCCCTCGGCCCTCCGAGCCGCACTGGACGCCCCCGAGGGGCCGCTCGGGAGGCTCGAAACCCTGGTCGGTCCCGGGACGTCGGTGGCGATCGTCGTGGACGACCCCTCGCGCTGGACTCCCGTGCGCGAGGCCCTGCCGATTGTGCTCGACCGCCTGCGCTCGGCGGGCGTTTCAGAGGATCGGATCAGCATAAGCGTTGGGGTCGGCCGGCACCATGCGGTCGACGACGAGGCGATGCGCCGCCGAGTGGGGGACGCCATCGCCTCGTCCTTCCGCTGCTTCAGTCCGCCGGTGGACGACCGGTCGCAGTACGAGGACCTTGGCGAGACGGCCGACGGCATCCCGGTGCTCGTCTTTCGGCCGGTCGCGCAGGCGGACCTGCGTATCTTGATCGGCTCCGTGTTGCCGCATCTCCAGGCCGGATTCGGCGGCGGGTACAAGTTGATTTTCCCCGGCACAAGCCACCGATCGACGCTCGGGGCGATTCATCGCGTCGGCCTCGGCGGCGACACGGGAGGCTTGCTTGGCTCGACGGCCGACGCCAACCCGATGCGCCGAGCCATCCGGGAGGCGGCGGCGAAACTCGGTCCCTGCGCCTCGATCAGCCACGTTCTCGGTCCCCCCGGGTTGGTCTTCCGGGTCGCGACCGGCCACCCCGACGCGGTCCAGGACGTGCTCTCCGCCGAGGTCGCCCGTCGTTACCGAGCCCCGGTCTCGGCCCCGGCCGATGTCGTCGTCGCCGGCAATGCCCCCTGGCCGGGGGACCCGATGCAGAGCTTCAAGGTCCTGCTCAACCACCGCGCCGGCTGCCGGCCGGGCGGGATCCTCGTCGGCCTCTTCTGGACCGATCCGGGAGAGATCGACCGCTCCTTCCCCTTGCCCGCCCTGCGGGCGATCGCCGCTGGCGGAGCGGTCGGCGGAGCGATCATGAGGAGAGGGCTGGCGGCGGCCGACCGGATGGCTCGGGCCTCGGGCAGCGCCGCCTCGTTCATGGTCCGCTGGGCTCGGGAACTGGTCGTCGACCGCGACGTGCTCGTCTTCGCCCCTCCCCTGCGCGATCGGATCGGCCCTCGCCTCGGCCCCATTCGCCTGTTCTCGGACGAGGAGGACCTCTGGCGGGTCGCCTCCCTCCTGCTCGATGCCCAGGGGGTGTCGGCTCCGATCGTCCGGGTCTTCCCGAGCGGAGGGCTGACCTACTGTCCCTCGCCGGGGGTCGCCGGCCCTTGAGCCGCCGGGGAGCTCAGGGGTCCATCGTCAGCACGACCTTGCCGAACCCCTGGTTCGACTCCACGTGCCGGGCGGCCTCGACGACCTGATCGATCGGGAAGGCCCGGTCGACGATCGGCCGGACGAGCCCCCGGGCCAGCCAGGGGACGACCCGGTCGGCGAAGCGACGGGTCACGGCGATCTTCTGTTCGATCGGCCGGGCTCGGAGCGTCGTGCCCACGATCCTCGCCCGTTTCGCCAGCAGGGCGGCCAGGTCCAGTTCGGCCTTCCGCCCTCCGAGCAGCCCGACCACGACGATCCGGCCTCGGGTCGCCAACGCCGCGAGGTCGTTCGCCAGGTAGGGCCCTCCCACGTGGTCGATGATCGCCGGCACACCGAGGCCGTCGGTCCGCTCCCGGACCACCGCGACGAAGTCCTCCGCCGAGGTGTCGATCCCCACGTCGAGGCCGTACTCCTTCAAGCGTTCGAGCTTCTCCGCCGTCCGGGCCGTGCCGAAGGTTGGGCAGCCCATCGCCTTCGCGATCTGGACTGCCGCCGAGCCGACCCCGCCGCCGACGGCGTGGATCAGGACCGCCTCCCCCGATCGGAGCTCGGCCTGGTGGTCGATCGCGTCGAAGGCAGTCAGGAACGCCTCCGGCACGGCCGAGGCGGCGGCCCAGTCGAGGTTCTCGGGGATCGGCACCGCCATGCGCTCCGGCAGGGCGACGTATTCCGCCAGCCCCCCGCCGCCGACGATGCCGAAGACGCGGTCCCCCGGCCGGAGCGGCCCGATCGCGTCGGGCCCCTTCTCCTCCACCTCGCCGGCGAACTCCAGGCCCGGGATGTCGGCCGGATCCCCCGGCGGGGCCGGGTACATCCCTCGAGACTGGAGCGTGTCGGCCCGGTTCAGGCCGGCGGCCCGGACTCGGACCAGGATCCGGTCCCCCCTCGCCTCGGGACGGGGGACGTCCCGAACCTCCAGCGCCTCCGGTCCCCCGATCCGGGCGATGACGACGGCTCGCATGGAATCGTGCCTCACATCAGAGCTTCAAGTAGATCTCGTTCTTCTCCAGATGGCGGACCAGCGCGTAGGTGATCGCGAACGCGAGGCCGAACCCCGCCGCCGCGTACCAGCCGGGGGCGTCCCTCGGAACGTACGGCTTGACCGCCCCGAAGACGAGCGGATGGATGACATACGCCGCCAGCGCATTGCGCCCGAACGTGCGGAACATCCCCACCCGCAGGGAGCCCAGATCACAGAGCACCACGAAGAGAGCGAACACCAGGGCGGAGAAGCCGGCGGCGAACGTCAGGTAGCTGACGCTCCCGGAGCGCTGGCTCATCGTCCACAGGTTCGGCTCGATCTCCGGCGGGAAGAACGGCGGCGCCGCCCAGGCCAGGCGAGGAGCGCCGTCGGTTCCCTCGGCCCCTCCCAGGCAAGAGAGCCCATAGCCGACCGCCATCAGCACGGCCGCCCCGAGCAACAGCGGACGCAACGCGCCTCGAGGGCCTCGGGACGCCATGAGATCATACGCGATCGAGCCGGCGATCATCGGTGCCGTCCAGCTCAAAAAGCCGAGCTGGCCGCCGTCGATCACCGGCCGGGACATGGCCCAGTCGAAGAAGAACCGGTCGGAAAGCCACAGGTGCAGCGCCGCCGACCCGGCCGCGAACGCCAGCCGGGCAGCCGTGCCCGAGGCGATCACGGGCATGATCCAAAGCGAGGTCAGGGCGATGTGCGTCAGCGTCTGGAACCAGTCGCGCTGAAAGGCCGTCGCCAGGAAGCCGGAGAGGCCCAGCTCCCGCAACTCGGCCCAGGTCTTCGCCTCGCCGTCGAGGTTGTAGACGACGAACGCCAGGAGCATCAGCCCCAGGCAGCGGGCCACCACATGCCCGTAGGCCCTTCGCCCCCCCTCCCGGGCCAGCCGCTTCAGCAGGGTCAGCCGGTAGGCGTACCCCACGGCGAAGAAGAATTGAGGCATGATTGTGTCGGCATAGCTGCAATAGGTGTTGTGGTGCTTCAGCACGGGGAGATCGCGGGCGATCCAGGCGTACCCCCCCAGGAAGTTCACCACGAGCATGCCGGCCACGGTGTAGCCGCGGAACTGGTCGAGCGAGGCGATCCGCCCCGAGGCCGGCCTGGGGCCGATTTGTACCTGCGCCGTCGCCATTGAAGGTCCTCTCACCCGAGCCGGATCGAGGCCGCCCGCCGCCCCGGGAGGGCGGGGACGGCCGAACCGGCCTGGTCACCGATCGCCGCCGGACGCCGGGCCGGGGCGGTTCCAGTAGATGCGGACATTGTGCGTCGCCCGGCCTCCGGCGATCAGCTCGGGCCGGCCGTCGCCGTCGAGGTCGGCGGCCGTCGCGTCCTCCACCGCCACGCCGCCGTCCTCAATGACCCGCTTCTCGAAGGCGAGCGGCTGAGACCCGGGGACCGGGTCGTAGATGAACAGGCCGGGGCCCTTGTGGTTCCCGGAGCCGTCCGGGTTCGGGTCGCGCTGACCAATGATCAGCTCCTGATCGGAATCATCATCCAGGTCCGCGGTCCAGACGGCATGCCCCCAGCGCAGCGGCTCGTCGATCACCTGGCGGGACAGCAGCCCGTCCTCTCCCGCCGGCCTCGCGTAGACGACGACCTGGAACCCGTGCCAGGGCTCGATCGTCGCCACATAGCGCCTTCCGTCCCCCAGCCGGCCGACCTTCACCTCGCTCGCCCCCTTGAACGGCTCGGCATCCTGGTTGCCGGCGCCGATCTTCGACCGGCTCCAGGAGTCTTCGCTTCGCTCGTACAGGAAGACCCCCTCCCAGGACGCGACGACCAGCTCGTCGAACCCGTCGCCGTCCAGGTCGATCGGGTGGACGTTGTGGGTCGTGTGCAGGGAGTCGTCGGCCACCTCGACCGGCCACTCGTCCGTGCTCGGATCCTCCGGGATCGAGAAGACGAGGATGCGGACGCCGTTCCCCCGGCCCCAGTCCGGGCCGGAGGTCCCCCGGCCTTGCAGCGGGACGACGACAAGCTCGGGCCGTTCGTCCCCCTTGACGTTCGCCCATCGCATCCGGTGGACGGTCGGCTCGCGGCCCAGGGAGATCAACGTCCAGTCGTCCGGTCCGTCCTGGCGGGCCCAGAAGAGGGTGCCGCCCTCCTGGGTATCGCCCGGCCGCCAGTCGGCGCCGAGGGCGAAGTCGAGGTCGCCGTCGCCGTCGATATCCAGCGGGGCGAAGCACACGTTGTCCCGCTCCGTGCCGGCGGCCTCCTGTGTCGCCCCCTTGAGGATCTCGTGCCGGGTCCAGGACGGGTTCTCGTACCAGACGATCGCGTCCTCGGTCAGGGCGCACACGTCCGGGGAGCCGTCGCCGTTCACGTCGGCCACCGTCACCGCGTACACCACGTTGCCGGCGTGGGGGTCGATCTCCTGCATCTCGAACTCGGGGATCGAGGCGAGGGCCGACGCGGCTGCGGTCGCGGTTGCCGTCGCGGTCGCGATCGTGGCGAGCATCACGAGGGGGGGGGAGAGGTGGGGGCGTCGCATGGGAGTCCTCGCGGGGGTCGGTCCGTCAAGCGTCGTCATCACCACGCCGGACGAGGAGGCGGCGGCGGGACATCGGCTCGAGCACTCCTGCGAGCAAGAGCCGGAGGGCTCCCGCGTCGAGGCCCCTCGGCCCGATCGTGTCGCGGTCTTCCAGGGCGAGAATATACGGGGAGGGGTCTTCCAGGTCCACGAGCCGGAACGACCCCGACCATTCCGGGGGCCCCGCCGGACGGCCGCCGACGACCGCGCACCGCTCGGTGATCGGCGTCGATTCGGCCGTTCTCGGCGATTCCGGCCTCCTCCTGGAACACCGGCTCGATCGGCCGGCTGGCGAGCGCAGTGGGTGTGCGAGAAGTCGAGCGCGACAACCCCCTGTCGCTCCCCTGTCGCGGCCTCCGAAGTCGCCGAGCGCGCCGAATCGCTCGCCGCCTCACCGTCTTCCCGATCTCGATTCCAAACGATTTCGCCCAAGGTCCGACGTCCTCTCCCGAACTCCGAGACAGGAACCGCTTGCCCTGATTGGAGGAAGATCGCGATGCGATCCACGCTCTCGCTGCTCGCGAGCCGCTTTTTCGGCGTGCCGCTGCTCGGCCTCTCGGTGGCGATCGGCGCGGGGGCGCTGAAACTCGGAGAACTCGCCGCACCGGCATCGGTCGAGGGCGGCCGGGCCGCGATCCTCGACGATCCGGAGCACCAGAAGTCTTGCCTCTGCTGCCAGTTGCAGTCCAGAGAGGCGATCGCGAAGCGACCCCGGCGCCGGATCGAGGTCCCGATCGAGCTGCCACCCGGCTCCCCCGGCGCGATCCGATCCGGTCGAAACCTCGAGGGAGTTCCCGGAGTATCCCTACAATAGCCCTGGCCAACCCTCCCGATCGCTCCCCGACGGACCCGTCCCCCGGACGATCGGAGGCCTTCCCCGGGGAGGTCGGGAGGATCCCCCTCTCAGCCGTCCCGGCTCATCCCGGCGATCCACCCCGAGTCGAGGCCGGGGAGCCGGGGAGGACGAGGCGCTGGAAGACCCGTCCCCGGCCCGGGCTCGCCTCGCCCCGGGGGAGATGCCCGACTTCCCCACTCCCGACAGCGGTCCCCTGGCCCGATCTCCCCGCGACGAGACGGAACCCGAGCCTCCCCATGTCCGCTTCCGAGTTCGACCGCACTCCCGCCCCCATCGGGCCGAGGCTTGTCGGGATCATGGCGGCGATCGTCCTGATCCAGGCGATCGGCTGGGCCTCGGGCCTGCGCGGGGGGGCCCTGGCCCGGGCCATCGAGTCGGGAGCCGCCCGGGTCGAGCGTCGGGCCGTCGGGGAGGTGTCCGAGTCGGACGTCCGCGAGGCGATCGCAGCCCACCGGGACAGCCTCCTCTTCTGGGCGGCCCTGGCCGCGGTTGGCGACTTCGCCGTCGAGCCGGTCGCCCCCGTCGCCCGGGTGGTGCTGGCCGCCTCCGGCTTCGCCGCGATCGCCGCCCTGCGCGGCCGGCCGATCCGCTTCAACGAGCTGCTGGCCGGGGCGGCCTCGGCCCAGTGGCTCTGGGTGATCGGCATGGCGACCCGGGTGGGGCTGGCCTCGGCGACCGGGAGATCGGACATCGACACCTCGGCCGCGCTGCTGATGCCCCCGGGCTCCTACCCGGCGGCCTCCTGGGTCGCCTTGCGGCAGGTCGACCCGTTCGCGATCCTCGGATGGATGGCGGTCGGCCGCTCCGGCTGGCGGCTCGGCCTGGTCGGCCCGATCTCGGCTTCGGGGATTTGCCTGCTGCTCTGGGCCGCCGAGGCGTCGCTTCGGATCGGCGCCGAATTGCTCTGCGGCGCCGCCATGCGGGCGTCGCTCGTGCCGGGATGACCGAGCCTCCCGGCGGCCCGCCGGGATCGATCACTCGGACGACCGGACGAGTCGAACGGGAGGGGGTTCGATAGCGATGCGACGACTCGTGCTCTCGGGGATCGGCCTGGCCGTGCTGGTCGCGGTCCTGACGGCCGCCAACCTTGGGCGGGAAGGGGGCGGGTACCGGCTCGACTGGGACCTGCTCCAGACCCCGCCGAGGGAAGTCGAGCTTGCCTCCCCGGCCCGCGCCGAGATCATCGAGACGATCTCCGCCGCCGGCACCGTCGAGCCGGTCGAGGAGGCCGAGATCGCCCCTCAGGTCGTCGGCCGGGTGGTCGAGGTGTTCGTCGAGGACGGGGACCGCGTGGCCAAGGGGGACCTCCTCGTCCAGCTCGACCCCACCGCCGCCCGAGCCAGCCTCGACTCGGTGGAGGCCCGCATCGAGCGCCTTCGAGCCCTGATCGTCGACGCGGAGGAGGATGTCGAGAAGGCCGCCCGGGACCTCTCCCGCACCGAGCAGCTCGCCCGGCGCAATGTCGCCACCCCGACCGAGCTGCTCGACGCCCGAAGCACCATGGCCAAGGTGCAGGCCGCCCTCGACGTCGCCCGCAACGACCTGCTGGAGAGCGAGGCCATGCGCCGCATGAGCCAGCAGGAGCTTGACTACACCGAGATCCGAGCCCCCATCGACGGCGTCGTGGCCGACTGCGAGGTCGAGGTCGGCGAGGTCGCCATCGCCGGCACCACGAACCTCCCCGGCGCGAAGCTGATGACGATCCTCGACCCCGATCGCATGCAGGTTCGCGCCGACGTGGATGAGACGGACGTGCCCCTCGTCCGCCCCGGCCAGCCGGCCCGCATCTACCTCCAGGCCGACCTGCTGACGGCCATCCCCGGCGAGGTCGAGCGCGTCGCCCCCCGCGGTCGGCTGGAGGCGGAGGTCGTCACCTTCGAGACGATCATCCGAGACCAGGGAGGCCCCGATTCCCCCCTCCGCCCCGGCATGACCGCCACCGTCGAGATCGAGGTCCGCCGCGCCCCCGACGCCCTGAGCGTCCCCATCCAGGCCGTCGTCCAGCGCCGCCGCAAGGACCTGCCCGACTCCCCCGAGCTGCTCGCCTGGCTGGATCGCCACCCTCCCGCCCCGGGGGAGGCGATCGGCGAACTGGGAGCCCGCTACGTCACCACCGCCTTCGTCGCCGTCGACGGCAAGGCCCGGGCCCGGCCGGTCGACGTCGGCCTCAGCGACGAGCGCCGCGTCGAGATCCTCGCCGGCCTCGGCCCCGACGACCGCGTGATCGTCGGCCCCTTCCGCACCCTCGAGGAGCTGAAGGATGGCGACCCGATCACCGAGGCCGATCCCGAAACCGCGTCCGAGACGGGGACGCCGCCGTGACCGCCGACCCGCTCCCCCTCCCCGAGCCGGCCGCCGCCGCCGACGGCCCCCCGCCGGTCATCCTGCTTCGGGGCGTGACCAAGGTCTACCGCATGGGCCTGGAGGAGGTCCGCGCGCTCGACGGCGTCGACCTGCGCATCGACCCGAACGAGTTCGTCGCCATCATGGGCCCGTCCGGCTCGGGCAAGTCCACGCTGATGAACATCCTCGGCCTGCTCGACGTGCCCACCGGCGGCCGGTACTGGCTCGCCGGCCGGGACGTGGCCCGGCTGTCGCAATCGGAGCAGGCGCGCGAGCGAGGCCGCCGGATCGGCTTCGTCTTCCAAACGTTCGAGCTGCTGCCGAGGCAGACGGCCTTGCAGAACGTCGAGCTGCCGCTGATCTACTCCGGCGTCCGCGACCGCCGCGCCCGGGCCGCCGAGGCCCTCCGCCAGGTCGGCCTGGCCGACCGCATGACCCACCGGCCGAACCAGATGTCCGGCGGCCAGCGCCAGCGCGTCGCCATCGCCCGGGCGCTGGTCCAGGAGCCGGCCCTGATCCTGGCCGACGAGCCGACCGGCAACCTCGACACCCGCACCAGCGAGGAGATCCTCGACCTCTTCGACGACCTCCACGACCGGGGGCAGACGATCGTCCTGGTCACTCACGAGCCCGACATCGCCGCCCGGTGCCGCCGAGTCGTCCGCCTCCGGGACGGCCGGGTCGAGTCGGACGGCCCGGGAGGGCTCTCAGAGGATCGGGAGACGATCTCATGTTGATCCTCGCGAACGTTCGGGGCGCCCTGGAGCAGGTCTGGGCGAATCGCCTGCGGTCGGTGCTCACGGTCCTCGGCATCGTGATTGCCGTGACCTCGACGATCACGGTGGTCAGCGTCGTCCAGGGGTTCACCGGGTATGTCTCCGACTTCCTCCAGGGGCTTGGCACCAACGCCATGTGGATCTGGCCCGAGCGCCCCGGCGGCGAGGCCGGCAAGCGGCTCGGCCGGGTGACGCTCGACCTGAAGGACGTCCAGGCGCTTCAGGCCGAGTGCTCCACCCTTCGTTCCCTCTCTCCGCTGATTCCCAGGCCGTCGGCCACCGTTTCGATGGGGCGGACCGAGGTGACGACCCAGCTCGAGGGGGTCTCGGCCGAGTACCACACCATCCGCAACCTGCCGGTCGAGGTCGGCCGCCCGTTCACCTTCCTCGACATCGAGCGCCGGCACCCGGTCTGCGTCCTCGGCCGAGAGGTGCTCCGCAAGCTAGAACGCGGGGACGACATTGTCGGCCGCACCCTGCTGGTTGACGGCCGACGCTTCCGAGTCGTCGGCATCCTCGCCGAGAAGGGGAGCGTCCTGGGCAACAGCCAGGACGACCTGGTGCTCATCCCCTACACGATGGCCCTGACCATGTATCCCAGCACCCGCACGACCATCGCCCTGGCCGCCCAGGCGCTGGACGAGGCCCAGGTGCCCGAGGCCAAGGCCCAGGTCGTCAGCATCCTCCGTCGCCGGCACCGGCTGGACGCCTACCAGCCCAACGACTTCCAGATCCGCACCCAGGACGAGATCCTCACCGCGTTCAACTCCATCAGCATCGTCGCCACGGCCGTCCTGGCCGGCATCGTCGGCATCTCGCTGCTGGTCGGCGGCATCGGGATCATGAACGTCATGCTGGTGAGCGTGACCGAGCGCACCCGGGAGATCGGCCTGCGCAAGGCCGTCGGCGCCCGGCGCCGGGACATCATGCTCCAGTTCCTCACCGAGGCCGTCTGCCTGAGCCTGCTTGGCGGCGGCCTGGGCGTGGGGCTCGGCTACGGGATCACGGCGATCGTCAGCCTGCACCCGCAGATGGTCGACGTCGCCGTGCCCGCCTGGGCCGTCCTGCTTGGCTTCGGCATCTCGGCCGGTACGGGGGTCGCCTTCGGCATCCTGCCGGCCCTGAAGGCGGCCCTGCTCAACCCGATCGACGCCCTCCGGCATGAGTAGCCCGCCCTGGCCTGGCGAGGCTGACGCCTCCCGGTCGCTCCCAGGGGAGAATCAACGCCCGGCCCCCGCACAAAGGGGGGATGACGACTCACACCGGCCGCTCGTCGCGTTCCTGGCTCTCGGCGGCTCCAACCCGAGATGACTCAACCGACTCCTTGGCATCTTCCTGAAGCGTCTCCAGATGACGGTGGACCTCCTGACGCAAGAGGTCCCAGCTCGCGTCCACGATCCGGGCCCCGGAACCAATCCGGTTCTGAACGCCGAGCCGCCCCGCATCGACCAGGTCCTGGCAGGCGGCCGCCATCCGCTCGGCGCCGAGGGTCAGGCAAACCCCCTTGAGGTTGTGGGCCTCTTGAGCGACCCGATCGCTGTCGGCCGACTCGACGGCTTCCCGGATCTTCTCCAGCCGCTCCGGGATCCCCTCGATCGCCATTCCGAGGAGTTCTCGGGCGAACGCGGAATCCCCGCCGCTCGACTCGTCGAGCAGTCGAGGGCGGAAAACGGCCGTCTCGGGCGGGTGGCCGCTCTCGGACTCCCACTCTCTCGGTTCCCTCCGGCCCGCCCAGCGCAGCAGGATCTCACGGAGCGGCCCCGGCCGGAGCGGCTTGGCGAGGTAATCGTCCATCCCGGCATCCAGGCAGCGTTGGCGATCTCCTTGCATCGCATGAGCGGTCAGGGCGATGATCGGCGTATGCCTCCCCAGGTCTTCCTCGAGCCGACGGATCGCCTTGGTGGCCGCATAGCCATCCATGCCGGGCATCTGCACATCCATGAGCACCAGGTCAAATCGGCCTCGGGCATAGGCCGCCACGGCCTCCCGGCCATCGACGACGGCCTCAGCCCGACACCCGAAGCGCTCGAGCAAGCCCAGCGCGACCCGACGATTAATCGGGTTGTCGTCAGCCAGCAGCACCGCCAGCGACGGCGGAACCTCCGCCTGCTCCGCCGCCAAGACGGCGCTCGAGGGAGGCTCCTCGGCCACGTCGAGCTCCAGTTCGAACCAGAAGCGGCTGCCCGCGCTCGGCTCGCTCTCCACGCTGATCACGCATCCCATCAGCGAGATTAATCGTTGGCATATGCTTAATCCAAGCCCTGTGCCCCCGTGGGTCCGATCCCTCCCGCTGTGGACCTGGGTGAAGCTCTCGAAGATCCGCTTCTGGTCCGCGACAGGGATGCCGATGCCGGTATCGGTCACTGAGACACGCACTCGGGCCCGCCCTGGGCTCCTCCCCGCCAGGCGGGCCTCCAGCATCACCGAGCCGCGATCGGTGAACTTCACGGCGTTCCCGACCAGGTTGGTCAGCACCTGGCGGATTCGGACGGGATCCCCAACCAGCCACGGTGGCACCCCGGGGCCAACGTGGGAGGACAGCCGAATCCCCTTCTGGCTGGCCTTCGGGGCCAACAGTACCGAGACTTCCTCCATGAGCGCTCGGAACGCGAAGGGGGTCGCCTCCAGCGTCAACTTCCCTGCCTCGATCTTCGAGAGATCGAGAATATCGTTGATCACCGTCAGCAGGGCCTCTCCACTGGAGCGGATCGCACTGGCATAGCCGCGCTGCACGCCGTCGAGCGGGGTGTCGAGCAGGAGCTCCGCCATGCCGAGTACCCCACTCATGGGCGTGCGGATCTCGTGGCTCATATTGGCCAAGAAGTCGTCCTTGGCGCGGGTGGCCGCCAAGGCCTCGTCGCGGGCCCGGGCCAGTTCGGCGATCGTTGCCTCCCGCTCCAGCTCGGCCTGCTTCACCTCGGTGATGTCGTGTGCCACGGCGTAGATCAACCCCTGCTCGGGGTCGATCACCGCATTCCAGAGGAGATCCCGGTACGAGCCATCCCGGCACCGGTAGCGATTGCCGAAGTTGATGCTCTGCTTGCCTTCGGTCAGTTTCGCGGCTTCCGCCCGAGTCCGGTCAAGGTCATCGGGGTGGACGAAGTCGTAGAAGGGCACGGACAGCAGCTGCTCGTTCGAGAACCCGAGGGTCAACTCCCAGGCCGGGTTCAACAGCTTGAAATAGCCGTCGGTCCCCGCCACGCAAAGCAGGTCGCGCGAAAGTTGGAAGAACCGCTCCCGTTCGCTCTCGGCCTGCTTTCTCGGTGTGATGTCCTCGATCTGGGAGACAAAGTGCACCGGATCCCCCACCGAGTTCCTCACCAGCGAGACGCTCAGCCGAATCCAGACGATCCGCCCATCCGATCGGATGTAGCGCTTTTCCATCTGGTACGACGAAATCGCCCCGGCCAGCAGACGACCTACCAGAGAGAGATCGTCATCGAGGTCGTCGGGGTGAGTGATATCCTGAAATTTCTTTGTGAGCAGCTCCGACTCGCAGTAGCCGACAATCTGGCACAGCGAGCGATTGACCCGCAAAAACCGACCATCGGGGGCCACCAGAGCCATGCCGATCGCCGCGGCCTCGAACGCCCCCCGAAAGCGTTCCTCCCCCTCGCGCAGGGCCTCATTCGCCGCGGTCAGCGCCAGCGTCCGTTCCCGAACCCGACGCTCGAGGTCCTCAGTGAGCAACCGGATCTCGGCCTCGGCGTTCTTCTTCTCCGTGATATCCCGGACCACTCCTGTGAAGAATCGTTCATCGCCAACCTTGAATTCGCCGATGGTCAGCTCCAGGGGAATGGTCGATCCCACCCGATGCCTTCCCTCCACCTCCCGGCTCGAACCGCCGAGCCGAGCCTCCCCCCCTTGAAGCCGGCACGCGAGAAGCGCGTTGTTCCGGGTTCCGACGAAATCAGGGATCAGCATCGAGACGTCGCAGCCGATCAGCTCACTCGCCTCGAAGCCGAAGATCCGCTCCACAGCGCTGTTCACCGTTTGGATGATCCCTGCCTCGTCGGTCGTGATGATGCCGTCGGCGACATGCGTTACGATCGATCGCGTCCGCTCCTCCCGCGCCTCGATCGCCTCCATTGCCCGATGTTTTTCATCAATATCAGTACATGTTCCAAACCATTGGACGATCTGGCCCGAGTCGTCCCGAACCGGCAGCGCCCGGGCCAAGAACCAGCGGTACCCTCCGGACATCCGATCCTGGAGGCGATACTCAATCTGATAAGGCACTCCGGTCTTGACCGATCGCGACCACGCTTCCCGGCAGTGCGGAACGTCGTCAGGGTGGAGGATCGACTCCCAACTCGAATCCCCTCCGCCATCGCGAGCGATTCCCGTATACTCGTACCAGCGCTCGTTATAATAATCGATGAATCCGTCCGGCCGGGCCGTCCAGACGATCTGCGGCATCGCGTCCATAAGCAGGTGGAGGCGGGCCGTGTGTTCGAGACGCTCCTCCTGTGATTGAGACACCTGCCCGATCCGCTCGACATGGGTCCGCTTGAGTCGCTCGGGACTCCTCATCGCCAGAAGTGCCGGCCAGGTCCGCGGCGGCGACCAGGCCGTCCACCACAAGACGAGCGTCGTCAGAACCAGAACCAGCCCCGAGAGCCGGTCCCCCGGGTGGACGCTGGTCACCAGATCGAGAACGTGCCGCAGGCCGACCAGCCCGACGAACAGGGCGAAGGCCACGATCACCCCCCGGGACCAGCTTCTCTTCTCCAGTTCCCGGCCGAAGGACCAGAGCAGGACCACCAGAGCCATGCAGACCAGCGCGGTCAGAACATCCCCGAGGACGTGCGCCCCGACCAGCCATTGCGCCTGGGGGGCGCGGACCCGCCCCGTCACGATTCCGCCGGTGCGGATCAGATTGCCGATGAAGTCGACACCGGGCTGCATCGCAGGCTGCTCCTCGATCCGAAGGGATCGGTTGACGGGTGGCCCCCGGGTCAGAACGGCTCCCGCCCGCGACCGAACCGTTCCAGCACCCGGGACAGATCGCCCAGGTGGACAGGCTTCAGGAGGAACGCGTCCATGCCGAAGGCCTCGCCCGACGGTTCGGCGGACAGGCCGACGATCCACGGACTCTTCCGTCCCCCGTTCCCCCGGCGAAGTCGGGTCGCCACCTCCAGGCCATCCATCCCCGGCATCCGCAGGTCGAGCAACAGAAGGTCGAAGTCCTGTTCGACAGCCGCCTCGACCGCCTCTCGGCCGTCTCGAGCGACGGCGACCTCATGGCCCAGCCGCTTGACCAGACCGGAAAGCGCCATCCTGAGGATCGGGTCATCGTCCGCGATGAGGACCCTCAGCTTCGACCATGCCGTGGCTTGAGAACTCGGGTGAGTGACACGCATCATCATCCTCGATCCCGGTCACTGGACCGGCCGTTTAGGCGGCGTCGCCCTGAGTCCCGACAAAGGGGATGTTCTGAACATCCGTTCGGAATTGGAACTTCGACGTGAGAACGCGGCTCGGCCGGGTCGATTCCGGGCCGAGGCCAATCTCTCGCCTGTCCCGAACGGACAGGAAGTCTCCGCGTGCGATCATCGCACCGCAAGATTCGTTCAGTGTTGCCGGATCGAATTCTGCCGTGGTCTGGTCGTGTCGGCAAGCGATTTCTCCCGGATCGGGAAGAACGACGCGGATGCGGGGGACGGAGCCGGTGCGTCGCCCCTCCTCGGATTGGCCGAGTCGCCGATGGGGGCGAGGCGGTCGGCGCCGCTCGGCCGATCGGGGGGGGCGAGGGAGCCTTCCTCCGATCAGCCTGCCCATCGAGCAGGCCGCCGACCGCGGTTCCCTCCTCCCGATTCCTTCCGACGGGCCGGGGCCTCCCCTCGGGGTCGAGTCGCCGAGGGATCATCCTCGGTTCCCCCGCCCGGCTCATCGATCTCCCGGCAGCGGGGAGGAAGCCTCGGCCCCGGGACCCGGGCCCGGAGCGGCGCTCGGACGATCGCCGATCCGAACGGTCTGCCTGGTCGCCCCTTCTTCGGATTCGGGCTCCGAGCGATCGGCCAATCGTCCGATTGGTAAAACATATATGAATGCATCATGGATTCCGATCAGGTTCGGTGAGGGTCGGTACGGGGGAGTCGGTGGGAGCGAGGGAGCAGCGGTCTCGGCCGTCTCGCTTGGAACGGTAAAGGGCCTCATCGGCGCGGCGGATCAACGTGGAGGAGTCGTCATCGTCGGTCGGCTGGGCGGTGGCCACGCCGAGGCTGGCGGTCACGGTCCGGTGGGGCCAGGGCCCGGATTTGATCGCCGATCGCATACGCTCGGCTACCCGGATCGCGGCGGCCGGCTCGGTGGCCGGTAGCAGCACGGCGAACTCCTCGCCGCCGTAGCGGGCGACCACGTCGAGGTCGCGCACGGCCCTCATCAGGGTCCGGCCAACCCGCCGGAGGACCTCGTCGCCAGCTGGGTGGCCAAAGTCATCATTGTACTGTTTGAAGTTGTCGATATCAAGCATGACCAGGGAGAGGGGCTGCCCCAGCCGCCGGGCCTGGGCGAGCAGCAGGTTCAGGTCCTCCTGGAAGCGTCGGCGGTTCTTCACGCCGGTCAGGGCGTCGGTCGTGGCCAACTCGGCGAGCTGATCATTGCGCCGGGCCAACTCCTGATGGACGGCCAGGATGCGGTCGGCGATCTGCAGGCGAAGCTCCAGCTCGTCGGGATCCGGGGGCTTGGTCAGGAAGTCGTCAGCCCCGGCGTTCAGGCCCTGGAGGCGGTCGGCGCGTTCGTTCCGGGCGGTGAGCAGGATGAAGTAGGTGTAGCGGTCGCTGGGCTGGGAGCGGACCCGGCGGCAGAGGCCGGGGCCATTGAGTCGAGGCATCATCCAATCAGAAATGATCACGTCTGGATTGTCGTTGATGAACTTGGTCCAGGCGTCCTCTCCGTCGGTGGCGATGGCCGCTTCGTGTCCGAGGCGCGCGATCGTCCGTCTGAGGAAGAGGGCTGTCGGTGGTTGGTCCTCGGCGATCAGGATTTTCATGCAAGGACCTCGTACCAGGCCAGCAGGGATGATCGCGTTCGTTCCCAGGCCGACCATGTCGCTGACCAGGCGTCCGCCGCTTCGGCCGGCGACCCGCTCCGGGCGGCCTGTTCGACCGCCCGGCAGGCTTCGGCCAGGTCGTCGGCCCCGACCGTGGCGAAGATCCCCGTCAGGCCGTGCGCCGTCTCGGCGGCCGCCCCGAGGTCGCCTTGCCGCAGCGTCTCTTCCAGGCGGGCGAGGGCCGCCGGGGCGGTTTGGAGGACCGAGACCGCCAGCTCTCGGGCAAAACATTCATCGCCATTGCAAAGCTTCATAAAATTGTCGGTCGCCGGTCGATCCTCCTCTGGAGCTTGGTCTTGGGAGCGATCGGGTCGGGCGATCTCGGCCAGCACCGCGCGCAGCTCGGCCTGGCGGAGCGGCTTGGCCAGGTAGCCGTCGAAGCCGGCCTTCAGGCAGCGTTCGCGGTCTCCTTTCATCGCGTGTGCCGTCAGGGCGATGACCAACTGTCGGCCTCCCTTGAGACGTTCCCGAGCCCGGATGGCTTCGATCGCCTCGAAGCCATCCATCACCGGCATCTGGACGTCCATCAGCACCACGTCGAACCGCCCGAGGGTCAGGGCCTCCAGCGCCTGTCGGCCGTCGCCGACGACCTCGACCGAGTGCCCCAGGCCCTCGATCATCCGGGCGGCGACCTTCTGGTTGACGACGTGGTCCTCGGCCAGCAGGATCCGGAGGGGGGCTCCGCCGCGGGCCGGCTCGAGGGGGGCGGTCTCTCCCCCGTTCGGGGCGGAGACGGAGGCGAATTCCCCGGAGGCGACCACCCCCATCAGCGAGTCGAGCAGTTCCGACCGCCGCACCGGCTTGACCAGGCAGGCGGCCAGGCCCAGCCGTTGCAACGCCGGGCCATCGTCCGGCCTTCCCGCGGAGCTCAGCAGCAGCAGCGGGGTCGCGGCGATCGCTTCCGGCTCCGACCGGATCTGGGCGGCCAGCTCCAGACCGTCCATGCCGGGCATCAGGCCGTCGATGAGGGCGGCGTCGAACGGCTGCCCGTCCGCCACTGCCCGCCGAAGCGTCTCCAGGGCCGCGGTACCTCCCTCGACGCTGACCGGGATCATTCCCCAGCCGGAGAGTAGCTCCACGAGGATCCGCCGATTGGTGGCGTTGTCGTCCACCACGAGAATCCTGCGGCCGTCGAGGGGAGCAACCTGAGGGGCGCTCCGGGAGGCCGGGGGCTCGGCGGCTCGGCCGAACCGGGCGGTGAAGAGGAACGTGCTGCCGACGTTCGGAGTGCTTTCCAGCGTGATCTCCCCTCCCATCATCGCCACCAGCTTGGCTGAGATGGACAGGCCCAGCCCCGTACCGCCAAAGCGGCGCGTCGTTGAGCCGTCGGCCTGCTCGAACGGTTGAAAGATCGACGTCTGTTTCTCCGGAGAAATGCCGATGCCGGTGTCCGAGACGCGGAAGCGCAAGACGACCGCATCGTCATCGAGCCGGTCCAACTCGGCTTCGACAACCACCTCGCCGCTCTCGGTGAACTTGATCGCGTTGCCGACGAGGTTGACGAGCACTTGCCGCAGCCGGTCGGCGTCGCCGAT
The DNA here is from genome assembly GCF_003977685.1 of Tautonia sociabilis. Taxonomy (GTDB): domain Bacteria; phylum Planctomycetota; class Planctomycetia; order Isosphaerales; family Isosphaeraceae; genus Tautonia; species Tautonia sociabilis. The sequence goes on along the minus strand of NZ_RYZH01000005.1, from coordinate 6,544 downwards.
CAAGGCGTCAGGCACCTCGGGGGCGATCCGGCCGGCCAGCTCCAGCCCCTTATCGTGCGCTCGCAAGGCGAGCACGCCGAGCGTCTCCTCGACCTCCTCCCGAAGCGAGAAGGGGGCCGGCACCAGGGTCAGCTTGCCCGCCTCGATCTTGGAGAAGTCCAGGATGTCATCGATCACTCTCAGCAGCGACTCGGCCGACGACTTCGCCAGCCCGAGGTACTCGCGCTGGCGGGGGGTCAGCTCCGTGTCCAGGGCCAATTCCGTCATGCCGAGAATGCCGTTCATCGGCGTCCGGATCTCATGGCTCATGTTCGCCAGGAACTCGCTTTTGGCCCGGGTGGCCGCCTCGGCCGCTTCCTTGGCGCGTCGGAGCGACTCCTCGACCTGCTTGCGCTCAGTGACGTCGAGGCAGGAGGTCAGGTAGCAGAGCAGAGTCCCGTCGGCCAATGTTCGGGGGATGCCCCGGAACTCCATCCAGCGGTACTCGCCGTCGGCTCGGCGCAGCCGGTACTCGGCGGCCAGCGGCTGGCGGGCCTCCATGGCCGAGCGGTGGTCGGCGAGGCATCGGCCGCGGTCGTCCGGGTGGAAGTACTCGCTCATGCCGGTGCCCAGCACCTGGTGCAGCTCGGCCCCCAGGAAGTCAAGCCCTGTCTGATTGACGAAGGTGCAACCCAGCTCCGGTTCACAAATCAGGATGAGCACGGGGACGCCGTCGGCCAGGTCGCGGAAGCGCTGTTCGCTCTCTCGGAGAGCCTGCTCGGCCCGCTTGCGCGGGGTGATGTCCTCGACCATCGCGACGAAGTGCAGCGGCTGGCCGCTCGCGTCTCGGACCAGCGAGACGCTGAGCAGCCCCCAGACGGCCTTCCCCGTTCGGTGCAGGAATCGCTTTTCGATCCGGTAGCAGGGAATCTCATTCGCCAGCAGGCGACGGATTGGCTCGCGATCGGTGTCGAGGTCGTCGGGGTGGGTGATGGACGGGAAGTCGGTTTCCAGCAGTTCGGGCTCGGGATAGCCAAGGGCGTCGCAGAGCATCGGGTTGACCTGGAGGAAGCGGCCGTCGGGAGCGACCAACGCCATGCCGATGGCGGCGTGGTCGAAGGCATTGCGGAACCGCTCTTCGCTCTGTCGGAGCGCTTCCTCGGCCTGGATCCGCTCGGTCAGCTCGTGCCAGGCGATCAGCAGTCGGGAGCGGCCGGCGATCTCGACCCGAGTGAGCGTGACCTCGCAGGGAAAGATCTCGCCGTCGAACCGGCGGTGCCACCAGTCGAAGCGGTGGAAGCCCTGTGCCTGGACGATGGCTTCGATCTGGCCGACCTTCGCTTGCGACCGTTGGCCATCGGGTTGGTACTCGGGAGACAGGACGGCCGGGTGTCGGCCAAGCAGGTCGGCCTTGTCCCGGCAGCGGAGCATCCGGATCGCGGCCTCGTTACAGTCGACGATTCCCCTGGTCTCGTCCACCAGCAGGTGGGCATCGGACGACTTCTCGAACAGGACGCGGAAGGTGTCTTCGGCCTGCTTGCGGTCGGTGATGTCGATGGCCGCTCCCAGGATCTGACGCGGGTTTCCCCGCTCGTCCCGATGGAAAACCAGTTCGTAGCTGCGGAGCCAGCGCCACGAGTGGTCGGCGTGGAGGGCCCGGAACTCGGTTTCCCGGATCGCGCCATCGGCCAGGTCGGTGGACCACCGATGGTCGGAATTCAGCCCGATCGCCGCGGCGTCTTCGGGATGGACGAGCCGATGGAGGGCGCCCGGACCCAATTGTTGGAGCTCCTCCGGCGAATAGCCGAGCAGCGTCGACACCCGGCCGCTGACCCAAGGGGTGTCGCCGGTCTCGACGTCGTAGAGGTAGAGGATCGACGGCAAGGCCTCGGTGATCCCTTCGGCGAAGTGTCGGCGCTCCAGGGCCTCGGCCTCGGCGCGACGGCGCTCGGCGACCTCGGTGCGGAGCTGTTCGTTGGCCAGGCGAAGCTCGGCGGTGCGGCGGCGGACCTCGGCGTCGAGCTCGTCTCGGGCCGCTCGGAGGGCGACTTCGGCGTGCTTGCGATCGTCGATATCGGTGCAGGTGCCGAACCACCGGTCCACGGCCCCGGTTCGATCGGTGACCGGCAACGCCCGCACCAGATGCCAACGGAAGGAGCCGGCTCGGTCGGCGAGCCGGCACTCGACCTCGAACGACCTCCCCTCCGCGACGGCCTGGTCCCACCGTTGCTGGACGACGTCATGGTCCTCGGGGTGCAGGGCGGTCGTCCAGCTGCCGTCGCGGAGCCGACGGCCGGTATAGTCAAGCCAGCGCTCGTTGACGTAATCGACCTGGCCGTCCGGCAGGCTCGTCCAGACGATTTGGGGCATGGAGTCGGCCAGGGACTGGAAGCGCCGCTCGCGCTCGCGGACCTCGCGCTCGGCGCGCTGCCGCTCGGCGACTTCGTCCTGAAGGGCGGCGTTGGCTCGCTCCAACGCGGCGGTTCGCTCCAGGACCCGGTGCTCCAGTTCTCGACGAGCCTGATCCAGTTCGGCTGTTCGCTGGGCGACCAGCCGCTCGACCCGATCGAGATCCAGCTCATCCTCGGCCTGGCGGAAGGAAACCTCAGCCAACTCCCGTCTTGACTGGAGGCAGCCGACCACCAGCACGACGTCCTCGAAGAGCACCCAGGCGACGTGCTCCAGCCAGCGCCAGCTCGACACCGTTTCCGTGCCGTAGATCGATCGGGGCCAGAACTCGCCCCGGAGGTAGTGGTCCAGGGCCACGACCGCCGAGGCCGAGGCCAGTACCCGCCAGTCCCGGTACAGCGCCAGGAAGGCCAGCGAGCCGAAAACGTGGAAGTGGGCTTCGATCCGGCCGCCGCTGAGGTGGATCAGCAGGGCCCCGACCAGCATTTGACCGATCGCGATGACGTGTCGGGTCGACGCTTGGCCCGGCCGGGCCATCCCCAACGCCGAGGGCACAAGCACGATCGCCCCGCCGAGGAAGAACGCGGCCCAGACGTGGATGTGAAGCGCTCCCCGCGTGCCCGACCAGGTGTAGGGGGAAACCCAGAGGGCGATGGCGATCAGCCCGAGCCACTCCAGGAGCATCAGCACGGAGAAGAGGCGGTCGATCCGGCGATAACCGGCCTCCAGGTGCTGGCAGAACAGAACGTCGGCGCGGCGGTCGATGACTTCGGCGGACGGATTCCCTGGGTTCACGGCAGCGGCTCCCCTGCGGGCTTCCAGGCGAAGCGGGGCGATCCTAGCGCGCAGCCGAAGACGGCGTGTGTGTCTTGGCTTGCCGGCGGCCCTCCTCCGAACCGGAACCGGAGCCAACGGCTCCCATCGTTGGGCCCGCGGTGTGCTCGGCTCGGAGTGATGCCTCCACTGAAACTCAGCCGTCCGGATTCCTCGAAAACCAGCAGGTGTCCGGAGGTGGACACCCCGAACCGGTCGGCCTCCGCTCCTTCGCGGTCGTCCTGGGCTTCGACCCCCAGCCGGGAGGCGATCAGCCGGCGGTAGTCCTCCTCCTCGCCGGGAAGGGACTCGTACTGGAGCAAGACGGCGTGGACCGCGACCGGGTCTTGGAACTGTTCAAGCAGCGTTCCCAGCTCCGCGATGGACGACCGGGAGCAAGGGCATCGGGGGTGCAGGAACAGGATCAGATTGACCCGGCCGGGAACCCGGGGGATTCGGCTCTCCTCCGGCCATCGTTCCGGGGGGGAGCCCAACTCACCGGGCTGAGCGCCATAAACGCTCAGCAGCAGAAGTCCCGAGGCGACCGTGAGGCCCCAGGCCGTCACGACCCAGGTCAAGGGGATGTGCAAGATCGGAGTCCGCATGGCTGAGATGGGGCGAACGGCGGCTCTGTGGTGTCCCTGCCTCGGGAACTCTAGGGCGCGAATCGGCAACGGCCGCCGGCCGCCCGAGTCGGAGGACTCCGATCCCGCCGATCTCCGGTCCCGGGCTCCCGGGAGCCTCCCCCGCCGCTCCCTCGCCCCGTCCAGCGGCCGGCCTGGCGGTCGGACGAGGGCCGCTTGACGCTGGGTCCCGGGGCGTGGCAGGCTGGTCCGATTCCGATCGGCCGGCGGCCCCGGCGCCGGGGGCCGGCCGAGGTCCGCATCGGCCCGCATCGGTCTGGGAGCGTCCGCATGAGCGCCGGAGACGGCCCCGCCCCGCATCCGCTGTCGCAGTCGCAGTCGCCGTCGAACGACCTGGACGCCCTGGCCGAGCTGGCCGACGCATCGAGGAGGATGCGGGGGGAGATCGCCCGGGTGATCATCGGCCAGCAGGAGGTGGTCGAGCAGTTGCTCGTCGGCCTCTTCGCCCGGGGCCACGTCCTGCTGGTCGGGGTGCCGGGGCTGGCCAAGACCCTGCTGGTCGGCACGGTGGCGAAGATCCTGCACCTGAGCTTCCGCCGGATCCAGTTCACCCCGGACCTGATGCCCTCGGATATCACCGGCACGGACATCCTCCAGGACGACCCCGAATCCGGCCGCCGGAGGTTCGTGTTCATCAAGGGGCCGCTGTTCGCCAACGTGGTGCTGGCCGACGAGGTGAACCGGACCCCGCCGAAGACCCAGGCCGCCTTGCTGGAGGCGATGCAGGAGCGGCACGTCTCGGCCGGCGGCCAGACCTTCGGCCTGCCCGACCCGTTCTTCGTCCTCGCGACGCAGAACCCGATCGAGCAGGAGGGGACCTACCCGCTCCCCGAGGCCCAGCTCGACCGCTTCCTGCTCGACGTCCGCGTGCCCTACCCGACCCCGGAGGACGAATTGGAGATCCTCCGGCGCACGACCGGAGAGCCGTCCCCCGAGCCGGAAGCGTTCCTCGAGGCCGAGCAGCTCCTGGCGCTCCAGCGGCTCGTCCGCCGGGTGCCGGTGCCGGACCACGTCTTCCGGTACGCCCGGGATCTGGTCCGGGCCACCCGCCCCGATCAGCCCGAGGCGACCGCGTTCGTCCGCAAGAGCGTCTCCTGGGGGGCCGGGCCGAGGGCGGGGCAGGCGCTGATCCTCGGCGCCAAGGCCCGGGCCGTGCTCTCGGGACGAATCGCCGCCGGCCCCGACGACGTGAGGGCCGTCGCCCGCCCGGTCCTCCGCCACCGGATCGTGACCACCTTCCACGCCGAGGCCGAGGGAATCGACGCCGACGGCGTGATCGACCAGCTTCTCAAAGACGTCCCCGAGCCGCTCGACCGCGCCGCCTCCCGCCTCGCCGGCCCGGCCTGACCCCCCGGCGGCCCCTCCCGGCGATCATCGATCTCGATCGATTGCGGGAAGGCGAGGAGGCTCGCCTCCCTAAGATCATCGGGCCCGATCGTCTCCCGATGACTGGAATTCCCGGACCGGACATGCCCTCGACACCCCCGCACCCGCCGATCGCCGCACTGGACCCGACGGCGCTGACCCGCTTCGGCCGGCTCGAGCTGCTCTCGAGGCTGGTGGTCGAGGGGGTGATGAGCGGCCTGCACCGCAGCCCGTTCAAGGGGTTCTCGGTCGAGTTCGCCGAGCACCGGCCCTACGGCCCGGGGGACGAGATCCGCCACATCGACTGGCGGGCCTTCGGCAAGACCGACCGCTACTTCGTCCGGGAGTTCGAGGAGGAGACGAACCTCCAGGCGTACCTGGTGCTCGACACCTCCGGCAGCATGGGCTTCGCCGGCCGGACCGTCTCGAAGCTGGAGCTCGCCCGGCGGCTGGCGGCGGCGCTGGCCTACCTGATGATCCGCCAGCGGGACGCCGTCGGCCTGGTGACGTTCGACGGGGAACTCCGCTCGATGCTGCCGGCACGCTCGGCCCCGGGGCACTTCGCCGTGCTCTGCTCGGCGATGGAGCGGGCCCGGGCCGGCGGCAAGGCGCCGCTGCACCGCGTCCTGCACGCCCTGGCCGATCGGATCCGACGCCGAGGCCTGATCGTCATCCTCTCCGACGGCTTCGATGACCTGGACGCCCTCTCCCAGTCGCTGCGGCACCTCAGACACCGGCACCACGAGGTGCTCTTCTTCCACATCCTGGCCCCCGAGGAGGAGGCGTTCGACTTCCCTGGGCCGACCCGATTCCTCGACCTGGAGGCCGACGGCCATCGGCTCCGGGTCGACCCGAACGCCGTCCGGGCGGTCTACCGGCAGCGGTTCGACGCCCATCGCCGCCTGCTCCGGGAGCGGCTGCTCGGCATGGATGCCGACTACCAGCTTGCCTCGACCGCCGAGCCCCCTGATCGGATCCTGCTCGACTACCTCGCCCGCCGCACCAGACGCTCCGGCGGCCGATCCCGACGCTGACCCGGTCGGTCCGCGACGGGCTCGAGCACGAGCCGGTACGCTCCGGTGCGCGAGGCCGCATCGGGGGATTTCCCTTGGCCGAAGCGGTCTTGCGTCGATTGCGTTGAAACTATGAGAGGGGAGGTCGAGCCGACGGGGCCCGGGGCCCCGAGCCGGTGGAAGACTGGAGGTGTAGAACCGAACTCCTGCCCCACCGAACCGGAGGACTCCCGTGCACCACGTCGGCATCGACCTCCACAAGAAGACCATCGTCCTGTGCGTCCTCGACGATCAGCTCAAGGTCGTCGCCCGACGCAGCTT
>NZ_RYZH01000059.1 GCF_003977685.1 Tautonia sociabilis | reverse complement strand
AGAGCGTTGACGTACACGACGGGTCGCTGGGAGCAGTTCTGGGGCAGGCTCAGCCGGGAGGGATACCCGGTGGCGGCGTAAGCGAGTCCGGAGGGGCCGCGAACCACATCATTCGTCGGTCACACCCCTCTAGCACGCCCCGAAATGAGGGCAAGGAAATGCGACGCCATGGACCCACGGCAACGCAACTTTAATGCAATGATATATATAATGTGTCGAATTCGTCACGCTCGCCGCGAGCCGCACGATCGGCACGCCCCCCCCATCCCGTGGAAGCCGGTCGTCACGATCGCCAGGCATCGTACGATTCGGGACGACCTTGCAGATGGCGCCTTGACATATTCGTGGGATTTTCCCACTTGACCGTAATCCCTCCTTCGTGGTATGGTCGTGAGGGTTTACGCAAGATGGAAAGGAAATCCCCATGAGCCTGGAAACGAGGTCCACGGACGCGAAGGGCCGCGTCAGCCTGCCCAAGGCGTTCGCCAATGCGACGGTCATCATCGAGCAGGTCAGCGACAACGAGCTGCGCATCCGCAGGGCCCGGGTGATCCCGGAGGATGAGATCCGCTTCTCGGAAGAGACGGCCGTCGTCCTCTCGGACGGCGAGCGCGAGCGGTTCCTGCAGGCGCTCGATCATCCGCCGGAGCCGAACGCCGCCCTGCGGCGGCTTATGACGAGGAAGGCCGGCAAGCGTGGCTGAGTGGCGGATCGTGCGCCTCAGCCGGACGCACGTGCGGCAGGGTTTTGACTGCGGCAAGCCGACGCTCGACGAGTTCCTGCACAGACTGGTTAGCCAGTACGAGAAGCGCGATCTCGGGCGGACCTATGTCGCGCTCCGGGGGGATGAGCCGCGTGTGCTGGGCTATTACACCCTAGCCAGCGGGGCGATCGAAACGGAGCGCCTGCCGGCGAGCCAGGCCAAGAAGCTGCCCCGGCACCCCGTGCCGGTGGTGCTGCTCGCGCGGCTGGCCGTTGATCGGAGCGTCCACGGCCAGGGCCTGGGCGGGTTCCTGCTCCGGGACTCCTTGAGTCGATCGCTCGACCTCTCGGAGAAGCTCGGGATCCATGCGGTCGTCGTTGACGCACTCGACGGCGAGGCCCGGGCCTTCTACGAGCGGTTCGGGTTCCTGCGGTTGACCGACGATGCCCTGCGTCTGTTCCTGCCCCTGAGTACCATCCGGGCCGCCGCGAAGCCGTCATAGCGACCGGGGCGAAGAACCGGCCGGATCGTGGCCCTGCCTCCTTATGACCGCCGAGCCGAGCGGCAACGTGTTGGCGAGTCGGAAGATGCCGAGATGATCCCTGCTTGCCCGCCGGGGGGATTCGGGACCGCGAGGGAATCTCCCGGAACTATTGTAGATTTGACTGCTGCGTCTCCTGGTGCGTCAGGCAAGCCTGGTTGATCTCGTCAGTTGAAAGGAACTGACCATGGGAATTGCTCGTTCACCATGTAGCTGACCCGGCGGCGGCGACGGGTAACCGCGCCGTCGGAGCCCGGGAAGGCGAAGGCGTCAGCCGTAATGCGAAAGCGTGAACCCGGTTCGGCCTCGATACGCAAGTGAGAGTGGCCAGCCTTCCAGGAAAGGTGAAGCCTGACACCGGCCGCCGAGCAACGAGCATGAGCAGCGGCCGGGCTCTCCGGGGTGGTAGGGGACGGCGGGCGTCGACCGATCAGCCGAGGAACCTGAGAGACCCGGTCGGGTGGTCGGGCACCTGGGCATGGTGCCGGTCCAACGGGACGCGGGAACCCATAACCGCAGCCCGGCCCGGCCGGGAGTCGGAGGGGGGTCATCGTAGCGAGGAAGCGGGGTAATGCCCGCAGAGCGAAGGGCCCCTGCCGGATCCGTGTTTCCCGCAGAGCCGAGGAGAACCGCTTGGACGAGAGTCCCACTACGGAACGACGCGGCACGTCGCCACCCCAATTCCCACCGCCGGACACCCCGGAGGTGAAGTCGGGGGTGCTCGAGCCGATCTTCGAGGCGGACTTCACGGACAGCTCCTTCGGGTTCCGTCCGGGCAAGAACGCCCACCAGGCGATCGACGCGATTCGTCGGTATCTGACCGCCGGGCTGGTGGAGGTCTACGACGCGGACCTGAAGTCGTACTTCGACACGATCCCCCATGATCACTTGATCAATTGTATGGAGAGGAGGGTCGCCGACCGCTCGGTGCTGAGGCTGATCCGCATGTGGCTCGACGCGCCCGTGATCGAGACCGACGACCGGGGCCGAAGACGATCTCCCGGACCACGCAGGGGGTACCGCAGGGGGGAAGCCTTTCCCCGTTACTTGCGAACATCTGCCTGCATTGGTTCGAGAAGGCGTTCGCCCGGGGCGACGGCCCCGGGACCTGGGCCAACGCCGAGCTGGTGCGGTACGCCGACGACTTCGTGGTGCTGGCACGCCACCAATCCCGACGGCTGGTCGACTGGATCGAGGGGACACTCGAGGGGCGCTTCCGGCTGACGATCAACCGGGAGAAGACGCGCATCGTCAGGATGCGACAGCCGGGGTCGAGCCTGGACTTCCTGGGGTTCACGCTGCGGTACGACCACGACCGACACGGCCGGGGCCGGACCTTCCTCCGCGTGTTCCCCTCGGCGAAGTCCCAGGGCCGCGCCCGGGCCCGCGCGGCGCGGCGGGCCGCCGCGCGGGAGGGGACGCCCCCCGAGGCCTAGGAATCGTCCGAGACCCTGCCGATTCGGAGGCCGGGTCGCCGCGCCGATCGGCCACCGGGTCACTTGCATCGGTCGCCGTCTCGCGTCGGCCGGAACGGGACCGACGCGGCTGGCACCGATGATGTCGTCGGCCACCAGACGCCCGATTGACGCGAGGTCGAATCGTGATCCACGACAAGACGCAGGTTGATGTTGCTTCGAACGCGGATCCCTTCGCCTGGGGCACGCCCTCCCCGGGGGCCGGCCGGGCCCGGAGGCGTGCCGAGCGGGTTAAGGCGGGCGACTACCGCGCCGTGCTCGCCGAACTGGACCGCCCCTCGTTCGACCCGATCGAGCAGGAACGCCACTGGCTGGACGTCGGCGAGGCCCTCCGGGTCAGCTCCCACGCCGACCCCGGCGCCTTCGCCCTGGCCCAGCTCGACGAGATGGTCGAGTTCCTCGCCTACCTCCGGCTCCGCGCCGAAACCTCCCTCCGCCGACGTTAGCAGGCCTGGGACCGCGACGTCACCACCCAGAGCCCGGGGTTCGACCTGAGCATCGACGACCCCGCCGGCGATCGCGTGTTGGTCTTCCAGGAGAAGCTCACGCGGCTGGTCGAGGCCCGCGCCGCCGTCGAGCGGCGGATGGCCCTCGCCCGGCGCCCGCCCCCGGGGCCGACCCGCCCCGGCGACGCTGGCGCGACGACGGCAAAGGGACGTTCCCGGGGTGAGGAGGTCGCCGATGAATGAGGCGACCGACCCGGGGCGTCGCAAGGACGAAACGCCCGACGAGGATGCCGCCCGGCGCGAGCGGCGGTGGACGGCGATCGCGGCCAAGCTCCACGACGCCGAGTACTGGCGCTCCACGCAGGGCGGCCTGGCCCGCAAGGTGGTGGACGACCGGGATTGCTGGGTCGTCCGCTACGTGGTCCTCGATGGGGGACGGCGCCGGCACCGGTCGATGCGAGGCGGTCACCCTCGGGTCGTCGCCTGGCGAGGGGCAGCGGGTATCCTCCCCGCGGCCTGCCCGCCGATCGTGATCGGCGAGTGATCTTCGACGGCCTGCTGTACAACGCCGACGCCTGTCGCCACCGGCGGAGAGGCCCACGCGACTCGACCCCGGGTCGGACGTGCCCCGATGCGACTGTGACCGGGAGCGGGACGGCACCGTTGATCCCCCGATGCGTTTCCGAGGCGGCGACGTCCGGCACGGAGCGGAGACCGTCCTCCCGAGGGCAAGACGGCGCCCGATGCGAGTCGGCGTCGGGAATTCGGCTTCGGCACGCGTCAATTGATGCACAAGGAACGGCTTGCAATCAGCTCACAGATGGATAGTATAGGGGCCCCGGCAAGGACGAGGCTGGTCCTTCCCGCGTCGGAAAGGATGTGACGATGTACTATGCTCATACGGTGAACGGTCGCCCGGAGAAGGACTGGGAACCGCTCCGGGAACATCTCGAGTGCACGGCTCAACTGGCGAAACAGTTCGCCTCGACCTTCGGGGCCGGAGCCTGGGGGGAACTGGCCGGGCTCTGGCACGACCTCGGGAAGTACAGCGAGGCCTTCCAGGCCTACCTCCGGGCGAGCGCGGGAGGGGACGGCGGCGTCCACCGAGCGGAGGTGGCCGGCAAGGTCGACCACTCGACCGCCGGCGCCCAGCGCGCCGCCTCGCTTGGGCCTTTGGGTCGGCTGCTGGCCTACTGCATCGCGGGCCATCATGCCGGATTGCCCGACAACGAGGGCGAGGCCTCCTCGCTCCGGAGCCGGCTCGAGAAGTCGATCGCTTCGATCGGCGCCGCGCCTCCCGAGCTCCTCGGGTTGCCCCTTCCATCGCTCTGGGGGCTGCGTTGCGTCGGCAACAACCATCGCAGGGCGTTCACCCTGGCCTTCGCGACTCGGATGCTCTTCTCGTGCCTGGTCGATGCCGACTACCTGGCCACGGAGAAGTTCCTGGCCCCGGAGCGCTCCAGGAAACGAGAAGGCGGTGCTTCTTGCGAAGCGATCCTTGATCGGCTCAATCGCCATCTCGACGAGTTGCAACGGGAGAAACAGCGACGGGGCGGGGACACTCCGGTGAACCGTCGTCGCCGAGAGGTTCTGGACGCCTGCCGTGCGAAGGCGGCGCTGGAGCCGGGCTTCTTCTCGCTGGACGTACCCACCGGAGGCGGCAAGACCCTCTCCTCGCTGGCCTTCGCCCTGGAGCACGCGAAAAAGCATCAACTGCGGCGGGTCGTCTACGCGATTCCCTTCACCAGCATCATCGAGCAGACGGCCAACGTCTTCCGGGAAGCCCTCGGCGATCTGGCCGACGAGGTGCTGGAGCACCACAGCAGCCTCGATCCCGACGACCCGAACGTTCAGTCCGACCGCTCCCGGCTCGCCGCCGAGAACTTCGACGCGACCCTGATCGTCACGACCAATGTCCAGCTCTTCGAATCGCTCTTCGCCTGCCGGCCCTCGCGCTGTCGAAAGCTCCACCGCCTGGCTCAGAGCGTGATCATCCTCGATGAGGCCCAGACGCTCCCCCCTCGGCTGCTAGCGCCGACGCTCACCGCCCTCGATGAACTGGTGACCAATTACGGCGCGACCGTCCTCCTCTGCACGGCGACCCAGCCGGCGATCGAGCATCGGAAGGACTTCCCCATCGGCATCGCCAACGTCCGACCGATCATCGACGATCCGGCCCAGCTCCACCGGGCCCTGAGGCGGACGACCGTCGAGATCCTGGGTCAGCAGACCGACGAGGACCTGGCCGGACGACTGCGGCAGGAGACGCAGGTGCTCTGCATCGTCAACTCCCGCCGCCATGCGGCCGCGCTCTTCGAAACCCTTGGCGATCCGGACGCCTTGCACCTGAGCGCCTCGATGTGCGCGGAGCACCGCGGCCAGGTGATCGAGGAGATGCGACGCCGGCTGCGAGCGGGCCCCGGCGTGCCCTGCCGGGTCGTCTCGACCCAGGTGATCGAGGCCGGCGTCGACGTCGACTTCCCAGTCGTCTACCGAGCCGCTGCCGGACTGGACTCGATCGCCCAGGCCGCCGGTCGCTGCAACCGCGAGGGGCTCCTGCGGGACAAGGACGGCCGGCCTCGCCCGGGTCGGGTCGTGGTCTTCGACGATGACGCGGAAGCCTACCCGACCGTCCCGCTGATCGCCAAAGCCGCCGGCCACTACCGCGAGGTCGCCCCGGAACACCGCGACGACCTGCTCTCCCCCAGGGCCATCGAGGCCTACTTCAACCTCCACTACTGGCAGCAGGGCGGCGACGGCGGTCGGGGCTGGGACCGAGGGGCCGAGGACCACAGCGTTCTGGACTGCTTCGCTCCGGACCCCAAAAACCTGCTGCACGCCCAGTTCCGATCGGCCGCCTCCGCATACCGTCTGATCGACGACGGCCAGTTCCCCGTCATCGTCCCCTTTGATTCAGCAGGCCGGCTTCTGATCGAACAGCTCGAAGCCATGCCCGATCCTCCCGACCCGAAGCTGCTCCGCGACTTCGACCGGAAGGCCCAGCGCTTCGTCGTCAGCGTCTTCGAACGCGAGCTGCGGACACTGCTCCAGAACGGCGTCTTGCTGGAGCGTCTCGACCGATTCTACCTCGCCAATTCCAAGGCCTACGACGAGCGGTTGGGGCTCTGTGACAAGGCGATCGGGCTCGATGAGTCCTATTACATTCTCTGATGAAAGAGGATGAAAAACGAGGGCGAGAGGACGCTCGGATCCTCCCACCCTCGATTCATTGCAACCACGTCTCCATGCAACACTCAGTTTCAATCCTCACCCGAGATCCGGGTGACGCAAAAAGCCCAAAAAAATCACTGGCGAGCACTTTTCTCATCGGGCGCTCCCACCTATCCTACCAGTACAGTCAAGCTGTTCTGAGTATTGCACGGAGAAAACCTCGGTGGCCAGTGCTCATCTGATCAGAATCGCAGAGCAACTTCTGAACGAGTTGCCCCTCTCTGTCGATCGATTGCCGTACACCAGCGAGTTCGACGAGGTGTACCACGTCTTTCTGCAAGGAGCCGGATCAGAGCTCTCGAGGCACGAGGTCTGGTGGACGCTCTTGCATGTTCGTAAGCGCGGTCTAGCGCAACGAACGCGTCGCCAACGTCCGAGGCGATCGGAGTGATTCTCCTCTCCAGCGAGTCTGCGGGGACGTCACGCTGAATCGCCTTGACTCCTTCCCTTTGGTCGGCCGAAAGCGGCGCCCCGGCTGTACCGCCCACCAACAGGCAACCAAGGCGATTCCGGATCACTCAATTCAGGACGCCGGAGCGATCGTCACAGGCGTGATCGATGACCATTTCGAGACAAAAAAGAGGTCGTCACCATGAGTATCCAGCTCCGCATCCGGGGAGAGTTCGCGTGCTTCACTCGCCCTGAGATGAAGGTGGAGCGCGTGAGCTACGACGTCATCACCCCGTCGGCCGCGCGGGGGATCATCGAGGCGATCTACTGGAAGCCGGAGATCCGCTGGCAGGTCACGCGGATTCGCGTCCTGAACCCGATCCGGTTCATGTCGCTCCGGCGGAACGAGGTCGCGTCGAAGATCCCCGCCGGGGCCGTGGCGAAGGCCATGAAGGCCGGACGAGGTCGGCTCGGCCTTGTCATCGAGGAGGATCGCCAGCAACGAGCGGCGACGATCCTCCGCGACGTGGACTACATCGTCGAGGCCCGCTTCACGATCCGAAGGGGAGAGAACAACGCCGGGAAGCATCTCGACCAGTTCAATCGCCGTCTTCAGGACGGCCGGTGCTTCCATCGCCCGTACCTGGGCTGCCGGGAGTTCCCCGCCGAGTTCTCACCGGTCGTCGAGGGGGAGCCGCTCCCGGACGTCCATCCCGAACTCCGAGGCGAACGCGACCTGGGCTTCATGCTCCTCGATATCGACTTCAGCGACGGCATGACCCCCCGGTTCTTTCGCGCCATGCTTCGCGACGGGGTGATCGACGTCCCACCGTTCGACTCTCGGGAGGCCCGCCGATGAGCCAGACTCATCCGACGAGCGGCCTGCTGCCGGCTCTGATCGCCTACTACCATCGCCTCGAAGCGGATCAGGAGCAATCCAATCGCGTGGCCGACTTCGGGTTCAGTGAGCAAAAGATCCACGCCCAGGTGGTGCTGGAGCCGGACGGCTCGCTGTCCGCGATCGAGGACATCCGGGAACGGAGCGAGCGCGGGCAGCCCAGGCCCAGGCTGATGGTCGTTCCCGACCACGGGGGGCGATCCGGGACCGGGCTCAAGCCCTACTTCTGCTGGGACAACACGGGCTACGTTCTGGGCCGGGACACCAAGGGGAGTCCCAAGCGATCGGCCGCGATGTTCGCCGCGTTCCGGGATCTGCACCTGTCGTTCCGCGCGGAACTGGTCGACGACGAGGGATATGAGGCCCTCTGCCGGTTCCTCGAGCACTGGGACCCGGCCAACGCCGAGTCGCTGCCGAACTGGGACGAGTTGGCTGGTCTGAATGTTGTGTTCAAGCTGCGGGCTTGGCCGGGCTACGTCCACCAGAGCGCGATGGTCCGGGATGCCTGGTCCCGCCGCTTGACGGCGGACACTGGGGAGGAATCAGGCCCGGTCGCCTGCTCCCTGATCAGCGGAGAGCCGGAGCAGCTCGCCCGGCTCCACCCGGCGATCAAGGGGGTCGTTGGGGCGAATACGACCGGGGCGGCCCTCGTTTCGTTCAACCTGGACGCATTCGAGAGCTACGGCAAGTCTCAGAGCTACAACGCCCCCGTCGGCATCCGCGACGCCTTCCGCTATACGACCGCCCTCAACCGCCTGCTCGCCGACACGAAGCGCCAGGTCCGCATCGGCGACGCCACGGTCGTTTTCTGGTCCGATCAGGTCGAGGGGGCCAACGCCGAGGAACTGTTCCACGACATCTTCCTCGAGAACACCCCGGCCGAGGATGCCGCGACGGTCGATCGCGTCCGAGGGTTCCTGAACGACGTCCGACAGGGGCGCCTCTCGGATCGGTTCGAGCATCCGGACGCCCCGTTCTACGTCCTGGGCCTCTCCCCCAACGCGAGCCGACTCAACGTCCGCTACTGGCTCGTCGGCACCGTGCGGCAGTTCGCCGAGCGGCTGGCGGAGCACGTCGACCGGCTGCGGATGATCGGAGAACGAGCGGACGCTCCCCCGCCGATCATCCGCCGGCTGTTGCTTGAGACCGCCCGCGAGCCGAAGGACATCCCCCCGCAACTGGCGGGCGAAGTCGCGCGGGCCGTACTCGGCGGACTTCCCTACCCACAGCTCCTGTTCAATGCCGTCCTCCGGCGGATCCGGGCCGACTCCCAGATCAACCTCACCCGGGCGGCGATCCTCAAGGCGTATCTGATCAATAATATCAAGAAGGAGGTTTCCGTGGCGTTGAACAAAGACCACCCGGACGAGGCGTACCAGATCGGTCGACTCTTCGCGACCCTGGAGAAGACCCAGGAAGACGCGCGCCAGAACAAACTCAACAAGACCCAGGAAGACGCGAGCCAGAACAAACTCAACGCGACCATCAAGGACCGCTTCTTCGCCTCCGCCGCCGCGACGCCGGCCAACGTCTTCCCGAGGCTGTTGCATCTGCACCAGCATCACATGAGGAACTTGGATTACGAAGGACAGCGAATCGATCGGGAACGACTCATGGACGAAATCATGGGGCGCATCAATCACTTCCCCAGGCACCTTCCCCTCGAACGTCAGGGTCTGTTCTACATCGGATATTACCACCAACGTCAGGATTTCTTCACCAAGAAGACCGTGAACGCCAAGGAGACGACCAATGAGTGACACCGCCACCGGACGAGCCCCCATCGCCCATCGCTATGACATCGTCTACTTCTTCGACATCACCGACGGCAACCCCAACGGCGACCCCGACGCTGGCAACCTGCCGAGGCTCGACCCGGAGACGGGCCAGGGACTCGTCACCGATGTCTGCCTGAAGCGCAAGATCCGCAACTTCGTCGGCCTGGCCAAGGGAGAACAGCCGCCGTTCGAGATCTACGTCAAGGAGCGGACGGTCCTCAACAGCCAGCACGACCGGGCGTGGGAGAAGCTCATCCCCAAGGCCAAGGCGGACGAAAAGAAGAAGCTCCCGAAGGACGAAGAAAAGGCACGGGCGCTGACGTCCTGGATGTGCCAGAATTTCTTTGATATCCGGACGTTCGGAGCCGTGATGACCACCGAGGTCAACTGTGGCCAGGTCCGCGGCCCGATCCAGTTCGGGATCGCGCGGTCGTTACACCCCATCATCTGCCACGAACATGCCGTGACCCGTTGCGCCGTGACCAACGAGAGGGATCTGGATAAGGAACGGACTATCGGCCGCAAGTTCACCGTCCCCTACGGCCTTTATCGCGTCCATGCGTTCGTCAACCCGAACCTGGCGGGAGGGCCGAACGGGACCGGATTCTCTGAGGAGGACCTGGAGCTGTTCAAGCAGGCACTCGACCGTATGTTCGAATCCGACCGCTCCGCTGCCCGGGCGACCATGCGGCCCGTCGCCTGTATCGCCTTCCGCCATGAGAGTCCGCTGGGCAACGCCCGATCCGACCAGCTCTTCGCCCGGGTCCGATGCCACCCCAAGCCGGGTGTGCAGCCGCTCCCGGGCGATTCGGACGGGGACGTCGAGGGTCGGCCTCCCCGGTCGTCCCACGACTACGAGTTCGAGGTCGACGAGGAGAGTCTGCCCGGCGGCGTGACCATCGAGCGCTGGATCGAGTGGTCCTGAGCCATGCCGTATGCCGAGTCGGACCTGCTGCCGATCTCCGCGCTCCAGCATTTGCTCTATTGTGATCGCCAGTGCGCGCTGATTCTCGTCGAACGGCAGTGGGCAGAGAACCGCGAGACCGCCGAGGGGCTCCTCCTCCACAAGAGAGCCCACGGCGGCCGGACGACCACCCGGCCCGGGGGGAGGTTCCTCCGGGCCATCCCGCTGCGCTCGTTGGAGCTGGGCCTCTTCGGCGTCGCCGACGTCGTGCGCTGGTCCGCCGGCGAGGCGCCAGTCCCCGTCGAGTACAAGCGGGGTCGCCCCAAGAAGAACGACTGCGACCGGGTCCAGCTCTGTGCCCAGGCCCTCTGCCTGGAGGAGATGACCGGGCGTCCCGTCCCGCTGGGGGAGCTGTTCAATGGGACGACCCGTCGCCGCGTCGCCGTCGAGATGTCCGCCGGGCTTCGCGACCTGACCGCTGGGGCCGCGGCCCGGCTCCACGAGCTGGTCCGATCCGGTCGCACCCCTCCGGCCGATCCCGGTCCGAAGTGCGACCGCTGCTCCCTGCGGGGCCTGTGCCTTCCTCGGCTCCGGCTCGGTCGCAGCCGATCAGCCCGATCGGAGTTCGACCGGCTCCTCGACGCGCTCGACTCCCCCGACCTCGCCGATCGAGAGGGCGGCTGATGAAGACGCATCTCAACACCCTGTACGTCACGACGCAGGGCTCCTACCTCGCCAAGCAGGGCCAGGCGGTCCAGGTCCGCGTCGACGGCAAGCCCCGGGCGCATCTGCCGCTGCACAACCTGGAGGGCATCGTCTGTTTCGGCCGCGTCGGTTGCTCGCCCGCGCTGCTCGGGGCCTGCGCCGACCGCGGGGTGGCGATCTCCTTCCTCACCGAGAACGGCCGGTACCTCGCGTCGGTCCGGGGCGCCTCGCACGGCAACGTCCTCGTGCGTCGCCGGCAATACCGCCTGGCCGACGACCCCGAGGTCGCCCTCGAGGTCGCCCGGCGGGTCGTGCTGGCGAAGGTCGCCAACGCGCGCAGCGTCCTTCTCCGCGCAATCCGGGATGCCGAGGACGACCCGGACCGCGTCTCCGTTCTTCGGCACGCCTCCAATCGCCTCTCGGCCTCGATCCACGAGCTCCGGTCGGCGGAGACGCTCGACTCGGTTCGAGGGCTGGAGGGGGAGGCCGCCACCCACTACTTCAACGCCTTCAACGCGCTGCTGAGCAACCCAACCGCCGCCGACTCATTCCGCTTCGTCCGACGCAGTCGCCGGCCTCCCTTGGACCCGATCAACGCGCTGATCTCCTTCATCTACACCCTGCTGCTGCACGATACCCGCTCCGCCTGCGAGGCCGTCGGGCTCGACCCCTGCGTCGGCTTCCTCCACGCCGACCGCCCCGGCAAGCCGAGCCTCGCTCTGGACCTGATGGAGGAGCTCCGCGCCTACGTGGCCGATCGCCTCGCGTTCTCCCTGATCAACCGCCGCCAGGTGCTCGCCACCGGCTTCCGCCGCCTCGACAACGGCGCCGTCGTGATGGACGAGGCGACGCGCAAGGCCGTCCTCGTTGCCTACCAGCAGCGCAAGCGTGACACCCTGACTCACCCCGTCCTCGCCGAGCAGACCGTTGTCGGCATGATCCCCCACCTGCAGGCGCTGCTGCTGGTGCGCTGGCTCCGGGACGACCTCGATGCCTACCCACCCTTCCTCTGGAAGGGCTGAGGCCAGCGACACGTGCGGCCGAGGTTGCCCGATTCCCTCCGTCTCCCCGATCGCGTCCGACTCGCGAGCCGATCCCATGTACATGATTGTGACATATGACGTGGAAACGTCCTCGCCCGGTGGCAAGCGGCGGCTGAGGCGTCTGGCCCGGGCCTGCCTCGACTACGGCCAGCGTGTCCAGTTCTCCGTCTTCGAGCTGAAGGTCGACCCCGCCCAGTGGACCGCCTGCCGTGAGCGCCTGCTGGCCATCATCGACCCCGAGCGGGACAGCCTGCGGTTCTACCACCTGGGGGCCCACTGGGACGGCCGGGTCGAACATCACGGGGCTCGTCCCGGGTATGATCCGGAAGGCCCTCTCATCTTCTGACGCGAACCGCCAGCGCGCATCGCCCGCCCCGTCGGATCGCGATCGCCGGAACATTCCTTGGCAAGCCGATTTCGGTTACACTGTCCGAGTTCGCCGCCCGGCCGACTCTTGTTAAGTCGGCCGGTTCGCGAATCCCGCCTCCCGGGCCGTTGCCCCAAAACGACTTGCGGAGGCGGGGTCGCCCTCCCCGCGAGGGCGTGGGTTGAAACTTCTTCAGGAAGGTGCACGCATAATCATTCATCGCGTCGCCCTCCCCGCGAGGGCGTGGGTTGAAACTGGGAGCTGGACGAGTTGTCGGGGTCCCGAGCGGACAGTCGCCCTCCCCGCGAGGGCGTGGGTTGAAACTCTTGCCCGATCGAGGCCGGATCAGGTACCGTCGTGTCGCCCTCCCCGCGAGGGCGTGGGTTGAAACTGCTTCCAGCGGTACAAGGCACAGGTGGGAGAGGTGTCGCCCTCCCCGCGAGGGCGTGGGTTGAAACTTCCACGCCGATGACATCGGCTGCTTCCAGCAGCGTCGCCCTCCCCGCGAGGGCGTGGGTTGAAACTTCGAGGAGCTGATCCGGGGGGAACCGGGCGCGGCCGTCGCCCTCCCCGCGAGGGCGTGGGTTGAAACTCAGCGTCAGTCGCCATGTGTGGGCCTCCGAGGTGTCGCCCTCCCCGCGAGGGCGTGGGTTGAAACCGGAAGAGGAGCCGGGGAGGACGGAAGGGTGGCGGTCGCCCTCCCCGCGAGGGCGTGGGTTGAAACAGATGCTGCGCCGCAGCGGCGCTGTGCCGCATGTCGCCCTCCCCGCGAGGGCGTGGGTTGAAACAGTTGACCTTGGTGACGATCTCGGCGACGTCATCCAGTCGCCCTCCCCGCGAGGGCGTGGGTTGAAACATGCGGCCGGCGATGACCGACGGCTCCGGCCTGTCGCCCTCCCCGCGAGGGCGTGGGTTGAAACGTCAGCAGCTGGCGGATCGCCTCGCGGAGCCGGGGGTCGCCCTCCCCGCGAGGGCGTGGGTTGAAACTTCGCGCGGGCGCTCGCATTTTCCGCGCCAGCCCCGTCGCCCTCCCCGCGAGGGCGTGGGTTGAAACGGCCGCTCGACCGCGACGTCTCGGACGACCCCATGTCGCCCTCCCCGCGAGGGCGTGGGTTGAAACAGCAACCGATACCGGCGAAGGATCTCCGCCGCAAGGTCGTCGCCCTCCCCGCGAGGGCGTGGGTTGAAACTTGCTTGACCGGGAGGCCGGCGTCGTGCGCGACCCATACGTCGCCCTCCCCGCGAGGGCGTGGGTTGAAACGACCTCCATCAGCACCTGGGCCGCCTCGACCCGGTCGCCCTCCCCGCGAGGGCGTGGGTTGAAACCATCGGTCCTACGTCCAGTGTTTCCGGTGGGGAACGTCGCCCTCCCCGCGAGGGCGTGGGTTGAAACATCGGATCCGCCCTCGCGGGCCCACTGCCAGGCGGAGTCGCCCTCCCCGCGAGGGCGTGGGTTGAAACCGGCCAGGGCGACTGGCCGAAACCCTACGCGATCGTCGCCCTCCCCGCGAGGGCGTGGGTTGAAACGGCGTAGTGCTCGACATGGAGCGCGTGAAGCTTGTCGCCCTCCCCGCGAGGGCGTGAGTTGAAACGACCGTGCGGTCGGCTGGCAAGCGGTAGGCAAGGCGTCGCCCTCCCCGCGAGGGCGTGGGTTGAAACGTCGCGAGCATCACGTCGATCTTCCCGATCGCGTGTCGCCCTCCCCGCGAGGGCGTGGGTTGAAACGGCACCCGGGCGAAGGGCTGGGCGTCGGCGGCGGCGTCGCCCTCCCCGCGAGGGCGTGGGTTGAAACTGCGGCCACGCCAGGTCGGACGCCAGCGGTCGAGCGTCGCCCTCCCCGCGAGGGCGTGGGTTGAAACACCAGCCCAGCCGACGCCCCGCGCATCACCGCCCTGTCGCCCTCCCCGCGAGGGCGTGGGTTGAAACCTCCCGGGCAGGACGCGAGGGTCTGCGCATGGACGGTCGCCCTCCCCGCGAGGGCGTGGGTTGAAACTGCTTCCGGGAGTCGCGGTCGGGGCAGGCGGGGCGTCGCCCTCCCCGCGAGGGCGTGGGTTGAAACTAACCCCTTGCGTCACAAGGGTGTTTCGGCTAGAAGTCGCCCTCCCCGCGAGGGCGTGGGTTGAAACACGTCAAGATGGGGCTGAGAAGGGAGTACACCCGGTCGCCCTCCCCGCGAGGGCGTGGGTTGAAACGCGGACGCGAGCTTGTGGGGTCTCGGTGCTGGACGTCGCCCTCCCCGCGAGGGCGTGGGTTGAAACCTCGCGGGCGAGCGGGACCTCACCCTGACCACCGCCGGTCGCCCTCCCCGCGAGGGCGTGGGTTGAAACGACTTCATCGAGCTGAAGGCGACCGACCTGACCGCGTCGCCCTCCCCGCGAGGGCGTGGGTTGAAACCTCGATCTCACGGACGCTCGCGACAACGTAACTCGGTCGCCCTCCCCGCGAGGGCGTGGGTTGAAACCCCCCTCCGCCGGGCGGAACCTCACCCGGCGGAGGTCGCCCTCCCCGCGAGGGCGTGGGTTGAAACGAGGCTGTGGCCGCCGGCGTCCCCATCCTCCCGCGTCGCCCTCCCCGCGAGGGCGTGGGTTGAAACGACGGCGACCAGCACCCCTGTCTGACCGCCGCCGTCGCCCTCCCCGCGAGGGCGTGGGTTGAAACCTCTTCATCATCAACGTCGGGACGATGGGCGCCTCGGGTCGCCCTCCCCGCGAGGGCGTGGGTTGAAACAAGTGCACGCTCAAGAGCAACGGCCTGATCACCTTGTCGCCCTCCCCGCGAGGGCGTGGGTTGAAACCCCCGCTTCCGGACAAAGAGCTTGCCCGTGACCTTGTCGCCCTCCCCGCGAGGGCGTGGGTTGAAACCCCGAGGCGATGCAACTCATCCGGGAAATCCTCGTCGCCCTCCCCGCGAGGGCGTGGGTTGAAACGAGGTGAGCTGATCGCCCTCGTACCCGGAATCCTGTCGCCCTCCCCGCGAGGGCGTGGGTTGAAACACGGGACCGGGGTGGATGATCCCGGGGCCGATTTCGTCGCCCTCCCCGCGAGGGCGTGGGTTGAAACCGATCGAACGACTCACGGATTGCGTCCGACAGAGTCGCCCTCCCCGCGAGGGCGTGGGTTGAAACCGCGAGGGCGAACCCCTCGACGATCGAGGGAACCGTCGCCCTCCCCGCGAGGGCGTGGGTTGAAACGGGGCACCGCCGGGGAACGCCTCCCTCGGGATTCCGTCGCCCTCCCCGCGAGGGCGTGGGTTGAAACATGGGAGGGCTCCTCCCCTGCCCCGCTCCCGCCGCGTCGCCCTCCCCGCGAGGGCGTGGGTTGAAACCTTGCCACGCTCGGTGACGATGCGGCTCACATACGTCGCCCTCCCCGCGAGGGCGTGGGTTGAAACACGCCGTCTCCTCGGGGTGCGGGCGGCGGCGACGGCCGGTCGCCCTCCCCGCGAGGGCGTGGGTTGAAACGAGTCGGGGACGGCGATGCCCGCCGCAGCCTCGGAGGTCGCCCTCCCCGCGAGGGCGTGGGTTGAAACCTCCACCGGATCGGCACCGTCGCTGAGCTGGACGTCGCCCTCCCCGCGAGGGCGTGGGTTGAAACGAGGCGGCGAGCCGGCGGGTCCAGCGGGAGCCGCCCTAGTCGCCCTCCCCGCGAGGGCGTGGGTTGAAACGAAGTCCTCCTCTTTGGCTGCACACCCTGGGAGGCGTCGCCCTCCCCGCGAGGGCGTGGGTTGAAACATCGAGCGATTCGACGACCGGGATGATCCCCGGCGGTCGCCCTCCCCGCGAGGGCGTGGGTTGAAACACCGTCCCGTCCGGCTTGGTCCCGCCCACCCGGAGTCGCCCTCCCCGCGAGGGCGTGGGTTGAAACGTCGGCGTAGGGGGGGCGGGAGAGCCGCTCCCGGTGTCGCCCTCCCCGCGAGGGCGTGGGTTGAAACTGGGGAAGGTCTGCGCGCGCGGGATCCTTAGAAGTCGCCCTCCCCGCGAGGGCGTGGGTTGAAACTCTGTGGCGACGAGGCCGACCGGCTGACGGCCTTGCGTCGCCCTCCCCGCGAGGGCGTGGGTTGAAACAGGTGCGGATGCCGCTCCCGAAGCACCCTGGACGTGTCGCCCTCCCCGCGAGGGCGTGGGTTGAAACAAGTAATCCCTCACGGGTTGCTTAACGGCCTGCGTCGCCCTCCCCGCGAGGGCGTGGGTTGAAACCAGTCGCTCCTCGCCTCCTACAACACAACGGGTGTGTCGCCCTCCCCGCGAGGGCGTGGGTTGAAACGCTGCCGCCTGGGCCAGTTGCCCCGGGCCGAAGGGGCGTCGCCCTCCCCGCGAGGGCGTGGGTTGAAACCGCTCGTCTTGATCAGGTGGTTGCCGTTCCCGCGTCGCCCTCCCCGCGAGGGCGTGGGTTGAAACCCGGCGGTGAAGGCGGAGATCGACCGTCGGCTCGGTCGCCCTCCCCGCGAGGGCGTGGGTTGAAACTCCAGGACGCACTCGTTGCCGACGTATAAGAGTGCGGTCGCCCTCCCCGCGAGGGCGTGGGTTGAAACGTGCCCCAGATCCGCCTGATGACCCGCCGGGCCCCCCGTCGCCCTCCCCGCGAGGGCGTGGGTTGAAACTGATCGATGATCAGCGTCTCATCGGTCGGGCTCAGGTCGCCCTCCCCGCGAGGGCGTGGGTTGAAACAGGCGGTCGTTGCGCGTCCCCTCGGGCGCCGCCTCGTCGCCCTCCCCGCGAGGGCGTGGGTTGAAACCAGTCGCGCCCGCTCGGGGTCCGGCTCCGACCGGGCGTCGCCCTCCCCGCGAGGGCGTGGGTTGAAACTGGATCGCGAGCGGGTCGCGACAACGGGCCAGCGTCGCCCTCCCCGCGAGGGCGTGGGTTGAAACGGTTTCGGTCGGCAGGCCCGCGAGCTTGCGGCGCGTCGCCCTCCCCGCGAGGGCGTGGGTTGAAACGCCATCCGGGGAGCGGAGGAGGCGGAGCGGTGAGGTCGCCCTCCCCGCGAGGGCGTGGGTTGAAACACCGTCCACCGGAGGGCGGTCGACCAGCACGTCGAGTCGCCCTCCCCGCGAGGGCGTGGGTTGAAACTCTGTGGCGACGAATTCGATCGGCTGACGGCCTTGCGTCGCCCTCCCCGCGAGGGCGTGGGTTGAAACCCTGGGGCTCGTCCTCGATCGGCGGCCACGCGGTCGGTCGCCCTCCCCGCGAGGGCGTGGGTTGAAACGCGGAGCACTACAGCTACGACCTCGGGGCCGAGGCGGTCGCCCTCCCCGCGAGGGCGTGGGTTGAAACTATCTCAACACGTCCTCGTCGTCGGACACCCACGCGTCGCCCTCCCCGCGAGGGCGTGGGTTGAAACTGGTCCGAACTCGAATCTCTCGGGCCAGGCCCGCGTCGCCCTCCCCGCGAGGGCGTGGGTTGAAACCAATGGTCGCGCCCGACAAGTCCCATCCCACCGCATGTCGCCCTCCCCGCGAGGGCGTGGGTTGAAACGGGAGATGAAGTGCATCAGAACGGCAAGGAGTATGAGGTCGCCCTCCCCGCGAGGGCGTGGGTTGAAACCGAGTCGGCCCGGGATCGGTCTCGGGCTTCACCCGTCGCCCTCCCCGCGAGGGCGTGGGTTGAAACCAAACAGCTCCGACTTTGTGCACGGATCACCTTGTCGCCCTCCCCGCGAGGGCGTGGGTTGAAACCAGGGGGAAAGAGGTTGAGCCATACACTAACAAGTCGCCCTCCCCGCGAGGGCGTGGGTTGAAACTTGATGAGGCGCGTCGTGCCACGCGCCCCGTCTACGGTCGCCCTCCCCGCGAGGGCGTGGGTTGAAACGGGATCGCATGATATAGCCCTCATCCAACACCCATGTCGCCCTCCCCGCGAGGGCGTGGGTTGAAACCTTGTTAGTGTATGGCTCAACCTCTTTCCCCCTGGTCGCCCTCCCCGCGAGGGCGTGGGTTGAAACATCTTCACCAGGAGAACCCGGCCATCATTGTCGAGTCGCCCTCCCCGCGAGGGCGTGGGTTGAAACCCGGGAGCAATCTCGATCTCGTCGATTCGTCGCGTCGCCCTCCCCGCGAGGGCGTGGGTTGAAACTCCAGTGATGAACGCAGGCACGCTTGGCCAAATGACGTCGCCCTCCCCGCGAGGGCGTGGGTTGAAACACCCCCGACACGGCCGAGGAGGAACACCCGGAAATGTCGCCCTCCCCGCGAGGGCGTGGGTTGAAACCGACCAAGTCCTCAAGCGTCTCATTGAGGACACCGTCGCCCTCCCCGCGAGGGCGTGGGTTGAAACCTCTCCGACTCGATCCGGATTGAGCAATCCCGCGTCGCCCTCCCCGCGAGGGCGTGGGTTGAAACATGAAATCCTGCTGGATTGACTGGTAGGGCATCTTGGTCGCCCTCCCCGCGAGGGCGTGGGTTGAAACGCTCGAGTGCAGGGTCTCGCTGGGCCGCCTGGCGTAAGTCGCCCTCCCCGCGAGGGCGTGGGTTGAAACTCCGGGACCAGTCGCCGACACCGTGCGAGACGATGAGTCGCCCTCCCCGCGAGGGCGTGGGTTGAAACCCGCCATGCGCGCTAGACCCTCGGCAGCAATTCCCGTCGCCCTCCCCGCGAGGGCGTGGGTTGAAACATAGTAGCGTCTCCCGAAACGCTTCGACTGCGGACGGTCGCCCTCCCCGCGAGGGCGTGGGTTGAAACGACCTCACCGCGGCCGAGGGCCCGCCGCGCCCGGTCGCCCTCCCCGCGAGGGCGTGGGTTGAAACGCGGGGCGGGGGGGCAAGGGCAGGACTGGTGGACGTCGCCCTCCCCGCGAGGGCGTGGGTTGAAACTGCTGGGCGTCCACCGCGGTGATCAGCGGCGCGAAGGTCGCCCTCCCCGCGAGGGCGTGGGTTGAAACGGATATAACAAGATCTACAACTGTGCGACCGCCCGTCGCCCTCCCCGCGAGGGCGTGGGTTGAAACATCCTCGACGATCTCCAATATGTTGGTGAGCAGGGTCGCCCTCCCCGCGAGGGCGTGGGTTGAAACGCCGACGCGCTGATCATGTCCTGCCTCTACCCCGTCGCCCTCCCCGCGAGGGCGTGGGTTGAAACTCCAAGACGCACTCGTTCCCGACGTAGAGGAGTGCGCGTCGCCCTCCCCGCGAGGGCGTGGGTTGAAACAACGCCTACGCGGGTTGACACCCAAAAATGCGGCCTGTCGCCCTCCCCGCGAGGGCGTGGGTTGAAACTTTCCGGCCTGTACAACGCGATCGGAGCGATCTACAGTCGCCCTCCCCGCGAGGGCGTGGGTTGAAACGCCTAGAGGGGCCCGTTTCCCCAAATTAAAGGGGGTTGTCGCCCTCCCCGCGAGGGCGTGGGTTGAAACGTCGAGGCCGACGGGACGACGCCCCGGGCCGACCTGTCGCCCTCCCCGCGAGGGCGTGGGTTGAAACGTGGCGATCACCGGCGATGACCGGCCGCTGGGCCGGTCGCCCTCCCCGCGAGGGCGTGGGTTGAAACGGCCTGGTCGTCGGCCTCTGGGCCTACCAGGAGAGTCGCCCTCCCCGCGAGGGCGTGGGTTGAAACTTGGCCCCGGACGGCACCTGGAAGCTGGCCAACACGGCGTCGCCCTCCCCGCGAGGGCGTGGGTTGAAACCGGTTCCATCTCGGGAGTTACCTACTCCAGGCGATCAGTCGCCCTCCCCGCGAGGGCGTGGGTTGAAACTTTGCCCGGCCTATCGCTGCCAGGGCACGTCGGTCGCCCTCCCCGCGAGGGCGTGGGTTGAAACTGGACCTGACGACGGCCTCCACGGGGGCCGCGACGGGTCGCCCTCCCCGCGAGGGCGTGGGTTGAAACGGCAGAGGTTAGTCGGGGAGGCGGTCGAGCAGCGGGGGTCGCCCTCCCCGCGAGGGCGTGGGTTGAAACGCATTCGGCAGATCGCCAGCGACTACTCTGGCGGGTCGCCCTCCCCGCGAGGGCGTGGGTTGAAACATCGTGCGAGTGACGTCCTCGGCCAATCGCTTGGGGTCGCCCTCCCCGCGAGGGCGTGGGTTGAAACTGCCGAGCCGGGCCCATCCTCGTGACGCGGGGCGGTCGCCCTCCCCGCGAGGGCGTGGGTTGAAACCTCCTCGACCTCTTCAAGCGACTGCCGGGCCTCGGGGTCGCCCTCCCCGCGAGGGCGTGGGTTGAAACTTTGCCTTCGCCCGAGCGTGGTGCTCTGGGTGGAGGGTCGCCCTCCCCGCGAGGGCGTGGGTTGAAACTCTAGCACCTTCGAGCGATCCAACGCGGCTGTTGAGGTCGCCCTCCCCGCGAGGGCGTGGGTTGAAACTATGGTTTGCGCACCGTGACCCCCACGTTGCGGTCGGTCGCCCTCCCCGCGAGGGCGTGGGTTGAAACCTCGGCTATGTCTCTGAGCCTCACCCCTCAATCCGGTCGCCCTCCCCGCGAGGGCGTGGGTTGAAACCGCTTGCGGTCGATGATCCGGCGGGGCAGCGCGTCGGTCGCCCTCCCCGCGAGGGCGTGGGTTGAAACCGCTCGTACTACAAGGGCGGCACGACGGGAGTGAGGTCGCCCTCCCCGCGAGGGCGTGGGTTGAAACACCCGATACCGGGGGATGACTGGTTATACATAACTGGTCGCCCTCCCCGCGAGGGCGTGGGTTGAAACCTGCGGAAGACCACCAAGACCTTTATCCTCGACGGTCGCCCTCCCCGCGAGGGCGTGGGTTGAAACGACTCCTGGGCCCTTGAATTTGAGCTGGACGTCGAGGTCGCCCTCCCCGCGAGGGCGTGGGTTGAAACCGCCACCTGAAGCGAGCCGTAGTAGGCAATGCAAGGTCGCCCTCCCCGCGAGGGCGTGGGTTGAAACCGGACGGATCACCTCAATTACGGCGGACAACTCGTGTCGCCCTCCCCGCGAGGGCGTGGGTTGAAACGGGTTCGGCGGGGCCTGGTGGGTCTTGCTGGACCGGTCGCCCTCCCCGCGAGGGCGTGGGTTGAAACCGGTTCCGGCGCGATGCTCTTTCGTCGGCCGCAGCCGTCGCCCTCCCCGCGAGGGCGTGGGTTGAAACCGGCGAGCGCGGGTGGGCAACGAGGCCCCGAAGCGGTCGCCCTCCCCGCGAGGGCGTGGGTTGAAACACGATGGGGTCGCGGTTCAACCAACGACTCCTGGACGTCGCCCTCCCCGCGAGGGCGTGGGTTGAAACGCCCTGGCCGACGCGCCGCCCCCGGCACAACGCGGTCGCCCTCCCCGCGAGGGCGTGGGTTGAAACGCTGGCCGGAGTCCGGGCCAGTGGAGGCGCCCGACTGTCGCCCTCCCCGCGAGGGCGTGGGTTGAAACGAGCAAGAGGTGCTCGCCCCGTCGGATGCAACCCGTCGCCCTCCCCGCGAGGGCGTGGGTTGAAACAACGCCTCGTTCATGGGCACGCTCCCGCTGGTGGGTCGCCCTCCCCGCGAGGGCGTGGGTTGAAACAGCGGAGTAGGGCGGATCGAGAAAGACGCCGATCGTCGCCCTCCCCGCGAGGGCGTGGGTTGAAACCGAGCCCTCGAAGCCCGTTTCCGGGCGCACCACCGCGCGTCGCCCTCCCCGCGAGGGCGTGGGTTGAAACTGGCAACCAACCCCTACCCTCGGGACAGCGTGCGGATGTCGCCCTCCCCGCGAGGGCGTGGGTTGGAATGCCGTGCACAGGCCATGTCGGGACGACCGTCGGGTCGACCCTCGCGTGCCCTACTGGCCGTCACGCACGGTGATCGGCTGCCAACGCGACGCCGGCTGCCGCGCCGCTCAGGGATCGGTCCGCACGAACGGCACCTCACGCTCGCGGCCGACGCCGGCATTCCGCCGCGGCGGGAGACGCCGCTCCAGGTCGCGGGCCGTGGTGTCGCATGGGACGTCCTCGACCACCCGAGCGATCCGATAACGGCCCGGCGAGATGACTCGATCGGCTGGCCAGGTCCGAAGCCCGGCCGGCGTCTTCCGAGAGCGTCGGGCTCAGGCGGGGCGGTTGGCCAGCTCCTCCCGGGCCCACCGTTCGACCTCGTCGAGCCACTGGCCGTACGGCATTCCCCGGCCTCGGACGATCAGTCCCATCGCCTCGGCGGATGACAGCCGAGGCAGGGAACGCGAATGGGACCGTTCCTCGTACTGGCCATCGGCTCCCAGGTGGAAGAATCTCAGCTCCCGGCCGTCGCACCGCCACAGCTCCGGCACGCCGAGGTCCGCAGAGACCTCGGCCCCGTGGCGCAGTGGGTTGCGGATCTCCACCTCGATGACCAGGTCGGGTGGGGGGTGGATTCCCAGGTCGATCTCCTCCACCTCGGCCACCGCCGCGGCATGGGCCAGGTAGAAGCTCGCGTCCGGCTCCTTGCTTCGGCCCGGGTCGTCTCGCCGCAGCGTGGTGGTCCCGGCCGGCTCGAACGGCACGCCCAGGGCACGAGCCACGATCTTGACCAGGTCGGCCAGCCGGTCGGCCAGCTTCTCGTGCCGGTAGGAGGGGCTCATCAGCTCCAGGTCCCCGTCGATCCAGGTCAGCCGGGGGACCGACGAGTCCCCTCGGGCGGCGACGATGCGGTCGAACAGGGCCCGGTCGACCCCTCGCAGCAGGATGCGGTCCTCGGAACCATCGTCGCGGATCGCCTCCGAGGCCTGCGGGCCGGACGTCGTCGTGCTCATGGGTCGGCTCCGTCGGTGGTGCTCGGCAGCCGGATCGGGCCGGTCCGCCAGAAGCGGCCGCTCCCGGCGGCCACTCCGGCCGTCGGGTTGCAGGAGACAATGACCAATGCTTGCCGAGATCGCGGCGGGTTGTCCAGCCCTGCTCCGCCGCCCTGGCTGGCTCCAGGCCCTGACAGGCCACCGAGCGGATGGAAGCCCGATCGCGGGTCGAGGAGGCCGAGAAGGAGACAAGGCGGTCCGGGGCTTCGGAGTCGCGGACACACAGGCGGCTCGGGGTGGATCGCGAGGTCGGGTTTGGGGCGTGCCTGACGACGTCGGCGTCGTTCCCCGGGCCGGCGCGCCGATCCCTGCGATCGGAATGTTCTTTCGCGCAAGATCTCGTCCCTTGTACTCATCCCTGGTTTGTGCGTTCTGACAGGAATTGGAATTGACGGATCCGGCGGACACGATAGCCTCCTCCCGAGGAGGGGTCGGCGATCGGGAGTCCTGGGCCGGGAGGCCTCGGACGGGGGGGGGCCCGTCGAGACGAGCACGCCGCTCCCGAGGGGCGTTGGTGATCCGATCGAGCGTGGTTGGCCCCGATCCTCGGGAGGGTTCGGCGGGGCACCCGGCCTCCGATCGGGAGGGATCGACCACCGGGCTCGGCTGAGGACGCCGAACCATTCCCCCTGTTCGATCCCGGTCGGGGAGATCGCCCGGATGAACTGGACAGAACGCGCCCCGGGGTGGCTGATCGGCGTCGTCGTGGCGGCCCTGATGGTTGCCGGGCTCTGGTTGCGGCTGGACCGCCTGGAGGGCATCCCGCTGCCGACGAGCGACGAGGCGTATTATGGCATCCAGACCTGGAGGCTGCTCCACGGCGAGCCCTTCGAGGCGAGGACGACCTCCGGCAACCTGCTCAGCCCGCTGTTCGTCGCCTCCCAGGCCCCGATCCTCGCGCTGACCGGCCCAACCGTACTGGCTCTTCGCCTGCCGGCGGCGATCGCCGGGCTGGCGGCCGTGGCGGTCGCCTTCCGGCTCGGGAGGAGGATGTTCGGGCTCGAGGGGGGGGTGATCGCCTCGATGGCGATGCTGTGCATGCCGGCCGCGGTGGTCTTCTCCCGGTTCGGCTGCGAGTTCAGCCAGACGCCTTTGGTGGGCCTGATCGCCGCGGCGATCGCCTGGTCCGGCCGGGCGGGCTGGTTCTGGGCGTGGGCGGGGTTCGCCCTGCTCGTGCATCCGACCAACATCCTGCTCCTGCCGCTGTTCTGGCCCCTGATGATCGTCCGGGCGGCCGAGACCCGGCCCGGCGGGTGGCGGGCCGCGGTGCTCACGTCGATCGTCGGCGGCCTCTGCATCCTGCCCGCCTTCGGATGGTGGATCTCCGGCAACCCGAACCTGGACGGCTACCGGGACGACCCCAGGGCGATCGGCGCGTTCATCGACTCCTTCGGCCGGTTCGTGACCTACACCGATCTGACCGAGACGGACGAGGAGACGCTCTCCCGACACTCCTGGTGGTTCCGCATCGTGGCCGGAGCGTTGCTCGGGGCGGGATCGGCGGCGATGGCGAGGAGACGGCGCTGGGACTTGCTCGCCCTGGTCGCCGGCGTCCTGCTCGGCCTGGTCGCCTTCGACCTCGCCGCCGGGGCCCGGGTGCTCAACTCCGTCGCGATGCGGTACGGGGCCGTGCTGATCGCCCCGACGGCCCTGGTGGCGGCGGCCCTGGTGTCCGCCCTGCTCCCCTCCGGCTCGACCCCCCGGTCCCGCCGGCTCGGCCGCCTCTCGGCGGCGGTCCTGCTGGCCTCGGGGGGCTGGGCCGCGCTGGGATCGACCGCCGAGAACGGGCTGCGCCCCTACCAGGACGACTGGGAGGCCCGAGCCTCCACCGGCCTCGACCGAGACCCCTACTCGGCCACGGCGAGGCTCATCCGACGAGACCTGAAGCGTCGGGGACAGCCGGGAGCGCCGACCATCGTCGCCCAGGATCAATTCGTGAACGGACTCCAGCACGAATACCTGATGCTCGGTTCCGCCCGGGTTGAGCCGATGTTCACCCTGTTCGAGGTGTGGGCGATGCGGCAACCCTCGGACGGCCTCGCGCCGGAGGTGCGGGCCCGGATGGACCGGGTGCTCGACGTGCTGGAACGGGGCGGCTACGCCGTCGCCGTGGCCGGCTCCCCCCGAGACCGCGGAGGAGGCCTGATCGCCGAGGCAATCGCCGACCGCTTCGAGCCCGGCCGGATCCGTTCCTGGACGCTCGGCGACCAGCAGATCTTCCGACTCGAACCCCCTCCCCCTCCCGTCGCGTCCCGACCGAGCCCCCCTCGCCGCTGAGGCGACCGGCCGACCGAGCCAACACCCCGGGACGCACTCACTCGATCATCCCTTCGAGACGATCGGCGTTCTGCCCGCGTCACGGCTCCCTGGGCTTCCTCGAGAAGCCGGGCAGCGGGAGGGGGCGAGGCTCGGCCTCTCGGAGGAGATAGCCAGCGTCGACCCCGACGCCATCGTGGCGATCGACCCGGCCCGAGGGCCAGGCGACCTCGATCGAGACGGGGCCCTCAATTCCGCCGAGGCCGACGTGAAGCCTCGGATCGGGAGCGGACTGGTAGCCCTGCCCCCCCACTCTCCAGGAGACGAGCGCCCGATCCCCCGCCTCGACGACGACCCTCGCCCCGACGGCGTCGCGGGCCGACGCCACCCCCTCCAGCCCGAGGGTGAGGAAGTGGCCCCCCTCCGATTGGTTCCGCAGCAGGGCCGCGGGGCCGTCGTTCGGGACGAGCAGCACGTCGAGCCGGCCGTCGTTGTCGAAGTCGCCGCAGGCCAGCGCCCGACCGACCCGGGGGGTGGTCCAGGGGGGCCCCGCCTTCGCGGTCGCGTCGGCCAGGCGGCCCCCGGGCCCTCCCAGCAACAATTGAGTAGGCATGGCGTAGGGGTAGAGCGGCCGGGAGTCGTTGACCATCCCGTTCGCCGAGGCGAGGTCCAGGAAGCCGTCGTTGTTCGCGTCCAGGAAGGCGACCCCGAACCCGAGCAGGTACCGGCTCGGCCCCAGCCCAAACGCGGCCGAGGCGTCCGCGAAGAAGCCGCCGCCGAGGTTGCGGTAGAAGGTCGTCCCCTCGTTGTAGAAGTTGGTCACGGCCAGGTCGGGGAGGCCGTCGCCGTCCAGGTCGCCGCAGGCGATCCCCATGCCCGCCTGATACCCCCCGTCGGCGTTCGAGGCGACGCCGGCCCGCTCGCCGACCTCCTCGAAGCGCATTCCCCCGAGATTCCGATAGAAGGAATTCGCCGACATGTCGTTGGCCACATACAGGTCGACGAGCCCGTCCCCGTCCAGGTCGGCGGCCACCACGCCCAGACCCCGGCCGTCCCGGTCGACCAGGCCGGCTTCCCCCGTCACGTCAACGAACCGGCCGCCGTCGTTGCGAAAGAGGCGGTCGGGCACCGACTCGAACAGCACCGGCTCGCAGTAGATCGGCCTGCCCGACTCCGGGTCGAGGCAGGCTCGGGGGTGCTCCTCGTCCCATCGCAGATAGTGGCACACGTAAAGGTCAAGGTCCCCGTCGTTGTCCAGGTCGGCCCAGGCCGCCGAGGTCGGCCACTCGGCCGGCAGGCCGAGCCCAGCCGCTTCGGTCACATCCTCGAAGGTGCCGTCCCCCCGGTTGCGCCAGAGTTCGTAGCGGTCGTACCTCGTGAGGAACAGGTCGGGAAACCCATCGTTGTCGAAGTCGCCGACGGCGACCCCGTGCCCGAAGCCCCGACCTGACCGGGGGAAGCCCGCCTCCTCGGTCACGTCGTCGAAGGTGCCGTCCCCCCGGTTCCGGAAGAGCCGGTCGCCTCCGCCCTCGCCCTCGCTCTCGCTCCCGCCCTCGATCCCAGGGCCCCGACCGGGAGGGAAGGGTCCGCCCTGGGGGAAGTAAACGTCGAGCCAGCCGTCGTTATCGAAGTCGAGCAGGCCGACGCCCCCCGCCATCGTCTCGGGGAGATGGTGCTCGTCCGAGGCCCCGGGATCGAGCCGGAACCGCAGTCCCGCCTCCTCGGCCCGCTCCTCGAATTCGGGAACCGTCCCCGGCTCGGAGGCCGGAGGCCGATCGGGGCCCGGGTGCCCGGCGGGCTCGCGTCCGATCGCCGCCAGGGCGTCGGCTGTCGTCTCCTCGGCCGATCGCCGCCGGGCCTCGCGCTCCAGCCGGGCGAGGGCGTCGCCGGCCTCGGCGTCCCGGGGATGCCGGCGGGCCTCGACGAGCCACCAGCCCTTCGCCTCGTCCCAACGGCCGAGCGATTCGGCCAGCGCGGCCAGCTCCCGGGCCCGAGGGGCCAGCTCCTCGCCCTCGAGGCGGAGCAGCCGGGCGTATCGGTCTCGGTTTCGGTCATGCTCGGCCTTCCGCTGGCGGTACTCGGCCGCCTCCCGCTCATCGCCGGCCTCCAGGGCCAGCTCGGCGAGCCGATCGAGCGCCATCGGATCGGCCGGAGCCCCCTCGAGCAGCCGTCTCAGGGCGAGGCGCTCGCGCTCCCGATCCCCGGCCTGGGAGGCGAACCAGGCGTCCATCCTGGCCGCCTCCACCGGGTCGAGCCCCCCCGGGCCCAGGCGGCCTAGCGCCCGTCTTGCCTCCTCGACCTCCCCGGCCTCGACCGCCCACCGGAGCCGGGCCCTCCAGGAGGGAGGGTCGTCGGGAAGGGAGGCCAGCCGCCGGCCGGCCTCGGCGAGCCTCCCCGCCCTCCGGTCCAGGTTCGCCAGGGCGAGCCGGACCCTCGGATCCTCCGGATGCGTCGCCATCGCCTCCTCGAACATCGCCCTCGTCCGGGAGACGGGAATCGCCTCCGCGTCGAGCAGCCACAACTCCCGCACCAGCTCGATCGGGTCCGGGGCCGACTCCAGCCGACCGGCCAGCAGCTGGCGAGCCTCCTCCCTCCGGTCCTCCAGCCGGAGCAGCCGGGCCAGCCGCTCAACCGCCCTCCCCTCGTGCGGGCCCCTCCGCGACAGGGCCCGGCGGAGCAGCCGCTCCCCCAGCTCATAGTCCCCCCGCTCCAGCGCGACGGCCGCCCCCTCGGTCGCGGCCGGGCCGGCGAACTCTGAAGCCGATGGGACCCGTCGCCAGGCGTCGAGCGCCTCGTCGAGCTCCCCCGATCGGAACGCGCACAGCCCGAGCAGGTACGCCAATTCCCCCCCGGAAGGCCCCCCGATCGAGATCCCCCGCAGCGCCGACCGGGCCTCGGCCACGTCTCCCCTGGCCAGCGCCTCCCTCGCCTCCTCCAGCCGACGACGGCCCCGATCCTCCGCCGCCGCCCACCAGAAGCAAAGCGCCGGCGGCACGCACAAGGCGATCACGGCCGCGGCCCTCGCCAGCCGGCCCTTGCCGGGCGATCGCATCCACATCCCTCCTCCGCAAGCCATTCCCCCCCCGAGATCGAACTCGATAAGAGGAATCCTGGATTATTTCCTTGACTGGGAAACCCCGTTGCATTTTTATTAGGCCTGGGTCGAAAGTCCATCGACATCCCCAACGCATATCGCCCCCACGGCTTCACCGTGGGGAGGGTAATCGGTGCGCGGATCGGGTCGTCCCAACGCGGGAGACTGGCAAGCGCACCACGGGCCTTCGACCTCCCGTCGTGCCGATCTCATTCAGGCATTCTCCATCAAATCGCTCACGATGAATTGATGGATGCCCCAGCGCGATCGAGGTGCGCCCGACGGTCCTCGCCGCGATCGGACCCGATCGCGCGAATCGCCGGGTTGCCGACTCCCCGACCCCGTCCGGCCGGCAACCTTCAACCGAGGAGCCCGAACTCATGCATCGATCCCATCCCCGGAAGGCTGGGTTCACGCTGATCGAGTTGCTGGTGGTCATCGCGATCATCGGCGTGCTGATCGCCTTGTTGCTGCCGGCCGTCCAGGCGGCCCGAGAGGCCGCCCGGCGTGCCCAGTGCACCAACAACCTCAAGCAGATGGCCCTGGCCTCGCACAACTACCACGACGCCAATGGCGCCTTCCCGGCGGGCAACTACGCGCCCGACTGGACAAACCCCAACACATTCCCCAGCCCCGATGTCTGGCACGACCCCAACAGCACCTGCTGCCCCTGGGGTAGCTACAGCTGGGCCGCCGCCATCCTCCCGTTCATCGAAGGGAACAACGTCTACAACTCACTCAACATCGCCCTGCCGGTTTATGCCGAGAGCATCCCCGAAGTCTCCAGTTGGGCCGGCCCGAGCAACGAACGCGGCCCCTCCGGCAGCCTGGCCAACTCCACCGCGGCGAATGCGATGCCCAACACCTTCGTCTGCCCGTCCGTCGACCGCGTCAAGCCCGAGAACCAGTTCAAGGACTACGCGATCAACGGCGGCACCGGCCTGTGCTGCCCCGAACGAACCCGCACCCAGTCTCAGCGTCAGTCCGTGGGTGACGGCATGGGCGCGCTCAACATGTATGTGAAGATGTCTGAGATCCGGGATGGCACCAGCAACACCATCCTCTTCACCGAGCAGGCCCACAACGCCAATCACAGCTGGGTCCCCGTGAACATGGGCTCCAACCAGTTCCTCTGGGTCCACCACGTTTCCCAGGGATACGTCACCGCTGCCGAGCACAACGGCAACCCCTTCCCGCCCAACTCCACCTACCCCAACTCTCGGGGCGCCTTCGGCCGCCACCCGGGGGGCGTGATGGTCGCCTTCGCCGACGGCCACGTGGCGTTCCTTAAGGAACATATCAACTTCCAGACCTATCGCGCCCTGTTCACGCGCAAGGGGGGTGAGGTCGTCTCCGCCGACCAGTACTGAGCTGAGCTGAGCTGAACTGAGTTGAGCTGAGCCGACCCCAGTCACGTCGACCGATCCCGACCCGCCCCGACGCGGCTCCCGGCCCTCCGGCCAGGGCCGCGCCGGGGCGACCTCCCTTCTCCTCCCCAACCCTCGCCAGCGATCACCGCCATGTTCCATCGCTTCCGCTTCCGCTTCCGCTTCCGCTTTCGCATCGGAGCCCACCACGCCGTCCTCCTCGCCTGGCTCGTGGCCGCCGGCTGCGGCGACCCCGACGCCCCCGAGATCGCCCGGGTGACCGGCACCGTGACCCGGGCCGGCAAGCCCGTCCCGAACCTCACGGTCAATTTCATGCCCACCGAGGGCCGGCCGAGCTGGGGGATCACCGACGAGCAGGGCCGCTACGAACTCGAGTACAACGCCGATTACAAAGGCGCGAAGGTCGACCACCACAAGGTCTACGTCGTCTTCAACGCCGCCAGCCTCGACGCCGACGTCTCCGGAGAGGTCGGCCCCCAGTCCCTCACCGCCGAGGACCGCCAGGACATCCAGCGGAAGTACGGCAGCGAACAAACCACTCAATTGGAGGTCGACGTCACCGAGGACGGCCAGGTCATCGACCTGAAGCTCGACTGAGCGCGGGCCGATCCCCCCTCGCGAGGAGCTCTCCTCCATGCGAGTCCGACGCCCCGTCCCCCCGACCCTCCGGGGGGCCGCTGGCCTCCCGCTGCTCGCGACGGTCTGCCTCCTCCCGGCCGGCTGTCACGACCCCGCCTCGGTCGCTTCGGGGCCCCCCGCCGACGCCGCCCCTCCCCGATCTTCCCGGCCCTCCTCCGGCCCCTGGTTCGTCGACCGCGCCGCCGAGTTCGGCCTCGACGTGACCACCCTCTGCGGCTCCCCCGAAAAGCGATCGATCCTCGAATCCCTCGGGGTCGGCGTCGCCCTCTTCGACGCCGACGGCGACGACGACCTCGACCTCTTCGTCGCCCCCGGCAGCCGGGTCGAGGAGGGCCAGGTCGTCCCGGCCGGCGGCCCCTGGCTCTTCCGGAACGACGGCCCCGGCCGCTGGGTCGACGTCTCGGCCCGCTCCGGGATCGTCCACACCGGGTGGGCCCAGGGAGTCGCCGTCGCCGACTACGACGCCGACGGCGACCTCGACCTGTTCCTCGCCCAGCACGGCCCCGACACCCTCTGGCAGAACCTCGGCGACGGCACCTTCCAGGACGCGACCGCCGCCGCCGGCCTCGGCCGAGATCCCTACTGGGGGGTCGCCGCCTCCTGGGGAGATGTCGACGGCGACGGCTGGCCCGACCTCTACGTCGTCAACTATCTCGACGTCGATGCCGACGATCCTCCCCCGCTGGTCGGCTTCCGAGGCGGGCCCGCCCTGGTCTTCGCCGGGCCAGAGTCGCTCCGGGGGCAGCCGGACGTCCTCTGGAGGAACCGGGGAGACGGCACCTTCGAGAAGGTGACCGAGGCCGCCGGCCTGCTCAACCCCGAGGGCAAGGGGATGGGCGCCCTGCTCGCCGACTACGACACCGACGGCGACCTCGACCTCTTCGTCACCAACGACACCCAGGCCAACGCCTTCTACCGCAACCTCGGCGACGGCCGATTCCAAGAAGAGGGCCAGCGTGTCGGCCTCGCCCTCGGCGGAGGCGGCCGGGCCGAGGGCAGCATGGGCATGGACCTCGCCGACGTCGACGCCGACGGCCTCCTCGACGTCGCCTACAGCAACTACCACCGCGACGGCACCCGGCTGCTCATCCAGCAGAACAGCGAATCATACCTGGACATCTCCCTGTCCTCGACCGTCCAGATCGCCACCATCCTCCACGTCGGCTGGGGAATCGTCCTCGCCGACTTCGACCTCGACGGCCTCCCCGATCTCTTCCAGGCGAACGGCCACGTCTACCCCGAGGGAACGGGAGAGCCCTACCATCAGCCCCCCGTCCTGCTGCGCAACCTCGGCGGCCGCTCGTTCGAGGACGTGACCGACCGCTGGGGCCCCGACCTCTCCTCCCTCCGCTCCGGCCGAGCCGTCGCCGCCGGCGACCTCGACGCCGACGGCGACCTCGACCTGGTGATGACCACCATCGACGGCCCCCTCCGCGTCCTCATCAACGAGGGGACCCTCCCCCCCTCCTCCTCCGTCCGGCTCGTCGGCCGATGGCCGAACCTCGAGGCCATCGGCGCCGTCGTCGAGCTTCGAGCCGGCGGCTCGACCCAGATCGACACCGTCCGCCGCGGAGGAGGCTTCATGGCCGCCTCCGACACCACCCTCCACTTCGCGATCTCCCCCGCCCATCCCCCCGACTCCCTCCGCATCCGGTGGCCCGACGGCTCCTCCTCCGAACTCCCCGGCTCCCTCCTCTCCCCCGGCTCCCTCCTCTCCCTCCGGCAGGATGACCTCCCGTCCAACCCTCCGCCATCGCCGCCGCCGTCGCCATGATCGAACATTCGGATCCGCGTCCCTGGATCCAGGGACCCGGTTCTCGACGGAATTCATCCAGATTCCTTCAGATCATGCCAATGATGAGATGCCGGCCGGAGTCATGCTCAAGGTGCGGCGGAGGAGGCCGGGATCGGGTCGACCCCAGCGATGGTCTTGGAAGTCACGTGGTCGGGGCCGGAGCGTCGGCGGGGTGGCTGGGGTCGTGTCGACCCCAGCGTCGGGAGGCTGCCGGGTCTGGGGTCGACACGACCCCAGCCACCACGCCGCACGGCGACCCGAGGAAGCATCGCCAGCAGGCCATCGGCTCCGCTCGGCGACACGACGTGAGATCGAACGCGCCGACCGGATCAAGGATGAACAACAGAAACGGTTAACAGCGTCGGGTGCCTCGGGTTCCGCAGCCGGAACCCGTGCGATCGTCGGCCCCGCCCCGGGAGGGAGACAACCCGGGGCACCCTTCCGAGGGAAGAGCCGCCCTCAGCCCTCCAGGCGGTAGATCCGCCTCGCGTTGTCGAGGAAGAGGGCCCGACGCTCCGCCTCGCTCCGCTCCGAGACGACCTGCCGGAGCGCCTCGACCCACTGTCTCAGCGTCGCCGCCTTCGTGCACACCGGCCAGTCGCCGCCGAAGACGACCCGATCGGGTCCGAACCGATCGAGCACATGAGTCACGATCGGCGCCAGGTCCTCGGCCGTCCATCCGGGAGCCGCCGAGGCGACGATCCCCGACACCTTGCACGCCACGTTCCCCCGATCGGCCAGCCGGGCCAGGTCGTCCCGCCAGGCCGTCAAATCGGCCGATTGCACGCTCGGGTTGCCGCAGTGGTCCAGGATGATCGCGGTCTCCGGGCAAAAGTCGACCAGCCGGGAGGCGTCGCGCAGCTCCCCCGGCCTCATGCAGAGGTCGAAGCTCAGGCCCCGCTCCCCCAGCATCCGGATCCCCCTCACGAACTCCGGCGCCAGGCAGGTTCCCGGGGGCGTCCCCTCGCCGTGCAAGACCTGGCGGACCCCCTTGACCTCCGGATGGTCCCGGAAGCGGTCCAGATACGCCCCGAACCCCTCCGACGCCGGCCTCCCGCCGATCACCGCCCCCACCAGAGGCCCGACCCTCCTCCGGCAGAGGTCGATCACGTACTCGGCCTCCTGCACATGCTGCGCCGGATCGACATCCACCTCCATGTACACCGCCCGGACGATCCCCAGCCCCTCGGCGGCCTCGTCGTAGTCCCCCGGCAGGTAATCCCTCGCCAAGGGTCCTCCCCCCTCCAGCCAGGGGAGCCGGAACCGGCTCAGATCCCAGAGATGCACATGAGTATCAACGATCGGCACCGCCCCGACCCCCTCCTGCGTCCCCGAGCCCGACGTCCTCCCCCCCAGCGCGGCCAAGGCCGCCGCCCATCCCAGGAATTCCCGACGATCCGCCATCGCCCGGTCCCTCCTCATGACTCCGCTTCCGTCTCGACCCCGAGGTTCCGACCTCCCCATCGTACCAGGCCCTGCCCTCCGACGCCCCCGCTCCCCGGGCCCCTTCGGCAGGGATCGGCCGTCCCGATCGGCGGGGGTCCGCCCCTCGGCCGGCCCCTGGCCTCTCCGGGACGATCCCATGACGTCTCCTCCCGAGTCGAAACCGGCGTCTCCCGCCGTGATCGTCGCCTCGTGGCTCCTCGTCCTCGTCCCGCTCGGCTGGGGAGTCGTCCAGAGCGTGGTGAAGTCGCTTCCCCTCTTCGCCCCGGCTCCCGATCCCTCCCCCGACTCCCCTCCCCCGGCCGATCGAGCGCGATCCCCTCCCGATCGCAGTCTCTTCGAGCCATCCCCCCTCGGCGGGGGCCGCTTCTCCCTCCTCCTCTCGGGGCTCAATTCTCAGGAACACGAGAACCCGGGCAACGTCTCTGGCCCTCTCGGCGCTTCGCCCTCGGCGGCCTGGCCCTAACCGAACCGATTTGCTCGCCGACCGATCGCTCCCCTCCTCCCGGGCCCTCCTCGCTCCCGAGGCCGACACCTCCGTCATCCTCCTCTGGATGGAAGAAGGCCCTCGCCAGGTCAAATCCGACGATCCCAAGCCCGACGCCCCCCCTCTCGATCGGGCCCCGGCTCACGCCGAGAAGTGCGCCGACACCTTGCGGATCGCCGCCGCCACGTCCCGGATCCAGGCCTCGTCCATCGCCTCGTTGATCACCAGGCGGACGCCGTCCCCCAGGATCGCCTCCGCCTCCGGGCACGACACCGAGGCATAGTCCATGTCCGTCAGGCCCATCTCCTTCACCGGCCACCTCCCGGCGAAGAACGCATGCTCCCGGAAGATCGGGTTCCCGTAGAGCGGCACCGGGATGTACCCCGCCGACGCCGGCACCCCTTCCGCCGCCAGCGCCCTCACGAACTCCCGGCGGTCGCAGGTGAAGGCGTCGGGACGCAGGCGGAACATGTAGAACCAGTAGACACACCTTGAGCCCGTCGCCACATCATGCGGCTCGATTCCCGGCACCCCCGCGATCTCCTCCGACAACAGGTCCCCCAGCCGAGACCGGGTCGAGGCGATCCCGTCCAGCCTCGTCAACTGCCCCGCGGCAACGGCGGCCTGCGGCTCGCTCATCCGGTAGTTCGGCGCAAAGCGGTGGAACAACCCGTCGCCGCCGGCCCTCGGCATCCCCTTGTCCCCAAGCGGCTGCAGCAGCGGCCCGAACCGATCGTCCGACGACGCCACCACGCCGCCGTCTCCGCACGTCACATGCTTCGAATTCTGCAGCGAGAAGCAGGCGATGTGCCCCGTCGTCCCGATCGGCTTGCCCCGGTCGATCGCCCCCCAGGCCTGCGCGCAGTCCTCGATCAAGATCAGCCCGTGCTCATCGGCCAGGAGGCGGAGCGCCTCCGTCTCGCAAGGATTCCCCCCCAGGTGCACGGCGATGATCGCCTTGGTCCTCGGCGAGATCTTCCTCGCCACGTCCTCCGGGTCGAGGTTGTACGAGTTCGGCAACAAGTCGGCGAAGACCGGCACCCCCTGCTGGTAGAGCACGCCGATCACCGTGCCGATGTCCGTCACCGGGCTGGTGATCACCTCGTCCCCCAGCCCGATCCCCGCCGCCATCACCGCGATATGGATCGCCGCCGACCCCGACGAACATGTCTGCACGTATTCCAGCGGACAGACCCCCTGGAACCGCTCGATCAGGAGCGTCGTCTGCGGCCCCTTCCAGTACAGCAGCGACTCCTGCCCCAGCATCTCCTCCAGCCGCTCTCGCTCCGGCTCCCCGAACCGCACCGGCCTCGGCATCGGCCGGCCGACCGCCTTCTCCCCCCCCAGCATCGCGAGCTGATCGGCCCGCGGCCCCGGTCGAGGCCCCCGAGCCCCCCCGGCCGCAATCGCCCCCGACGTCAAGGCCAGAAACGTCCGCCTCGAAGACCTTCCTTTGGGATGCATGGCGACAGGCTCCAATCACGAATGATGAATCAACGAAGATCCCAACGGTCACGATCTCGACGCCGAGACCAGCCGCCTCGCGTTCCGCTCCCGGATCGCCCGGAGCGTCCCTTCCCCCAGCGGAGATTCCTGAAGCTTCAGCACCGCCGACTCGATCGGAAAGAGCGGCGCATGAGACCCGAACACCACCCGGTCTTCCGGCACCTCCTCCAGCAACCGGCCCACCCCGCCCACCCCC
>NZ_RYZH01000058.1 GCF_003977685.1 Tautonia sociabilis | reverse complement strand
CCAGCGCCTCGGCCGGGTGCCCGGGATGGGATGGCGCCGCGCGGAGCGGCCGGCTGAACCAGGGCTTGTCGGGCAGATTCGGGTGGTAGAACGTGGCCGACGCGGCGACGCGCGACAGGTCCACGGGCCTGTGCTGGAGGTCGTGGACGAAGAGCCGCACTCCCTGCGGGGTGAAGACCGCCTCGACGTGGTGCTGCGACGTCGTCGCCGAGACGCCGCCGTGCGCCGCGCCGGCGTGGTCGTGCCCGTCGTGGGCGGACACGGGCCCGGTCAGGTTGACGCCGAGGGCGGCCGCGAGGGCCAGGATGAGCTTCGATCCGGTCGATTGCATCTGAGTCGCTCCGAAGGATTGGAAGAGAGGGTGGCCCCCGGCGTCCCTGCCGGGAGGGCACCCGGGATAACCTGGTCGTACCGCGCTCAACGACCGTGTCGGGCGCTGTCGAAGCCGCGGCCGTGCAGCGAGTGGACGGCACCGGAGTCGTACGGCGGGCTGTTCGGCCCGCCGCCGCAGCCCGCCCGGGCCGCGGACCCGGCGATCGGGACGATGCCGATCGCGAGCACGCCGGCCAGGGCGACCGTCCGCGAGGTCGTTCGCATGATGTCGCTCCCGAAGGACGGTGTCCTCTCCGAGGAAGGGAACCCATGCGGCGTGTCCCCGCCGCAGGACCTTGAGACGATCGCCCGCCCGTGAGCCCGCGGGCAGGACGATCCGGTGACGACGTCAGCGGGCCGCGCCCGCCCGGCCATGCTCATGGCCGCCCATGGCCTGGACCATCTCGCGGCAGGCCGCCGCGCACGTCTTGAGCGACTCGACGACCGCCTTCATCTCCGGGTCGTCGAGCTTCTCGCACTCGGCGATGCAGTCGTCGCAGCTCTCGGCACACGCCAGGCAGGTGTGCACCATCAGGGGGCTCATCCGCGCGACCAGCTTCGCCGCGGTCGAGCACACCTCGCCGCAGTCGACGCAGAGGTGCATCGCCTTGGCGTGCCCGGGCTTCCCGGCCTGGACCTGCGTGTAGCAGTGGTGGAAGCCCCGGTTGCACTGCTTCTCGCAGTCGAGGCACGCCTCGGCGCACCTCTCGTGGATGTCGCCCTCGGCGTGCGCATGCGCGTGCGCCCTCGCCTCTTGCCCGAGGGCCTTTCCGCCGGTCGCGGCGGCCAGCCCCGCGGCGGTCGCCCCGAGGACTCCCAACAATTCCCTGCGATCCATGGTTCTTCTCCGCGGTGCAGCGGGGGCGGGCCGGGACGCTCCGCAGTCCGCCCCGTCCGGGCCCGCCCCCGGATCGGACGGGGCGTGTTCCGGTCAACGGGCCGCATCTCCGGCCGGCGGATCGAGCACCAGCGAGAGGATGCCGCCCTCCTCGGCGTTCGCTTCCCAGACCGCGACGACCGGGCCCCGGCCGCCCGGCGCGGCGGCGACGACCGGGTCGTTCGCGCGTTCGGCCAGGGTGAGCGGCGCAGGTCCTTCTGGGATGAGGGCCAGCAGCCTGCCCGGCCGCCGTTCCAGCCAGACCGAGTACCCGCCCCCGGGGCCGAGGGCGGTCCAGCCCTGGATGCCGCCTCCGAGTGGCCGCTCGGCCTCGCCGGGCCGCGCGGCGAACATCGCGCCGTCGCGCATCCACACCGTCTGGACCCGGCCGCCGGGCCCCGCGGCGAGGGCGCCGCCGTCCATCGGGCAGGCGTCGAGCGGCCACGTCCCGAGGCCGAGCTTCTCGGCGGGGCCGAACGTCTCTCCCCCGTCGGTGGAGCTGGTGAGGTAGAGGTCGCGTGACCCGTGCAGCTGATTGCGCCACATGAC
Source organism: Tautonia sociabilis (assembly GCF_003977685.1). Classification (GTDB taxonomy): domain Bacteria; phylum Planctomycetota; class Planctomycetia; order Isosphaerales; family Isosphaeraceae; genus Tautonia; species Tautonia sociabilis. The sequence goes on along the minus strand of NZ_RYZH01000058.1, from coordinate 34,585 downwards.
GTAGAGCATGCCGTCGGGGGCATACGCCGCCGAGGGGTGGCAGCACTCGCAGACGCTCCCGGCCGGCGAGCGGTAGACGAGGACGTCCGGCTCCCAGGTCGTGCCGCCGTCCTCCGACCGGGCGCCGTAGAGCTCCGTCTTGCCGCCGCGGAGGTCGAGCCAGGTGCAGAAGACGCGCCCCTCCGGCCCGGCGGCCATGCCGTGCAGCCCCTCCCGGGCGGAGCCGTCCACCGCGTTCGCCCGCGCCGGGCCGCTCCAGGTCCTACCGCCGTCGGCCGATCGCCAGGCGAGGAGGTCGCCGTCGCGTCCCCCTCCCTCCTTCCCGCCGATGGCCGTGACGACGACGGCCCGCCCCGTCGCCGCGACCCGCGGGCCGCGGCGCATGCCCAGCGCGAGCGAATCGACCGAGCCGACCGTCGCCACCTCGAAGGTCTTCCCGCCGTCGGTCGAGACGGCGCAGCGCACGGTGTTGCCCCGGCCGAAGGCGACGAAGATCCGGCCTTCCGCGTCCACGGCGGCCTGGGGCTGCCTGGCCCCGCGATCCGGGCCGTCGGGCGCGATGACGGGGACCGGCCCGGGCCCGGGCGGGGTCGCGACCGCGGTAGACGCCAGGCCGCCCAGGGCGGCGAGCCCGGACACCAAGACTGCTTGCGACAGGGCCTTGCGATGCATCATCAGCCTCCCCAGGGGATCCAAGCCTCGTCTCGGACGCTACCATCGCCGCTCGTAGGACCGCCTCAGCCGGGCATGCCGCCCCGCTTCCCGGGCGGCCGATTCGGCGGTGGCAGGGTCCCAGTACTCCGGGCACCTCCGCCGATTGGCCTCGAGCCCGAGGAGCACGCCGACGACGGCGACCCCGATCAGGAGCGTCCGGACTCGCACGATCGGTCGGGACACGCGACCGCCCCCCGTTCATGAGACCGGGACCGGGTCTTCGGCCGCGGCGAGCGCCACCCGCTCGTCGAGCGGCCCGAGGCCGTGCGCCCTCCGCCATCGCCACTTCTGGACGGCGAAGTAGAGCACCGGCAGGAAGATGTCGACCACCTCGTCGGCCACGAGCAGGCCGCCGAGGACCGGCGCGGCCATCGGCCGGATCATCTCGGCGCCGACGCCGTCGGCCCAGAGCATCGGCGCGATCGCGATGATCGTCGTCCCCTCGGTCAGGAGCTTCGGCCGCAGCCGGTGGATGGCCCCCTCGAGGATCGCCTCGCGCAGCTCGGCCACCGAGCGGATCCCCGCCAGGCCGCCGCGCTCGCGGATCGCCTCGCGGAGGTAGACCATCATCACGATGCCCGTCTCGGTCGCCATGCCGAAGCAGGCGATGTAGCCGACCCAGACGGCGACGCTGAAGTTGAAGCCGAAGAGCCACTGGAAGATCGCCCCGCCGGCCAGGGCGCCGAGGATGCTCGGCAGGATCAGGGTCGCGTCGACCCAGCTCTTGTAGGTCAGGTACAGCAGCAGCACGATCACCGCCACGACCGCCGGGAAGACGACCTGGAGCGTCTTGCGCGCCCGCACCTGGTGCTCGAACTGCCCGGCCCACTCGACGTACATGCCCTCCGGCAGCTCGACCTGCTCCTCGACCGCGCGCCGCGCCTCCTCGACGAAGCCGACGACGTCGCGGTCGCGGACGTTGAGCTGGACGTAGGCGCGGAGCAGGCCGTTCTCGCTCTTGATCACCGACGGCCCCTCGACCACCCGGATGTCGGCCACCTGCGAGAGCGGGACCTGCACCGGGGGGGCCGCGTCCGCCCCGGCGCCCGGGGCGCCGGACATCGCCGCGGCGGCGGGCTCGCCCATGCCCGCGCCGGAGGCGGGGCCGCGGGCCCCCACCAGGATCTGCCTGAGCGACTTCACGTCGTCGCGGAAGTCCCGGGCGTAGCGGACCCGCACCGGGTAGCGCTCGCGACCCTCGACGGTCATCGTCAGCGGCTTGCCGCCCATGGCCACCTCGACCACGTCCTGGACGTCGCCGACCTGGATGCCGTAGCGCGCGGCCTTCTCGCGGTCGATCTCGATCTCGACGTAGCCCTTGCCGACGATCTGGTCGGGGAAGACGTCCACCGCGCCGCGCACCCGCTTGAGCACCGCGGCGATCTCCTGGCTCGCCCGCTGGATCTCGTCCAGGTCGTCGCCGAAGACCTTCACGCCGATCTGGGTGCGCACGCCGGTGGCGAGCATGTCGATGCGGTTGATGATCGGCTGCGTCCAGATGTTCCCCCACCCCGGCATCTGGATCGCGGTGTCCATCTCCTTCACCAGGTCGTCCTTGGTCTTCTGCCAGAGGAAGACGTGCCGGGAGAACGACTCCTCGAGGCCGGTGGTGAGCGACTCCAGCTCCGCGGCGGTCGCCTCGCGCCCCGCGAGCTCGCGCTCGCCGGCGAGCTTCACGAGTTCCTCGGCCGCCGTCGCGGTGGCGACCGCCACGGCGCGGTCGAACAGCTCCCAGTTGAGCGTGCGCGTCCGCTCCTCCATCCGCTCCGCGTGGGAGGCGGCCAGGTCGTCCGCGATTCGGGAGAAGAGCGTCGGCTTCTCCAGCCCCAACGCCTCGCCCAGCGCCTCCCCGGCCCGCTCCAGCGTGCTCGGGGGCGGGGCGAGGAGGCCCGGGTCGTCCTCGAGCACGCCCAGGGCGACGAGCCGACGCGCGGCGTCCCGGACCAGGGCGGTCACGTCATCCGGCAGGATGACCAGGGCGAGGCGATCGCCGTACGTCCCGGCCAGCGCGTCGAGCAGATCCTCCCGCTCCGCCGGCGTCATCGCCCGCTCGACCGCGTCGGGGGCGACGCGTCCCAGGAGATTCTCAACCGCCCCCTCGACCAGCGCGCGGCCCAGCTCGGGGCGGAACTCGGCCAGTCGCAGGTGCGCCAGCTCGCGCAGCTCCCGGTCCACCCGGGAGGCGACCGTCATCGCCGCGTCGTTGATCAGGCTCTCCCGATCGTCCGCGGGGGGCGGGCGCCGGACGTGGCCCTCGGCCTCCAGCGCGGCGAGCACGGCCGCGGTCTGCCCGACGGCGTCCTCGTACCGGAGCTGGCGCTTCGGCCAGAGTTCGCGGTCGCGCAGGTTGATGATCGTCTCGACCATGTCCAGCGGCGCCGGGTCGGTGGAGGTCTCGGCGCGGCCCGCCTTGCCGACCACCTGCCAGACCTCGGGGAAGGTGCGCAGGATGGCGTCGCGGGCCTTCAGGTCGTCGGCCGCCTGGGTGACGCTCGTGCGCGGGACGCTCGTCGGCATGTCGAGGATCGAGCCCTCGTTCAAGGGCGGCATGAACTCGCGCCCGACCCGCGTCGAGGCCAGGTAGCCGAAGCCGACGATGACCGCCAGCAGCCAGCAGACCAGGGTCGGCCGGTCCATCAGCCAGGAGAGCATCGGCTTGAAGATCGAGATCATCGTCCGGACCAGCCAGCTGTCCTCCTCGGACTTGATGCGGCCGCGGAGGAAGATCGGGATGAGCGCCGGCACGAGCGTCACGGCGAGGATCGCCACGCCGATCAGGGCGAAGGTCTTGGTCCAGGCCAGCGGGTGGAACATCTTCCCCTCCATCCCGGAGAGCGCGAAGACCGGCAGGAAGGAGAGGATCGTGATCAGGATCGAGAAGAAGATCGGCCGGCCCACGGTGCGGCAGGCCGGGATGATGACGTCGAGGTTGCTGCCCGTGATCCGCCGGTTGCCGTGGCGCCGCGTCAGGTGGTGCGCCGCGTTCTCGGTCATCACGACCGCCTGGTCCTCGAGGATCCCCACGCTGATGGCGATGCCGGCCAGGCTCATGATGTTCGAGGGGATGCCCATCAGCCGCATCATCAGCACGCTGAAGAGCACGGCCAGCGGCAGCGTCAGCGAGACGACGAACGCGCCGCCGAGGTGGCCCATGATCAGGAGGATCATCATCGTGCAGATGAACAGCTCCTCCTTGACCGTGTCGCTGACCGTCTCGATGGCGCCGTGGATCAGCGGCGTGCGGTCGTAGAAGGGGACGATCCGCACGCCCTCGGGCAGCCCGGCCTGGAGCGTGGTGATCTTCTCCTTGATGCGCCTGGTGACCTCGAGCGGGTTCTCGCCGAAGCGCATGAGCACCACGCCGCCCACGGCCTCGCGCCCGTCCTTCTCGAGCACGCTGCGGCGGAACTGCTGGCCCATCTGCACGACGCCCAGGTCCTTCAGCCGGATCGGCGTGCCCTCGCGCTGCGCGACCACGGTGCCCTTGAGGTCGTCGAGGCTGCGGATCCAGCCGACGGAGCGGATCAGGTACTCGGCGTTGCCCTGGTGGATCACCCGGCCGCCGACGGCCGAGTTCGCTCGGCTGACCGCCGAGTAGACCTCGCCGAGCGTGATGCCGTAGGCGCGGAGCTTGTTCGGGTCGAGGTCGACCTGGTACTCGCGCGGCGCGCCGCCGACCGAGGCGACCTCGGCGACGCCGGGCACGGAGTTCAGCTGGTAGCGGACGTACCAGTCCTGGATCGAGCGCAGCTCGTCCAGGTCCTTCCCCTCGCCCTCGACGGTGTACCAGAAGATCTGGCCGACCGCGGTGGCGTCGGGCGCCAGGTACGGCGTGACGCCCTCGGGCAGGAACGTCGACGCGATCGACAGCCGCTCGAGCACCCGCGTGCGGGCGAAGTAGTAGTCGGTCTCGTCGTCGAAGATGATGTTGATCATCGAGAAGTTGAACTCGCTCGACGAGCGCACCACCTTCACGCCGGCCAGGCCCTGGAGGTTGACCGACAGCGGGTAGGTGACCTGGTCCTCGATCTCCTGCGGGCTGCGGCCCGGCCAGTCGGTGAAGACGATCACCTGGTTCTCGGACAGGTCGGGGATCGCGTCCACCGGCATCGTCATCGCCGCGCGCACGCCGGCCAGGCCGAGCGCGATCGCGGCCAAGATCACGAGGAGGCGGTTGCGAATCGACCACTCGATGATCGACTCGATCACGGGAGGATCTCCGCGGGGCCGGCGGCGTGCCCGGCGACGGGCCGCGCCGCGCGGTGGTTCGGTGGGGGGGGCGACTCAGTGCCGGTGCGTGTCGTTGCCCGACGAGGCGGCGGTCCGGGGCGGGGCCTCCTCCGCGCGGGGCGTGCCGCTGCCGCCGAAGTAGGCGGCGCCCGCGGCCGGGTTGAGCCGGGTCTCGGCGTCGATCAGGAACGCGCCGGCCGCCGCGACCTGCTCGCCGGGGGCGAGCCCCTCGAGCACCGGGTAGCGGCCGGCCGAGGGCGGGCCGAGGACGACCTCGCGGCCCTCGAAGACGCCGGGCTCGGCCTCGACGTAGACGACCGTCCGCGTCCCGGTGTCGATGACGGCGGACTCGGGCACCGAGAGGACGCCGTCGCGCGGCGGCGGGGCGAGCTTCGCCAGGTACGTGGCCGGCTTCGCCTTGAGCGGCCCCTCGCACCCGGCGCAGCAGATCCAGAGCTTCTTCCCCTCGACCTCGATCGGTAACGGCTCGCCCATCGAGCCGAGCTTGGCGTTGGTGACCAGGCAGGTCTCCTGCTCCGCGACCGTCAGGCTCGCACGGCCGCTCAGGTCCTCCGCGGGTCGGGCCGAGGCGAGCCTCGCGCGGAACGCGGGCGTCTCGGCCACCGGCGTCTTGAGCGTCACCGTGGCGTACATCCCGGGCCGCAGCCGCCCGTCGGGGTTCGGCAGGTCGTAGCGCACGTCGACGGTCCGGGTCGCCGGGTCGAGCACCGGGTCGACGAACGCCACCGTGCCGGTGAAGGTCTCGCCCGGGAAGGCGTCGACCGTCGCCTCGACCTGCTGGCCGACGCGCACCAGCGCGAGCTGGTCCTCGTAGACCTTCGCCCGGATCCAGACGTGGCCGAGGTCGGCGACCTCGAACATCGCCTCGCCCTCGGCGACGTATTGCCCCTCCACGACGTTCTTCCGGACCACCACCCCGCCGATCGGCGCGAGGATCGGCAGCTTGAAGTCGGCCTGGCCCTCCCTCAGGATCCGGTCGATCTGCCCGGGGGTGATCCCCCAGAGCCGGAGCTTCTCCTTCGACAGGCGCACCAGCTCGTCCGGGTCGCCCAGCGCCGAGCGGCCGACGGCCGTCTGGACCCGGGGCCGTTCCTGCGCCGAGCGCTGGGCGAGGAGCAGCTCACGGACCGCCTGGTACAGCTCGGGGCTGTAGAGCTCGGCCAGCGGCTGCCCCGCCTCGACCGGAGTGCCGGTGAAGTTGACGTGGAGCGCCTCGACCCGCGACATCCCCTTGACCTTGGAGGAGATCCGGGCCAGCCGCCGCTCGTCGAAGGCGACGTAGCCGACGGTCGTCACCGTCTCGGCCAGCGGCTCGTAGGCCACCTCCGCGGTGCGGATGCCCGCCTGGGCGATCCGAAACGGGGCGAGCTGCACGCGGGCCGTCACCCCCTCGGGCAGGGCCTCCACCTCGCCCTTCTTGCGCTTCGACAGCGGCATGCCGCAGATCGGGCACGGGATCCCCGGCTCGTCGCGCACGACGCTCGGGTGCATCGGGCAGTAGTACTCGGTGTCCGGGGCGGCCGCCACCTGCTCGCCCGGGGGCCTCGTCCACTTGTCGTAGTAGTTCCAGAGCGTGTCCCAGTAGGCGAAGACCAGCGCGGTCGCCGCCATCAGGGCGATGAAGCGGAGCCGAAGCTCCACCACCTTCACCACCATGTGGATCTTCTGCCGGCGCGAGAGCGGCACCTGGCCCGCTTCGCCCGGCGCAGGGGGGACGGCGGGCGCGGGCGCACCCGAAGGGTCGTGCGAAGACATGCGATCAACTCCCCGCGTCGGCCGGGGCGGCTGCCCGGGCGGCGCGTCGTTCGCGGTTCAAGGCCCATCCGAGACGTGGATGAAGACGTGCAGGCGTCGGGCAACCCAGGACGCGGACGTCGGCCGGGCGCACGGCGCAGGCAGGGCGCGAACGGGAGTGCCTAGATCAGCAGGCGGGAGGTGCGCAGGTAGAGGGGGGATTTCGGCGGGCTGGCGTTCGCCGAGGTGGGAGCGACGGGCGCGGCCGGCGGCCTTGCGCTCGAGGAGAGGCTCGGGAGGAGCTGGCCGGGGCCGGGATCGGTGCGATCCTCGGAGGTGGAACGAGGCTTGGAGTCCCGCGCCGGGGCGGCCGGGGCGTTTGAGCGGCACTCGCAGGAAGGTGCGGTGCGAGCAAGCTCGGCCCGCGCCGGCGCGGCGAGGGACGGCAGGGAGCCGGACCGCGCGACCGATCCGGCGGCCGGCAATTCCGCCGCCGGGCAGCAGGAGCAGTCCGGGACGCTATGCGCGGTGCAGCACACCTTCGCGGCCGGGGCCGGCCTCTCGCTGCACGCCGAGGCCACGTCCGCCACCGACACCATCCCCACGATCGCCAGGAGGGCGAACCAGAGGGGACGGGAGTGGTGACGAGGGCCGGTCATGGGCACAACCTCGGCGAGGAGAAGATGCCTGCGATTGAAACATTCTACCCTGCGGACTGCCCCCGTACAAGCTCGGCTGGGGCGCTGAATATCTTGAACCGAGGCCTGCGATGTTGGCAGTACGGCGGCCGCCCCGGTTTGGTTCGCCGCAACCGCAATGACATGCCGGAAGGATCCGGGGAATCGCTGCGACGGGGAGATTTCGCCAAAGCTGACCAGGCCCGACGCCCGATGTCTGACCCGGGCTCATTGGTACGGCATTGCCGTCCGCGCCGAGGATACGCGGCGTGGTCGACTCTCAGACTGGATGGGGCCGGCGATGGACCGACGATGGCCGTTTCACATATCGATCGCGACCGTCCTGATGGCGGCAGGCTGCCGCCAGTTGGCGCCGCACCCGGGCTATCACGGGGTCGAGCACCTGCTGCACAACGCGGCACTGCGGCCGCCGCACACCGTCGCCCCGGGGGAGCCGATGGCCATGGCCTTCGACCCGGAACCCGCGCCGCCCGGGCTCACCGGGCCCCAGCCGGTCGACGCCTACATCCGCCGCGCCCTGGACGAGAACCGGCTGGTCCAGGCCGCCCGGGCCAACGTGATGGCGCTGAGATACCGCATCCCGCAGGTCACCGCCCTGGACGACCCGGTCGTCTCCAACACCATCTTCCCGAGCGCCGAGTACGGCCAGCAGACGGCCGACGGCTTCATGCCCTGGAACCTGCTCATCGCCCAGCAGTTCCCCTGGTTCGGCACGCTCCAGCTGCGCGGCCAGGCGGCCGGGCTCGACGTGCAGGTCGCCCTGGCCGAGCTCTGCGCCGCCCAGCTCGACGCCGTGGAGGCGGTCAAGCGCGCCTATTACGACCTCCACTTCGCCGAGCGGTCCGAGCAGATCCTGCTCCAGAACCGCTCGCTGGTGGAGGACTTCATCGAGATCGCCCGGACCCGCTACGAGACCGGCCAGACCAGCCAGGAGGACGTGCTCAGCGCCGAGGTCATCCTCTCCGACCTCGATCGCGAGCTGGTGGCCACCCGCCAGGCGATCGCCTCGGCCCGGGCCGACCTGGCGCAGCAGCTCCACGTCAGCCCCGAGGCCGAACTCGGCACGCTGCCGGAGCCCCCGCTCGGCGACGTGCCGGCCCAGATCGAGCGGCTCTACCGCCTGGCCGGCGCGGCACGACCGGAGCTGCAGGGCCGGCTCGCGGCGATCGCCCGCGACGCCAAGGCCGTCGAGCTGGCCCGGAAGCGCTACTATCCCGACGTCACGCTCGGCTTCAACTACGGGCTGATGACGGCCGCCGGCGCGGTGGTCCCGGACGCCGAGGGGAACGATCAGCTCGGGATGTTCGTCGGCTTCAACCTGCCGGTCTACCGCCAGAAGCTCGACGCGGCCGTGCTCGAGGCCCAGGCCCGCACCGTGGCCGACGCCAAGCTCTACGAGGCCGAGCGCGACGCGACCTACCGCGCCATCAAGGACCTGTTCGCGCAGGCCCAGGCCCGGCGCGAGACGCTGGAGCTGTTCCGGCAGGGAATCCTGCCCCGGGCCCGCCAGGCGCTGGAGGTCGCCGCGAGCGACTACCAGGCGGGCAACGTCGACTTCCTGACGCTCATCACCGCCTGGCGCGAGGTGCTCCAGATCGAGATTCAGGCCGCCCAGTTCGAGGCGGAGCTGGGCAAGAGCCTCGCCTCGCTCGAACGGGCCGTGGGGACGCAGCTCAGCGAGCACCCGCCGGCGCCCGCGCCCGCAGCCACGCCCGACGCGCCCTCCGATGCCCCGCCGCCACCTCCGGAGGAGGGCACGGGCCCGTTCGGGCAGGACGACGATGGGCCCCAACCCGATGCCGAGGGTGAGGCGGCCCCGCCCGAACCGGGAGACGCCTGAGGGAGGCCGAGCGGGGCGGGGCGCGAGCAGCCCCCGCCCCGCGGCCTTCACATGCCGCCCATCGCCGCGCCCCCGCCCCGGCCCGAGAGGCTCGGCGGCTGGCGGAACGGGTACCCGAAGCCGAGCCCCATCCGCCGCCCCCCGCCGGTCATGCCGGGGCCGACCGCGGGGCCCATGCCGGTCAGGCCGCGGGAGGTCAGCGGACGGTAGGTGAAGGTGCCCCGCATCAGCGAGGCACCGCCGATCGGGGTGCCCATCGCCCCGGCGCCGCCGATCGGGGTCTGCTCGATCCGGCGGGGGATCATCGCCGCGGCCGCCGGCTCCCGGGCCTCGAGGCCCCGGTAGGGGATGAAGCCGCCCTGCCCGCCGCCGTAGGGGATCAGCGGGCCCTGGCCGCTGCGATAGTACCGCTCGATCGTCGCCTCGCCGTACCCGCCCAGCGAACGGCCCATGCCGGCCGCCTGGGCGCGGGCCTCAGCCGGCCGTTGCGCCAGCCCAGCCGCGATCAGCGCGAGGGCCGATGCCGCGATCCTCCTCTTCGCTCGCTTCATGACACTCCGGCCCCCCGGGGCCGCTCCCGATATGCTGGGTTAAAGGTCCGCGAGGACACAAAGGAATTATCGGCAGTCCCCGTGCCGGCGTCCGCCCCGAAGGTCTCTGCCCGACGCGCCGCCTCCCCCGGCGGGATGCGCGGCGGGAGGGGACGGCCGGCGTATCGGGCCGCGTCCGGCCCGATAACGAATCGAAATATGCAATCGGTTTGACTCTACGGCATTTCGGCCTTACCCTGTACCGCATGAACCTCTCGCCGAGACTCTGCCGGTCCCTCGCCGCGGCGCTGCTGCCCATCTTCCTCGCGGCCAGCGTGCTCTGCATCTGTGCCCCGGCCTCGGCGCTCGAGGCCAGCGACCGTCATCCCGGCTGCGCCCACGAGGACGCCCCGCCGGCCGATGCGGCGGAACACTCCCCGGATTGCAACCACTGCTCGCAGGCCCAGCTCCTGTACGAGAAGACCGACCTCGATCGCGCCGCCGCGATCCACATCGAGCCGCTACCCCCGACGCTCCCCTCCCCGATTCGCCCTGTCGCCCTGCACCCCGTCGGCCCGCCGGCGGTCGAGCCGCTGCCGCCCGATCGGCCTCGCCGTTCGCTCCTCCGCCTGAAGTGCACCCTGCTGCTCTGATCGCGCCTCGACTTCCATCATCGATAACAATCACCGAATGAATCAACCGGGGCCCTGCGTCCCGCGCCACAGCGTGCGCGCACCGCCCCTCGCATCAACGAGAGATTGCCATGAGAACGAAGATCAGCGCCGTCATCGCGGCGGCGTTATTCGCCCTGACCGCCGTCCCGCCCGCCCTCGCACACGACCCGAGCCTGCACAAGGGGAAGCCCGTCGCGGGAGAGGTTGCCTCGATCGCGAAGAATACCATCTCGCTGAAGACCGATTCGGGGATGATGAAGGTCACCTTCGACCGGGGGACCCGGTTCGAGCATGGTGACCATCAGTCCTCGGCCGAGGAAATCCGCGAGGGAATGCGTGTGACCGTGTTCGGCACGAAGCTCCCCGGCGGTGCGATCGTCGCCCGGGAGGTCGTCCTCGACGCGGGCCCGACCGAACCCCACGAGGGGGCAGCCTCCGACGAGCGGGGCCACGCGCACGACGGCCACGGGCACAGGTAGCCGTGGGCCGACCGATGAGAATCATCCTCGCGCTGGCCCTCGTCGCGGCGGCGGCATGGTCGCTGTCCGCCGTGGCGGGCCGCGGCTTCAGCGCGCGCGAGGAGCCCACGGCGCTCGAGGAGTTCCTCGCCCGGATGGCCCGCACGCTCGCGACCCCGGCCGGGGTCCGGGAGCTGGCCAACCCGGTCGAGCCGACGGCACTCGCCCTGGCCGAGGCGCGGGACCACTTCGCGGACCACTGCGCCGCCTGCCACGCCAACGACGGGAGCGGCCGGACGATGATCAACGCCGGGCTCTACCCGCCCGCGCCGGACCTGCGGGGCGGGCGGACGCAGCGCCTCTCCGACGGTGAGCTGTTCTACATCATCAAGAACGGCATCCGCCTGACCGGCATGCCCGGCTGGGGCGGCGAGGACGAGGAGAACTGGAAGCTCGTGCTCTTCCTCAGGCACCTCCCGAGGCTCAGCGCCGAGGAGCGCAGGCTGATGGAAGAGATCAACGGGCTCAAAGACGAAGGAGGCCACGATGGCCACTAAAGCAGGACTGCTTGCGGTCGCACTGCTCGCCTGGGGATGCAGCCCGCAGGCCTTCACGCACGAGCTGCCCGCAGACCACCCCGCCCACCCTGCCGCCCGAGGGGGAATGCATGCGGGGACATCGACCACCCTCGCCATCGAAGAAGCGCCTTCCGGCGATCCCGCCGGCATGATGCCGCACGACATCCGCTCGCAGGAGCCAACCGATCACGGCGCTCATCGCGAAGCGGAAGACAGCCCGGAGGCGGGCCGAGCGCAGGCCGCAGAGGCGCTCTATGCCTGCCCGATGCACCCGGAGATCACCTCTCGCGATCCGGAGCGGCGATGCCCCAAGTGCAACATGAAGATCAACAAGCGCGTGACGACCGGCGGCGCGGCGCCCGGCCACGAAGGGCATGGAGGAATGAGCCGATGAGCGCCAAATCGCTGCGGTTGGCCGGAGCCTTAGTAGCCATCGTAAGCACGAGCGGATGCGCCACGGTGCAAGCCGGGATGGGATTTGACGAGGTAGGGCACACCGTCGCGGAGCGGACCGGGCGGCGCATCCACTGGAATCAGGGCACGGCCGCCGACGAGGCGGTCGAGCAGGAGGTGGCCGCGCTCCTGGGCAAACCGCTGACCGCCGAGTCGGCCGTCCAGATCGCGCTCCTGAACAACCCGAACCTGCAGGCCACGTACGAGGAGTTGAACATCGCCCAGGCGGACCTCGTCGCGGCCGGCCTCTTCCGGAACCCGGTCTTCGACGCCGAGCTCCGTTTCGCCACGGAGGGCGGCGGGACCGGTTTCGAGATGGCCCTCGTCCAGGACTTCATCGACATCCTCTACATCCCGCTCCGGAAGGGAATCGCCGGCGCGAACTTCGAAGCCGCAAAGCAGCGGGTCGCCGGCGAGGTGATCGACCTGGCGGGCCGCGCGCGCGCCGCCTTCTACACAGCACAGGCCTCCGCGCAGGCGCTCGAGATGCGCAAGAAGGTGCGCGCGGCCACGGAGGCATCGTACGCGCTGGCAGGCCGGCTCCGCGCCGCGGGCAACATCACGGAGCTCGAGCTGGCCAACGAGCGGGCGCTCTTCGAGCAGGCCAGGCTCGACCTGAGGACGGCCGAACTCGAGTCGTTCCGCGCGCGGGAGCGGCTCAACGTCCTCGTCGGGCTCTGGGGGGAGCAGACCGCGTGGACGACCTCGGCGCGGCTGCCCGAGCCCCGGCCGGACGAGGTCGGCCCCGAGGGGCTCGAACGGCTGGCGGTCGAGAGGAGCCTCGACCTCGGCATCGCGCGGGCCGAGATCGAGCGGGCCGCGCGCGCGCTCGGGCTTGCACGACCCTTCGCCGTCTTTGCCGATGCCGGGCTCGGGGTAACTGCTGAGCGGGAGCAGGAGGGGGACCTGGGCCTCGGGCCTGCAGTCGCGCTGCCGCTGCCCTTCTTCAATCAGGGCCAGCCGGCGGTCTCCGCCGCCAGGGCGGAGCTCCGCAGCGCCGGCGAGCGGTACCGGGCCCAAGCCGTGGCGCTTCGCTCGCAGGTCCGGGCCGCCCATGCGGCGGTCACCGCCGCGCGAGAGCGGGCCGAGTACTACGCCAAGGTCCTGCTCCCGCTCCGCCAGCGGATCGTCGAGCAGACCCAGCTCCAGTACAACGCGATGCAGGTGGGCGCCTTCCAGCTGCTCCAGGCCAAGACGGAGCAGATCGACGCCGGGGAGGCCTATATCCGGGCGCTCCTGAAGTACTGGCTTGCGCAAACCGAGCTCGATCAGCTCCTCAGCGGCCGGATGACCTCCCTCGAGGCCACGGCGAATATGAACTCCGGGCGTTCTCCGTCGGGGCCGGCTCCCGGCGGAGGAGGCCACTGACGCGGAAAGGAAGATGGACACAGAGAACAAGCATCCATTGCCCACGGTACGGCTCGCGGCAGAGCGGTTGACCCGCAGGCAGGCGCTCGGCAGGGGCGCCCTGGGCCTGGCCGGCGGCGTCATGATGCTCAGGTCACGCGCGGGCCTGGCCCAGACCCCCGAACGCCCCAAGGACGAGGACTTCGACTTCGAGGACGACAACCCGCTCCGCGGCCACGACCCCCGCGCCGCAACGGCGTCCTTTCCCCCCGGGGAGCCGGGGCGGGATTACACTCCCGTGGTCACGCCCAACGGCTGGACGCTCCCGTACACCATCGTCGACGGGGCGAAGGTCTTCCACCTCGTCGCCGAGGAGGTCGAGCACGAGTTCGCCCCCGGGCTCAGCGCGCGCTGCTGGGGGTACAACGGCTCCGTGCACGGTCCCGTCATCGAGGCCGTCGAAGGGGATCGCGTGCGCATCTTCGTCACCAACAAGCTTGCCGCGCCCACGACCGTCCACTGGCACGGCATCCTGCTGCCGAGCGGCATGGACGGCGTCGGGGGCCTGAGCCAGCGCGTCATCCGCAGCGGGGAGACCTACCTCTACGAGTTCCCGCTCATCCAGCACGGCACCTACATGTACCACTCTCACCACGACGAGATGACCCAGATGGGGATGGGCATGGTGGGCCTCGTCGTGATCCATCCGCGGAATCCGCAAGGGCCTCGCCCCGACCGCGACTTCGCCCTGCTGCTCCACGAGTGGGCGATCGAGGTCGGCACGGACCGCCCCAACCCGAACGAGATGACGGACTTCAACGTGCTGACGATCAACGCCCGGGCCTTCCCCGGGACCGACCCGCTCGTCGCCAGGCTCGGCGACCGCGTGCGGATCCGGATCGGCAACCTCTCGGCGATGGATCACCACCCGATCCACCTCCACGGCTACTACTTCAAGGTCACCGAGACCGACGGCGGCCGCATCCCGGACGCCGGCCAGTGGCCGGAGACGACCGTCCTCGTGCCCGTCGGCGCCACCCGAACGATCGAGTTCGTCGCGGACAACCCCGGCGACTGGGCGATGCACTGCCACATGACGCACCACGTCATGAACCAGATGGGCCACGAGTTCCCGAACATGATCGGCGTCGACGCCGGGGGCCTCGACGACGCGGTGCAGCAGCTCCTCCCGGACTACATGACCATGGGCCAGGAGGGGATGGGTGACATGGCCGAGATGGGGATGCGGGTGCCCGAGAACAGCATCCCCATGGTCGGCGCCCCCGGGCCCCACGACTACATCACCATGGGCGGCATGTTCACCATCCTCAAGGTGCGCAAGGAGCTTCCCAGTTACGACGACCCGGGCTGGTACGAGAATCCCCCGGGCACGCTCGCGTCGCTCGCCCCGCGCGAGGTGCTCCGCAAGCACGGCATCAGCCCGGATGGGAGCGGTGCCCCGAAGCCGCCGACCGGCTTGAACAAGGCCCCAAGAATCTCAAGGAAGCTGGACAAGAGCAGCCACCGCGGTCATCACCACCACGGTGGCTGAGGTGTGAAACTGCAACAACAACATAGGAGACACGACCATGACCAGACGAATGATTCTCGCATGCACGCTCCTAACCGTGCTCTGGGGAGGGCCCGCGCTGGCACAGCCGCGCGCCCCGAGCGATTCGGCGCACACGCACGACAGCCCCGCGAAGGGGGCATCCAAAGCAAGTGATCCGGACTTCGCGAAGCAGCTCGAGCAGCTCAAGGCCCAGGTGGCAACGCTCCAGGCGGCGATGGGCAAGCATCAGCCCGGCGCGCAGGCGGCCGGCGCCGGCGGGATGGGCGGCATGCCGACGGGCAAAGGCGGCATGGGGATGGGTATGGGGATGGGCTCGATGGGCGGCGGCCAGCCCGGCGGGTCGATGGGCAGTGGCATGGCCATGATGGACGACATGATGGGCGGCATGATGAGCATGGGCTCCGGCGGGATGAGCATGGGATGCTGCCCGATGATGGGCAAGATGCCCGGCGGGTCGATGGGCGGCGGGATGGCGATGTCGGCGCTGCCCGGCTTCCCCGGCGCCTCGCACCTCTACCACATCGGCGCAACCGGCTTCTTCCTCGACCACCCCGAGCACATCACGCTCTCGCCGCAGCAGGCGGCAACGCTGGGCAAGGCCCGCGAAAACGCGCTGCGCGCCCTCGGCGAATCGGCGCGGAAGGTCGCCGCCGCCGAGGAGCAGCTTTGGCAGTTGACCGCCGCCGATCAGCCCTCGTCCGCCTCGGTCGAGGCCAAGGTGCGCGAGCTCGAGAAGCTCCGCGGCGATCAGCGCCTCGCGTTCATCCGCGCCGTCGGCGAGGCGGCGAAGGTGCTGACCGATGAGCAACGCCAGGCCCTGCTCGGCCAGCTGCCGCCGTCGCCCAATCCCGCAGCGGGCATGGGCCAGGCGATACCGCAGCCCGGGGGCTCGATGGGCGGCGGGATGATGATGGACGACGACGCGATGGAGATGCCGCCTGCAGGCGGCGGCTCGATGGGAGCCGGCGGCGGCGGCATGGGTCACATGTGAGCGACAAACGCCGTGAGTGCACCGCCCGAGCGCACCGTCGCGCAGATCCGCGCGGCGGTGCAGACGGTTTTAACAACGCAGCAATCAACACTACATAGGTTGAAAAATGATGAGTCATGTTCTTTTGATGGCATCCCTGGTCCTGGCGCTCGGCACCACGGCGGCGGCGGACGACGGCCCGGTCGCGGACAAGAGCCGCGTCTGCATGGTCCAGGACGCGGTGATGGACAAGCCGGGCATCCCGGTCGAGCGGGGCGGCAAGACGTACTACGGCTGCTGCGCGATGTGCAGCGAGATGATCGCCAAGGAGCCCGAGCGACTGACGAGGGCGCAAGACCCGGTCACCGGGGCCGACGTCGACAAGGCGGACGCCCTCGTGTTCGGGCTCGGCCGGCGGGCCTACTACTTCGAGTCGGAATCGAGTCGGGCGCGATTCGCGAAGAACCCGGCGCTCTACGTGAGCCCGCCCGACACGAACCCCAGGTGAGGCCGTTGCCGCCGAGCAGTTCCGGTCGGCGAGTCCGTTCCGCGACGATCCGGCTCTGCCGCAAAAAATCGGCCGCTCGGACGAAACTATTATTTTAATTATATCATCATAATATAATTTGATAAAATTGAACACGGTTGCGAAATTCGTCCCGATAGGTAGCAAGGGCGGGCGCAAGGCGTTCTCCCGGGCCCTCGTCGCGGCCGCAGCCCTCTCGGCGGGGTGCGCGCTCGCCCCCGGCGGGCTCGACGCGGAGAGAGGCCGGTTGGAAGCGGCCAGCCCCGCCTTCGAGCCGCCTCTGGAGGGCCGAGCGATCCCGGAGCTCCCGGCGGAGCCCACGTGGAGGGAGGTGCTTCGCCGTGCCTTCCTGGCGAACGGGGAGCTCGAGGCCGCCTACTTCGACTGGAGCGCGGCGCTCAGCCGCGTGGAGATCGCCTCCGGCTATCCGAACACGAACCTCCACCTCGGCTACAGCTATGCCTTCTCGGCGGAGAACATGAAGTCGTTCGACCGGATGACGTTGTCGGCCGGCTTCGACCCGATGGAAAACCTCGCCTACCCGGGGAAGGTGCTGAAGGCGGGGGAGATCGCCCTGGCGAAGGCGAGGGCGGCGGCGGAGCGGTTCCGGGCGATGAAATTCGAGCTCCAGGAGCGGGTGCTCTCCGCCTGGGCCGACTACGCGCTCCTCGCCGAGACCTCCCGGATCCAGCTCCGGCATCTGGCGCTCTCGAAGCTCCTGTTCCAGACCGCCGCTGCCCGGGTCCGCGCCGGCGGACCCCAGGCGGACCTGCTCCGTGCCGAGGTGGAGCTCCGGACCGCGGAGGACCGGCTGAGGACGATCGACGCGGAACTCCGCGCGGCGAAGCACAACCTCAACGGCCTGCTCGCGCGCGACGCGGATGCCCCGCTCGCGCCGCCGGCGCGGCCCGAGTCGCGTGCCTTGCCCGCCGATGACGGTCCTATCCTCGCGGCCGCGGTGGGGCAGAACCCGGAGCTCTCGGCCCTCGCCGAGGCGGTGGAAGGCCGGAGGGACGCGCTCGAGCTCGCCCGGCTCCAATGGGTCCCCGACATCAATCCCTCGCTCGCCTTCACCGGGAGCATCGCCCAAGCGGTCAGCACGGCCGTCGTCTTGCCCACGACCGTCTTCGAAATCCGGGGGAGCATCGAGGAGGCTCGGGCGATGCTCAGGTCTGCCGAGGCCGAGCTCCGCCAGACGAGGCATGTCCGCGCATCGGCCTACGTCGCGGCGCTCGTCATGCTGCGAAACAGCGAGCGGCAGGCCGAGCTGTTCCGCGAGCAGATCATCCCGGCCGCGGAACAGGTGGAAAGTACGACCCGCGCGGCGTACTCGGTCGGGGATGCCAGCTACCTCGACCTCATCGAAAGCCTGCGCTCTCTGCTCGATGCCCGGCTGGTCCTCGCCGAGTCCCTGGCCATGCGGGAGAAACGCTTGGCCGAGCTCGAGGCGCTCGCGGGCATAGACTTCGAGACGCTCAAATGAGCGCCGGTGCCGGCGGCGGGAGCGGAAGTGACGAGATGGTGGAAATGATGGTTGGGCCAGGAGCATGAGACGAACAACCGGAACGCAACCTCGGGGCGGGACGGCCGTGCAGGTCCTGCTGGCCCTCGCCCTCGTACTCGCAGGTGGCGCCTTCATCGTCTACCGGCTGACCGCCACGCCGCCCGAGGCGGAGAACCCGACCCCGGGGAAGGCCGATCAACTGTGGACCTGCGGGATGCACCCGCAGGTCATCCGGGACAAGCCCGGCAACTGTCCGATCTGCCACATGAAGCTGACGCCGCTCGAGGTCGATTCGGAAGCGGCGCCCACGGGAGAAGGTTCGACCCGGGTGGGCAGAGGGGCACCGGCGAAGGAGCGAAAGGTGAAGTACTGGTGGGACCCAATGCTGAATCCCCCCTACATCTCCGACAAGCCGGGCAAGAGCCCCATGGGCATGGACCTCGTCCCCGTCTATGAGGACGAGGCTCCCGCCGGGCTCGGGCTGACCATCGACCCCGCGCTCGTCCAGAACATGGGCGTCCGGACGGAGACGGTGATCGAGGGCCGGCTCGAGCGCGCGGTGCGTGCGGCGGGATACCTCGCCGAGGCCGAGCCGAACATCCACGACGTGAACCTCCTCGTCTCCGGCTGGATCCGCCGACTCTACGCAGATACCGAAGGGATGCAGGTCCGGGAGGGCGACCCGCTCTTCGACCTCTACAGCCCCGAGCTCGAGGTTGCGACCCAGGAGCTCATCGCCGGGCGGCGAGCGCTCCCGCCGCCGGGTGCCGACGAGACCTCCCGGCAGACCGGCGAGGCGCTCTACGCGGCGGCGGTGCGAAAGCTCGAGCTCTGGGGGGTCGGTCGGGGCCAGATTGAAGCGCTCTCGCGGGGCGACCGGCCGAGCGAGACCGTCACCTTCCGAAGCCCCATCACGGGACACGTCGTGAAGAAGGCGACGGTGGAGGGCGCGGCCATCAAGGCCGGCGATCAGGTCCTCCGGATCGTCGACCACAGCGTCCTCTGGGTCGATGCCCAGGTCTTCGAGCAGAACCTGAAATTCGTCTCGCTCGGCCAGAGGGCGGAGGCCACCGTCGCCGGGCGACCCGGGGAGACTTTCGCCGGCGAGGTCATCTTCATCCATCCGCACCTCGACATGACGACGAGGACCGCCACGGTCCGCTTCGCCGTGCCCAACCGACACCTGGTGCTCAAGCCCGGGATGTACGCGACGGTGACTCTCCGGGCCAAGCTCGCCGAGAAGACGCTCCTCGTCCCGCGCGAGGCGGTCATCGATACCGGCACGCGGCAGGTCGCCTTCGTCTCCCTCGAAGACGGGCACTTCGAGGCGCGCGAGGTGAAGAAGGGCTTGTCAGACGGCAGGGGCACGGTGCAGGTGCTGGAAGGGCTCCTCCCCGGGGAGCGCGTCGTCACGAGCGGGCAGTTCCTGCTCGACTCGGAGAGCCGCTTGCGCGAGGCGGTGCAAAAATACCTCCGCGAGCGAAACGGCCGCGCGACCGTCCCGTCGCCTAACGGGCCTCGGACAACGGTGTCCCAGCCGAGCGGAGCCGGCGAGAAGCACTCGGCCGCCCCACCGGTAGACCCGGAGCTGCAGCCACACATCGATGCCGTCTTCTCCGAGTACCTGAGGCTCTCGGCCACGCTCGGGGCGCCGCAAAAGGACGTGGCGATCGACCCCGGCCCGCTGATCTCCGCAGCGGGCAGGCTCAGCGAGGCACTGCCGTCATCAGTCTATCGGGAAAAGGCTTCGTCTGTTCGGGAGTCAGCCCGGGCGCTCCAAGGGAGAGAACTGGCCGAGCAGCGTGAGCTCTTCAGGTCCCTGAGCGCCGGGATCATCTCGCTTGCTGAGGCCCTGCCTCCCTCGGCGACGGTGGGCGAGAAGCTGTTGATCGTCCACTGCCCGATGTCGGGTGCCGATTGGGTGCAAGCTTCCCCGGAAGTCGCCAATCCCTACTACGCCGACTCCATGAAGCAGTGCGGCGAGGTCACCGGGACCATCGAGCCTGCCGCGGGTCGGCGCCTATGATCGCGAGGATCATCGAGCTCTCCATCAGGAACCGCTTCCTGGTCATCCTGCTCACCGGGATGCTGGTCGGGCTGGGCATCTGGAGCGTCTTCCACATCCGGCTCGACGCCATCCCGGATCTCTCCGACGTCCAGGTCATCGTCACCACCGAGTACCCGGGACAGAACCCGCAGGTCGTCGACGACCAGGTCACGTACCCGCTCACCACCGCGATGCTCGCCGTGCCCGGCTCGACGGTCGTCCGTGGCTTCAGCATGTTCGAGCAGTCCTTCGTCTACGTCCTCTTCGAGGACGGGACCGACATCTACTGGGCGCGCAGCCGCGTGCTCGAGTACCTGAACTTCGCCCGCGACCGGCTCCCGAAGGGCGTCGAGCCGAAGCTCGGGCCCGACGCGACCGGGGTCGGCTGGGTGTACCAGTACGTGCTCTTCCCCGGGTACTTCAGCCCCGACCACCCCAAGGGGCTGTGGCACGACGAGGCGGAGGATCGCTGGTATGCAAGCCCCGCCGCGGCGCCTGAGGAACGCCGAGAGCGACTGAAACGGGTCCGGGGCTTCGAGCGGCCGGGCAGCTGTCCGCTGACGGGCAAGGAGCTCGTACCTGCCGAGCTCGACCTCGCCCAGCTCCGCAGCCTCCAGGACTGGTACCTGCGCTACCCCCTCACCTCCGTCGAAGGAGTCTCGGAGGTGGCCTCGATCGGCGGGTTCGTCAGGCAGTATCAGGTCGTGCTCGACCCGGCCAGCCTCCAGGCGTTCAAGCTCCCGCTCCGTGACGTCGTGGCGGCCATCGAGCGATCCAACAACGATGTAGGCGGCTCGGTGCTGGAGCTGAGCGAGAACGAGTACATGGTCCGGTCTCGGGGCTACCTCAGGGGCCTGGATGACCTCGCCCAGGTGCCGGTAGGACTCGGTGCGAGCGGGACGCCGATCCTCCTGAGTGACGTGGCCACGCTCCAGGTCGGCGGGGAGGCGCGCCGCGGCATCGGCGAGTACAACGGGATCGGCGAGGCGGTAGGCGCCGTGATCGTGGCGCGCTTCGGCGAGAACGCCCACAAGGTCATCGCGGACGCCAAGGAGAAGCTCTTCGAGCTCGAGGGCGGGCTCCCGCCGGGCGTGTTCGTCAAGCCGACCTACGACCGGTCGGAGCTCATCCAGCGCTCCGTCCGCACGCTCCGGAATACGCTCATCGAGGAGATCATCGTCGTGGGGCTCGTCTGCATCCTCTTCCTCCTCCACGCCAGGAGCGAGCTGGTTGCGGTCTTCGTCGTGCCCTCGAGCGTCATCGTCGCCGTGCTGATCATGAACCTCATGGGCATCAACGCGAACATCATGTCGCTCGGGGGCATCGCGCTGTCCATCGGCGTCGTCGTCGACTCGGCGATCATCATGGTCGAGAATGCCCACAAGCACCTGGACCGCGAGGAGGAGCGGCTCCACGCCGGGCACCCGCCCACGCCGCGCGTCGAGGTCATCACGGCGGCCGCCACGGAGGTCGGGCCCCAGCTCTTCTTCTCGCTCCTGATCATCACGGTGAGCTTCCTCCCGGTCTTCGTGCTCGAAGGCGAGGCCGGGAGGCTGTTCAAGCCGCTGGCATTCACGAAGACCTTCGCGATGGCGGCGGCATCGGCCCTTTCGATCACCATCATCCCGGTGCTGATGTTCTACTTCATCACCGCCCGGGTGCTCCCGGAGCGATGGGGCTGGGGGCGAAACCTGGCCATCACGGCGGCGTCCATGCTCATGCCCGCCGCGGCGCTGTTCCTGGTCGCCGAATCGCTGCCGCAGCTCTCTCCCTTTCGTTGGTGGATCGCGGCGGGATGGGCGGTGCTGGCCGGGATGCTTCTCGTGCCCCAGAGGATCATCCATGAGGAGAAGAGCCCGATCAGCAAGCTCCTCCAGCGGCTCTACGAGCCGGTCTTCCGGCTCGCGATGGGCAATCGCGCCCTCGTGCTCCTGGTCTCCGTCGCGCTCCTCCTCTCCACGATCTACCCGGCGACACGGCTCGGCAGCGAATTCATGCCCCCGCTCGACGAGGGTGACCTGCTCTATATGCCCACGACGGACCCGAGCATCAGCATCACCAAGAGCAAGGAGCTGCTCCAGCAGACCAATAAGCTCATCGCCACCTTCCCGGAGGTGCTCACCGTCCATGGGAAGATCGGGCGGGCCGAATCGGCAACCGACCCCGCCCCGCTCTCGATGATCGAGACCGTCGTGCAGCTGAAGCCCGAGCGCGAACAGTGGCGGAGACGCCACGTCGAGCGCTTCCACAGCGAGTGGCCCGATTGGCTGAAGCAGCCCTTCGCCGCGCTCTGGCCGGAAGAGCGGAACATCACGACCGAGGAGCTCAAGTTCGGCTGGAGGGATCCGGACGGGACGATGCATCCTGGGCTGAATACCGTGGTGAGCCTCCCCGGCGTCGCCAATGCCTGGCCATTCCCGATCGAGAATCGCATCAACATGCTGGCGACCGGGATCAAGACGCCGGTCGGCATCAAGATCCTCGGGCCGGACCTGGAGGCGCTGAGCGAGCTCGCCCAGCGGGCAGCGAACGCGGTGCGGACCATCGAAGGGACGATCAGCGCCTACCCCGACCGCACCTTCGGGGGCTACTACCTCGATGTCGACGTCGATCGCGTGGCGGCCGCCCGCTACGGGCTCACCATCGGCGACGTCCAGGACGTCGTCCAGTCGGCGATCGGCGGGATGAACGTCACCACGACCGTCGAGGGGCTCGAGCGCTACCCCCTGAACGTCCGCTACGCCCGGGAGCTGCGCGACGACATCCCGGCGCTTCGCGAGGTGCTCGTCACCGGCCCGACCGGCGTGCAGGTGCCCCTCGGGCAGCTCGCGGCGTTCCGCATCAACCCGGGGGCGCCGATGATCCGCTCGGAGAACGCCCAGCGCACGGCCTGGGTCTTCGTCGACATCGCCGGCCGCGACCTCGGCGGCTACATCGAGGAAGCACGCGAGGCCGTCGCAAAGGAGGTGCCCCTCCCCCCCGGCTACTCGCTCCACTTCTCGGGGCAGTTCGAATTCTGGGAGAAGACGCTCCCCCGGCTGGTAATCGCGAGCGTCATCACGGTCCTGCTGATCGTGCTCCTGCTCTACGCCAGCTCCCGGAGCTGGTTCCGGGTCGGGGTCATCATGTTGGCCGTCCCGTTCAGCCTGATCGGGGCGTTCTGGTTCCTCTACGCGCTCGACTACAACATGTCGCTGGCCGTCGTGATCGGGATCATCGCCCTGGCCGGGCTCGACGCGGAGACGGGGATGGTGATGCTCCTCTACCTCGACAACAGCTTCGAGCGCGCGAGGGAGGCCGGGAAGATGACGGGCCCCGAGGACCTCTGGGCGGCGGTGCACGACGGGGCGGTCAAGCGCATCCGCCCCAAGGCGATGACCGTCTCCGCGGCCTTCATCGGCCTGGTGCCCCTCCTCTGGGCCGAGGGCACCGGCGCCGACGTCATGCGACGGCTCGCCGCCCCGATGATCGGCGGGCTGCTGGTGAGCTTCGCCATGGAGCTCATCGTCTATCCGGTCCTGTTCTACACCGCCAGGGAGTGGCAGCACCGACGCGAGTGGGGGGCGCGCGAGCAGCGCGGGTTAAACGCCGCGCTCCCCTCCCCGAAGCGGGGTTGATCCTGGCGAACTTCCGGATGCATCGGGCAGGTGTAGGCGGACCCGGTCAGCGGCGTGGTCGTGGACAAGGCGGACGCGTACGTCTTCTCGCTCGGCGGCAGGGCCTATTACTTCAAGTCGGAAGCGAGCCGGGCACGCTTCGCCGGGGACCCGGGGAAGTACGCGCCCCTGGAGCGGCGCACCCAGCAGCCGCGACCGGGCGGCGTCGGCACACGGTGACCAGACTGCGGTCCTCGCTCCGAGCGTCTTTGGCCGGGGTGCTGATCGCCATCATTCGAACACCGGGGCCGCCTGTGCTGAGCTGACGGCGCGGGGCCGATGATCGGTCCTGACACCCAACGAGGAGGACCGACCATGCAGCAACAGACGACCACAGCCGGCCCGGCGACGCGGAACATCCCGACCGATAGCCTCCGCGATTGCATCACCGAGTGCCAATCATGTCATGCAGTCTGTACCGAGACCGTAAACTACTGCCTCGAGCAGGGCGGACGCCACGCAGAGCCCGGCCATGTCCGCTTGCTGCTGGACTGCGCCGAGATCTGCCAGACCAGCGCAAACTTCATGCTCCGCGGCTCGCCGCTCCACGTGCAGACCTGTGCGGCCTGCGCCGAGGTCTGCGAGGCCTGCGCCGCCGACTGCGAGCAGATGGGGCAGGACCAACCGATGCGCCGGTGTGCGGAGGCGTGTCGCCGCTGTGCCGAGTCTTGTCGCCGGATGGCCCAGATGACCCATTAGGGACGGGCGCGGGGCCGGACCGCGACGAGCCGAATTCGAGCGGGGCGCAACTGCAAACGAGGCGATGAACGCGGTCGGGTCGGGGGGCGCTCGTGGGATTCGATCGGCACCCGCGTACGCCCGACCTCCTGCCCGCTGCGCCCTGAGGCCGGCGCCTTGCGTGTGGAGCGTCTCCGCGCCCGCCGTCGACCGGCTCAAGCGTCGATCGCATGAAACCCCGCCCGCTCGACCGCCTCCCGGAGGTGCTCTTCCTGCACCCTGGCCGGCTCGTACCGCACCGAGACGTGCTTCTGCGGCACCCTGGGCCTGACCTCCCGCACGCCGGGCAGCGCCGTGAGGGCGCCGCTGATCTTCTGGGCGCAGCCCTCGCAGGCCATGTTCGGCACCAAAAACTCCACCTCGGCCAGCGGCCCGGCCTCGGCCGGCGCCTCCCGCTCCAGCGGCAGAGCGCGGATCCGCAACGTGTTGAGCAGGATCGCAAAGACGCTCACGATCATCACGCCGATGGCCAGCAGCGGCGTGATCAGGCCCAAGGCAGCGAGCGTCATGCCGGCGATGTTGAACAGCACGGCGATCACGACGTTCACCGTCAGCGTCCGGTAGCTCGCCTTGCCCAGCGTCAGGGCATGGAGCACGTCCTCCAGATGATCGCCGATGAGGATGACGCCCGCGGACTCGATCGCCACGTCCGTCCCGGCGCCGACGGCGATCCCCACGTCGGCCTGCGCCAGGGCCGGCGCGTCGTTCACCCCGTCGCCGACCATCGCCACCTTCCGGCCTTCGCGCTGGAGGGCCTCGATCGCGGCAACCTTGTCGGGCGGGAGCAGCTCGGCGCGGATGTCGTCGACCCCGAGCCTCCGGCCGATCGCCTCGGCCACGGCGAGGCTGTCGCCGGTGAGCATCACGGTGCGAATGCCCCGTTGGCGGAGCTTGGTGATGAGCGACCCGGCGGTGTGGCGCGGCTGGTCTTGCAGCCCGATCAGGCCGACGACCTCGCCCCCGCCCGCCACGAGCACCACCGTCCTCCCCTCCGCTGCCAGGCGATCGACCTCCGCCCGGACCTCATCTGGGAGCCGCGCGCCCCGCTCCTCCAGGAACGAGGGCCGGCCGGCCACGACTTCCATGCCGTCGACTGTGGCCGTCACACCCTTGCCCGGCGTGGAGCGGAAGTCGCCGACGATCCGCGACGCCGCCCCTTCCCGCTGGGCATAGAAGCTGATCGCCTGCGCCAGCGGATGCTCCGAGGAGGCCTCGACCGCCCCGGCCAGCGCCAGCAACTCGAGCCGATCGACCCCGAACGGCACCGCGTCCATGACCGTCGGTCGCCCGTGGGTGAGCGTCCCCGTCTTGTCGAAGACGACCGTGTCGACCTCCGAGAGCGCGTGAAACACCTCGCTCGCCTTGACCAGGAGACCGATCGAGATCCCCTTGCCGCCGGCGATGTTGGCCAGCATCGGGGTGGAGATGCCCAGCGCGCAGGGGTATCCCATGACGATCACCGTCAGCAGCACCAGCGTCGCCGCCACCCCGTCGCCGGTCAGGAGGAGCCAGCCGAGGAAGGCGATCGCCGCGGCGGTGAAGACCACTGGGCCGTAGTAGTTCATCAGCCGGTCGGCCAACAGCTCGATGGGGGGCTTGCGCTCGGCGATCTGCGTCATCAGCCGGACAATCTGGCTGAGGAAGCTGTTGGCGCCGACCTTGGTGACCCGCACCTGCAGCGCGCCGTCGAGGTTCAGCGTCCCGCCGATCACCTCGTCGCCCGGCCGCTTGGTCGCCGGGACCGACTCGCCGGTGAAGCTCGACTGGTCCACGCTGGCCGTCCCCGTGACCACCGCGCCGTCGAGCGGGATCCGCTCGCCGGGGCGGACCTCCACGACCTCGCCGACGGCGACGTCCCTGGTCAGCACCTCCACGGCCTGCCCGCCCCGGAGCACGCGGGCCCGCGGCGGCTGGAGCGACAGCAGCGCGCGCACGGCCTCGGAGGCCTTCTTGCGGGTGTCCAGCTTGAAGTAGCCGAAGAACAGGTGGAGCGCCATGAGCCAGCCGGCCACCGGCAGGAAGTTCGGCCAGCGGGGATCGGCCAGCGAGAGCACCCCGACGACGAACGAGCCCCAGGCGGCCGTCGAGAGGAGCACATTGGCGTTGACGACCCGCTGACGCAGCGCCAGCACCGTCTTCTTGAGGATCGGCCAGCCGACCCAGAGCAGGATGAAGGCGGCGACGGCCAGGCTGAAGGAGGCGCGGATCCGCTCGGGCAGCCCGAACAGGTTCAGCGGATCGACGACGAGATCGAGCAGCGCCAGGGCCATGCCGAGCAGGCCGCGACGCTTGATCAGGCTAAAAATCGCCTCGTCGGTCTCGTACTGCTGCACCTCGGTCGAGGAGACGCTGTAGCCCAGCCTCTCGACGGCCTCGGCCAGCCCCCGGCGGCCGATCTGCGCCGGATCCGCCTCGACAAGCACGATGCCGTGGACCAGGTTCACCAGCACGCTGCGGACCCCCGGGTGGCGCTTGAGCGCCTTCTCGACGCTCATCGTGCAGAACGAGCACATCAGCCCGGAGACTTTCATCTGGACCGTTTCAGTAGCCATGACGTCCTCCATGTCAGAGCAGGGCGAGGAACGCCCTGGCGTAATACGCGCTCACGAGGAGCAGGGCCGCGCCGCTCGCCGCCTGGATGGCTCGCCGCCATGCCCCGATGCGGGTGAGGCGGACCAGCGCCCCGGCGAACAGGCCGACGAGCAGGAAGGGGAGCCCGCGTCCGAGGCCGAAGGCGAAGGCAAGGACCGCCCCATACCCCGGCCGGGCCTGCGTCGCCGCGATGGTCAGGAGCAGCAGGAGCGGGGCGGCGGAGGTGCCCAGGCTGAAGACGAAGCCGTAGCCGAACGAGCCGGCGAGCCCCGGCCGGCGCAGCGCCGCCAGCTGATCGACGTTCAGCCGCGGCCCCCGGAAGGCGACGATCGCCGCGACGAGGGAGACCAGCGCCATCGTCAGCGCCCAGGAGCGGCCGAACGACTCCGTGAGGATGGCGCCGAGCCGACCGGCCACGGCTCCCAATAGCGTCAGATTTGCGACGATCCCCAGGAAAAACGCCAGGGCCACGAGGAGCCCCACCCTCCGCGACTGGCTCTCCGAGGCGGTGACGACCCCCGCCATCCCGAGCCCGACCGGGAGCGTGCAAGGGCAGACGGCGCTGGCGAGGATGCCGGCGACGAGGGCGACCCCGAGCGCCGGGAGCGAGCCGTCGGAAAGGCTTGATCCGAACTGGCGCAGGTACTCTTCGAGCGTCACTCCTGCCCCTCCATCCTCGGCGTCCCCGGCGTGAAGCCGCGGGCGGCGACCTCCGCGGCCAGGCGCTCCGGCGTGATCCTCCCCTCGACGTACCGCACACGCGCCTCCTTCGCCATGAGGCTGATGCTCACCTCATCCACCCCGTCGAGGGCGCGGAGCCGACCCGCGATCGCCTCGGCGCAGGACTCGCAGGCCATGCCCTCGACCGGGATGAGGACCGTCCTCTCGCCGGATGCCGCGTCGCGGGCTCGCGGCGGCCCATCCGCCGCGCCGGCGGCTGCCGGGAGCGCCGCCCGGTAGCCGAGTCCGTTGATCTCGGCAGCCAGGCGCTCCGGCGTGACCGCCCCCTCGGAATAGCGCACGCGGGCGTGGCGATGCTCCAGGCTCACCTCGACCTCCGCCACGCCATCGAGCGACCTGAGCCGCTGCTTGATGCTCGCCGCGCAGGCGCCGCAGGACATCCCCTCGACGGGGATGGTGGTGGCTGCCAGCGGGGGGCCGCTCGATTCGACTCCGCCGCCCTTCGACCCCCCGAGCGGCTCCCGCAGCGCATGGGTTCCCGCCGCGAGGGTGACCAGCGCCACGACGGCGATGAGGATCAACCGAGCCGTCCCCCACCCTCCCCGGTTCTCTCCCTGGCCTCGCTCTGTCATCTCCCCTCCCTCAGGTTCTCCCCCGGTCCCTCGGCGATTTCGGTCCGGACGACAGCTCCCCGTCGAGATTCTCGAGGATCGGGCAATGGTTGACCGGGCCCCGGCCGGAGCAGCTTGCCGCGAGCTTCGTCAGCGCGCGTTCGATCGCCTTCAGGTCGGCGATCTTCTGCCGCACGTCCGCAAGCTTGCGCCCGGTCCGCCCCCGCACCTCGGCACAGGTCGTCCCCGGCCGGACGCGCAGCGCGAGCAGCTCCTGGATCTCGCCGAGCGAGAACCCCAGCTCCTGCGCCCGCTTGATGAACCGGATCAGGCGGACGCTCTCCTCGGGATACTCGCGGTAGCCGGACTCGCGCCGTGGCGGCTCCGGCAAGAGGCCCTTCCGCTCGTAGAACCGCAGCGTCTCGACGTTCACCCCGGCCTGCTTCGCCAATTCTCCCGACTTGAGTCTGCCCATGGTCTTCCCCTCGCTTGCGATCATCTTACAGTCCGTATCTAAGTACGGAGTCAAGGGGCAAGGGGGGCGAGAGAATCCGGGGGGCGTTTCTGGGCCGACTCCAAGCGGGGAGAGCGGGGCGGGGCGGGCGAAGTAGATCGCTTCCTACGGCGGCCTCGACGGGTGTGGGAGGTTATCGAGGGGGATCGGGGCCGAAGAGCAAGCTGTGGAGAGGCCCGAGGGCCGAGCCAGGCCTACGCCGTTTCGCCCCTTTGCAGACCCGTGGAGTCACCGGAGGGGCAATCCTGTCCAATGGCCGTCCTCGGGATTCGCTTCCGCGCCGCCAGCCATGTTCGCATCGAAGACTATGCCGGTCGGCCCCCGATCGACCGGGAGCGACGAGCGTGCAGCATCAGACTCCGCGAAAGCGGTAGCCGACCCCGCGCACCGTCTCGACGTAGTGCCCGTAGTCCCCCAGCTTCCTCCGCAGGCCCACGAGGTGGCCGTCCACGGCCCGATCGGCGACCATGCAGTCCGCACCCCGGACCGCGTCGACGAGCTGATAACGAGTGAACACCCGGCCGGGGTGCTCGGCGAGGTGGTGGAGCAGCTTGAACTCCGTGACCGTCAGCTCCAGCCGTCGGCCCGCGACGCGGGCGACGAACCCGGCCGGGTCGATGGTCAGCTCGTGGACCTGGAGCGGGACCGGGTCGGGCGGGGCATCCGCGCGCCACCGGCGCAGCGCGACCCGGCACCGCGCGAGCACGATCTCCGGGCTGACCGGCTTGAGGAGGTAGTCGTCGGCCCCGTCCCCGATGCCGGCGACGATGTCGGCCTCGCTCCCGAGCGGGGCGAGGACCAGGATCGGCGTGCGGCGCGTGCGGGGGCGGCTCCTCAGCGCCCGGCAGGTCGCCCGCCCGTCGAGGCCCGGCAGGCCGAGGTCGATCAGCACCAGGTCGGGGCAGACCCTCGCGGAGACCTCGAGCCCTTCCTCCCCCGACGTGGCGCACACCACCTCGAAGTCCCCGTCGCGCAGGGAGGACCGGACCCGTTCGAGGGCGTCCGCCCCGTCTCCGATGACCAGCACGCGGTTGCGGCTCATGCCCATAATCGCGGGATCGCCGGCGCGATCCTCGCCGTTGAAAGATCGATGTTCAAGACGCTTCTACCCGTCAATTTCCCCCTACCATCACCCGCGCCGGTCGCCAACGAGCGTCGGACGAGTCCGATCACTTTCTGGGAGGCACCGGATGGGGCCGGCACGCACGAACGGCCGGAGGACCCGGCGCCGGAGGCGCAGGCACCTCGCCGACACCGGCTCGAATCCCGCCGCCTTCCGCGCCCGGTTCACCGCGCGGAGGATCGCGAGGAGCTGCTCCCGCACCGGCGCGTACGGCTCGAAGGGCAGCCCGTGGAACAGCGACTCCAGGGTCGCCGCCGAGCGCCTCGTCGCGAGGTCCACGAGATAGGACTTGAGCAGGTTGTACTGCTCGCGCTCGATCCGCACGCAGGCGTGCCCGCCGCGGTGGCTGACCGCGTAGCCGCCGAACTTGATCGGCACCCGCCGGCAGTCGCGGATGACCGCCGCCTCCTGCTCGAAGAACCGGTGCGCCCCGTGCGTCGCAAGCAGCACGAAGTGCCGCTCGAACCGGAGGTACTGGACGTTGGCCAGGCCGGCGCGCTTGCGCCGCGCCCGCACCCACTTCGAGACGCCGACCCCGTACTTCTCGACGAGCTTGCGGTCGACCTCGCGCGGGTCCTTCCCCGCCGGCACGCAGCCGGTCACGTAGAACACATACCCGTTCTTCACGTACGAGACCGCGAGCTGCTGGATGAACCCCTCCAGCGTCGCGGCCACGTACCGGTCCCCGTCTCGTCCCATCGCCTCGACCGTCGCAATGCCCAGTGGAATGGCGGTTGGTCGCGGCCCAACCGCCGAAGGCCGCACATCCTTCGGGGACGCCACGCGGTGCACAGCAGGCGGCTTCGCCGCCGCTTCGCGCACTAGATTCAAGCATTGCAGTTGCCCAATCCATGGCGGTAGCGCCCACGACAACCTCCGACGGCCCCGATGCGCACCTTCGCGTCCGCGCCCGAAGCTCGTCGTCGGCTTGTCGCCGGGCGAGGCCCCTCCTCCCGGAGGCGCCTCGTCCGACCACTCGTACTTCCTCGCCAGAGGCAGGTGCCCGCGGAGGGTTCCCTCCCCCGCCGGCACCGCGGAACTTCGAGATGGGTCAGAAACCCGTCCCCGCTTTCGTCGTCGCGAATGTGCCCGGCACCACCCGTCGGCACGCGAACGAGCCCGCCACTGCCCTGCAGCGCGCTCGCCCGACCGGATGTCGGTCGGCTCCTACTGGCGGGACACTCCCGGACTGCGGCGTTTGGAGCACGCGTCTGACCTGGACGCGCACCGGCCACCACGCCGGCGGCCGCAGCCTTTCCCAGGTTAGTGAGGGACGTCTCCGGGGCGGTCACGTCGCTAGTGGGCGTTACCCCACGGGCCCCACGCCGCATGCGCCCGGCTCCCGCCGGGGCACGGTTTGCGCCTGAGCGATTTCTCCGGGCCGAATCTAGAAGCGCCCGGTTACCCGCCGGCGTGGGACGTTCGCGGTCTGGCACCGTCTCCGCCCGGGATGCCTGGCAAGCCCTCGCGGGCCTCTCGTGGTTGAGCTGTTCGCGGCCTTCGGATTTGCCGAAGGTCCCCGACCCCGGTCACAGGATCGGCCCCGCCGGTCGCCCGGTCGGGGGCTCCCCACGCCAGCCGAGTTGAGCGGACTCTCAAGAGCCCGAACCCCTCGGGCGGGTTTCACACCCGCTTCATCCCCCACGGCCTCGGCCCTTCGCCGAGGTCATTCCCTGTCGCCCCGATTCCTCGAATCATCGACCATCGGATCGAACACCGGGATTACCCTCGTACGCCGGGCGACCTCGCCCAGGGCGTTTCATCGAGGTTTACTCCGATGAGCCTCCGTCGAACCGGACGAGCACGTCTCCGTGCATCCGGCTCTACGGGTCGGCGGCGCGGCAGATGGTGAGTCCCGCCCCCTTTCGTCGGCCGGTGGGGCCGAGTCCCCGGGTGCCGCCGCCCATCTCGAAGACGCCAGTACAGCTCCAAGCTGCTGACGACCCGCGATCGGCTCGATCGCAGAGATCACGGTAGTACGGCTCCCCTCCGGCCCCGGTTTGGATCGCGTGGTACGCCGGCGGCGCGAAGGTGGCAGTTTCGTGGCACCCGGCCCGGCGTGTCGGATCGGATCTTCCCCGGTGCGAGGGCGAGCGGCTAACTTCGGGCCCTCGACGAGGGAGAGACGGACCGAATTTCACGCATGCTGAGCACCGACAAGAACCTGCTGCTGGTCGAGGACGACGCGGAGCGGGCCTCCCTCCTGGCGATGCACCTCGGCGAGATGGGCTACGTGGTGCGGCATGCCCGAGACGGCGAGGAGGGCCTGCGCCTGGGGCTCGAGACGGACTGCGCGCTGGTCATCCTCGAACACCTGCTGCCGAAGCTCGACGGCCTGGAGGTCTGCCGCCGGCTCCGCGAGGCGAGGAAGTCGCTGCTGATCCTGATGCTGGGCGGCCGCTCCGAGGAGGTGGACCGGGTCGTCGGCCTGGAGCTGGGCGCGGACGACTACGTCACGAAGCCCTTCGGGATGGCGGAGCTGCTGGCGCGGGTCAGGGCCCTCTTGCGGCGCAGGCGGGCGATCGTCGAGGAGCTGCTGGAGCGGCAGCATTCGGGCGAGCGGGCCTTCGGCGAGTTGCGGCTGCACCTCGGCTCCCGCCGGGTCCTCCTGCGGGGCCGTCCGGTCGAACTGAGCGCCCGCGAGTTCGACTTCCTGGCCTTCCTGAGCGCCACGCCCGGCCGGGCCTACACCCGGGCCCAGATCCTGAGGCAGCTCTGGGACTGCGACTTCCGCGGCTACGAGTACACCGTCAACTCGCTGATCAAGCGGCTCCGGAAGAAGCTCGAGGACGACCGGGCGCGCCCGCGGTACATCCTCACGGTCCGCGGAGTCGGCTACCGCTTCGCCGAGCCGGGAGAGCTTGTCCCGACGGTCGGTGCCGGGGAGACGAGGGCGAGCGAGCTCGTCGTGACGGCCGAACCCCTCGGCCGCTCCCCTCACCCCGGTAGTCCAGGAGCTGGAGAGCCTCAGCCCTGGGGCAGCAGCAGCCCGGGATCCCAGACCACCTCCGACAAGTACCAGTTGGGATCCTCGAAATAGCCGGCGCGAAGCGCGCAAGAAAGAGTCCTAACGCGTATGTGCAGGCATTTTGGCCCGAGGCAGCAACTTGGAGCAGCGATTCCCTTCAGCAGGCGAAGCGGAACCGGGTAGGATCAGTGCCAGCCCAGCCTGCTGAGGAAATCCTTTTCGAATTTCGCCGCCGTCTGCTCGAACCGCTCGTAAGCACCCCGGAAAAGGCCCGCCCGAACCGGGCCCCAGTCGTCCTTCTCCCGGGCCGCCTCGGCGCGCAGGTCGGCAAAGGGGTTATCCTCTCCACCGTAGTATTTCCAACCGAAACGGCCGACTGGTCCTCTGCCGGTATCAGTCACTTCGGCGTAGATTAGCGCCCGGAGGATCTCGTACCGGTCGAACAGTCGCTCGTAGCTGGAGCCGAGGAAGAGCAGCTCATCCAGCACCGGGCGAAGGACTTTGAACAGGTGCTCGCTCTCGGGGACGCGCTTCTGCTTGTACGCCTCGACATGCCGCCAGGCGCTGGTGCTGGCGACGTCCTGCATCGCATCGACCACGGGTACGACGATGTTGATGCCGCGGCTTCCGGAGCGGCGCGTACGGGCATCGATCATCTTCGAGTGGGCGACCGCGAACGCGCGGTAGTTATCGGCGGCGAGCGAGGCGATCCCCACGCAGTACAGCAGCAGGGACAGCGGGTAGAGTCGGAGGTCTACCCACATCGACTGGCCGCTTTGCGTGTCGGCGCAGCCGTCGGACATGCGTGCTAGCATGTTTGTTAGAGTTGGTAGCTGCTCAGGCGTGGCCCACCTCCCTAACAGCGCGGCTTTCGCCTGCAGCGGTCTGACGGCAGTCTCGTAGGCAGCCAGCCGGTCGGCGAAGTCCTCCCCGCTCACGCGCGAGGGATCAAGCGGGAACTTCTCGGCCGACGTCTCCGCCAGCGCCGCGCGGACGGCGGCGTTCACCTGGTCGTCCAACCGGATGCGGAACCGCGGTTCCGAAAGGTAATCCTTGAAGGCGTTGAGATCCCCGTCCGCGTCAACGGGCCCTTCTTCACGCTGGCTCATGCTGCCGGACTCCAGTGAGAGGTCGCGCTACGACGCCCGCCGGTTCGCGCGGTCAGGCACCTGCCGCTACCAGGGGTCGTTCCGGCCCAGCGGCTCGGCCTCGAACCACGGTGGCACATGCTCACATCGACACGTCGATGATCGTATCGCCTCCGTACCTGTCGGTAGCTCGACTACTGCAATCGCCAGGTGAGAAGCCCCCAGTACAGTTCGGCCGCCTCGTGCGGCGTCAGACGATCTTTCTGATGAGGATTGATCATGCTGGACATGCCGCTGGACTTGAGGGACATCTCGTCGCCGTCGCCGACCACGCTGATGCACTCGTTCATGCTGTTCGTCGCGCTGGGGTCGTTACTGTAGATGATCTGGTTGGTGGAATAGCCTCCGAAGCCGCCGAGCCGGATCCCACACTGAGCCACATTCTTGCCGTCCCGGTAGATGACCGCGGTGAAGTGGTTGGCGTTGACCTTCTTGAACTTGCCAACGAAGCCGGGGTTCTCGCTCGCCAGCCCGGTCAGTGACTCCTCGAAATACTTGGCGATGATCTCGTAGGCGGTCTCCAGAAAACTGGGCACTGTCTCATCCGCCATCCTGTTGGGTTGACAGTTGTTGCGTCAATGCGGCGGGGTCGGCCTGCAGCAGCTCCCAGAAGTCGGCGGTCGGCAGCACCAGGCCCAGGACCTGGTAGGGGCAGCG
>NZ_RYZH01000057.1 GCF_003977685.1 Tautonia sociabilis | reverse complement strand
CCCGCCCCGGCCCACGCCGCGACAACCCAGGCGACGGACCACGCTCCCGAAGACGACCGCGACGGTCCCGCCTCGACCCAGCGGCGATCCCGCCCCGTCGACTCCGGCATCCCCACCCCGTCCCTGGACGAGGCGCTGCTCGGCCCCATCCGAGCGTTCGCCGACGGCCCGGACGACCCGGTCGACAGCGAGCAGGAGGACGAGGCCGACCGCGACCGCCGAGACCGGGGCGCCGGCGTGCTGCTGGTGCTGATGGCGACGGCCGTCCTGCTGCTGTTCGTCGCCTCGCAGGCGGCCCTCTTCCTGGACACGCTGGCCGGCTGGCCGCCGATCCTGAGGGAGATCGGCTACGTCCTGGCGGCGGCGCTCGGCCTGCTCTTCGCCATCTCGGCCGTCGGGCTGGTGTGGCGGTACCTGGTGCTGCCCGTCTCGCCGGGCCTGCGGCTGGACCGGGCCGACAGCCTGTCCTCCCGGCGATCGGTGCAGCTCCAGGCCCGGCGCAACGTCGCGCTGGCCAAGCGCCGGCTCCGCGAGTTCCTCGAACGCTACCCGACCGACGCCCGCCACCGACGCTTCCTGGCGGCGACCCTCGGCGGCAACCGCGACGCCGCCCGGGAGCGCGTCGACCGCCTGCTCGCCCAGCGCGATCGGCTCCTCTCCCACGACCACGCCACCGACGCCGACTGGGTCCACGAGTTCGAAAACCGGATCCTCGCCCCGCTCGACGAGCTGGCCGGCGCGATCATCACCCGGCACGCTGTCTCGGTCGGCTGGAAAACGGCGGTCGTCCCCACCGGCTTCCTCGACGGCCTGATCGTCGCCGCCAACGCCTACCACCTCATCGGCGCCCTCTGCCGCCTCTACCACTTGCGGGCCGACTCCTGGTCGACCCTGAAGATCACCCTCCACGTCTTCGCCAACACCTTCGTCGCCGGCCGCCTGGAGGACTTCGCCGACGCCGCCGCCGACCAGGCCTTCGAGCAGCTGCACGACCTCATCGGCGCCCAGATCGCCCGGTCGGCCCTCTCCCGAGTCTCCTCCGGCGTCACCCAGGGCACGGTCAACGGCCTGCTGCTCCGCCGCTTCGGCCGCTTCGCCCTCCGCTCCTTGCGGCCGATCCGCCCCTGATCCCCGACGACCCGGGCCATCGACCATTCCTTCTTTCTTCGACGACGCCGGGCGCTGCCATCCGGCGAGCGCGCGATGCCCGCTCACCCCGATGGCCCCCTCGGGAAGGGATGAGATCCTCCGCACCCGTCGGTTCGGCGGCTCTCCCCTCGGATGGGTGTCCCCGCGTGTCTTCCACCCGTCCGTACCGGGGCCCCGACCGCTCGGGTTCCGCAGCCGGAATCCGAGGCAGCCAAACCCCGGCCATCCGCCGGGGCCGACACAACCCCGGCCTCCCCGTCGAAATCGTCCGAGCCGAGCGATCGAGCCGGAGTTCGACCCGAGACCAGCGCCGAGGCAGCGGCCGGCCCCCGGATCACCGCGGCGTCCCGACGCCCCCGGCGCCCACGGCGGGGCCGAGCAACTCGGCGGGGCCGGTGCTCGTCCACTCTCCCCGGGAGGACGAGAAGGTGTGGATCCGATCCGGCAGCCGGACGACGACCGAGTCGGCCCCCACCACCGGGGCGACCGCCTCCGCCCCCTCGGGAAGCTCCAGCACGCCCCACCGGCCCGCCTCGGCGCCGAAGGCGTAGATGAACCGGCCAAGGTCGTAGGCGACAACCGAGGTGTTGACGATCGGGGCGGCGATGCCCGCCACCGGCTCACGCAGATCCATCGCGTGCCAGCGGCCTCCCCGCCGGAAGTCGAAGACGGCGATCCGGCCCACCTCGGCCCCCTCCACCTGCAACGCGGCCAGGTTGACGCCGGAGACCGGCACCACCTTCAGCGGCTTCTCCGCCGAGGCCGGCAGGTCGATCGCCCTTGTTTCGCCCGACTCCGGGTGCCGCACCGCCACCCGGTCCCCCGCCGCCGAGATCGCCCAGAAGGCGCGGCCAATTTGCATCACCGCCGCCCGATCGGCTCCCACCCCCGCTCCCGCTCCCGCTCCCGCCGGCGTCTCCTCTGGTCGGGGAGCGGCCGGCCGAGCCGCCGAGATCGGCTCGGGCACGAGAGTGATCGACGTCACCTTGGTCGGGTCGAGCGTCAGGGTGCCCAGGTCCGTCTCGATCGCCCACCCCTGCGGCACCGTGACCACGCCCGCCACCTCCTCGCCCGAGGTCGCCACCACCGCCCCGGGAATCAGGACGCCGCCGGAGCCGTCTCGCGGCGGGGCCTGGGCGGGATCGGCCTCCAGCCGGATCGTCCGGATCTTCTCCGGCCGGATCGCGTAGCGGCCGAAGTCGCACCGCACCTCGACCGGGGCGATCGCCATCGGCCCGACCACCTTCTTCCCGCCGGCGACCTCCACTTCCACCGTGAACGCCTTCCCCGCCCTCCCCAGCGGAGATCCCCCGCCTCCCCCGCCACCGAACTGCGCCGACGCCACGCCCGGCGCCAGCGCCGCGGCCAGGATCCCAAGCCATCCGAGGCGAATCATGAGCGCGGCCCCCCATCCCAGGAGCGATTCCATCGATCCCCGAGTCATCCCGGAATCCCGGGATGACGGGACCTTCGGGGCGGGGAGCGCGGGGCCGGATCGGCCCCGAGCCCCCCGATCCTCGAATCCTCATCCCTGCGTGCGATCCGGGATCACAACCGGGGCCCAGTCTACGACGCCCTCCTCCTCGACGACAATGGAGCCTCGGGCCGTTCGGGCTCCTGCCTCCGCGGGCCATCCTCCGGGCGGGATCGAGAACGACCTTGCGGCACGGACTCCCTGGCCTCCGGTCATCCCTCGTCCCGTTGATCGGGGCCGGGCACTTCCGGGAGATCGGCAACCACGCTCCGGCCCGAAAAGCTGATCGAACCCGCCCAGCCGATCCGATCATTCCAGGTGGACCTCGGCTCGCGCGTCCGGACCCGGTGGCCGGGCGCAATGGGACAGGGCGGCCGGCGTGGCGATCGGAACTTGGCTCGGGAGCGGGGGGACGGGATGAGATCGTCCTGGTGGAAGCGGATCGGCGCGGCCCCCGGCGATCGGGGAGCCTCGGGCGGGAGGGCCCTCGTCCGGGCCCGGGCGATCGTCCCGAGGCCGGAGGCGCTGGAACCTCGCCAGCTGCTGGCGACCTTCACCGTCACCTCCCCCGCCGACAGCGGCGAGGGCTCCCTGCGAGACGCCATCGAGCAGGCCAACCGCTCCCGGGAGAAGGACACGATCGAGTTCGCCCCCTCGGCCGGCGACGCGATCGTCCTCACCGCGCCGCTCCCCGCGCTCCGGGGGGAGCTGGACATCACCGGACCCTCCGGGAACCCGGTGACGATCAGCCGGGATCCGTCCCCCGAGACGCCGGAGTTCCGCATCCTGACGATCGCCGAGGACGCGGTGGTCAAGCTGGAGTGGCTGGTCATCTCGGGGGGCCGGGCCGACCTGGGGGGGGGCATCTTCAACCAGGGAAGCCTGGTGATGAACCTCTGCACCGTCTCGGGCAACACGGCCCGATTCCAGGGCGGGGGCATCTACAACGAGCATGTCTTCGGGAGCAACCAGGCGACCATCTCGGGCAACGTGGTCGAGGCAGACGCGACGCTCGGCTTCGGCCCCAGCGGGGTCGGCCGGGGAGGGGGCCTCTACAACGCCGGCCACGTCACGCTCCAGACCAGCAGCATCGTCGGCAACCGGGCCAACCGCGAAGGGGGCGGCATCTACAACATCAACAACCTCACCCTGCGGACCTGCACCGTCAGCAACAACGTCGCCGAGGGGTTCATCATCGCCGGGGGCCAGGTGCCGGCCGGTCGGGGAGGGGGGATCTTCAACGCCCAAACCCTGACGATCCGCAACAGCACGATCGCCGAGAACCGCGCCAACCGCATCGGGGGAGGGATCTTCAGCAACCTGAGCCGGGGCGTCCCCGCGACCGTCGTGCCGGTGCGGATCGAAACCCCGACGATCCAGTCGAGCATCGTGGCCGGCAACCCGGGAGGCGACCTCGACGTGCAGACCGGCCCCTTCGAGTCCCTCGGCAACAACCTCTTCGGAACGCCTCCCGACATCCCGACCCAGCCCAGCGACCGGGTCGGCGTCGACCCGCTGCTCGCCCCCCTGGCCGATTACGGCAACTCGATCCTCCTCCACGCCCTGCTCCCCGGCAGCCCGGCGATCGACGCGGGGGTCTACTCCGAGTCGTTCCCGAAGGATCCCCGGGGCGTCGACCGGCCTCGGGACGCCACCGACATCGGCGCCTTCGAGTCGCGGGGGGTCGACCTGACGGTCGTCTCCGGCAGCGGCCAGTCCGCCCCGTCCGGGTCGCCGTTCCCCGAGCCGCTGGTCGTCTCCGTCTCCCCCCGGGACGACGTGCCCGCGGCCGGCGGGGTCGTCATTTTCTCCCCCCCGGCGGCCGGCTCCTCGGCGATCGTCTCCGGCAACCCGGTCGTGATCGATTCCCGGGGCCTGGCCAGCGTCCAGGCCGTGGCCGGCGACGTGCCCGGCTCCTACACCGTCGCGGCCGTCTCCGGCGGCGACCGCATCGCCGGCTTCTCCCTAACCAACACCAGTCCCCCGCCGTCGGCGCTCGGCGACCCGCCCCCCGCCTCCTCCTCCTCGGTGATCGCGGCCGACCCGGCCGCGGAGCCGGCCCCCTCGGCTCCGGTCTCCCGGCAAGCCCTGCCGCGACCAAGCCGACCCCGTTCGCCGGCCCGGACCCTGCGCGACGCCCTCCGGGAACGCGCCTCCCGAGGCGATCTCCCCCCCTCTCCCGCGACCCAACGCCTCCTGGCCTGGGCGGCCCGCCCGTCCCCCTGACCCCGGCCGGCCTCCTCGCCTCACCCCTCCCGGAACGGCTCCAGCAGCCGGGAGGGGACGCCGATGCCCTCAACGACCACCTCCCCGGTGAAGGCCGACGCCCCCGGGGCGTCGAAGCCAAGCTTGCGGGAGACGAAGCTGACCGTCACCGCTGCCCGCACGGCGGCTCCCAGCGGGCGGCCGGCATCGCAGTCGAGGCCCGAGGGCAAGTCGAGCGCCAGGACGGGACGGCCGGAGGCGTTGACGGCCTCGATCACCCCCCGGAGCGGCCCCTCGACCTCCCGCGTCAACCCGGTGCCGAGCAGGCCGTCGACGACCCAATCGGCCCAGGACAGATCCGGGGCCAGCTCGGCCGGGTCGGCGACCGATCGCTGGTCGAACCCGGCCCGCTCCAGGATCCCAAACTGCGCCAGCGCATCCCCCCGGAGCCGATCGGCGGCGACCGTCCACCGCACCCGGACCGGCCAGCCCCGGGCGTCGAGGTGGCGGGCGGCCACGCCGCCGTCGCCGCCGTTGTTGCCCGGCCCGCAGAGGACCAGCACGCGGCGGGGCTCGGGGCCGGCGCGCTCGACGAGCCGATCGGCGGCCCCCCGGCCGGCGTTCTCCATCAACACCAGCGTCGGCAGGCCCAGCTCCCCGGCGGCCCTCGCGTCGATGCCGCGGACCTCGGCCCGGGACAGGGGGCGAAGCGGTAACGGTGCCACGGGGTCGTCTCCTTCGTCCGGGGAGTCGTCGCTCGGCGGCCCGATCCTCCCCGATCGGACGCGCCGCCTGACCGTCGCCCGCGTTGACGAGCCGGCATCGGCGAGCCCTATAATACCCCCGACATCGCCGATCCGACGACCGCCGCTCCGGTCCGCTCGGCCCCCGAACCAACTTCCGACACGACTGCGAGGCCCGACGACGATGCCCCTCTACGAGTACCGCTGCGACTCCTGCGGCCGGGACTTCGAGGCCCTGGTCCGGGGCTCCTCGGACCGCCCCACCTGCCCCTCCTGCGGCGCCCAGGCGTTGACCAAGCAGTTCAGCGTCCCCGCCGCCGCCCGTGCCGGCTCCTCCCCCGGCCCGTCGCTGCCCGTCTGCGACTCCCCCGCTTCCGGCGGCTGCGGCGCGATGGGCTGTGGCGGCGGCTTCTGCGCGATGGACAACTAAACCCGTCCCCCACTTCTTCTCAGCTCTCGCCCTCCCAACCGGCCGAACGCTCGGGCCAGGTCGGCAAGTGGTCGCCCGATCGCCGTTCGCGCCCTAGGTTCCCGAAGGGAGCGGCGAGCGATGCGACGGGCGAGCGCCCAGCCGCGCATCGGGCCTCCGGCGACGACGACGGAGCGCCCCGGACGGGAGCGCCGCCCGCCCGCCGCTCCGGGAGTTGCTCGGGAGGGAGGTCATGTCGAACTGGCTCGGCTGGCTCGCCGACGCAAGACTGCACCTGGCCCTGATCGCCTCGGCCATCGGCATCTATGTCAGCCAGATCGCCCCCTCGAACGGGGCGGCGTCCGATTCCCCCTTCAACTCTGCCAGAGTCGTCCGCTACCAGGACGGATCGCCCTCGAAGGCCCTCATGACCGCCGGGCTCGGGGACGAACGGCCCGAGAGCCAGGCGGCGGCCATCGACGCGCCCTGACTCGTCCCCGACGGGCCGGGAGGCCGACGGCCGAGGGGCTCGGCGCAAGCCGGCGCCGGGGCGAAACTTCCCATCCGCGCCAGGTGGCGCCAACCGCCCCCCCGATCGATTGACTTGCCCCAGATCCGGGCGCATAACCCCCTGGTCGGATCTCCTCGCCCCGGGGCCGAGCGCCCCGGTCCCGACGACCGCCCCGACCGGGCGGAGCGTTCCGGCCCGTCGGGAGGGGTGAGCCGCTGGCGAATCGGGATCGGGACGGGGGGAAGTCGATCATGGCGGATCGGCGCTTCGAGCTGGAGCCGGCCTTGCGGGCGGCGGTGGCCGAGCGGGTCGGCGAGTCGCGCTTCGGGCTCTGGTTCGGGGACGGCGTCCGGCTGGGGGTCGATGGCGACGCGCTGACCGTCGGCGTGCCGAACCGGTTCTTCCGAGACTGGATCCGGGGCAAGTACGTCTCGGACCTGGAGGCCGCGGGCAGCTCGGTCGCCGGCCGTCGGCTCCGGGTCGACTTCGAGATCGCCGACGAGCTGGAGCCGGGCGTCGGCGAGGTGGCCCCCGCGCCGAGCGAAGGCCCCCCGCCCGACGACCGCCGCCGGAGCCCGGCACTCCCCATCCCGTCCTCCCCCTCGACTCCGGCCGATCGGCCCGCGCCGCCAGTCGACCGCCCGAGGGCCCGCCGCGGTCGGCCGCTGCGTCGGCTCGACGAGTTCGTCCCCGGCCCCGGCTCCCGCCTCGCCCTGGCGGCCTGCGCCGAGATGGCCGACGCGCTCGGCTCGGGCTTCAACCCGCTGGTCGTCCACGGCGGCATCGGCCTGGGGAAGACCCACCTGCTGGAGGGGATCGCCGAGCGGATCTCCCGGACGCACCCCGGCGCCCGGGTCGTGCACCAGACGGCCGAGGCGTTCACCAACGGCTTCCTGGAGGCGATGCGGTCGGCCTCGCTCAACGCCTTCCGCTCGCGCTACCGGACCGCCGACGTGCTCATCATCGATGATGTGCACTTCCTGGCCGCCAAGCGCGCCACCCAGGACGAGTTCCAACACACCTTCGACGCCCTCGTCTCCTCCGGCTCGGCCGTCGTGCTCGCCAGCGACCAGCACCCGAGGCTGATCCCCCGGCTGACCGACGAGCTGGCCACCCGGCTGCTCGGCGGCATGGTCGTGAAGCTGGAGGCCCCCGATCCGGCCACCCGCCGCGCCATTCTCAAGGCCAAGGCCGCCGCCCGGGGCGTCACCCTGCCCGACGCCGTGGCCGAGTACATCGCCGAGCACCTCCGCGCCAGCGTCCGGGAGCTGGAGGGAGCGCTCAACAGCGTCCTCGCCCACGCCTCCCTCACCGGCAAGCGGCTCGACCTGGCCCTCGCCCGAGCCTCGCTGCGCGATACGATCCGACACACCGCCCAGGCCGTCGCCCTGAAGGACATCGAGCGCGCCGTCTGCTCGACCTTCGACCTCGCCCCCGACGCCCTCAAGTCCGACTCCCGCTCCCGGGCCGTCACCCACCCCCGGATGCTCGCCATGTTCCTGGCCCGGAAGCACACCGGCGCCGCCTACAGCGAGATCGGCCGGTACTTCGGCGGCCGGAACCACTCCACCGTCATCTCCGCCGAGAAGAAGGTCCGCTCCTGGCTGGAGGACGAGGCCCGCCAGAGCCTCCTCGCCGGCTTCGAAACCATGGCCGACGTGCTCGCGGCGGTCGAGCGGTCGCTGGGAACGTGAACGGCAGCTGACCGCTCTCCGCAGGCTCATGGCAAGCGTCCGATCGATCGCGCGTCGCCCGCCCTCCGCCCTCCGCTCCGCTCCGCCCTCTGCTCCGCCCTCCGCTCCGCCCTCCGCCCTCCGCTCTCCGCTCCGCCCTCCGCCCTCCGCCCTCCGCTCTCCGCTCCGCCCTCCGCTCCGCCCTCCGCCCTCCGCCCTCCGCTCTCCGCTCCGCCCTCTGCCCTCCGCTCCGCCCTCTGCCCTCCGCTCCGCCCTCTGCCCTCTCGGACGATTGCCGCATCACCCGGAGACCGCCGATCAGCCGGGGCCCGGCCGGGAAGATGGGAAGCGCGTCGCCTCCCGCCTCCCCAGCCGGGACTAAAGCCCCCAGCAGCGACACTCCGAACGGCAGGCAGGCCTCACTCCCGATCCGGCTCGCCGTCGGCGTCGAGGTCGTCGACGTGGTCGCTGGCCTCGGCGGGGCCGACACCGTCGTTGAGGATGTGGTCGGCCGGAGAAGGGGGGGGCGGGGCGATCGCGACGGAGTCGGGGGAGGACTCGGAGACGCCGGCCTCGGCGAGGGCGTCGGCGACGGCGTCGGCGACGCCGTTGGCGGAGGAAAGTTCCTCCTCGGGGAGCTTGGCGAGCGAGCTGACCGAGTCGTCGTCGTCGAGGCGGATCAGGCGGACGCCCTGGGTATTCCGGCCGATCAGGCTCACGTCGCCGACCCGGGTGCGGATGATGTTGCCGCCAACGGTCGTGAGCATGACCTCGTCGTCCTCGGTCACCTTGGCGATGGCGACCACGGGGCCGTTGCGGTCGGTCGTCTTGATGTCGATGAGGCCCTTCCCGCCTCGGTTCTGCGAGCGGTACTCG
The DNA here is from genome assembly GCF_003977685.1 of Tautonia sociabilis. Lineage (GTDB taxonomy): Bacteria > Planctomycetota > Planctomycetia > Isosphaerales > Isosphaeraceae > Tautonia > Tautonia sociabilis. Next base: position 28,400 of record NZ_RYZH01000057.1, on the reverse strand, counting down.
GTCAGCGCGGTGCGCTTGCCGTAGCCGCGCTCGCAGACGGTCAGCAGGCTGGCCGGGTCGTCCTGGCCGGCGGCGACGATCATGCCGACGACCTCATCCCCCTCCTCCAGGTTGATACCTCGGACGCCGTGGGCGGTGCGGCCCATGGCGCGGGCGTCGGACTCGTCGAAGCGGATCGCCATGCCCTGACGGGTGGAGATGAGCACGTGATCGCCCGCCTTCACGCGGCCGACGGCGATCAGCTCGTCCCCCTCGTCCAGTCCCAGGGCGATGATGCCGCGGCCCAGCGGCCGCTTGAAGGCGGTCAGCTCGGTCTTCTTCACCGTGCCGCGCCGGGTGCACATCATCAGGTATTCGTCCTCGACGAACTGCCGAACCGGCAAAAAGCCGGTGATGCGTTCCCCCTCTTCCAGTTGCAAGAGGTTGACGATCGCCCTCCCGGCGGCGGTGCGGCCGGCTTCGGGGATGTCGTAGACCTTCAGCCAGTAGACCTTGCCGCGGTCGGAGAAGAACAGGATGTAGTCGTGCGTCAGCGCGACGAACATGTGCTCGAGGAAGTCTCCCTCGCGCGTGCTCGTGGCCGCGATTCCCCGGCCGCCGCGCCCCTGGGCCCGGTAGGTGCTCGGCGGCAGGCGCTTGATGTAGCCGGCGTTGGTGATCGTGACCACCATGTACTCTTCTCGGATGAGCGCTTCCTTGTCGAAGTCGCCCAGTTCCTCGCTGGAGATTTCCGTCCGGCGCGCGTCGGAGTACTTCTGCTTCAGCTCGCGGAGGTCGGCCCGGATCAGGTCGTAGATCAGTCGCTCGTCGGCCAGGATCGCCTCGTACCGGGCGATGTCCTCGCGGAGCTTCTTGTACTCGTCGGCCAGCTTGTCGGCCTCCAGCCCGGTGAGCTGCTGGAGCCGCATCGCCAGGATGGCGTCGGCCTGATTGCGGGTGAGGGGGCCGGTGGCCTTGGCGTCGGGAGAGTCTAGGGCGCGTCGGAGAATCTGGTCGGACACCTCCAGGCCCATCAGGCGGGCCCGGGCCTCGGTGGGGTTGGCCGAGGAGCGGATGACTCGGATCACCTCGTCGATGTAGTGCAGGGCGATCAGCAGCCCCTCGACGACGTGCGCCCGCTGCCTCGCCTGGCGAAGCTGGTACTGCGTCCGGCGGCGGATGACCACGACGCGGTGGTCGAGGTACAGCCGGAGGATCTCCTTGAGCGCCAGCGTCCTCGGCCGCCCGTCGACCAGCGCCAGCATGATGACGCTGAACGTGTCCTGCAGCGGGGAATACTGGAAGAGCTGGTTGAGGATCACGTTCGGATCCTCTCCCCGCTTGACCGTCACCACCACGCGGACCGGCTGCTTGCGGTCGCTATGGTCATCCACCGCCGAGATGCCGGTGATCCGCCCGCCATTGACAAGGTCCGCCAGCTTCTTGAGCAGCGTCTCCTTGGTGAGCTGGTACGGGATCTCGGTGAAGACGATGTGCGAGCGGCCGTCCTTCAGCTCCTCGATCTCGTACTTCGCCCGCAGGGTGATCCGCCCCCGGCCGGTGCGGTAGGCCTCCATGATGCCGAACTTGCCGCAAACCGTGCCGCCGGTCGGGAAGTCGGGGCCGTGGAGGTGCTCCATCAACCCGTGCAGATCAATGTCCGGGTCGTCGATCAGCGCCACCAGGGCATCGCAGACCTCCCCCAGGTTGTGCGGCGGGATGCTCGTCGCCATGCCGACAGCGATGCCCCCCGAACCGTTGACCAGCAGGTTCGGGAACTTGCCGGGCAGGACCCGGGGCTCGGAGTACTTCTCGTCGTAGTTCGGCTGGAAGTCGACCGTGTCGAGGTTGATGTCCTCGAGCATCTCGGCGGCCACCGGGCTGAGCTTCGCCTCGGTGTACCGCATCGCCGCCGGGGGCAGCCCGTGGATCGAGCCGAAGTTCCCCTGCCCGGTGATCAGCAGGTGCCGCATGTTCCACCACTGGGCCATGCGGGCGAGCGTCGGGTAGATCGAGTTGTCGCCGTGCGGGTGATACCGCTTCATCGTCTCGCCGACGATGCCAGCGCACTTGCTCGTGCCGCCGCCGGGGGAGAGGCCGAGGTCGCGCATCGCCACCAGGATCCGGCGCTGCGAGGGCTTCAACCCGTCGCGCACGTCGGGCAAGGCCCGGCTGACGATGACCGACATCGCGTAGTTGAGATAGCTCTCCTTGAGCTCGTCCTCAATGTTCAGGGGAGGAGTCGGCAGGTGGCCCTCGGTCGGCGTCGCGGTGCTCACGGTTGATTCGATCCTTCGGCCCGGCTCGAGTGACCCGGGGCCCGCCTCGGCCCTGCGGGTGACGTGCACAAAAGTCAAGCGTTATTGTACTCGAAATCGCCCGGGACGACAACGCCGATGTGTCGTGGCGGCCCGTCCTAACTGCCAGCGTCGCCCCGGCTTCGGCGAGACGGCCGCCCGCCCGTCGGCGCGGCTGCGGCAGGGCGTCGCGGAGGGGAGGGCGTACCCCCCTCGCCTCCCCTCGGGAGACAGGCCGTCTCCGATGCCCGGCAGGGGCCTCCGGAGGGCGGGCCTCGCCCCCTCCAAGGGCAGGGGAGGGACCCGGGCCCGGCGGCCCGCTCCCGCCGAGAACGCCCCCGCCCTCGGACCTGGCTCGGCCCCGATTCGAAGCGGGTCCGCCGGCCCCTGGGGCCAGGCCCGACGCCGAGCCGGCCCGGGCCGCTGCGCCGGGTTTTTCCGATTGGGGCTGGATTCCCGGCGCGCAACGGCCGATCTCCTGGGAACGAGGACGGCGGTCGAGTTGACGTGCGCGGTTCGGTTGGCGTTGCCGGCCTCCGGCCGGGCCGCTCTAATATGATGGGAAAGGCACCGAGACACCCACCCACTCGACCGGCTCGTTCGGGGAGCAGGGACGGAGGCTTTTCCCCCCATGCAAGACCGCATCGCCTATCAAGGGATCACGTTCGACGACGTCCTGCTCGAGCCGGCGTATTCGGAACTGCTCCCCCGGGAGGTCGAGACGAGGACCCATCTGACGGCCTCGATCTCCCTGAACATCCCCATCCTCTCGGCACCGATGGACACCGTCACCGAGGCGGAGCTGGCCATCGCGCTGGCCCAGGAGGGCGGCCTGGGGATCATTCACAAGAACCTGTCGATCGAGGACCAGACGATCGAGGTCGACAAGGTCAAGCGTTCCGAGAACGGCATCATCGTCGACCCCGTCACCCTGCCGCCGACGGCCACCGTCGCCCAGGCGCGCGAGGTGATGACCGACCACAACATCTCCGGCGTGCCCATCACGGTCGAGGGGCGCAAGCTGCGCGGCATCCTCACCCGACGCGACCTCCGCTTCCTGGAACGGGACGACCTGCCCGTCGAGGAGGTCATGACCAAGACCAACCTCGTCACGGCCCCGGAGAACACCAGCCTCGACGAGGCCGACCGGATCCTGACCCGGAACAAGGTCGAGAAGCTCCTGCTGGTCGACGAGAACGACACCCTCAAGGGCCTGATCACGATCAAGGACATCGACAAGCTGCACAAGTACCCCAGCGCCTGCAAGGACGGCCGGGGGCGGCTTCGGGTCGGCGCGGCGGTCGGGGTCCACGACTACGAGCGGGTGGCCTCCCTGATCGAGGCCGACGTGGACCTGATCGTGGTCGACTCGGCCCACGGGCACAGCAAGAACGTGATCGAGACGGTGCGCCGGGTCAAGCGCGACTTCGCCATCGAGGTCGTCGCCGGCAACGTCGCCACCGCCGAGGGGACCCGGGCCCTGATCGACGCCGGGGCCGACGCCGTGAAGGTGGGCATCGGGCCGGGGTCGATCTGCACGACCCGGGTCGTCACCGGGGTCGGCGTCCCCCAGGTCACGGCCATCCACAACGCGGCCCGGGCCAGCGCCGGCCGGGTGCCGATCATCGCCGACGGCGGCATCCGCTACTCGGGCGACATCACCAAGGCGATCGCCGCCGGCGCCCACTGCGTGATGATCGGCGGCCTCTTCGCCGGCCTGGCCGAAAGCCCCGGTGAGACGATCATCTACCGGGGCCGCAGCTTCAAGCGGTATCGCGGCATGGGCTCGATCGGAGCCATGGCCAAGGGCTCGGCCGACCGCTACCGCCAGGACGTGCCCAAGCCCGCTCCGGGCGAAAGCAAGCCCTCGGCCTCCCAGAAGTTCGTGCCCGAGGGGGTCGAGGGCCGAGTCCCCTACAAGGGGCCGCTGGCCGACTTCGTCTACCAGCTCGTCGGCGGCCTGAAGGCCGGCATGGGCTACTGCGGCACCCGAACGATCGAGGATCTCCGGACCAACAGCCGCTTCATCCAGGTCACCGGCGCCTCGGTGTCCGAGGGGCACCCCCACGACGTCGTCATCACCCAGGAGGCGCCCAACTACACCAGCCCCGCCTTCGAGAACGAACTGGGCCGGAGTACCGCCTGACGGGGGCGAGGGGCCTGGGGCAGAGATCCGAAGGCGGCAGGCAGCAAACCGGTCCAGAGGAGAGGGCGGGAATCCGAGGCGGAATCGGGCCCGGGCCAGGGAAGGTCGGGCGATTGGCCGTCTGAATTGGAGCGATCGAGGCCACCGGCGCCGGGACCCCTCGCGGCCCGGCATCGGCCCCGAACAGGGCAAGCAAGGAGGCTAGGTGTGCGTCGTCTCTATCCGGCTGTGACCCTGAGCACGGCCCTGCTGACGGCCGCCTCGGCGGCGTTCGCGATCCCCGGCCGGGCCCTCGGCCAGGTGCCGGGAGCCCTCCCGGCTCCCGCCCGGACGGCCCCGACGGCCCCCATGGCCCCCGAGCCCCCCCGGGCGATCGGCGCGATCGACCCGATGGCCGCGGCCCGAGCCCCCCGGCACCTGCTCCGCAACGGGCAGGACTACCTGACGTACGGCGAGTACCAGCGGGCCCTGGCCCTCTTCCGAGAGGCCGAGTCCCGGATCGGCGAGTTGAACCCCCAGGAGCAAGAGCAGCTCCGCCAGGCGATCGAGGCCGCCCGCCTGGGCATGCGCTCCCCCGAGCCCCCCTCCTCCTCCTCCGCTCGCGGGGAACTCGCCTCCCGGAGCCTCCCCGCCCGGTCGACCGCCGCCCTCCCCGGCGCGATCGCCCTGGCCGAGCCCACCGCCGCGCCGGACGATCGGATGCCGGCCCCCTCCCCGGTCGGCTCCCCCGACGGCGTCGTGCTCACCTCCGCCGAGGCAATCCCCCCGATCCCGAGGGAAGCCCCCGTCCCCCCCGAGCCGATCGCCGTCGACCCCTCCGTCATGCCCTCGGCCGTCCCGGCCGAGCCCCAGGAGATCGACCTGCCTCCTCCCCCTCCGCCCTCCGAGGCCGAGCCGACCCCCATCCCCCCCCTCGACTCGGAGGCCCCGGCTCTCCCGGAGCCGGCCCAGCCCGAGGCGGCGTCCTCCCCCGCCCCCTCCCCGACCGGCCCCGAGATCACCCTGCCCCCGCTGCCCTCCTCCGACCGCGGCGACGACCCTTGGCCGACCGCCTCGATCGGCTCCAGGGCCGCCAACCTCCCCCAGGGAGGCTCCTCCCCGCTTCCCCCGGATGAGCTGCCCGCCCTGCCTCCCTCGGCCGAGGAGCTGATGGGCCTGGGGCACCTCGGCTCCCGTCCCCCGCAGCAGTCCCCGGACGCGGCTCGATCCCCGAGCCCGATCCCGAGCCCGACCCCGGAGCCGGCCCCGTTCTCCTCGGCCAGGGCCGCGATGGCCACCGTCGGCGACCAGCCCTCCTACCGCGACCTGCTCTCCCCCGAGCAGCGCGAGGAGGTCATGATGATCGTCCGTCGCCAGGAAGAGGCCGAGCAGCAGGGGCTGATGCCCGCGCCGCTGGGAGACCCGATCGGCTACGGCTACGACCGGGAGGACATGAGCAGCTCCTCGATCCAGCTCCCCCGCCCCCCCAGCCCGACCGAGATCCGGCCCATCCAGTCGATCCCCGTCCCCGAAGACTTCGTCCCCCTGCCCGATCGCCGGTTCCAGCCGAGCCGGAAGTACTGGGCCGCGGCCGCCACCTGCCACGCCCCGCTGTACTTCCAAGACCCGGTGCTGGAACGCTACGGCCAGAGCGTCGAGCAGAAGCTCGGGCCGATCGGCCGCTTCCTGTCCTACCCCCTCGACGACCCGACCCAGAGCCGGCAGCGCAACCAGATCGCCCAGCCGCTCTTCTCGGCCGCCCTGTTCGCCGCCGAGATCGCCACCTGGCCCTACAAGGTGATCGTCGACCCGCCGGGAGAGGCCGAGTACGACCTCGGTTACTACCGGCCGGGAGACCTCGTGCCTCCCGACCTGTTCTACGTGCCGACCACCGGCATCGGCCCCCCGCTCCAGGGCAAGAAGTACTGATTCCGAACGCCCTCGGAGGACGCGACGACCGTCCTCGACCCGGGGGGGCCGGGGTCTTCCCGACCCCTCCCCCCCCGGCCCCGAGCTCCCTCATCGAAGAAATCCGGCCTCCGTCGCGGAATCCGGCTTGAATCGGGAGGCCCCGCACGCCATCCTGGTCGTTCGCCACTCCTGGCGTCCGGCTCGAACACCGCTCTGGATTTCCCCTCCCGCACCATTGAGCCGCCAGGGCGCTTGCCCCTCGAAACCACCCGGACACCCGAGCGAGGCCCGAGGCCGGTGGGATCGAGCCAAGATGACGGTTCGATCAAGACGTGATGACGAATCGGCGAGTTTCCCGTCCTCGCTCGCGATCCGTGTTGCCCCATGCATTCCGGATGCCGTAGATTGGAACGTTGAGGGCGACCCGAACCCCATCCCGATGACCGACCCGAGGCCGGATCGGGTCCGACGCAAACGCTGACGAGTCGCACCGATGATGACTGATCTGGGGGCCGAGCTCGGAAACGATGGTGAGCGGTCCTGCCTGAATCGCCACCTGGTCCGCGATCTGGAAGTGCTCTGGGGAGAGGTGCTGAAGCTCTCGGCGGTGGTCGAGGAATCGCTGCGAGCCAGTGTCCAGGCCCTCTGCGCCGGCAAGATCGAGCTGGCCGAGGAGGTCCGGGCCGAGGAGCCGACGATCGACCGCTGGCAGGTGCTCATCGAGCATGAATGCCTGCGGATCCTCGCCCTGCACCAGCCGGTCGCCTCGGACCTGCGCCGGGTGACCTCCGCCATGAAGATCAGCAATGAGTTGGAGCGCATGGGGGACCTGGCCAACCACATCGCCCGCCGCGCCCGGAAGCTCGCCCGACGGCCCGACGCCGTCGCCCTCCCCCCCCAGATGGAGTACCTGGCCGTCGAGGCGCTGGGCCAGGTCCGAGACGCCCTCGACGCCCTCTCCCGAGCCGACGCCGACCTCGCCCGCAACGTCATCCGCAGCGACCGCCAGGTCGACTACCGCCGCGGCCTGATCCTCAAGGACCTCAAGGCCGCCATCCGACGCGAGCCGAACAAGGTCACCACCTGGCTGCACCTGATCAACGCCGCCCGCAACCTCGAGCGCGTCGCCGACCACGCCACCAACATCGCCGAGACGGTCGTCTACCTCCGCGAGGGCACGCTCGTCCGACGCCCCGACACCAAGCAAATCCCCGAGTCGGCCTGATCCCGCAAGGACTCCTCCCCAGATCAGCGGCCGAGCACGGTCAGGTGAACCCCCCGGCGGTCGAACGGCCGGAAGCCGGCGTTGCGGTACAGCGCCTCGGCCGGGGCGTTGCGCACGTCGACCGCCAGCTCCAGGCGATCCCCCTCCTCCCCGACCCAGTCCAGCGCGTGCCCCAGGGCGGCCTTGCCCAGCCCTCTCCCCCGGGCCGAGGGGACCAGGCCAAGGTAAGACACCTCCCACGTCCTCCCCTCCCCCCGAGAGAGCAGGACCACCGCCACCGCCTCCCCCCCCTCCGCCAGCCGGCCGAGCCGCCAGCGCTCCGGGTCGAACCCTCCCTTGGCGCGGTGCCCTTCCAGCACGTCCTCCAGGCCCCGCAGGCCGGAGAGCTCCGGCATGTCGAGGCTGCCGTCGTAGCTCCGCTCCAGCGTCCGGGCGAAGTCGTCCCGGTTCTCGTCGCCCAATCCCTCCCAGCGCAGCGCCGGGGCCCCAAGGGCCGGCCGCAGCGGCTCGGCGACCGGCCGGCCGAGGTAAACCAGATCCGTGACGTAAGGCAAGCCCCCCCGGGCCAGCTCGGCCCCGGCCCGACGTCCCGAGGAGCGATCGACCAGCGCCTGGGCCAGCCGGCAGCCCCGGTGCTGGTACCAGAGCAGCGCCTCCCGGACCAGCGCCGGGGCCAGGTCGTCGGCCCGCCAGCCCCGGTCGACCTCCGGCGGCCAGATCGCCGCCGCCCGGCCAGCCAGCGCCTGCGTCAGCATCGCGCCGACGAGCCTCCCCCGACGCCGGGCGATCCACAGCCCCGAGAGATCCAACGCCCCGGCGTCGGCCTGCCGAAACAGCTCGGCGATCGTCCTCGGCCGCACCGAGGAGGGCAGCCTGCGGTAGAGCAGCTCCAGCGCCTCTTCCCGGTCCGACGGCGGGCACGGGCCGATCACCACCCCCCGGGGGGCGTCCGCCGTCCGAGCCGAGTCGTCGAGTCGGGCGATCGAATCCTCCAACATGTCGCGGCGTCCCTCCGTATCTAAATCATATGCGACCGCCACGCGATCAGACGAACCATTTTTCCGATGACCTGCTCGGGGCCGCCGTCCCCTCCCCCCCGGCCGAGGACGCCGGCGACGCCCGGCTCGTCGAGCGCGCCCGAGAGGGGGACGAGGACGCCTTCGCCGCCCTGGTCGCCCGCTACGAGCGGAAGCTGCTCCGCGTGCTCACCCGGCTGGTCCACGACCACGAACTCGCCCGGGATCTCTCCCAGGAAACCTTCTGGCGCGTCTACAATCGCCTGGATCGCTTCGACACGAGCCGACGCTTCGGCCCCTGGCTCTTCCGGGTCGCCGTCAACCTCGGGGTCGACCAGCTCCGGCGCCGGGACGCCATCCCCCCGGCCCCCCTGCCCATCGACCCGAGGCGAGACGACGACGGGACCGGCCCCTGCCCGATGGAGGTCGCCGACCCCGACCCCCGGCCCCGCGAGGAGCTGGCCCAGGAAGTCCGGCACGTCCTGGAGCAACTCCCCGTCGCCTACCGCACCATCCTCGTCCTCCGGGACCTGGAAGGCTTCTCCTCCGCCGAGGTCGCCGCCATCGTCCGCCGCCGAGAGGCCACCGTCCGCTGGCGGCTGGCCAAGGCCCGGGAGCAGTTCCGCCGGCTCTGGGAGCGCCGGATGCAGCAGCAGGACCAGGGAGGGACCGATCCAATGTGTTCGCCTTCGCCTTCGACTTCGACCCCGACGCCCATCGTCCCGGAGGCCCGCCATGCCCATTAAGACCTGCGCATGGGTCCGGGCCCGCCTCCCCCTGCTGGCCGGGGGCGAGAGCCTCGGCCTGGACCGCTGGGTGGTCGAGCCCCACCTGGTCCGCTGCGCCGACTGCCGACGACGCCTGGAGGCCCTCCGCGCCGCTCAGCACGCGCTGGCCGCCGCCTCGGCCGAGGACCCGGTCCCCGCGGACTCCCCGCCGCTCTGGCCCGACCTCGCCCGGAGGCTCCGCCAGGCGCGACGCCCGAGAGTCCGCACCGCCTGGGGCTTCGAGCGCCCCCGAGAGCGCGCCTGGGCCTGGTCGCTCGCCGGCCTCGCCGCCGGCCTGCTGGTGGCCGCCTCGCTGATCGGCCTGGGGGCCCGGCACGACCGCCGGATCAAGGACATCGTCGACGAGTACGTCCCGCTGCCCCTCTCCCCGCTGCTCACCGACGACCGCCCCCGGCTGCTCAAGCCCGAGGACCCCGCCCAGTTCGAGCGCCGCCGCTCCCGGCCCCGGCCAACCTCTCCTTACCGGGAATCCCACGCCGCCGCGCACCCCGACCCGATCCCCTTGCCACCCTCCCCTCCCGCCGTCCCCATCGGGCACGACGATCCGCCCCCGGTCGAGCTGACCCAGTAGCCCGGGCGCGATCCATCGCCGGACGCCGTCTCGGGAACGGGCCAGCGGGCGGACGAGGAGCCCCCCGCCCTCCGACCCTCACAACGACGCGCCGGGGAGGGACCGCCCGGCGCATCGTCAGATCAGGTCGGATCGGCTCGGGTCGGGTCGAGCCGCCCCCGCCCAGGGGACTCGGTGCGGCTCGGTGCGGTTCGCCTCGCCCGCCCCGGCGACTTCACTTCCACCAGCGACCCGCCTCCGGAGCGATCCGGCCGGCCTCAGTCGGTCGGAGTCTCGGCCTCGGCGTCGCCGATCTCGTACTTGACCAGGCCCGGAGACTCTCCCCGGGAGTAATAGGCCGTCAGCTTGTGGTGGCGGAGGGCGCCCCGCCAGGTGTAGGTCGTTGACTGCGTCCCGATCTCCGCGTCCTGCAGCGGGCCGTCGGGCTCCTTGCCGAGGATCTCCTCGACCGTGGTCCGGGGCAGCAAGTCCTGCTCGTTGGCCTCGAGGGCCTGGTCCAGCTTGTCCACCGCCCCGTTGAACTGGAAGAGCGCCAGCAGCTCCAGCCCTCCGATCACCACCAGGACGATCAGCAGGACCAGCGAGATCGCGTTCCGGGTGGGCGAGACCTTCGCCTTCGGCTTGCCGGCCGGAGCGGCCGGGGCGGCCGGGGTCGGGTCGGGTTGCGGAGTCGCGGAGGGATTCGGATCGGGGTGTTCGGTCGGCGTCGACATGGGGCCTCCGGAGGGGCATGACAGAAGGGATGGGGGACGATCGCAGTCGGATCGACCCGTTACGGTATCGCCAATGCCTCCGCCCCGCAACGCTCCGGACCCGCGCTTCCCCAAGCGTCTGGAAACCCCTCATCCCCCGCCCCGCCTCCCCGCCGCCCTCCCCAGCACCAGCGCGGCCAGGATCGCCAGCACCAGCAGCGGCGCCCAGGCCACCCCCTCCCGGAAGAAGAACCGGCCGTCCCACCCGCCGATCCGATCGACCCGGGCCGCCTCGGCCAGCCGCCGCCGGATCGACCCGAGCATCCGCCCCGGCACCCGGATCCCCGCCAGCGGCGCCCGCACCCGAGCCGGCCGCCACCGCCCCGAGGCCGCCGCCAGCCCGGCCGCCGAAACCGCCGCCGCCCAGGCCTCCCGCCCCCGATGAAGGACCAACCCCTCGACCAACCGCCCCAGCTTCCCGACCCGCCCGGCCCAAACCTCGGCGGGCTTGCCGATTCGCCCCCAGCGTCGCGAACCTCCCCAACTGGGGTCGACACGATCCCAGCCACCCGTCCGCCGCGAACGGTCCCCAGAAGCAGTCTCGACGCGACTTCAATGCTGACAAATGAAAAAGGGTCGCTGACACCCCCGTCAGCGACCCCCTTGCAGTATGCCCGGCAGGACTTGAACCTGCAACCTTTAGCTCCGGAGGCTAACGCTCTATCCAATTGAGCTACGGGCACCCGGATGTCTCTCCTATTTTTCCGACGGCGGCGTGGTTGTCAATGGTCAACCGGGGGAAGCGATCGCGGGGAAGGTGGGGAGGCGGGTGGGGGTTGTCAGGACCAGCCGATGGGACGGCCGGCGTTCTGGTCCTGGAGCCAGTCGGACAGGGGAGCGAAGTAGCTCATCATGGCGTCGGCCGAGAGGCCGGAGCCGGTCGCCTCCTGGAGGACGGCGTTCCAGTCGCGGGTGGCGCCCAGCTCGAGGATCGAGCGGAGGAAGGCGCCGACCTCGGTGTTGCCGTAGTAGTTGCACTCGCGGGGGTCCTGCTTCAGGATCGTCCGGGCGATGTGGTCGTGGAGCTGGAACTTGATGACGGTGCCGATGGCGTAGTCGTAGTACTGGGCCGGGTCGTCGTTGATATGCGTCTTGGTGGCCGGGTCGCAGGTCGTCTCCGGCCGGGGGGAGGGGGGGGCGATCCCCTGGAATCGGCCGGCCATCTCCCACCAGGAGGCGTTCAGGGCGTGGTCGGGGATGGTCCCGGCGTAGAAGGCGCGCTCCCAGTGGGTCATCACGCCGGCCGACCAGGGGATGAAGACGATCGAGGCGCCGTCGAGCGCCGAGTCGAGCAGGAACCTCACCGGGTCGGCCCGCTCGGCCTCGGGGGTCAGCAGGCCGACCTGCTTCAGGTACGGCCGCTGTCCGGCCGCCAGGCCGATCAGGTCGCCGATCCCCTCGTGGAAGGCCCGGTTGGCTCCTTCTCGGAGCAGGTGGGGCACTTCCGGCCGAGAGTACGAAATATAATAATAAATATGACCAAGCTCATGGTGCGCCGTGTTGAACCAGCGGGCGTCGGGCTCGATCGACATCAGGCTCCGCACATCGTCCTCCAGGTTGATGTGCCAGGCGCTGGCGTGGCTGTTCTTCTTCCGGCTCGATCCTGGGGGGACGGGGTACAGGTCGGACTTCTCGTGGAACGACCGGGGCAGCGCGGGGAAGCCGATCGAGACGTAGAACCGCTCGGCCTGCTCGGTGATGAACTCCGGGGGCTTCCCGCGGAACGGGGCGTCCAGGTCGATCCCCTCGACCAGCCCCGGCCAGAGCTGCCCCCAGCGGTTCGGCAGCCAGTGCGCCGGGATCTTCCCCTCAGGAGGATCGACCCCGAAGCGCTCGGCCAGCCGGTACTTCGCCCAGGTGTGGAGCTGCTCGTACAGCGGCTTCACCGTGGCGACGAAGCCGTCGCACAGGGCGATCATCTGGTCGACGGAGATGCCGTAGTCGGCCACCTGGAGCGCGAAGAAGTCGTCGAAGCCCAGCTCCCTCGCGACCGAGTTCCGCAGGTCCCTGAGCCGCAGCAGGCCGTCGCGCAGCGGCGCGCCGATCGTCTTCGAGGCCGTCCAGACCGCCAGCCGCTCCCCCAGGTCGTCCGACTCGACGAGCACCCGGTCGATCCCGTTGGCCGAGATGCGCTCTCCGGGGCGTTTCGGGTCGTCGATCGGGTAGACGAAGCCGTCCTGGAGGGCCGACTGGCTCGCCTCGGCCTCGGCCCGACGCTCGACGACCTCGGGGATGGTGCCGGGGGCCTCGGCGGCGCGGAGGATCACCCGGCGGAGCTGGCGGACGGTCAGCTCGTCCAGCGCGTCGGCCCGCTCCAGCAGGGCCCGGGCGGTGGCGATCACCTCCGGGTCGCCGACGAACCGGGAGACGGCCAGGGTCGCCTCGACCTGCTGCCGGGTGTGCTCCTCGCTCACGTCGGTCATCGCGGCCCAGGCCGCCTCCGAGGCCGCCGTGTCCAGCGGCAGCCAGCCGGCGACATACCGGGAGAGGAAGGCGTCCGCCGCCTCCTGCGCCGACTCCTGCCCGGCCCGCACCGCCCTGGCCAGCGTCATCGGCCCGCCGCTCGCCGCGAGCAGGGCCAGGCGGAGGACCGTGCGACGATCGGTTCGGGTTGGCTCCATCGCTGGGGGCTCCCTCGGATCCGGAGGCAGGCTCGATCAACCAGAACGCTGCCGACGGCCTTCTGGTCCCAGGCCAGGCCAGGCCAGGCCGGGCCAGGACGGGCCGATCGCCCCCGAGCGGGCGACCCTCCGGCCTCTCGCCGTCGGCTCTCCCGAGTTGTACCCGCTCCCCGATCGGATTGCTGCGCCCTGCGTCCCCGGACGCCTGCCTCCCCCGATCGTCCTCCCTCGGCCCGACCCCGGAACCTGTGACCGCACGCCGCCCGGAGGGCGATTCTCTGGTCAAGGGCCCCGCCTTCCCAGAAGCGGCCCCTCTTCCCCCTCCTCCGATCCTTGGCAACCCGTTCGAGTCGTTCCGACCGAATGCCCTCCCGATCGGCCCTCCACCCGGCGCTCCGTCCCCGCGTTCCCGGTCACGGAACGAACCCAATCTCGGGGCCGACGCCTGGGGACGTTCTTCATCGCAATCCAAAATCACACAAGATGTTAGACTAAACCAACCGCCCAGGCGACCCCGGCGAGCCGCAGCGCACCGCAGCGCACCGACCGCCGTCTCGGGGCGTGGCGATCGGGAGCCCCCGGCCTCCCCAGGATGCGAGGAGTCCGCGATCCGAGAACGCCGGTCGGAGGAGCCGAGCCCGGGGCTCCGATCGGCCCCGGGCTCGGGAGGGCCAGCCGCCAGGAGCATCCGGATTCCCGTCGGCAATCACCCGGCATGTCCGCCGCTGGCGCGGCGTTCCTCCCGGTGTGCCTGGAGGCGGAGCGAACCCATTGGCGAGGGCCTCCGGCCCGGAAGGACAACACCAGAACGACCAAAGAGCAGAGAACTTACAGCAATGGAGGCTGCCTCGCGGCGAAGGCGGGGCGAGGCGTCCCGGGGCGTACCCGCCGGCGCACCGCCCCGGAGCCTCGTCCCCGAGGGGGAGTCGCATCGGGGGGAGGGCAGGGGGCGGGGAGGAGGCGGGGGCCGATGGGGGAGGGGGTCAGCGGTCGCCGGGCACCAGCGCGGAGGGGTCGTCCAGGACGAGGTAGTGGCCGTGGTCGGCGGTGATGATCAGGGCGGACTCGTCCCAGGAGCTGTTGGCCTCGACCCAGGAGATGAGCGTCCGGATGGCGGCCTCGCCGGAGAAGACGGCGCCGATGGCGTTGTCGAGGTTGTTGTCGTGCAGGGCCCAGTCCACGTCGCCGGCCTCCAGGAACAGGGCGAAGGGGCGGCCGGGCTCGGCGCCGAGCACGGCGAGGGCGGCCTCGGTCATCTCGGCGAGGGTGGGGTTCTCGGCGATGTCGGCGGCGGAGTACTCCTCGGCCCGGCCGGAGAGGCCGGGGGCGGGATCGTAGGCCCCGTCGGCCGTCTGAAAGGGCAGATGGCCAAAGGACGTGCCGAAGAAGCCGAAGAGGCGCAGGCCCTGGTCGACCGCCTGGCGGGCGGCCTCGGCGAGCACCTCGTCGCCGTTGCGGCCCTCGGTGCGGAGGGCGACGACGTACGAGCCGCCGTTCCGGGAGTCGATCGCCTGGAGGTCGGCGTCGGCGAGGTACCGGTTGCCGGAGACGGCGTTGGCTCCCTGGGCGCGTCGGAGCCGCTCGGCGTCGGCCGCCTGGCTGTCGCCGAAGCCGGTGCCGATCACCACGTCGAGGCCGGGCACCTCCGGGGCGCCGCGATCGACGGCGATGCTCCGCAGGCCGAGCATGTCTCGGGCCAGGTCCTGGTAGTCGTCCCGGTGGACGTTCCGGGCGTACATGGCCGCGGGAGAGGCGTGGTTGAACGGCACGCTGGAGACGGTGCCGACCTTCCAGCCCTGGCGCTGGAGGTCGTGGAACAGCGGGGTGAGGAACGAGCCGTCGGGGCCGACGTTGATCGAGTCGTTGTAGCTCTTGACGCCCGAGGCGATCTCGGCGGCGCTGGCGGCGCTGTCGGTGTAGGCGTGGAGCTCGCCGCCCAGCTGGCGGACGCGCTCCCGCTCCGCCGGAGTGGCCGACTGGCCTCGGAGGTAGCCGGGGGCGTCCAGCTCGGGGGCGTCCCAGGGGTTCTGGCCGGCGAAGCGGGGGTCGTAGCCCCCCTGGAGCACGTCGGGGGGGAAGGAGACGGTCTGGCGGTCGACGTCGGTGATCCCCTCGGCGTGGGTCGGGCTGGTGACGACCGAGCCGACGGCCAGCGTGCCGTCTCCGGAGAACTCGGGGCCGAGGTCGGGCACTCGGAAGGCGCGACAGACCCCCTCGTCGCCGCTCTTGACGATCGCGGCGGCTTCCAACGTCGGCCAATCCATGCCGTCGAAGAGCACGACGAACAGGTGCTTGGCCCCGCGCTCGACCGCCCGCTTCTGGAGGCGATACAGGTCGGACTGGTCGCCGTACTCGGCCTGGGGGTTCAGCGTGTTCGCCGGGAGCCGGCCGTAGGTGAGTTCCAGCCGCTCGGCGTCTCGGTAGAGGCTGTTCTCGCCGGTGATGCTGGCCAGGTCCACCGGCCGGCCCAGGGTGATGACCGGCACCAGGCGGTTGGTGTGGCTGGCGTGGTTGGAGAAGACGTCGCCGGGTCCCTGGGAGCCGAAGTGGTAGGGGCGATCGGCCCGGGTGTCCTTGGTGGCGATCGCCTCGGCCTGCAGGACCTTGATCGGGTCGTCGGCCGGGGCGGCCGAGCCGGGGATGATCGCGGCCAGGCCGAGGACCACGGCGGCTCGGCGTCGGATCGAAACGCGGGGCATCGGGAGGCTCCGGGAGGGGGGGAGGTCGACCCATCGGGCCGGGCCGGGCTAGGCCGAGTCGGTTCGGGCCAGGCCAAGTCCAGTCGAGTCGGGCCGGGTCGGGTCGGCGGCGTCGGCATCGGCGTCGGCCCGGACGCGGCGGCCCGCCGGCGGGGTCCCCAGGGTAGCACACCCGGAGCCCGCCGAGAACGGCTCCCGGCCCGGCTCAGCGCGGCAGGATCGTCGAGCGCACCAGCGCCGCCACCGCCAGGGCCAGCATCCCGAGCACCAGGCCCGTCAGCACCCAGGCCGGCGGGTCGAGCCTCCGGTGATCGGCCCAGCCCTTCGGGAAGGCGAGGCAGCAGAAGAGGAGCAGGTACGGGATCACCGGGACCAGCAGCAGCAGCGCGAGCCAGCCGATCCCCCCCAGGTTCGCCGCCCGACGGGCGGTCAGGAGCCCGACCGCCAGGGCAACCGCCAGCGTCGCCGCCAGCCCGGGGGCCTCCTCGTCCGGCCTTCGGGCCGTTTGCCCCTCGGCGATCGCCCCGACGAGCACCGCCAGCGCCAGGCCGCCGGCAACGCCCAGGCGGCCGATGCCCCGGGACCGACGGCCGGCCTCCGGCGTCCCTCTCGAAGCAGAGAGGTCGCCGGTCGGGGCCTCGTCGGGGTTCTCTCCGGTCATGGCGAGGAGGACCCCGGTGCGTCGGGCCGCCTCCAGGACGAGAGGAAGTCCCAGATGACCTCGGTGGCGTCGATCGCGTCGGTCCGGGGGCCGACCAGGAGCACCTCTCCCGGGGTCGGCTGGCCTCCCGGCCAGGCGTGCCCGTGGCCATCGAGCACCAGGAACCGGACGGTCGCGCCATCACGGCCGGGAGGGAAGGAGAAGGAGTGGACGGTGCCCTGGTGCTCGAAGTCGATCTGAACCGGAGGGCATCCCAGGCCATTGGCCCAGCGCCTCACCTCGGGCAGGAGCTCCGGCGTGCGTCGGACCTCCCAGGGCAGGACCGACAGCCCTCCCTCGGTCGGCAGCAGCGGGTCGGCCCCGCCGAAGATCGCCAGGATCGGGACGGCCCGGGCCCCCTCGGGAGGCTCAACGTAGCGCAGGCCCGCCACCGAGGCCACCGCCGCGAAGACCCCCGACCGCTCGGCGCCGAGCCGCAGCGCCATCGCCCCGCCGTTGGAGTGCCCGGCGGCGTAGATCCGAGCCGGATCGACCTTCCACCGCTGCTGGACCTCGGTCAGCAGGGCATCGAGGGCGGCCAGGTCGTCGATCTGGCTCCTCGGCCGGTCGTCCGGGTGCTGGCCGCTGTTCCAGATCCGGGGGTTCAGCGCCCGGTTGGGCGCCCCGGCCGGCCGCAGCGGCAGGGCGTCGGGAGCGAGGACGATCACCCCCTCTCGGTCGGCCAGCTCGGCCCAGCCGGCGTCCTCCAGAAAGCGGAGGCCCGATCCCGACGAGCCGTGCAGAAGCAGCAGCAGGGGAAGGGGGGGCCCCTCGTCATACTGCGGCGGGACGTGGACGACGTAGGGCCACCGGAACCCCTCCGCCTCGATCGAGCCGACGAACCGGCCCGAGCCGGCCCCCGAGGAGGGACCGGCCCCCGCACCCTGGGCCATCACCCCGCGCTCCTCCGCCCGGCGGACGGCGAGCGCCAGGAAGAGCAGGGCGATCAGACCGAAGACTCGAGTCCGCTCGCCGATCGGCGGTGGCGCGGTCATCCTTGGTCGCGCTCCCGTCGGGATCCCTCGATTCCGTCGTCATCTCCCGGCCAGCCCGGTCCCCTCGGCAGTCTAGCCGCTTCGCCCGGACTTGCCTACGCCTCCTTATCCTCTTCGGAATGACCCGCCCGATCCGTGCACCCAGAATCCACCGGAATCGCCCTCGCCCGGGGCCGACGACGGGCTCCCGATCGCCTCGATCAGCTCCCGGCGCCGGGAACGGTCCGGGGCCGGCCGGGGCAGACGCGGCGGGATCTCGTCGTGGGTGCGGCCGTCGAGCATCCGGCCGGCCCTGGCCTTTCGGGTGCCCCCCCATTGCTTGAAGAAGAAGGCGGTGCCCGACGAGGAGCAGCGGTCCCGGAGCGAGCGGACCCAGTCGGGGAGCATCGGCCGGGCGCCGGGGCCGCTCTCGCCGCCGACGATGACCCAGGAGATGCCAGCCAGGTCGATCGGGCCGAGGTCCTCCAGGAGGGGCTCGACGGAGAGGAAGCGAACGGCGGCCGGGGAGGCTCGGAGGTGCTCGACGCGGGGGAGGCCGTGGCGGCGGTTCTCCACGCTGACTCCCCACCAGATGTGCCCGGCCCCGGCGGCGTCGCGCAAGGGGCCGGAGAGCAGGTCGAGCAGGCGGCCGGAGCGCTTGGTGAGGACCTGATAGGTGTGCCAGTCGGCCAGGAGCATGACGTCGACGACGCGGCGGATGGCGTCGAGCGGGATGTCCTCGTGGAACAGGTCGCTCATGGAGTTGACGAAGACCATGCGAGGCCCCGGCCAGCGAAGCGGCTCGGCCAGCTTCTCGGGGATCCAGCGGAGGTCGAACCCCTGCTCGTACGGATGGCCGGGAACCCCCCGGAAACGCTCGGCGAAGGTCTCGGCGTAGCAGTGGGCGCAGCCGGGGCTGACCTTGGTGCAGCCCCGGACGGGGTTCCAGCTGGCGTCGGCCCACTCGATGGCGGTGCGGTCGCTCATGGTCGGCAAGGCCCCGGGGTGGCGGAAACGCCCCGGAGCATACCGGGGGCCGGCCAGCCGGGGCGACCCCTTGGTTCGGCCCGGGACGTGGGGCAGAATGGGGACTCGGGGCGCGCCGGCGCGGGCGACGCCGACGATCGCCGTCGCGATCGATCACCAGGGGGGATCGGCCGGGACATGATGAAGGACGTCATCGCCATCGTGCTCGCCGGGGGCAAGGGGACGCGACTGGAACCCCTGACCCGGGACCGGGCCAAGCCGGCCGTGCCGTTCGGCGGCGTCTACCGGATCATCGACTTCACGCTGTCCAACTGCATCAACTCCGACCTGCGCAAGATCCTCATCCTGCCGCAGTACAAGTCCTTCAGCCTCAACCGCCACATCGACCAGGCCTGGAAGTTCCTCACCCCCAACCTCGGCGAGTTCGTCGAGGTCCTCCCCCCCGAGCAGCGCATCGGCGAGGCCTGGTACGCCGGCACCGCCGACGCCATCTACCAGAACATCTTCCGGATCGAGCGCGAGCAGTCCCGAGACACGATCATCCTGGCCGGCGACCACATCTACAAGATGAACTACGCGGCGATGATCGCCGAGCACCGCCGCCGAGACGCGGACCTGACCATCGCCTGCCTGCCCGTCCCCCGGCCCGAGGCCCGCCACTTCGGCGTCATGTACGTCGACGACCACCAGCGCGTCTACGACTTCCGCGAGAAGCCCGCCGAGCCCGACCCCATGCCCGGCCACCCGGATCTGGCGCTGGCCTCCATGGGCATCTACGTGTTCAAGACCCGCGTCATGTTCGAACTGCTGCTGGAAGACGCCCAGCGCTCCGGCAGCCGGCACGACTTCGGCAAGGACATCATCCCGCCGATGCTCGCCACCCACCGGGTCTTCGCCTACCCCTTCCGCGACGAGAACCGCAAGGCCGCCGCCTACTGGCGCGACGTCGGCACGCTCGACGCCTTCTACCAGGCCAACATGGACCTCATCCAGCTCGACCCGTTCCTGAACCTCTACGACCCGAGCTGGCCGATCCACACCTACCAGCCCTCGCTGCCGCCGCCGAAGTTCGTGCACGCCGAGGGCAACCGGGTCGGCGCCGCCTACAACTCGATCGTCTGCAACGGCTCGATCGTCTCCGGCGGCCAGGTGCACCGCAGCCTGCTCTCGCCCGGGGTGCGGATCAACAGCTTCGCCACCGTGGAGGACTCGATCCTCTTCGAGGGCGTCGAGGTCGGCCGCCACGCCCGGGTCCGCAACGCGATCATCGACAAGCACGTCCGCATCCCCCCCGGCCTGGAGATCGGCACCGACCCGGCCCTCGACCGCTCCCGAGGGCTGACCGTCTCCGAGGGAGGCATCACCGTCGTCCCCAAGGACGAGGACCTCGGGCGCTTCGCCTCGCCAATCGGCTAACCGCCCCTCGCGTCGCGGTCGATGAAGAAATTCGTCGGCGCGTCTGGGCGCGCTGTCGTTGTGTTGATAGGATCAGAAGTACGTATGGGAAGCGGCCGCATCCCCGATGCGGCCGCCCCCCGCGTCACCCCGCCCGACCCCCGCGCCGGGCCTCTCCTACCGACGGATCGCAGGACGACTGTCGGAAGGGTTCTCACGCCTTCCGCCGAGGCCGCTTGCGCCCCCTCGGACGCCGGCCTCTTCACCCGCTCCCAGAGAAACCCCAGTGTCTACTCCGCACATCGTCCCCGCCGCGCATCGCCGGGCGAGCCGGAACGGATTCACGCTGATCGAGCTGCTGGTGGTCATCGCCATCATCGGCGTGCTCATCGCCCTGCTGCTGCCCGCCGTGCAGAGCGCCCGGGAGGCCGCCCGGCGCGCCCAGTGCACCAACAACCTCAAGCAGCTCGCCCTGGCGGTCATGAATTACGAAAGCACCAATGGCGTCGTCCCGCCGCACTCGATGAACCCGAGCGTCACCACGCAGACGCTGCTGCCCATGAGCTGGATCCCCCCGCTGCTGCAGTACACCGAGGCGCAGCCGTTCTTCAACGCCCTGAACTTCAACGTCGACCTGATGGGAACCGGCTTCGGCGGCTGGGCGAACTCGACCGTCACAACCGCCAACCTGAACATCCTCCAGTGCCCCTCCGAGGACACCTGGCAGCCGCTGCGCGCCACCGGCATGAACGGCACCTATTATGGCATGACCAACTACATGGGCAACTACGGCGGACCCGGCGTCATCGCGACCGCCAGCGGGACGATCGTGCCGACGAAGAACTTCATGATGTGCCCGTCGTCCAACTGCTACTATCCGGGGGCGAAGTGGGGCCCGGTCACCATCGCCTCGATCCGGGACGGCACCTCGAACACCGGCCTGATCAGCGAGCGGCTCATCGGCATCGGCACCTCGAACTTCACCCGGGCCAGCGCCGAGGCCAGACGCGGCACCTTCCGATCTCCCCAGGGGGTTTCCTACCCGTCCAACGCCCAGGGGGCGCTGACCTTCGTCCAGGCCTGCCAGAGCATCCCCGGCAGCCAGGGAACCCGGTTCGGGGGTGGCCCCGGCCAGATGTGGGCCGCCACCTTCCCGATCTGGCTCGTGATCACTTCGTACAACCACTTCGGCACGCCGAACCAGATGAACTGCACCAACCCCGGCGAGCCGGCCAGCATGGACACCAACAGCCCCTACGCCGGCTACTACGTCGCCCCGCTCGGCAGCGCCCCGCCCAACAGCAACCACCCCGGCGGCGTGAACGTGGCCTTCGCCGACGGTTCGGTCCACTTCGTCAAGGACTCGGTCGCCCCGCAAACCTGGTGGGCCCTCGGCACCCGGGCTGGCGGCGAGGTCGTCAGCGCCGACCAGTACTGAGCCCAACCGGCAGCCGGGCCCGGCCCCAACCCGCCGGGCCCCCCAACCCGGCCACCAGCCGAGAGGAACTCTTCATGAAAACGCGCGCATTTCTCGCCATGATGGGCGTCCCGGCCCTCGTCGTGGCCGGCTGCGGGGGCTCCTCCCCCTCGGCCGGCGAGGCCGTCCCGCTCGAGGGGGCCGAAGGCGTCGTCATCCAGGAGGAGTGGCCCGACGAGGTCAAGCAGGCCGAGGCGGCCTTCCAGCAGTCCGCCGCCGAGACCGCCCGATCCCAGGGCCGTTGAGCCGAGGACCCGCCCGGTGGGGGAGGCGGGGGTCGGGTCGACCCTCGCCTGCCGTCCGCGATCGCGAGGCCGAGGCCCCGCCGCCGTCCACCCTCTGGGCGCTGCTCATCGCCTCGGGACCGAGGTGCCGCAGTGCCGGCAGACCTCGGAGCCGAGGTGGACGGGGCGGGCGCAGCGGGGGCAGAGGCGGAGGCCGGCCTCGACGCGCTCGTCCCGGGGCTGGGGGTGCTGCGGGGGGGCGTCGGGGCCCGGGGGGACGTTGACGGGCACCCGGCTGCCGCGGCGGCGGTGATCGGCGGCCCATTGCTCCAGGTACTGGGACTCCTCGACGAGCAACTCGTCGGTGCGCTGCTCGGGAGCGCCGCCGAGGTTCGGCACGGGGACGATCCGCCCGCAGTCGGGGCACTTGCCGTGCGTCGGCGGGCGGTCGGACGGCACCTTGAGCCGCCGTCCGCAGGGGCAGGCGAAGCGGAGGAAGCCGTCTCCCGCCTCGGGGCCCGGGGCCTTGACCCGGACCTTCGCCCCGCAGCTCGGGCAGACGACCCGGCTCTCGCGGTCGTCGGGCACGGTGAGCGGCTGGCCGCATCGGCAGGTGGCCTTCGCCATCGATCGAGGCCCTTCGCGTCGGGTCGGGTCGGGTCGGGTCGAATCCGCTCAGCTCGAATCCGCTCAGCGGCCCGGGGCGGGGGCCGGGACGACGAGGCCGCGCATCAGGTTCTCGGCGGGGATGAGCACGTTATTGCTCCCCGATCGGAACCCTTCCAGGTCGAGGGTGACGAACTTGAAGCCGATCTCCTTGAAGGTGCGGACCAGCTCCGAGCGGACCTCGGCCGAGGCGAGGGCCGGCAGCTCGTCGATCGGCACCTCGACCCGGGCCAGATCCCCCTTGTGGTAGCGGACTCGGACCACCCGGAGCCCCCGGGAGCGGAGCCACTGCTCGGCCCGGTCGATCATCCGGGTCCGCTCGGGGGTGACCTCCTCGCCGTAGGCGATCCGGCTGGAGAGGCAGGGGGTGGCCGGCTTGTCCCAGGTGGGCAGGCCCCAGGCGAAGGCGAGCTTGCGGACGTCGGCCTTGGACAGCTCGCATTCGAGCAGCGGGTGGACCACGCCGTTCTCGGCCGCCGCCTTCATGCCGGGGCGGTGGTCGCCTCGGTCGTCGAGGTTGGCCCCCGAGGCGATCGCGTCGACCCCCAGCTCGTGCCGGAGCCGGGCGAGGCGGCCGTACAGCTCGCTCTTGCAGAAGTAGCAGCGGTCGGAGTTGTTGCGCAGGTAGTTCGGGTCGGCGAACTCGTTGGTGCGGATCACCCGGTGGCGGATGCCGATCCGCCTGGCCAGCGCCTCCGCCTCTTCGAGCTCCCCTTCGGCCAGGCTGTCGGAAACCGCCGTGACCGCCACGGCGTCGTCGCCGATCGCCAGGTAGGCCGCCTGGGCGACGACCGTGCTGTCGATCCCCCCCGAGAAGGCGACCGCGACCCTCCCGTAGCCGCGCAGCGCCGCGAGGAGGCGGTCTCGCATGGCGATCAGCTCCGGGTCGTTCCAGTCGCTCATGGGGAGCCTCCGCGGCATGGGTCGCTTCGCCGTCTCTCCGCCCGGAAGGGCATCCCACCGGGCGACCTTCCCCATCCATTATGGCGAGCCCGACCAGGCCCGCTCAAGCGGGACGGCCGGCCGAGGCCGGTTGCCACCGCCGACGTGTGGCCGAACCGTCGGCCGCGACTCAACGGGCGCCGACGCCGATGAGCAGCTTGGCGTCGGAGCCGGGCTCGGACTTGTCGAGGAAGACAAGCTGGCCGGCGGGGGTGCGGACCTGGGTGAGGAAGACGGGCTCGGGGCGGTCGGGGGAGAGGAGCTGGACGCAGAGGTGGACCTTGCCGTCGTCGAGGGGGTCCTTGAGCGTGACCTTCAGGACGCGGCCGTCTCCCAGGTCGCAGCGGAGGGACTGATGGGCGGAGAGGCGGCGGCTGGCCGATCCCAGCAGGGTCAGGCCGTGGTCGGGCAGGAGCCTGCGGAGCGGGGCGGCGTAGGTGGACAGGAGCGGATCGAGGCGATTGGAGCCCGGCTCGGCGCGCAGGCCGAAGATGGCGACGTCGCGGTCGGGGGAGGCGTCGGCCAGGGAGCCGATCGCGGCCTCGCCGCCCTGTCGAGGCTGTCCGAGGCTGCGGTCGATCAGCACGGTCGGTAGGATCGCCGAGACGACGACCAGCAGGGCCAGCACGTGCCACCGGGCCCGGCTCGGCAGCAGCCGGGAGAGCAGGGGGGGGCGGTCGGCTCGGTTCATCATCGCCTAGGGCAGGGGACCGAAGGGGTTAGCCGATCCATCGTGGGCCGAGGCCATCAGCTCGGGCAGGGCCTCGACGAGGTTGAACAGGACGAAGTAGTCGACCGCGTCCATGCCGGCCTCGTAGCGGTCGAAGAAGGTCAGCGAATCGTCGGCGGGGGGCTCGTGGACCTGGATCACCTGGCGCTGGCCGGAATCGACGTGATAGAGCACCGTGTGGCCGACCGGGACCTCGAACTCCCGCTGGATCGCGCCGGCCTGGTCCACCATCCTCGGAGCCGGCTCGGGCGGGTTCAGCGCGACCAGCACGGCCGCCGCGGCGGCGACCAGGGCGCCGGCGGAGAACAGCCGGAGGGGAACCCGGGCGACCGTCGGCCGGCCGGGCGCGACCGGCTCGGAGGCAAGGCAGGGGGCGGCCACCTCCCGTTCGATGCGGGCCCAGGCGGCGTCCCAGGACGTCGGGGGGGGCGGGGCCGGTCGGGTCGCCTCCCAGAGCCGATCGAACCGGAGGGCCTCCGAGGCCAGCCGCGAGCACCGGGGGCAGGCGGCCAGGTGGGCCTCCAGCTCGGCGGTCGAGCCTTCGCCGTTGGGGGCGGCAATCGCTCGGGAAACGTCTCGGCAACGCATCGTCAACTCGGGTCGGGTTTCCGGAAAATCGGGCGCTCGACCCGCCATCGGGCGGATCGAGCCAGGGGCCGGTGCGGGCGGTACCTGACAGCCTCCCGGAGCCGGCCTCCGGGGACCAAGGCTGTGATCTCGCCAGGAGTTCCGACGCTAGGTAGCCGACGTCCGACGGCTCGGGCCGCGGCGTCTCTCCCTCTCGATCGTCGGGAACGGCATGGTCCGCTCAGCAATTTCGACGCCTGGGGTGTTCGGATTATTCTGTCGTTGCTCCCCGATCGACCACCCGGTGAGGCCCGAGCGATCCGGCCCGGCCGTCACAGGCGGGGCTTTGACGGGATCGGGGGGATGGGGTAATCTGGGCGGGCGTCCGACGATCGTCCGGGGTGTCGGTTGATCGCGTCCCGGTCGGCGACGGCCCGGATTGGCCCCGCGCACGACGCGCCCCGGAGAAGGCAGAGAAGGAGAAGAAGAAGGTTCCTCCCGAAACGTGGCCGAAGGATCGCCTGGACATCCGGGAACGCGACGGCGGGGCCTGCTCCGTCGATCGGCTCCGCCGCGTCCGACTGCCGGAGGAGGGGGGGCTCCCACGTGGCGATCCTGCTGAAAGCCTGCCGCCGAGGACGACGAGCCCGAGGTGAAGCTCGACATCGCGAACCGAGCGGATTGCTTCCCCGAGGACGGGACGACGGCCCTCGGCCGCGTCTCGTCGCCGGGGGGTCGCCGTGGGTTGGTTCACCCGTCGGAGATCGGGAGCGTCAGGGGAGCTCGTCGATTCCCTCCAGCGCGGCCTGAAGCTTCTGCCGGGCGGAATGCAGGCGGCTCATGACGGTGCCGATGGGAATTCCCTGGGCCTCGGCGATCTCCTTGTAGCTCAGGCCGGCCTCGGCGAAGAGGACGAACGACTCTCGGATCGCCGGGCTGAGCCGGGCGAGGGCCTCGTCGATGGCGCGGCGGAGGTCGTCCAACTGGAGGTTCCGGCCGGGGT
Source organism: Tautonia sociabilis (assembly GCF_003977685.1). Taxonomy (GTDB): domain Bacteria; phylum Planctomycetota; class Planctomycetia; order Isosphaerales; family Isosphaeraceae; genus Tautonia; species Tautonia sociabilis. The sequence goes on along the minus strand of NZ_RYZH01000057.1, from coordinate 2,751 downwards.
CGTGCTCGACGCTGGGCGCGATGGCCGAGGGGCCGGGGCCGCCGGGGTTGTCGGGGTCGAGGTCGAGGTCGGCCAGGCGGAGAGCGGGGCGGCGGCCCTTGCGCCGGCCGAGGTCGTGGGCGGCGTTGGTGACAATCCGCAAGAGCCAGGTGCGGAAGGCGCTGCGGCCGTCGAAGGCGTCGAGGTGGCGGAAGGCCTTGATGAAGCCGTCCTGCACGGCGTCCATCGCGTCCTCGGCGTTGCCGAGCAGGCGGAAGGCCACCCGATACGCGACATCCCGGCCGCGCCGGAAGAGTTCCTCGCGGGCCTCCGGGTCGCCTCCCCGGGCCAGCTCGACCAGGGCTTCGTCGGGCGCCTCGACGACGCCGCTGCGGGGGTCGGTCATGGTGCGGATGGTCCTCGCCCGATTCGACGCCACCCGCGCCAGCTTATTCGATGGCCCGGCCGTCGGCGAGGGGCCGCGAGCGGGCTCGGCCTCGGCCGCTAGGGGCGGCCCGAGGGGACCCACGAATGCCCCCATGCTCCCAGCGCGCCGGGGGAGGGGGGCGATCCCGTCCGATCGTCGGGGCAAGTGCATGCGAGGAGGAGGGTCGGGGGGTCGATGCGGTCGGGTCGGATCCGGTCCGGTCGGGTCGGGTCGCGGCTCGGCATCCGCCGACGGGGGGAGCGCCTCCTGCGGTCGGCCCCGCCCTGGGGGAGGCGGGCCGCCCTCACCGAGGAGCATCGGCATTCGCGCCATTGCCCTTGACCGATTCCGCGATCGGGGAGAAAGTACGCCCACCCGTGAGCGGACGCCGATCCGCCCGGCAGTCGCACCCAGGCCAATCGCGCCCGTCGCGCCCCGAGTTCGTCCCCCCAACCGTCGCCGCGTCCCCTCCCTCCTCTGAGCCGGCCCCCTTTGACCGCGACGCGACGCCCCGCCCGAGGCGGGACGAGCCGCTGTCTCCTCCCGCCGAGGGGAGGCCGGGCGCCCGGCCCGAGTCCGCCCGGATCGCCTCGAACCAAACCGAAGCGAATCGACTCGACTCGAATCGAATCCCAGCGGATCGGCCCGACCACACCCAAGGAATCCAGGAGGGATCGCGCCCATGTCTCGTCGCCCGATCGGTCCGCCGGCCGTCCTCGGCGTCGTCGCCCTGCTCGCCACCGTCGGGGCTCCCGAGCCGTCTCCCGCCGCCGACATGGTGGCCTTCCGGCTCAAGAACACCACCGACGCCCCGGTGTCGGAGATGTATTTCACCTCGGTGCCGAAGGGAACGATCCTGCCCCCGGTCATCGGCACCAACCCCGACGGTTCCCCGATCGAGGGCAGCCCGATGAAGGCGCTGCCGAGTTCGGTCGGGATCGACGTCTCCTCCTCCTATGTGCTCCTGACCGACGACCCGGCCGACACCGACCTGGAGCGCATGTTCCTGCTCTTCGGCTACGAGCCCGACCCCAATGCCGCCGCCGGCGCCGTGCCGTTTTTGCCGCTGGTCGACGACGCCGGCAACCGAGTCGGCCGGCTCGAACCCGGCGGCACCTTCGACTTCGAGCTCGACCTGGCCCAGGGCTCCCTGGCCTACCTGCTCAAGTCGGCCATCGACGGCCTGACCCTGGAAGTCCTGGGGGACGGGGCCCCGACCGACCCCGGTTCCGACCCGATCCCCGGCGGCGACCCGGGCACGCCGATCCCCGAGCCCGGCGCCCTGCTGCTCTGGTCGGTGATCGGCTTCGGCGCCCTGGCCCTGGCTCGTCGCCGCCTCCCGAGCCGGGCCTTTTGCTGAGCCGACCCCACACGCTTTCGAGCGGAGCAAGAGAAACCGGGTGCCCCCGGCGGGCCGGCCGCCCGAGGCACCCGGGGACGGGACGGGGCCGGACTCCCCGGCCTCCCCATGCCTCCCTCTTGGCATCGAGGCCAGCCCCGGGCACCATGAAACGGCCCGGGGGCGCCCCGGATCCGAGGGAAGCGACGCGAAGCGGGGGGGAGGCGGCGTGGAGGTCCTGATCAGCGAGGAAAAGATCCTGGCCCGGGTCGGCGAGCTGGGCCGGCAAATCGACGCCGATTATCAGGGCCTGCCGCTGACGATCGTGGCCGTGCTCACCGGCAGCCTGATCCTGCTGGCCGACCTGATCCGACGCATCCACCTGCCCCACCGGGTCGGCCTCGTGCAGGCGAGCAGCTACAAGGGGGCGACCACCGAGCGGGGCACGCTCCTGATCAACGAGGCGCTCGCCCCCGACGTCGGCGGCCGGCACGTGCTGCTGCTGGACGACATCTTCGACACCGGCCACACCCTCTCGGCACTGGCCCCCCACCTGCTCGACCGCGGAGCGCTGAGCGTCCGCACGGCCGTCCTCCTGCGCAAGCTCGGCCGGCAGGAGGTGGCGATGGAGCCCGACTACGTCGGCTTCGAGATCCCCGACGCCTTCGTCGTCGGCTACGGCCTGGACTACGACGACGACTACCGCCACCTGCCCCACATCGCCGTGCTCGACCCGGGGCGGGCCGCTCCTCGCTCCGAGGGCTGACCCCGCTGACCATCGAGGACCCGGGACCGAGCACTCGGGACGGATCGGCCGCACTTCGGCTCGCCGAGCTCGGCCGATCGCCCGGCGCGCATCGCGCCCAGGCCCCCCGCGCCGGGACTCCAGGAGCCGGCCCCGCCGACCAGGAGCCCGCGTGCCCTTGACTGCCGGCCGGGCGGGCCTACCCTGAATGGGCTCGCCGCCTCCCGGCCGATCGCCCGGCCCGGGCTCCCCCCCCCCGCC
>NZ_RYZH01000056.1 GCF_003977685.1 Tautonia sociabilis | reverse complement strand
AAGCTGCGTCGGGCGACGACCTTGAGCTGATCGTCGAGGACGCACAGGACGATGGTCTTCTTGTGGAGGTCGATGCCGACGTGGTGCACGGGAGTCCTCCGGTTCGGTGGGGCAGGAGTTCGGTTCTGCACCTCCAGTCTTCCACCGGCTCGGGGCCCCCGGCCCCGTCGGCTCGACCTCCCCTCTCATAGTTTCATTGTTCCGGGCAAACGGCATCGCATGTTCTTTTCTGGAAATCGGTTGCGTTTCTCGACGCCGAGCGTGCCGAAGCGCACCGATCGACGACTCGAGCCGTCGACCCGAGTTGCCTCGGTCCCCTCCCGACCGCGGACGATCGCCCAAGGCCGGCGCCCCGACCCGGCGCGCTCCTGCCCGGTGCGCCGCGACGGAACGAACCCATTCCGCACTCGAGCGATCAGCGAAAGATTGTTCACAGCAACAATTTGCGTCCGACACCCGCCTCGATCCTCCCGCGCACCGACCGCGTTCCGAAGCGGCCGGAGGGGGATCCGTCGCGGCCTTCCCGGCGTCCTCCGCCGGCCGGGAGGTCGTTCCGGCGCTCGGGCCGATCGCACCCGGCCGGGCGCGCGACCTTGCCCCTCCCGGGGGCGAGGGCTTACGATGGTCGGTCGACCCGAGCACGATGCAACCAATCGCATCGCCCCACCGCCCCCCGCCTCGATGCCCGGCGGTCCGGGCGACCCGACCCGAGCCCTCGGCACGGCATGGAGCCCATGCAGCAGTACAACCCCGCCAACCCCCTGATCGTGCAGGGCGACCGGACCGTCCTGCTCGAGGTCGACAACCCGCTCTACCCCGAGGCGCGCGACGCCCTGGCCCCCTTCGCCGAGCTGGAGAAGAGCCCCGAGCACATCCACACCTACCGGCTCACCCCCCTCTCGCTCTGGAACGCCGCCGCCGCCGGCATGTCGGCCGAGGAGATGGTCGAGGTCCTCTCCCGGTTCACCAAGTTCCCCCTGCCGCCGAACCTCGGGGCCGACCTCGCCGAGATGGTCGGCCGATACGGTCGGGTCCGGCTGGAGCGCGTCGCCGGAGAGCTGCGGCTGATCTCCTCCGACCGCCCCCTCCTCGAGGAGCTCGCCCGCCGCAAGGGGTTGCGCGACCTGCTCTTCCACCGCATCGACGAAACCTCGTTCGCCGTCGACGACTCCCACCGGGGCCTGCTCAAGCAGCAGCTCATCGCCGCCGGCTATCCGGCCGAGGACCTCGCCGGCTACTCCCCCGGCACCCCGCTGGAGGTCGGGCTCCGCGAGGGGACCGCCGCCTCCGGCCGCCCCTTCCACGTCCGGGACTACCAGCGCCAGGCCGTCGACGCCTTCTACGCCGGAGGAGACGCCCGGGGGGGCTCCGGCGTGGTCGTCCTCCCCTGCGGCGCCGGCAAGACCATCGTGGGCATCGCGGCCATGGCCCGCATCAAGACCCAGACCCTCGTGCTGACCACCAGCACCACCGCCGTCGAGCAGTGGCGCCGGGAGATCCTGGACAAGACGGATCTCACCGAGGACCAGGTGGCCACCTACACCGGAGACTCGGACAAGAAGATCGCCCCCGTCACGCTGGCCACCTACCAGATCGTCACCTACCGGCCGAGCAAGACCGGCCCGTTCCCTCACTTCAAGCTCTTCGCCGAGCGCGACTGGGGCCTGATCGTCTACGACGAGGTCCACCTGCTGCCCGCCCCCGTCTTCCGAGTCACCGCCGACATCCAGGCCCGCCGCCGCCTCGGCCTGACCGCCACCCTCGTCCGGGAGGACGGCCGAGAGGACGACGTTTTCAGCCTCATCGGCCCCAAGAAGTTCGACGTCCCCTGGCGGATCCTCGAGCAGAAGGGCTGGATCGCCGCGGCCCGCTGCGTCGAGATCCGGGCCGGGCTGCCCGACCCCAACCGCATGGAATACGCCATCGCCGAGTGGCGCGACAAGTTCCGCCTCGCCTCGGAGAACCCCCTGAAGGATGAGCTGGTCGCCGAGCTGCTCTCCCGCCACGACGGCCCCGAGGACCGCGTCCTCATCATCGGGCAGTACCTCAACCAGCTCCGCCGCCTCTCCGACCGCTTCGACGTCCCCCTGATCACCGGCCAGACCTCCAACGGCGTCCGGGAGGACCTCTACGGCAAGTTCCGCCGCGGCGAGATCCGCCGGCTGATCCTCTCCAAGGTGGGCAACTTCGCCATCGACCTGCCCGACGCCAACGTCATGATCCAGGTCTCCGGCACCTTCGGCAGCCGCCAGGAGGAGGCCCAGCGCCTCGGCCGCATCCTCCGCCCCAAGGGGGGGGACGAGCCGGCCCGGTTCTACTCCCTGGTCTCCCGAGACACCCGCGAGATGGAGTTCGCCCACCACCGCCAGCTCTTCCTCACCGAGCAGGGCTACTCCTACGAGATCGCCGACGCCTCCGACCTGCTCGACGGCCTCGACCTCGGTCCCTGCCCCCCCGGCGTCGACCTCGACGACTCCCCCTCCCGCCCCGTCCCCATCGAGCGGGCCGGCGCCCGGGGTGAGTGATGCCCGCCCTCCGAACGATTGTTCTGGGAGGAGAGCCTGCGGGACTCGTGCTCGTCGCCGGCCGATCCGGTCGAAAGGCCAAGGGGCTCTCCTCCTCCGCCGTCCCCGGGCCGGCAGGGGCCGAATCGCCGGCGCCGGTCCCGCCCCGGAACCCCAGCGGAAGCGGTCCCGGCCCGGAGCCGAGGTTTCCCGGAGGACTCCGGTGACCACCCCGCCGCCTCCCGCCCCCGCCCACTCCCGGGCAGAGCGGAACGTCGCCTCGGACCCGTGACCCCCCCGGCCCATCCCCCCGACGAGTCACATGTCCATGCCCCCGCCGACGACCGCCCGCACGCCGATCAAGCTGCACCGGAACGTGGCCCTGATCCGCACCGAGGACCCGCTTGTCGTCGAGGAGCTGATGGCCCGCAAGCCGCTGGCCCGGCTCATCGCCGGCCGGCTGTCGGAGACGGTCCTGCTCGTCCGGCCGGAGGACGAGACCGCCCTCCTGGAGGAATTGAGGCGCATGGGCCACGCCCCTCGCGTCGTGCGCTGAGATGACTCACCCGACTCCCGACGAACCGACCACCGCCGATCCCGACGTCGAATCCGGGGCCTCCCCCTCGGGCCTCTCCTACCGCGCCGCCGTGGCCGCCGCCGGCCCCGGCCGGCTCCGAGCCATCCTCCGGGAGCTGGGGGTCGACGCCGGCCGTCGCTCCCTCGGCCTGGACGAGGCGCTGCTCGATCGGCTCGACGAGCCCGGGGCGGTCGCCGAGCTGATCGCCTCGATCGGCCCCGACGACCGCCAGGCCCTCGGCCTCTTCGCCCTGAGCCAGACCCCCTGCTGGCCGGCCGTCGCCTTCGGGGAAGCGCTGCTCGGCCTGGGGATCGACCCGTCCCTCGCCCTGGAACGCCCCCTGGCCCTCGGGCTGGTCGCCCCGCTGCCGCCGCCGGCCGACCCGGACGCCCCCGTCACCCCGCTCGACCGCGACCGCGTCCTCGGCATGAGGCTGGTCGCCCACCCCGACGTGCTCGAATCCGCCCGAGTCCTCGCCCCCGGAGGAGACGGCCCGCCGCCGATCGACGAGCCGGTCCACCTGGTCCGCGAGGCCGACGGCCTCGAGCCGGTCCTCCGCCTGGCGAGCCTCTGGCAACTCGCCGACGCGAGCCCCTTCAAGCGGACCCGCCAGGGGGACCTCTACAAGCGCGACCGCCAGCGCCTGGACGAGGACCCGGCCCTCTCCGGTCCCATCGCCGACGTCCTCTGCCCCCCCGACGACCCCGTCTCCCCCTGGCTCCACCTCTCCCGGGCGGTCGGCCTGCTGGTCGACGAACCCAACAGCGACCGCCTCCTGGCCGCTTCCCCCGACTTCTGGTCCGAGCACGGCGTCCACCTTCCCCAGATGATCGCCTCCCGCTGGATCGCCGGAGGAGACCTCCGCCCCGGCCCCGGAGACGACCCCGGGCCGCTGCTCGGCCTCCGCCCCGCCGCCTTGCTCGGCCTGGCCTCCCGGAAAGAGGACCAATGGGTGGCGCTCGACGACCTCGCCGCCTTCCTCAGCTCCCGGATGTCCGCCCCTGCTCCCCCCGATCCCCCCAAGGCCGACCGCCGCCGCAAGGCAGACGACAACGGCCCCCCTCCCGGCGACCCAATGCGGGACGCCCTCCGCGCCGCCCTGCTCGGGCCGGCCTACCTGATGGGCCTGGTCCGGGTCGGCGAGGCCGGCCCGAGCCGCCGGACCGCGGTGCAGCTCACCCCCCGCGGCCGCTTCGTGCTCGGCCTCGGCCCGACCCCTCCTCCTCCTCCCCGGATCGAGCAATTCCTCTTCGTGCAGCCGAACTTCGAGATCGTCGCCTACCGACAGGGGATGAACCCCGCCCAGGTCGGCCGCCTGAGCCGGTTCGCCCGCTGGGAGCAGCTCGGCTCGGCCCTGACGCTTCGGCTCAATTCCGACTCGATCGACCGCGGCCTCGCCTCCGGCCTCTCGGCCGACGAGATCCGAGCCTGGCTCGCCCAGCACGCCGTCCGGCCGCTGCCCGAAGGCGTCTCCGGCGCCATCGCCACCTGGGCCGGCCGCCGCGACCGCCTCACCTTCTTCGCCTCGGCCACCCTCATCGAGTTCGGCTCCTCCGCCGAGCTGGAGGACGCCCTGGCCGACTGGCCCGACGGCCCAGCTCCGGCGCCGATTCGGGTGGCCGACCGCGTGCTGCTCGTCGAGGACGAGGCCGTCATCCCCTTCAAGCGCTTCCGCCTCGCCGGCGCCCGGGACTACCGCAAACCCCCGGAGGCCTGCGTCGAGGTCGGCCCCGACGGCGTCTCGATCGCCGCCGACCCGGCGCGGGGGGACCTCTTCGTCGAGGCCGAGCTTTCCCGGTTCGCCGACCCTCCCGAGGCCGCCCCGGCCGAGGCGACCCTCCGGCGTTGGTATGTCGTCTCCCCTTCCTCGCTCCGAAGAGCCGGGGCCGAGGGGATGACCCTCGCCTCCCTCTCCCAGTGGTTCGCGCACCGCACCGGAGGTCCGATGCCCCCGGCCATCCGGTGGCTCTGCCGAGTCGTCGACCTCGACGGCGACGGGCCGCCTCCCCCTCCCCGCGCCAGCCGCCCGATGCTGCTCCGAGTCGCCTCGGCCGAGGTGCTCGACGGCCTGTACCAGCACCCCGACACCGGCCCCCTTCTCGGCGACCGCCTCGGTCCCACCGCCGCCGTCCTCCGAGGAGGCGACCCCGGCCCGCTCCGGGAGGCGCTCGGCCGGCTGGGCGTCCCCCTGGAGCTGGAATGACCCGGAAGGCCCCTCCCCGGAGGATGCCGGATTCGAGCTCCCGGACGAGGAGTCACGCTCATGACCCCACACTCCTTCATCCGAACTCGGCCCCCCGGGGAGTCGCAAGGCCCCGGCCCGGCGGACCCGGTCCTGATCCCGGGTGTTCCCCGGTCAGCGCGACGGGGCCTCCAGGGCGTGGTCAGCCGGGCGGACGCCCCGGGTGTAGGCGTTGAAGCCGAACGGGGTAGGGTGGTACTCGCCGACGATCTCGACGTCGGTGCCGCCCTCGGGGATCTGGTCTTCCATGCCCAGGCACCAGTACGCCGCGTTGACCACCAGGCGGCGGAGCCCCTCGCTGGCCAGGTCGATCGACGAGCCGGCGGTGGTGGTGACGATCCGGGCGCCGTCGTAGGTGCGCGTCCAGGCGATCGGCATCATCGGGTCGTTCTTCTCGCCCTCGACCGGCGGGTCGGTCGGGTTCATGCCGGAGAGGACCTGGCCGAGGATGATCGGCGTGCAGTCGCCGGGCAAGGGGAGGCGGACGCCGTAGACATCGGTGGGGCCCCAGATGTCGCCGTCGTCGATTCCCCGGGTGATCGGGTGCCCCTCGGCGCCGGGGGCGATGATCCCTCGGGTGCTCTCCTTGCCGTGGGAGCCGTGGTGGCTGATCCAGGTCTCTCCCAGGACCCGGCGGCCGAAGCCGCCCTCCCAGCCCTCGTGCTTGCTGTCCCACGAGTAGCGGCCGAAGGTGGAGTCGGCCGGCAGTTTGAAGGCGTGGGTGGCGGTGCGGAGGCCGATGATGGGCCGGCCGGATTCGACGTAGGCGGCCACGTGTTTCATCTGCTCGTCGGGCAGGTTCCGCATCCGAGTGGCGATGATCATCAGATCGGCATCCTCGAGCGCCTCCAGGCCGGGGATGTTCTCGATGTTGTTCGGGTTGATCTCGCCGGTCTCGGGGTCGATGGCGAAGAGGACGGTGCAGGTGAACCCGTGACGCTTCGCCAGGATCTTGCCGAGCTGGGGCAGGCCCTCCTCGGACCGGTATTCCTCGTCGCCGGAGACAAGGACGATCTGCTTGCCCTTCCCGGGGCCGTCGAACCCGTCGTAGACGACCCAGGGGTCCTCGGCCGAGGCGGGGACGGCCCCGGCCAAAAGCAGGGCGGAGAGCAGGGGGAACCGGAAGCTGGTCAGGGGCATGGGGCCCTCCAGGGTGATTCAGGGATGGCGGATCGCTGGTGGCGAGCCGCGGGACTTCGGCTCGGAACGGAGCCCTCTCAGGATCCTCCCCGCTCCCCGAGGGAGAGCGGGGAGCGGGGCAGGGGGGGGTCAGAGGATCCAGGGGGCGCGGTACTCCTCGGAGCGACGGGCATTGGCCTCGTCATCGTCGAGGAAGCGCTCGGCGTCAGGATCCCACCGCAAGGGGCGGCGAAGCGCGTAGCCGATGACGCCGAGGTGGCAGACGGTGGCGGTCCGGTGGCCGACCTCGGCGGGGGCGACGGGGGTCGCCTCTCCCCGGATGGAGGCGAGGAAGTTGTCATAATGGCTGCCCTGGGCGTCGATGCGATCGGCGTCGTCGGGGAGGGGCTCGCCGATCGAGGAGGGCTCGGCCTCGAACTTCGAGCGGCCGACCCGGATGATTCCCTCGGTGCCCTCGAAGGTGCAGTCGTCGGGGCCGCCGTGGACCATCTCGATGCCGTTGTCATAAACGAACCGGAGCCCGGTCGTCGCATCGCCGTCGGGGGGGTGGATCTCGACCGGGCCGGAGCGGTGCTTCTTGATGGCCCACTGGGCGATGTCGAAGTGATGGGCGCCCATGTCGGCGATGCCGCCGTTGCCGAAGGGGATGTAGCTCCGCCAGTCGGGGAAGAAGTCGTTCACCCCCTTCGGGCAGTAGACCTCGTTGTAGGGAATGAAGGCGGCGGGGCCGACCCAGAAGTCCCAGTCGGTCCCCTCGGGGACCTCCTGCTCAGGAAGGTCGGCGGGCTTGGGAGGACCGCCGACGCCGACCCGGATCGTCTTCACCTCGCCAATGCGGCCGTTCCAGATCAGCTCGACGGCCCGCGTGAAGTTGCCGCCGAACTCGCCGGGGCTGCGCTGCTGGCTGCCGGTCTGGAAGACGATGCCGTTGCGCTCGACGGCGTCCACGATGGTGCGGCCCTGGGCGATGTGATGCGTCAGGGGCTTTTCGCAGTAGATATGTTTTCCGGCGTCGGCGGCCAGGACGCAGGGGATCGCGTGCCAGTGGTCGGGCGTGGCGATGATGACGGCGTCGAGGTCGTCCCGGGCGAGCAGCTCGCGGAAGTCGTGGTAGGTGTCGCAGCCGGAGTGCGAGTCGGTGCCGTCGCGGTCGGCGGTGGCCTTCTCGATGCGGGCCTTGGCGTCGTCGAGGCGGACCCGCACCACGTCGGCCGCGGCGACGACCTGGGCGTCGGGCCGTCGGGCCATCCGGACGGCCAGCCCCCGGCCCTGGATTCCGACGCCGATGACGCCGAAGGTGATCCGGTCGTTCGGGCCCACTCGACGGGGCCGGCCGAAGGCCATCGGCGCCGCCGAGAGGGCAATGCCCGCGGCGATCGAGGAACGGAGGAAACGGCGGCGGGTCGGCAGGGCGATCGGCGAGGATCGGGGCATGGCACGTTCTCCTGGGGACTCGGGCAGCGGGGACTGACCCTTGGCGGGGGCGGCCTCTCCGGCATTAGACTACCGCCGATGCCCGCTGCCAAGGTGCCGGGGCCCGGCGGCGACCCACGCCGATCCCACCAGAGGAATCAATCATGTTTTCGACCGAATCCCAGATGACCCGCCGATCGCTGGGCCGTCTCGGCGCCGCGACGGCGATGGCCTGGACCGTGGCCCGAGCCCTCGCCCCGGCCGAGGCCGCCGCTTCCCCCGCGCAGTCCGGCCAGGAGCGGGCGATCCTCAACCGCTTCCCCCGGATGCTCCAGGACTATTACGTCTCCCGGGTCCGCGCCCTCGACGCCGCTCGGAACCGGGCGATCCGAGCCCTGAGCACGAGAGCGGACGCCGAGCGGTACGTCTCCTCCGTCCGAGAGCGGATCCGAGCCTCCTTCTTCCCCGAATCGACCCCGCCTCGAACGCCCTTGAACCCCCGGGTGACCGGGACGCTGGAGCGCGACGGCTACCGGGTCGAGAAGGTGATCTTCGAGAGCCGGCCCGGGTTCCTCGTGACGGGCAACCTCTACGTGCCGACCGGCCGATCGGGGACGCTGCCGGGAGTCGTCGGCACCTGCGGGCACTCGGTCGAGGGGAAGGCGGCCGAGGCGTACCAGAGCTTCGCCCAGGGGCTGGCCCGGCTCGGCTACGTCTGCTTCATCTTCGACCCGATCGGCCAGGGAGAGCGGCTGCAATACCTGGACGACGCCCTCGGCTCAACCGTCGGCGTCGGCGTCCGGGAACACCTGAAGGCCGGAAATCAGCAGGTGCTCGTCGGCGAGAACCTCGCCGCCTGGCGGGCCTGGGACGGCATCCGGGCGCTCGACTACCTGCTGAGCCGGCCGGAGGTCGACCCCGACCGCGTCGGCGTGACCGGCAACTCCGGGGGAGGCACGATGACCACCTGGCTCTGCGGCCTGGAGGACCGCTGGGCGATGGGGGCGCCAAGCTGCTTCGTCACCAGCTTCCGCCGCAACCTGGAGAACGAGCTGCCGGCCGACATCGAGCAGTGCCCGCCCCGAGCGCTGGAGCTGGGCCTGGAGCACGAGGACTTCCTCGCCGCGATGGCCCCGAAGCCGGTCATCATCCTGGCCAAGGAGCGCGACTACTTCGACGTGCGCGGGTCGATCCTCGCCCACCGTCGGCTGAAGCGGCTCTACACGCTGCTCGGCCGCCCCGATGACATCGGCCTGTTCGTCGGCCCCACCGAGCACGGGTACTCGCAGGAGAACCGAGAGGCCATGTACGGCTGGTTCAACCGGGTGACCGGCCTGGCCGACGTCTCGGCCGAACCCGAGCTGACGATCGAGCCGATCGAGGCGCTGCGGTGCTCGCCGGAGGGCCAGGTCGGCGCGATGGGGTCGAAGTCCATCGTCGCGTTCACCCGGGAGCGCTCCCAGGAGCTGGCCCGAGAGCGGGGCGAGCCGGATCCCCAGGCCACCCGGGAAGCGGTCGCCTCGCTCGTGCCCGAGCCCGAGGGGAGGAGGCTGCCGCCTTACCGGATCCTCCGGCCCGTCTCGGGCCGGGGGTATCCGAACGGAAACGCCGGCGTTTATGCCGTGCCGACCGAGCCGGGCATCGAGGCGATCGTCTACCGGCTCTACGACCGGCCGCACCAGTCCCGGCCTCCGGCCGACGCGACCCGGGCGATCCTTTACGTCTCGGACACGTCCGCCGACGAGGAGCTGCGTGAGGAGCCCCTGGTCCGCCAACTGATCGAGGCCGAGCCCGACTCCGCCTTCTACGCCTGCGACGTGCGCGGGATCGGGGAATCGAGGCCAAACACCTGCGGACTCGACTCTTATTTCACCCCTTATGGCAATGATTATTTTTATGCGGCTCATGGAATCATGCTTGGGCGTCCCGTACCCGCGCAGCGGGCGATTGACGTGCTCCGGGTGCTGGAATGGCTCCGCTCGATCGGCCATGCCGAGATCCATCTGGCCGCCCGGGGCTGGGGAGCGATCCCGGCGACGCTGGCAGCCGTGCGGGACGAGGGGGACGACCTGAAGGCGGTTACGCTCAAACATGCACTCACATCATATTCCAACATCGCCGAATCGGAGCGGTACGACTGGCCGCTCTCGGCGCTGCTGCCGGACGTGCTGAGGAGGATCGACCTGCCGGACTGCTACCGGGCGCTGGGGGCGAAGGGGCTTCGGCTAATCGAGCCGAGGGGGGCGACGGCCGAGGGCTGAGCGAGGATCGCCCGGTCCGTCCGGCCGGGCGGGCGGGCGGCCTCCCCTCGCTCGAGATCGGGCGCGGGGAGGCGACCCGGTCAGCCCCCCGGGGAGGTCGGCACGGCCGCTCGCCGCGTCGGGGTCGGGAGGAGACGATGGCGCCCATGGCGGGCCAATCGGGAGGATTGCCCGAGGTCATTCGCCGGGCTCGGGTTGAGTGATGGAGGTTGACACCCCTGGCCGTCGCTCCTAGAGTTAGACGCTAGGTTTCGACGTGCCTGTCCGCCCGCTGCCCGTCCGCGCACGTCGCCCTTCGCATCGTGGGCGCAACGGATTGCGACCGATCGTGCCGCCCTCGACCCGATCCGTTCTCATCGCGAGACGGCCGATGCAGGAACACCCTCCCCAAGCCCCGAAGCCCGAGGACTCGCCGTCGGCGACCGGGAGCTGGCGCCCGACCGCCGACCGGCCGTCGGCGGTCGGTCCGGATCTGACCGCCGATGAGAGCCCGACGGTGCGCCGGGGGATGGGGATCCCAGCAACTGGCTCCGGCTCCCGGATCGCGATCCAATCCGGCTCCGGGTCGGGGGGAGGGGCCGCTCGGACCTCGATGGAGGCCGGCCTGCCCGGCATCGGCGACCGGCTCGACTCGTTCGAGGTCCAACAGGCCATCGGGGTCGGCGGGATGGGGGCGGTCTTCCGGGCGCTCGACGTGCGGCTGGACCGCTTCGTGGCGCTGAAGGTGCTGCCTCCCGGCCAGGCGCATGAGGCGGAGAACGTCCGCCGCTTCTACCAGGAAGGGCGGGCCGCCGCCCGGCTCGACCACGAGAACATCGCCCGCGTCTACACGATCGGCCAGGATAAGGGGCTGCACTACATCGCCTTCGAATATATCGACGGCACGACGATCCGACAGCGGGTGGAGCAGCACGGCCCCTTGCCGGTGGCCGAGGCGATCAACTTCACGCTGCAGATCGCCGGCGCCCTGGTGCACGCCTCGGAGCGGGGGGTGGTGCACCGGGACATCAAGCCATCGAACATTATCGTCACCCAGCAGGGCCGCGCGAAGCTGGTGGACATGGGCCTGGCCCGACGCTTCGAGCGCGAGGGGGCCGACGACGGCCTGACCCAGAGCAACATGACCCTGGGCACCTTCGATTACATCAGCCCTGAACAGGCGAGGGATCCAAGGTCGGTCGACACCCGGAGCGACCTGTACTCGCTCGGTTGCACGATCTACCACATGCTCACCGGCCAGCCGCCGTTCCCCGGCGGCACGGTGCTGCAGAAGCTGCTCAGCCACCGGGAGGAGCCAGCGCCGGACGTGAGGGTGCTCAACCCGGCGGTGCCGGCCGACCTCTCGGCGATCGTGCTGAAGCTGATGGCCAAGGACCCCGACCGCCGCTACCAGACGCCCGAGCAACTGGTGCGCGACCTGCTCACGCTGGCCGGCGCCCTGGGATTGCGGTCGATCAGCCCCGAGGGGCTGGTCTGGATGAACGCCGCGCCGAGGACGCCGGGCCTGGAACGCCACCTGTTCTGGAGCCTGCCGGCGGCGGGGCTGGCCCTGGTCGTCGGCGTGCTGCTCTGGCTGGGCAGAGAGCCGGAGCTCGACCCGGCCCTGCCGCTTCCCCCCGAACCGTTCGAGCTGGCCGAGACGACCTCGAGCGCCCGGCAGCCGTCCGGGACCTCCTCCGCTCCTGCGGCTCCCGAACGGTCGCCGGCTCCGCCGTCGGCCTCCTCGTCGGGGCCGGGCCTGGCCTCCTCGACGCCCCGCAAGGGGGCCGAGCCGTCGGCGACGGCCTCGGCGCCCCGGGAGGTCTGGGTGCGGGCCGATGAGGATCTGCGCGCGGTGCTCAGGTCGGAGCCTCCCGGGTCGACCATCGTGCTGCGGGACAACGGGCCCTACCTGCTGGAGCCGGCCGCCGGAGCGGCGCCGATCCGGGCCGACCTGACGATCCGGGCGGCGGCCGACACCCATCCGGTGCTCCAGGCCGCCCCCGATGAGGCGTTCGCGGCCGACTCCGGCCCGCTGCTGCACTTCGCCGGCGGCCGGGTGACGCTCGAAGGTCTGACCTTCCGGCTCTCCGGTTCCACCGGGCCGGCGATCCTGGCCGAGGGGACGGCGCTGGCTTTGAGCCGGTGCGACATCCGGGGGGCCGGCCTGCCGGCGGCCGTGGAGCTGGTCGCCCCGGACCTCGAGGCCGACGACGGCCCGATCGGGCCGGATCCCGGCCGCATGCCGGTTCGGCTGGAGAGCTGCACTCTGGCCGGAGGGCGCGTCGGCCTGCTGGCCCGGGGGCCGATGACGCTGTGGCTGCAGGATTGCTCGATCGCCGAGCGCGGGCCGGCCATCTGGTTCAACAACACCTCCGGAACCCCGGCGCCGGTCCCCGATTTCGGCTTCGAGCCGCCCCCCCCCGCGCCTTCGACTCCCGCCGCCCCCCCCGTGCCGGCCCACCTGGTGCTCTCCCACGTCAGCCTGCTGGCCGGCTCCGAGCCGGTCCTGCGCTTCGACGGCACGTCGATCCGGGTCGTGGCGTCGGACTCGCTGGTCGCCCCGCCGCGATCTCCGGAGTTCGGCTCCGGCCGAACCGTCCTGGTGGCGATCGACGACCCGGACCGGCTGAGCTGGATGGGCATCAACAACCTGTACGCCCGGATCGACCAGTACCTGGCCACCACCTCGGGAGGCGGTCGGGCCCGGATCTTCGAGTTCGACGCCTGGGCGGGAGGGCTCGGGATCGCCGAGGCGAGCTCCGCGGCCTCGACCGAGCACGTCTGGGTGGAAGACGACCCCGGAGCCGCCCTGGCCCGGGACGTGCCGCCCGCCCTGGCGTTCCGGCCGGCGATCTTGGGTCCTCGACAGGCGTCCCTCCCCGGACCCGAGCCGGTCCCGGCGGGCTCGAACACCCTGCTCGGCGCTCGCCGAGGCCCCTCGGGGCCGATCGAGCCTCCCGAGACGACGGCCGCCTCGCCCCCGGCCGAGATCGACCCGGCCCGGCTCACCGGCTTCGACCCGGACCCAATGGACCTCGGCCCGATGGTCCTCTCGGCCGTCCCCACCGGATCGGGGCCGGAGCTCGCCTCGACCCCCTCGGCAACCCGATCCCGGCCTGTCGAGCCGGTGGAGGGGGAATTGCCTCCCGGCTACCAGGCGAGCGCCGCCGAGCCGAATCGGCTCGATCCCGCCCCGCCGCCCCGGCCTCCGGCGGCCGAGGCCGAGCCGACACCGGCCTCGGTGGCCGCCTCGGCCACGGCCGAGACAGGCGCCGATCTGCCGATCCGAACGACTCCCCAGTTGCTTCAGCGGCTCGACGCGCTCGGCAGCAGGGGGGGCGTGCTCCGCCTGGCGAGCGACGCGAGGCTCGACCTGCCGGCGGTGGCGCTGTCGGGCTCCGGGATCGTCGAGCTGCTGGCCGAGGCCGGGCCGACCCGACCGCTGCTCCGGTTCCGTCCCGATCCGGCCGACCCGGTCGGGCCGTCCGGGTCGGCGACGATGTTCCGGGTCGATCGGCGAGGAGAGCTGAGGCTCCGGGGGGTGGATCTCGTGCTGCCGGCCGAGGCGGCCCCCGGCTCGGGCTCCTGGGCCGCCTTCTCGCTGGCCCCGGAGGCGACGCTCGACCTGACCGAGTGCACCCTGACGGTCGACGGTCCCGGCCCGTCGGCCGCCGTGCTCGCGACCGCCGACGGGCCAGCGGCCGCTCCGGCCGGCTCCTCCCCCTCCCGGCCCTCGGCAACCGGAGGCGGGGCCGCCGCGGCGGGGGTCCGAGTGGTGGACAGCCTCATCCGGTCGGCTGGCGATGTGCTCGACGTGGCGCCGGGGGCCCAGGCGGACCTGGAGCTATCCAACTCCGTCGTCTCCTGCTCCGGCAGCCTGCTGCTGGGCCGGGGCCGGGCCTCCTGGCCGGCCGGAGACGGGACGGAGCCCCGGCTCTCGCTGGAACTGCGGCGGGTGACCGCCGTGGCCCGGGGCGGGATCGTCCGGCTCGACAGCGCCGCCGACCGTCCCCTGCTGCCGGTGGCCGAGGTCTCCGCCCGGGAGTCGGTCCTCGCCACCGGACCCGGCGGCGGCGCCCTGTTCCGGGTCGATGGACAGGGGGAGTTGGGATCGCTCGGAGATCGGATCCGGGTGGTCGAGAGCCGGGATGTGGCCTACCACCGAGTCGACGAATATCGCCGGGACGAAACCTCGAGGCTGGACCTCCAGCCGATGGTGCTCGACCGAGACGAGTGGTCGCTGGCCGTCGGCCGGGTCGAGGTCGACCCTCGCCACGGCGATGCCGGCTTCCTGAACGAAGACGGCCCGGACACCGACCCGAGGGAGCTGACCCCGGACGACGTGAGGCTCGATCCCGAGGGGATCGCCGCGGAACTCGGTCCCGATCTCGACCGCATCCCCCCGGCGCCGGATCCGGCCGCCGTTGCCGCGTCCGATCCGGCCGCCTCCCCCTCCCGCCCAGGGGCCGAGGTGCTCGACCGGCTCCGCCGGGCCCTGCTGCCCGGCCTGCCCTGATCCCATCCGAGGGGGGTCACGCCCTCCGAAAGGGAGAGTCCTCCAGCGAGATCGCGCGGCCGGTTTCGGCGGCCTGCTGGGCCTTCAAGGCGATCTCGGTGATCCGGCCGGCCTCGATCGGCTCGATCGGAGGCGGCCCCTCTCCCCGGAGCGATCGCAGGAGCCGGGTGAACAGGTCGAGCTGGGGGCGCACCGGCACGGGGCGGGGGCCGTCCGTCGCGGTGGTGAGCGTCAGGCGGCCCTCGGCCAGGGAGAGCTCGACGACCCCCCGGGTGCCGGCCACGCGCAAGCGCTCGTCCCCGTGCGAGCCGGCCCCCTCCGGCCGGAGGTAGTCGAGCGTCACCGAGGAAACGCCTCCATTGCTCATGGTGAACACGAAGCCGGCCTGGCTGGCGCAGGCGGGGAAGTCGGGGTGGGCGGAGGCCCCTTCCCGCCCCGAAACCTCGGTGAAGACGTCGCCGAGGATCCAGTACAGCCAGTCGAAGGCGTGGATGCCGGCCCAGGGGGCGAGGCCGGGGAAGGTCTCCCGGCTGCGGTACCAGTCGGGGCGGGAGGCTCCCCACTTGTAGCTCTTCTGACTGAAGCTCAGCAGCGGTTCGCCGATCGCCCCGGCCCGGACGGCCCGGCGCACCGCGGCCAGTTCGGGGACGGCCCTCATGGTGTGCATCGGCACCAGCGCCGCCCCGGTCCGCTCGGCCTCGCGAATGAGGCGTTCGAGGGTGGGCAAGTCCATCGCCAGCGGCTTCTCGGCCAGCACTGGAAGCCCCCGCTCCAGGCACCGGAGGGTCCAGCCGGGGATCCGGTCGCACCGGGCGGCGACCTGGACGACGTCCAGGAGGGCGGTGTCGAGCAGCTCCTCGGCATCCTCGAAGCGCCGGGTGTCGGCCGAGAGGCCGGGAGCGTGGTCGAACGACCCGACGGTCTCCTCGGGGCCGGCCGGGGCCACGGCGGCCAGGACCAGGCCGGGGACGCGGTCGAGGGCCGCCGCGTAGGAGTGCCAGTGCCCGGTCGCGCCGATCAGTCCCAGTCGCATGGTGATCCTCCCCGTCCCCCCGACACCGGCCCGGCTCGGTCCTGCCCCCATCGCATCACGACCGGCGGGGAAGGGCAACCCCGCGCTCCGACGCCCCCTGGACCCGAGGCTGAGGATCCCCTTCTCCCCCCCAGGCGGCCCGAACCGAGCCCAGAGGCCCCCGGGGCCGTTCGCACGCCGGCCGTCGGCTGGTAGGATGAAGGCCTGGCCCCCTCGGCCCTCCGGACGCAACCGACCTGCCCTCACCCCGCGAACCGGGCCCCCCGCCACGGGACTCCCCAGCGATGATCTACCTGAGCGCCTTCGCCGACGAGATCTCCCCGGATCCGACCGAGCAGCTCGACACGCTGTTGATGCACAGCATTCGCTTCGTCGAGTTCCGGTCCATCTTCGGGATCAACGTGCTCGACCTGACCGACGAGCAGCACGAGCAGTTCCGATCGCTGCTGAAGGAGCGCGGTATGGGCCTCAGCGCCATCGGCTCACCGATCGGCAAGATCAAGGCCGACGAGCCGTTCGAGCCCCACCTGGAGCGGTACGAGATCGCCTTGAAGCTCTGCGACTTCTACGAGTGCCCCCGCATCCGAGTCTTCTCCTACTACATCCCCCAGGGCTCCTCTCCGGCCGACCACCGCGACGAGGTTCTCCGCCGCATGGCCGCCAAGGCCGAGATCGCCCAGCAGCGCGGGGTCACCCTGATGCTGGAGAACGAGAAGGGGATCTACGGCGACACGGCCGACCGGGTGAAGGAGATCCTCGACGCGGTCCATTCCCCCGCGCTCGCCCATGCCTTCGACCCGGCCAACTACCTGGAGGTCGGCCAGCCGATCGACAAGGCCTGGACGATGCTCCGCGACCGCGTGGCCCACTTCCACGTGAAGGACTACGACACGAAGCTCAAGAAGAACGTCCCGGCCGGCGAAGGCGAGGGGGAGATTCCCCGGCTGATCGCCGACGCCGTCTCCCGGGGGTTCGAGGGGTACTGCGTCCTGGAGCCCCACCTGCTGGTGGCCGAGGCCAGCACCGGCTTCACCGGCCCGGAGCGGTTCGGAGACGCCGCCGTCGCGTTGCAGACCTGCCTCTCCCGGGAAGGCGTCACCTACGCCTGAGCCCTCCCGGCGGACGCTCCCGGAGCGATCGGGAGCGTCCGCCGTCGGAGGCCGCTCAGTCGGCCGCTCGCACCGCCTCCGGGTGCCTCCGGGGGCTGAGCATCATGCTCATCACCAGGATGAGGAGCATCACGCCCCAGAAGAACCAGGAGGGCATCTCCAGGTTCCGGGCGATCCAGTCGGGAATCTCCCCCTTCCAGCCGGACGTCAGGCGATGATCTCCCCGGTAGAGGGCGTGGTGGAAGCCCGAGCCGATCAGCTTCAGGCCGATCCAGCCGACCAGGGCGTACGCCCCCAGGGCCAGCCCCTTGAAGCGCTCCAGCAGGAGCAGGAAGTACCCGGCCACGAACCTCATCGTGATGATGCCCAGCACCCCGCCGATGTAGATGACCCACGTCTCCAGCGGGAAGAAGACGACATGCACCTCGCGGAGCCGATCCGGCATCCCGTCGGCCAGGGCGACCGCCGCGAGGATCGAGTCGATCGAGAAGGCGATGTCGGCCATCTCCACGCCCGCCACCGTCGCCCAGAAGCCCCCTCGCCGACCCTTCCTGGTGATGGTGGCGGCGGGAGAAACGGCGGTGGCGGAGGGGGAGTCGGGCTCGGCACCGGCCGCCGTCGGCAGGGCGAGCCCCTCGGCCGGAAGGTCCGACGACGGCTCCAGGGAGTCCTCGTGAGGGGGCTCCTCCCCCCGGATCAGGTGGCGGATCCCCAACTGCAGGAGGTAGAGGCCGCCGATCACCTCGAGCTGCCAGTAGTCGAGGATCGTCGCCGCCAGCAGCACGGCAATGAACCGGAAGAGGAAGGCGCCGATGATCCCGTAGCGCAGGGCCTTCTTCTGCTGCTGCCGGGGCAGGTGGCGCACCATGACCGCCAGCACCAGGGCGTTGTCGGCGCTGAGCAGCCCTTCGAGGGCGACCAGGGTCAGGATCGTGCCCCCGAGGGTCATCCAGTCGGCAGCGGTCAGGGCCTCGATCAAGGCAGCGGACTCCGGGAAGGCGGGATCGCCCGAGGCGGTCGGGACGAGTGCGGGAGGGGGGGGAGGCCCGGCCGGACAGGACGGCTCCGAAACGGCTCCGGGTCGACCTCGATCCCGGCCGGAGAGTTCCATCATGCGGATCGCCGGCCCCGGCGGTCAATCCGTCCGGCGCTTCCCCTCGCCCTCGACCACCCTCGAGCCGACACCACCATGCGCCCAACGCCCCCGACGACCCCCGATTCGCCCCGCCCTCGGGCCGAGACAACGCTCACCGACTGGCCCCCCGCAGGACCCGGAGATACGCTGGAAGAATCGAGCCCCGGCCGGACCCGCTCCCGAACCGCCCCCGACGACCCCCGGAGGGACCGATGCCGACGCCCCGACCCTGGTTGTCCCCGCCTTCGAGCGCGATCCTCCCGGTCCCGCTGGTCCTGCCGCTGCTGCTGATGCTGCCGGCAGCCTCGGCGCTCGCCGACGACCCGAAGCCCCGTCCCGCTCCCGAACCGCCGGCCCCCGATCCCGCCGTCGAGGCCCCCGCCCCGGAACCGGCAGGCCAATCGCAGGACGCCGGCGAAACCGAGGCTCCGTCGGATCGACCGAGAAGGGTCGGCCCGGTTGTCCGATCGGCCGAGGAGGCGGCGGCCCTGCTCCGCGACCCGTCGGAGGATCCCTACGAGGAGGCGATCGACTGGCGAACCGTCCCCCCCTGGCAGCAGACCTCGTTCTACGGCCTCCGGGCCCGGGGGACGTTCTTCGTCTTCGTCGTCGACTGCTCCGGCAGCATGGCCGACGACCTGAGGCTGATCCGGGCCAAGCAGGAGCTGCGGCGGAGCATCGGTGCCATGCGCTTCCCCCAGCGCCACCTGGTGATCTTCTACAACGACCGCCCCATCCCCATGGCCGGCGGCGTCCCCCGATCGGCGGAGCAGCGCGACAAGCAGGCCACCTTCTCCTGGCTCGGCTCGATCGACGCCGAGGGGGGCACCGACCCGAGAGGAGCCCTGAATCTCGCCGTCGGACTCCGCCCCGACGCCGTCTTCCTGCTCTCCGACGGCGAGTTCCCCCCCGGCACGGTCGACGGGATCTCGAAATTCAACGGGGGTCGGGTGCCGATCCACTGCATCGACCTGGCCGGCGGGGGCGGCGCGGAGCAGCTCCGGGCCATCGCGACCACGTCGGGGGGGCGGTATCTGCTGAGAAGGTGATCGGGGAGGATGGGGCTCGCGGAGGGGAGCGATGACCGGCCGTCCGGAACCGCGGAACGCGGCCTCGGCTCTGGCCTCTCCCGACGGCGTCTCGCCGACCGGAATCACTGGCCCGCCGACCTCGAGCCGTTCGGCCCCCCTCGGATCGGCAAGCCTTCGGGGAGGGGGCGGGCGGCGACGGTGAAGCCAAGCTCGTGCAGGGCGTCCCAGAGGCGGCGATAGAGGGGGAAGCCGTCGGGGTAGACCCAGAGGGTGATCGTGGTCCGGTTGGGGTTCAGGCGGTGGATCACCCGGCCGAACTCGGCGGCGGGGGAGAAGGCGACCTCGAACGGCTCTCCTCGTCCCGATCGAACGGGAACGATTTCGAACCCTCGGAGGCCGTAGGAGGCGGCGACGGCGGGACCCGACAGCTCGGAAACCAGGCCGATGCCGGTGGGCCCGACCTCGTAGGAGAGGGAGAAGGAGCCGATCGGCCCGACCGTGCCCGAGATCGTCCGGGCGGACGGCCCGGCCATGCGGAGGCGGAGCCGGGCGTCGTCCTGGGCCTGCTCCAGCAGGCGATCGAGGTCGATGTACGCGACGCGATCGCCGCGGACCTCGAAGTGGTACTCCTCCCCCGAGACGACCTGAGCAACCGGACTCTGGCTCGAGTTGAGCGCCTCCCTCGGCCTCGGGGCGGCCTCGATGGCGGCGATGACCCGGGAGAGCCGGTCGACCTCGGCGCGGAGGGCGGCGACGTCGGCCCGGGCGGCGGCGACGCGCTCGGCCTCGGCCCGGGCGCGCTGGCCGGCCTCCATGACCTCCCGGTCGGCGGCGAGGACCTGCAACTCCGTCTCCTCGAGCGCTGACGAGAGGCGGGCCTCCTCCGCCTCGGCCGAAGCCAGGGCCTCCCGGGCCGCTTGCAGCTCCGCCTCGGCGGCGGCCAGGGCCTCGGGATCCGGGCCCGGC
The DNA here is from genome assembly GCF_003977685.1 of Tautonia sociabilis. Classification (GTDB taxonomy): domain Bacteria; phylum Planctomycetota; class Planctomycetia; order Isosphaerales; family Isosphaeraceae; genus Tautonia; species Tautonia sociabilis. The sequence continues at coordinate 19,500 of NZ_RYZH01000056.1, read as the reverse complement.
GGCTCGGGCTCGGGCTCGGGCTGCGGATCGGGGGCGACGGCAACAGCAACGGCTTCCGGGGCTGGATCGACGGGGCCCGGCTCCGGGGAGGGGGCCTCCTCGGCCGGCCGGGGCTCGGCGATCTCGGGAGCCTCGGGGTCCTCGGCGACGGCCGAGGCGGTCGCCTCCGGAGCGGGGTCGGCCTCGGGGATGACGTGCATCCAGGCGCCGACACCGACGAGGACCAGCACCAGGCCGGTCGCTTCCAGGAGGACCCGGGAGAGCGACCCCGAAGATCGGGAGGGGGACCGCGATCGGGTCGAGGCTTGGGCAGTCATCACCAGCGCTCCGATCCGAAGAGGGAGAAGGTGCGGGGCTCAGTCGCCTGCCACGAGATCGGCCAGTGCGGGGCGGCCAGCTCCACCTGGGACCGGGCCGTCCAGTAGAGGCCGTAGCCTCCCCGCTCGACGAGGAACCGCACCCTCGGCACCGGGGAAGCGGCCGGCTCGCTCCTCCGGGAGTTCGCCAGCACCCGCCGCAGGGTCGTCACCAATCGGCCGTCCTGCTCCTTGACGACCTGCTCGGACAGCTTGAACCCGCCCGGGTGGATCGTCACCCCCTTCGGGCCACAGGCGACGACCAGCTCGATCGTCCTGCCCGCCCCGGCCAGACCCAGGCCGAGCCCCCGGCCGTCGGAGGTCCCGTCCCCCGGCGACCCGAGCCCGGAGGCTCGCGACGGCCCGGACCTCGGCCCTCGGGGCTCCACCGAGCCTCCCCCCGGGCCGGAGGCTCCCGGGGACGGCCGCTCGCCGGCCTCCGGAGCGCCGCCGCCGGGGCCCCCCCCGGCGGCCGCGAGTTCCGCGAGGGTCCGGCTCAGACCGCCCCCGGGAGCCTCCCCCGGATCGCCGTCTTGCCCGCCGATCCCGGTCCCCCCGCCGCCGGGAAGGCCCGGCGAGCCCGTCCCGGCCATCGTCGAGCCAGGGGCTCCTTCCCCGGCCGGAGCCCCCTCGGAGCCAGGCCCCAGGCCCGCCGCATCCTCCAGACCCTCCGGCACGATCGGGATGACTGCCCGACGGCCGCCAACCTCGGCCGGGTCCGCGACGAGGCCTCCCTCGTGCGATGAGCCGAGCCCTCCGCCGGACGACCCGCCTCGGACGACCGCACCGTCCCCGGGCCCTCGTCCCCCGAGGCCCGGCCCGGCCGGCCCGGCCGGGAACAGATCGTCGAGGCTTCGCATCGTCTCCACCAGCTCTTCCGGAGTCGGCGGGGCCGGGGGGAACGTTCCGCTCCCCGGAAGGCCGCCGCCTCCCCAGCCGATCGGGCCTCTGGCCGGCTCGCCTCCCAGGCCGGCGGAGGCGACGGGGTCGGCCGCCATCTGGGACTCGAGCGTCTCCCAGATGGTGGGGTCGTCCCAGTCGGGGTACTCGATCTCCCAGTCCTGGTCGACCAGCTCGTAGCCGTAGGGGACGCCGTTGGCGTCGAGGGCGGAGCGGGCCTCGTAGAACGGCCGGATGCCGTCGGGGCGGACGACGAACAGGACGTAGGGCTCGACGGGAACGCCGTCGGGAGCCCCGCGGGCCTGAAGGATCGCGGCCAGCCGCTTGACCGCGGCGCCGAAGGGACCGGAACGGCCGGACGAGGCCATCAGCTCGACGAGCGAGAAGCTCATCCCGCCCGGCTCGAGCGAGGCCGAGCCGTTGCGGCACTCGACCGGGATAGGCCGACGCCAGGTGCCGCTGGGGCCTCGGTACGGGAGGATCGCGTAGCCGGGGCGCTCCAGGGCCTCTTGGCGGCGACGCTCGGCCTCGGCCCGCTGGCGCTCGAGCACGTCTCGCCGCAGGGCGGCCCGGTGCAGCTCGGCCTCCAACTGGTCGGCCTCGGCGGCCAGCGCCGCTCGGCGACGATCGGCCTCACGAGCCTCGGCCAGCGAGCGATCGACCCGATCAGCCTTCTCCTCCAGCTCATCGCGAAGGCTCGCCAGCCGGCTCCTCATTCGACCGATCCGATCGGCGAGCGTCCGGCGCTCCTGGTCGATCCGGGCCAGCGCCTCAACCGTCGGGTCGATCTCCGGCTCGACCGGCTCCGAAGCGACGATCGGGACGGGATCGACTTCCGGTTCCGGCTCCGGTTCCGGTTCCGGCTCGGGCTCGGGTACCGGCTCGGGCTCCGGGGCCCGCTCCGGGGCGGGGGGGGCCGGCCCCGAGATGGCCACTGGAGGAGGAGCCGAAACCCGGGCATGCGCGGCGATCAGCAGGGCGCACGCCCCGGCCGTGGCGAGCGTCATCAGCAGCACGCCCAGCAGCTCCGCCGCCAGGGTCGTCGCGCCTCGACCTCCCCCCCGCGCCGGGACGGGCTCCTGCTCGGGGCCGTCGCGATCCATGACGCCTCCCCCTCCTGGTCCCTGCGAATCGAGACAGGCCATCCAACCCGTCCCCTGCTTCCATCGGAAAGGCGGCGAAGCTGCCTTTAGTGGAGAGGACGGGTATGGGGGAGAATCTGACTACGATCACCGAAAGCAGGGAAGCTGGGGAAGCGAACGAGGAGAGGTCGACCGCCGCGCGCTCGGGGATCGTCGCCGGCGGCGAGGAGTCGTGCCGGGGAGGGGAGGAGCCGGGAAGGCCGGGGAGGCCGCCGGGGAGATGATCGGTCCCGGGGCTCGGAGGCTGGCCTTGCCCCCGGCCGTCCTCTTCCCGGGAGGAGGGAAGAGGAGCGCGGTCGGGGGGAGGCCCGGGGCTCGCTCTCGGCAGGCCCGACGCGAGGGCCGGCCGCCGGGAGCGGGGGGTCAGGGTCAGTCCAGCGCGATGGTGACGGTCTTGTACTCGAGGTAGTTGTCCAGCGCCTTCTCGCCCAGCTCTCGGCCGATGCCGCTGGCCTTGAAGCCGCCGAAGGGAGCGGCGGCGTCGAAGACGTCGTAGCAGTTGACCCAGACGGTGCCGGCTCGGACGCGGTCGGCGATGGCGTGGGCCTTGGTGATGTCTCGGGTCCAGACGGCGGCGGCGAGGCCGTAGTCGGTCGTATTGGCGCGGCGGACGACCTCGTCGATGTCCTTGAACTTGAGAACCTGCATGACGGGGCCGAAGATCTCGTCGGTGGCGATGGCCATGTCGTCCTTCACGTCGGCGAAGACGGTGGGCTTGATGAAGTAGCCCTTGTCGCCGAACCGCTCGCCTCCGGTCACGCAGCGGGCCCCCTGCTGCTTGCCCTTCTCAATGTAGCCGAGGATCTTCTCGAACTGCTCGCGGTCGACCTGCGGCCCCTGCTCGGTGTTGGGGTCGAACGGGTCGCCGAGGCGGCGATTCAGGCTGCGCTCGGCCATGCGGTCGACCATCTGATCATAAACCGATTCCTCGACGAACAGCCGGCTGCCGGCGCAACAGCACTGGCCCTGGTTGAGGTAGAGCCCGAGCATGGCGCCATCAACGGCCTTCTCCAGGTCGGCGTCGGCGAAGACGATGTTCGGGCTCTTGCCGCCCAGCTCCAGGGTGACGCGCTTCAGCGTGTGCGACGCATTGCGCATGATGAGCTTGCCGATCTCGGTCGAGCCGGTGAAGGCGATCTTATCGACGCCGGGATGCTCCACCAGCGCCGCTCCGGCGGTGGGGCCGAACCCGGGGACAATGTTGATGACCCCTTCGGGGAAGCCGGCCTCCATCGCCAGCTCTCCCATTTTCAGGCAGGTCAGCGGGGTCTGCTCGGCCGGCTTCATCACGATGGTGCAGCCGGCGGCCAACGCGGGCCCCCACTTCCAGGCGACCATGAGCATCGGGAAGTTCCACGGGATGATCTGCCCCGCGACCCCGACCGGCTCGGGCTTGGAGTACGAGAAATAGTGGCCCCGGACGGGGATGGTCTTGCCGTGGATCTTGTCGGCCCAGCCGGCGTAGTAGCGGAGGCAGTCGACCACCAGGGGAAGGTCGCCGTTGCGGGCCTCGTTCAGGGGCTTGCCGTTGTCGAGGGTTTCCAGCTCGGCGAGCGCATCGATGTCGCGCTCGATCAGGTCGGCGAGCTTCGCCAGGAGCTTGCCGCGGTCCCGGGCATCCATCGAGCGCCAGGGGCCGGAGTCGAATGCCTTGCGCGCGGCCTGGACGGCGAGGTCGATATCGGCGGCGTCCCCCTCGGCGACCCGGGCGATGACCTCCTCGGTCGCCGGGTTGATCGTCTCGAAGGTCTTGCCGCTGAGGCTGTCGCGCCACTGGCCGTCGATGAGCATCTTGGTCTGCAAGGAGCGCTGAAGCGCGGGGCGGGCCTCGGTCGCCGTGGCCATGAGGGGCCGTCCTTTCCGGTTGCGGTGCGGGGTGGGCGGAGAGGGCACCGATCCCTCCCGGCGGCCGCCGGGGAGGGGCACAGCTGCTTCAATCTTACCGGCGGGACCGCGCTTCACAACCCGCCGGTCGAACCGCTTCGGAACGATCGCCGCGTCGCGGATCGGGAACGGGCTCGCACTCCTCCGGCAAGGCTCGAGAACGATCTGTTTAAGCAAGCGTTGCAGCTCAAAAATAGTCTTAATTTATTTGATTATTATATTTGCAATTTGTTATTTTTATTTTTGGAAGGTTTGCACGAAAGGGCTGACGGGAGTTTGCGCCGAGGAGTGCGGTTCTTGCTTACCCGGCACTGCGCGATGTGATAGAGTCGGGGCGCCGGCGTGGGGTCACGCCGGGCCTGGATGCCATCACTCCACGTGACGCTTGGAGGCTAGTTCTCATGGCTCAGGAACGCTGCGACGAGCCCCGCATCGACACCCTCTCCCGCCGCCAGTTCGTCCGGGCGGTGGGCGGCGCGGCCGCGATCGGAGGGCTGGCGCCGCTGGTCGGCGGCTCCATCGCCCGAGCCGGCGACGGCCCGACGGCCAGCAGCGCGGCCGAGACGGCCGCCGCCCGACTCTATCAGTCGCTCAGGCCCGAGCAGCGCGAGGTGCTCTGCTTCCCCTACGACCACGAGCTGCGCCGGAGGATCAACGCCAACTGGGCGATCACCGAGCCGACCATCGGTGAGCTGGACACCGAGCAGCAGATGCTCGTCGAGGAGGTCGTCCGAGGAGCCACCAGCCCCGAGGGGTACGACCGCTTCCGGATCCAGATGGACCAGGATTCCGGCGGCTTCGAGGAGTACCACATCGCTCTGTTCGGCGAGCCGGGCACCGACACCTTCGAGTTCGAGATGACCGGCCGGCACCTGACCCTCCGCGCCGACGGCAACTCCAACCCCGGCGCCGCCTTCGGCGGGCCGATCGTCTACGGACACGGCGAGGGAGACGCCAAGAAGGGCCTGCCCGGCAACGTTTTCTACTACCAGACCGTGAAGGCCAACCAGGTCTTCGGCGCCCTGGACGGCAAGCAGCGCGAGCTGGCCCTCGTCGCCGAAGCCCCTCGCGAGAGCGCCGTCGAGTTGCAGGGCGAGGGCGGCACCTTCCCGGGCATCTGCTTGTGCGAGCTCTCGCCGGACCAGAAGGAACTGGTTTCGTCGGTCATCCGGGTCATCCTCGACCCGTACCGCGCCGAGGACGTGGAGGAGGCCATGTCGATCATCGAGGCCGGCGGCGGGCTCGACGCGCTGCACATGGCCTTCTACAAGCAGGACGACCTGGGCAACGACGGCGAGTGGGACATCTGGCGGCTGGAGGGGCCGACCTTCGTCTGGCACTTCCGCGGCGCTCCTCACGTTCACGCTTATGTGAATATCGCCAAGAAGGTCTGATCCCGGGCTGATCGCCCCCGGCCCGTTGGGCCGCCTTCGCGACACGGGCGGCCCATCGCGGTCGGGGCCGGGTCCGGGGCCGGCACGGTCCCCGATCGTCGCCGGGCTCGTCGGGAATCCGACGGGTTTGCGGCGCGTCTTCATCCCGAGGCGAGGGCGTCTGCGACTCCGGGTTCGGCGGGCCGGCCCATCCCGTCCGCTTGCTTGGCCCCGGCGCGATCTCCCCAGGAGCGGGGGCCGGTCCGCCTCGGGTCGTGGCCCGGAGAAGCAGACGGACTCCGATCCGATCGACCGGGGGGATCGGCTCCCCGTGATCGTCTCCGGTTATCATGTCATCATGAGCAGCCGGCCCCAGCGCGGGACTCCGGAGGGAGCGGGACCTCCCCCCCAGGAGGGCCCTCGCCTTGCCGAGTCAGGGGTCTGGGCCCCCCTGTCTGGCGGACCGGCCTCGGCGTCGGCGATCGGGCCCGCGACCCCTGCCCATCAAGAGACTCAGCCATGAGACTAACCCGACGCTCCTTCGTCCGGGCCGCGTCGGCCTCGGGCGCTCTGGCCGCGATGCCGGGCATCCTCCGGGCGGGCCAGGACCGGACGTTCTCGACCGCCCTGATCGGCACGGGCTGGTGGGGGACGAACATCCTCCGCGAGGCGATCGCCTCCGACCGCTGCCGGCCGGTGGCGCTGTGCGACGTGGACGAATCGCAGGTGGCCTCCTGCAAGTCGACGCTCGGCGGCATGCTGCCCGATTCCATCAAGGTGTACAAGGACTATCGCGAGCTGATCGAGTCTGAGCGGCCCGAGATCGCCATCGTCGCCACCCCGGACCACTGGCACCCGCTGATCACGATCGCCTGCTGCGAGGCCGGGGCGCACGTGTACGTGGAGAAGCCGATCGGCCACACGGTCCTCGAAGGGAAGGCGATGGTCGAGGCCGCCCGGCGGAATGACCGCGTGGTGCAGGTCGGCACGCACCGGAGAGTCTCGCCGCACAACATCGCGGGCATGGAGATGCTCCGGGACGGTACGGTGGGCAAGGTGGGGATGGTCCGCGCCTTCGTCCACTATGGCGGAGGCCCCGAGGAACCGGCCGAGAACGAGGATCCCCCCGCCGGGCTCGACTGGGACCTCTGGTGCGGCCCCGCCCCGATGCGCGACTTCAACCCGAAGCTCCACCCGAGAGGCTTCCGCCAGTTCCTCGACTACGCCAACGGCACGCTCGGCGACTGGGGCATCCACTGGATGGACCAGATCCTCTGGTGGACCGAAGAGCTGGCGCCCAGGACCGTCTTCTCCACCGGAGGCCGGCCGATCGCCGGCCCGGCCCTCAACGACGGGACGCGCCAGACGTCCGACGCCCCGGACCATCAGCTCGCCGCCTTCGAATTCGACAGCTTCACCGTGAGCTGGGAGCATCGCCGCTTCGCCGGCAACACCGCCGAGAAGACGCATCCCGACCAGGCCGTCGGCTGCTACTTCTACGGCACCAACGGCACGCTGCACATCGGCTGGCTCGACGGCACCACCTTCTACCCCCGGGACGCCAGGAAGGCGGCCGTGAACGTCCCCGCGCAGCTCCACGAGCCCGACCAGCAGAACATCCGAGAGCTGTTCGCCGACTTCCTCGACGCCATCGACTCCGGCCGACGCCCGGTGAGCGACATCGAGATCGGCCACCGCTCCACGAACATGAGCCTGCTGGGCATGCTCTCCTACAAGCTCGGCCGCTCCATCGCCTGGGACCACGACCGGCACGAGATCCCCGGCGACCCCGAGGCGAACGCCCTGCTGCGGCGCGAGTATCGCTCCCCCTGGACGTATCCGGCCTGAGCGATCGGACCCGTTCCGGCCGGATGCCGCCGCGATCCCTCCCTTCCCCGACGATCGGGCGGGAATCTTCCGAGCCGGATCGAGACGACCCCGGCTGATCGAATCGGCTCCCGACGGCATCGAGGAGGGCCTCCCAGCGACCCGGCGACCCATCCTGGAGAAATCGGGATGGGTCGCCGGGCCGCCCTGCATGGCAAGGATGGTGGTTCGGGACGGGAACGGGAGGCCACCCATGTCGAGGGCGGCAACCGCGGGGGACGAGCTTCGGCGCCAGACCGCCGCCCTGTTCGGCGGCGGCACGGTCGCGGGCCTGGGAGATGGCGAGCCGCTCGAACGGTTCGTCCGTCGAGGGGCCTTTGACAACCTCGAGGCGGATCCAGCCGTCGCGACGACGAGGATCGGGTCGACGTCTTCAGCCTGAGGACACGGCGCTGGGAGGCGATGGAGGTCGAGTGAGGCCGGCTGCGCCGGTCGGAGGGGGGTAATGCGGTTTCCGCCGAGGCTCTCCGGCGGAAGCGATTTCCGATCCGGCTCGGCCTCCGGCCCCGAGGACCGTCCTGGACAGGTTCAGGGGCATGCCGAGGGTGAAGAGGTCGGCGATGACGAGGCTCTGAGGGGGACCCCAGTGCCACCGGACCAGGGGGCGACCTCGGGCGATCAGCAGCCTTTCTTCGCTTCCAGCTCCTTGAGGATCCCGACGATCAGCTCGGGGTTCTTCTGCGCAAGCAGGTGCTCGATGCGGGAGGCGGGGAACTCCAGCTTGGTGAGGATCTCGGCGACCTGCTTCCAGAGGCGGTCGCGCTTCTTGCCCTCGGCAAGGTAGAGCTCGGTGGCGAGGTCGGCGAGGCGCTGGGCCTTGATGGCGTCGTAGTTTTCGTAATAACGTTTGATGATCTTCTGCTGGTAGGGCGAATAGTCGCGGTCGGCCATGAGGAGAGGCTCCGGGGGGCGTCCGTTCCGGTCAGTCGATTCGGATCAGTCGAGCGAGGGGGGCTTGCGCAGCCGCTTGGTGGCGGAGCGCTGCTTCTTCGCCTCGGTGTGGCGGACCTTGGAGGCCAGGGTGGGCCGAGTGGGAATCCGGGGCTTCGGGGGAGAGGAGGCCTCGAGGACGAGGTCTCGGAGCTTGTCGAGGCAGTCGTCGACGTTGCGGAGGCGATCCCGGGTGCGCTGGGAGGAGATGATCAGCTCCCCCTCGGCGTTCAGCCGGGAGCCGACGGCCTTCATCAACCGCCGGCGGACGGGCTCGGGGAGGCTGGGGCTGTCGGCGGGCCGCCAGCGGAGGACGGCCTTGGTGGCCACCTTGTTGACGTTCTGGCCGCCGGGGCCGCCTGACCGGAGATAGTCGAAGCGGAATTCCTCCAGGGGGATCGCGATTCGGTCATTGATGCGGAGCATGGCGGTCCCCGGGGGTCGGGATGCGACGGGTCGAGTCGAGTCGAGTCGAGTCGAGATGAGTCGGGCCCCCCGTCCCGATCGTGGATCGGGGTGAGGGGCCTTCGGGTCGCCTCGTTATTCTAGCGAGCGGGGCCCGGCCGGGTCAGGGGCGGATTGGAGACCCGGCCGGGAGGGAAGCGGCTTCATCGGGCCGAGGGAGTGCCGAGGCCGTAGTCGACCGCCACGGTCGGGGGAGCCACCGCCCGGGTCGCCCCGAGGCCGGCGCCGGAGAGCCGGATGGTCGGCCCTCGGAGGGTCGAGCCGGCGGCCACCGACGCGGCCGGACGACGGGAGGCGAGGGAGACGGTCGGCCCGGTGCCGAGCGTCCCGTCGCTGGGCAGGGCGGCGACCGAGGCCAGGGCCGCCCGCCGGGCAATGGTGGCCTGGGTGGGCTCGGCCCCCAGGGTCCCCCGGATCGCCGGCCCCAGCTCCCTTCGGATCCGTCGGATCGCCCCCGGCTGGGCCCCTCGATAGAGCTGGCCGGGGATCGGGGGAGGCGTCGGGGCCGGCTGGGGAGGCGTGTTCACGCCGGCCAGGAACAAGGTCACATCGCGATTGAAGACCTCGAACGGACTGGAGAACATCGTGCCGTCGTTGAGCTGACCGGAGAAGGTCACCATGGTGATCCCCGGCGGCAGCGGGTCGATGTCGGTGCTGAGGAAGATGTAGGTGGCGTCGAGATACGGGTCTCGGTTGATGTACTGGGTGTAGACGATCAGCGGCTCGGCCCCCGAGAGATTGGCCGAGGCGATCTCCTCCACGTTGAAGTTCGGCGAGCCGAAGACGTTGACCCGGACCAGTTGCGGGTGCGCCGTGTTGATCGTGCGGTGGTTATGCGGCTGGACGAGGACCTTCGGCTCCAACGGCGGACAGGGAGGAGGAGGCGGGGGCGGGGGAGGAGGAGGCGGCGGGGGAGGCGGCGGCGGAGTGGGCACCGTGGCGTCGCCGATTTGGAAGCCCAGCGGCGGGATGAACGCCTCGGTGATGCCGTCGTCCTGGTCCGAGCCTGCGGAGGCCGAGATCTGGAGCCGAGACTGCGAGGTCATCGGCACCCCCGCCCGGGCCTCATAGAGCTGCGAGAAGTTGCGGATCTCGAACTCGAAGTTCGGCGCCTCGGGCGTATTGCTCAGGAATGAGGAGCCGATGAACTCGGGCAAGAGCTGGCCGAAGCCGCCGCTGCCGACCGCGTCGGAGTAGGCGGCGACGGTGTAGATCTTGCGCAGCTCGTTGCCGTCGGGGTCGGTGCCGGTGGGAATGCCGGCAACGACGTTGTCGGTCATGGTCGTGGGGTCGCCGATGACGTCGTTGTTCAGGAAGTCGATGTTGACGAACATCGACTCTGAACCGCCGAGCATCAGCGGGTCCTCAAAGTTCGGGTCGAGGGCCTGGACCTCGGGGGCGACGGTGCCGCCGTTGAGGTTGTTGTCGGCGTCGCCAGCGATGACCGGCTGGCCGGTCTTCTCGTTGATCGGCTGCTGCAGGCCGAGGCTCAGCGTGTCCTGCTCCGAGTCATACGAGACCCGGATCGCGTCGAGCTGGAAGCCGGAAACCCGGATGAATTCCTGCAACCCCGGAGGCTCGGGGGGGATGGAGGGGATGAGGTAATTGGGGTCGTCTGGCTCAGGAGTGAGGACGACAACGCCTGGACTTGTGGTATCGGGGAAATCGGTTACAACGTTTCCCGTGAAGTTGACGCTCAGGAGTTGTCGATGATCCAGACGCTCGACGGCCACCCCGTGGCGCCGGCGCGCGGATCGCGCGACCGGATCCCGGCGTGGACGCCAGGAGAGTACGGCCTGGAGGATCTTCCTGATCGCGGTCATGGCGTCCTCGTCCTTTCTCACGGGAGGCCCGCGCCGGAAGCGGCCCCGGGCATGACGCGAACTGGGCCGCCGGGAAGGCGGCCGGGCCGGTGAGCGACGCGGGTCGCCCTCGACCCCGGGAGGGGGAGGGGGCGGGAAGCGTCGCCCGGGGCCGGAGCGGGAGCGGGGCGGCCAGCGGCCCGCCCCGGGCCCCGGCCGGATCCCGATCGATCGTCCGACGCCCCCCGACGCCCGCCCCGGGCGACGGATCGGGCGCCGATCAGCCGCCGAGACGTGGAAGGAGACACGGCATGCGGCAGCGCAACTGCCCCAACTTGCTTGCGGTCGGTATCGGCCTGCTCCTGGCAACCAGGGCGGCCTCGGCCGGCGCCATCCAGCTGACCGGGGATGTCGAGGCGGACTTCCCCCTGGTTCAGGGCAATGGCGTCGTGGCCATCGTGGACAACCCCAACGCCAACGGGCTGGCCAGCCCGATGGACGTGGCCCAGAACGCCGTCCTCCCGGGCACGACGGGGTGGAACATCAAGGACCTGCGCCTGTCTTACGACTCGGCGTCGGACCGGATGTACTTCGGTGTGAACTTCTTCGGCATCGCTGGCGACGCCGACGGCGACGGCGACCCCGGCGCCCTGTCGGTCGGCATGGGCAAAGACTTGCCGAGCCTCGGCGGCCTGGAGTCGATCGCCGTCGGCCTGGACCTGGACCTGGACGGCACCCCCGACGTGGTCGCCGGCGTCCCGGCCAACAAGTCCGGCACCGGCCCCGGTGTCGCGTCCTTCACCGTGGCCGAGTACCAGCGCTCCCCCTCGGGCCTGGCCTTCAGCTTCGGCGACTCGCTGACCGATCACCTCGGCGCCCTGGCGTTCGACCCCTCGGCCGAACACCCGGACTTCGAGTTCACGATCGACCGCTTCTCGACGCTGCCAGGACTGGACATGAAGGAGGGCTTCATCGTGAGCGCCTTCGCCGGCGCCCCCGACGACATGATCGCGGGCGAGGATACCCTCGCCGCGGTCCGGATCGCCGGAGACGATCTGAGCGGCCAGAACGTCCCGGAGCCGGCCGCGGTGCTGGCCTGGGCGCTGGTTGCCGGCGCTGCGATCGCCCACCGGGTGCGCGGCCGGCATCGCCGGGGGCGCTGAACCTGGGGCGTCGGCTCCTCGGCCGCTCATTGCTCGGACTCCGTTCCGGAAGGCGGGCCCCCCTCCGTGGGGACCCGCTGTTCTTTTTCGGACGTTTCCCGGTGCGACTCGCTCGAGCCGGGCGTCGGCCCGGAGGGTCGGCCTCCCCGACCGGCACAGCCGTCCGGGTCGCCTCGACCCGAACCGCCCCACCCGGACGTTGCGGAGCCGGGCCCGGGCCGGATACCTTCCGGTTCGAGCGGGCGAAGGGCCCGAACCAACCTCCGGGCCTGGCCCCCGCTTCCATCGATCCGGACCGGAAGACCCGGGAGCGAACCCGATGGCCCTCGACCGACCCCGACCCCGATCCCGACCCCGACGAGGGGCCCTGACGCTCGCGCTGCTGCTCCTCCCCGTCTCGATCGCCGGCCTCCGGGCCGACGACGGCGCCGGGACCCCGTCCAAGCCAAGGAGGCCCGACCTGACCGACCCGGTCCTCTGCCTCTCCGCCCGAGGATTCCGGGACTTCGTCCCCCGGGAGGTGCCGGAGCTGACCCGGGACGAGAAGCTCCAGATCTATTACGAGCCGTTCAACTACACGATCATCCGAGTCGAGGAGGGGAAGGGGGACGACGCGAGGGTGTCTTATCGCGCCCACCTGACCCAGGACGCCCGACTCCGAAAGGCCGGCGAGAGCCGAGTCCTGCAAGAACATCGCGAGGCGATCGACTACCAGCCCGAGTCCGAACACCCGCCGGTCTCGACCTTCATGCTCTACCTCGCCGAACTGAAGCAGTTCCCCCCGGGAGACTACGAGGTCGACCTCGTGCTCCGGGACGAGCTGGCGGAAGGGAGGCCGGAGACGAAGCGCACGGTCGCCTTCTCGGTCGTCCGGACGCCCGGGGGGCGCTGACCGAGGCCCACGGAGGCGGATCGGCCCGAGAGTTGCTTATGAAGCCCGAACGATGGATCGATGGGTCTGGCCAGTGGCATCGGGCCCATCCGGACGACATCAGGGCCACTCAACGCGGAGCCATCGCCATGCCTCGCGGCGACAAGAGCAAATACACGGAGAAACAGAAACGCAAGGCCGAGCACATCGAAGAGAGCTACGAGCAGCGTGGGGTGCCCCAGGATGAGGCCGAGCGCCGCGCCTGGGCCACCGTGAACGCGCAGGATGGCGGCGGGAAGAAGCCCGGCGGCAGCGGCCGGGCCAGGCCGTCGTCCTCGAAGGCCGAGCCCAAGTCCAGGTCCGGCCCCGACTCCAAGTCTGGCTGAGCCGGAGAAGCGGTTGGCCTGTCCCGCCTGGGCCGATTCGCCTATCATCCCGCCCGATCCTCCGGCCGGTGGCCGGACAGGGAGAGGAGAGGGGAGTCGGCCCGATGGCAAGCTCGGTGACGGTCGCGTGCGTGGTGGGCACCCGCCCCGAGGCAGTGAAGATGGCGCCGGTGATCCGTCGCCTGCGACGGCCGGGCAGCGGCTTCAAGGTGATCGTGCTCGCCACCGGCCAGCACCGCGAGTTGCTCGACCGCGCGCTGGCCGACTTCGGGCTCCGCTCCGATGACGATCTCGGCCTGATGCGCCCCGGGCAAGACCTGGCGACGCTGACGGCCCGCTGCCTGGAGGCGATCGGAGGATGGCTGGGCCGGGCCCGTCCCGACCTGGTCGTCGCCCAGGGAGACACGACCTCGGTGCTCTCGGCGGCGATGGCGAGCCATTGCCACCGGATCCCGTTCGCCCACGTGGAGGCCGGGCTGCGCTCGGGAGACCCGGCCGAGCCGTTCCCCGAGGAGTCGAACCGGGTCCTCACCGCCCGCCTGGCCGACCTGCACTTCGCCCCGACGCCCTGGGCGCGCGACAACCTGATCCGGGAGGGGATCCCGGCCTCTCGCGTCCGGGTGGTGGGCAATCCGGTCATCGACGCGCTGCGGTGGGTCGAGCGCTCGGCACCGCCGACGCCGATCCCGACGCCGACGGCCCCGGGGACGGCCCGCATGATCCTGCTGACCAGCCACCGCCGGGAGAACCAGGGAGCGCCGCTGGCCCGGATCTGCGCCGCCGTCCGGACGCTGGTGGCCCGGGATCGCGGGCTCCTCGTCGTCTTCCCGGTCCACCCGAGCCCCGGGGTGCGGGCGGTCGTCGATCGCGAGCTGGGAGGAATCGACCGGGTGGCCCGGATCGACCCGGTGGGCTATCCGGACTTCGTGGCGCTGATGAAGGCGTCTCGGCTGATCCTCTCCGACTCCGGCGGGGTGCAGGAGGAGGCCCCCGCGCTGGGGCGTCCGGTGCTGGTGCTCCGCGACCGCACGGAGCGGCCCGAGGCGGTCTCGGCGGGCGCCTGCCGGCTGGTCGGGACCGACCCGGATCGGATCGTGGCCGAGGCCGAGGCGATCCTCTCCGGCTCGGTTCCCCCCCTCGCACCGATCAGCCCCTTCGGCGACGGCCGGGCGAGCGACCGGATCGCCCGGGCGCTGGCCGATTGGTTCGGGTTGCCCGCCGAAGATCCCTCCTCGGCAATCGGCGAAGACACCCGAGAACCTGGGGAAGCGGCGGGGTTGGCGGCGTGAGGAACGGCCAAGGACACCCGAACAATCCTTCAACGATGGATTGATGATCACAGACCTCCGCTGGCCGTCCCCGCTGTCCTCGGAGGCGACGGGCCGGCCATCCATCCGGTCGATCGGCCCCATCCGGTCAAGCCCCCCAGCCGCAGCCCGACCGCGATCGGAGGGCCCCTGAGATTCCGTCCCCAGCCGCCGGCCATCGGGGCCAGCGGCGGCCGGCTTGGCGGCGGGCCCTTCGGGGAGGTATGCTCTGGGTCGAGGGAGCAGGCAAAACCCGCAGGACCACGGAACCGGCCGCAATCCCATGCACGCCTTTGAATTGATGGGGCCCAAGGGGGCGGGGGAAGTCCGGCCAGTCTATGCGATCTTTGGCGACGACGCCTACCTCCGAAGAGAGGCGACGCGGGCGATTGTGCGGGCGGCGATGGATGGCGGCGAGGAGGAGCTGGGAGTCTCCCGCTTCCCGGGAGCGCAGGCGGAGCTGGCCGCCGTGCTCGACGAGGTGCGGACGCTGCCGTTCCTGGCGCCAAGACGGGTGGCGATCGTCGAGGACGCGGATCCGTTCGTCACCGCGCACCGCAAGGAGCTGGAAGCGTTCGCGGCGAGGCCGAGCCCGACGGGAGTGCTGGTGCTGTCGGTGAAGTCGTGGCCGTCGAACACGAAGCTGGCCAAGCTCGTCGAGCAGCACGGGGTGTCGGTGGAATGCAAGGCGCCCCGGGAGTCGGAGCTGGCCGGCTGGCTCAGCCGCCTGGCGTCGACGCGATGGGGGCTGGGCTTCCCGGCCGACGCCGCCCGGCTGCTGATCGAGCTGGTCGGGCCGGAGCCGGGCCTGCTGGCGGCTGAGGTGGACAAGCTGGCCTCCTTCGTCGGCGAGGGGAAGGGGATCGCCCGGGACGATGTGGCGAAGATGGTCGGCGCCGGCCGGGTCCTGGAGGTCTGGGACATGATCGACCGGGCCTCCTCGGGGGACGCCCCCGGGGCGCTGGGAGTGCTCGACCGCTTGCTCGCGTCCGGCGAGGCTCCTCAGCGGCTGCTGGCGGCGCTGGCCATCTCGCTGCGGAAGGTGCATCACGCCGGGGCCCTCCGTCGGGCCCGCCGAGACCTGGCCGACGCCTGCAAACGGGCCGGCGTCTGGCCCCGGGACATCGAGAAGGTCGGCCGCCAGCACGCGCATCTCGGCCCCGAGCGGGTCGATCGGCTGCCCGCCCTGCTGCTGGAGACGGACCTGGCGCTGAAGGGATCGTCGACGCTGGACGAGCGATCGGTCCTGGAGCGGTTGGTCGTCGACCTGGCCCGACCTCGCCGCGATTGACCGAGTCGAGGCGGGAGACGCCGACCCATGAGCGAACCAACGATCGACGACTCGATTGCGCATTGCGTGGCCAAAATCCGGGAGCTGGTCGACCGGGAGGAGCCCGATCCCCGCGACCTGCTGCAACTCGGCTACAACCTTGGGCGCCTCAGCGAGCTGACGGGAGGAGGCCGAGGCCCGTTCTGGGACCGCTGGAAGGGCCCGGCCTCCCGCTGGGACCGCGATGCGCTGGGAAAACTGGCCCAGGAATTGCCCAAATCAACCATCCCGGCCCGGTCGCCGACCTCCCTCCCGCCTGGCCGACCGAGCCATCCCGACCCAATTGCCGAGGATCGTCGCGGGGGCGATTGACACGGCCCCGCCACACCCCGTTTAATATGACAGCCGGGCACGCCGCCCGAACCGTCGTCGGCCGTCCGAGAATCGGGCGAGAGCAGCCCCGAGGCTGGGGCGGAGAGGCCAACCGACTGCTTTTTCCCTTGCAATTCCCGGGAGGAGCAAACCACAATGTCGTTGCTCACCCCCACGGAAGCGTGAGACTCCCTCCTGGATCGCAGCACCTCGCGATCACCTTTCCCAGCACAGATCTCAGGAGTGATGGACGATGCGGAGGAACTTCGAGGACGGCTCGACCAGCCTGCTCGAGCAAGTCGAGCATTCAATCCGGCAGACAACCCACGGGCGGATCCGAGACCTGGCCGTCGAGGAGGTTCAGGGACGGTTCGTGGTCCGGGGCCGGGTGCCCTCGTATCACACCAAGCAACTGGCACTCTACGCGGCGCTGGAACTGCTGCCGAGTGATCGGTTCGACATGAATATCCTCGTCTCCTGATTCGCGCATCGGACGTCCCGGCCCCGGGAAACCGGGGACGACGACCGACGCCCCCGGCCCCGCCGGGGGCTCCCCCTCTCTCCATTTGCTTCCCCTCCCCAACGATCTCGTCCCCTGTCTCGCGATGTCCCCCGTCGATTGGCCGGACCGGTTCGGGTTGCCTCCCCACCGGGGATGGACCATAGTGGGCGCGCGCCGTCGTCGGAGCAACGGCCCCGGACCGGGACGCATCGACGCTCCCCCGATCGCCGATCCGACCTCGCCTCGAGGCCCGATCGGCCATCGGTCGGCCGTCCCGCCTCACGCCGGGTCGATCCGAATCCGATCCCGAACCGAGCCCTTCCCGAAGAGGATCCCGCCGATGAGAGGGACCCAACTGGCCTCCCGGAGGCTGTCGGCCGCCGTTGTCGCGGCGCTGGCGCTGCTGCTGGGGTCCGTGCCGCCGACTCCAGCCGCGCCGTCCCCTCGGCCGCAAGAGGCTTCGGAGGCCGATCGACCGAGGGCGAGGGAGGCTTGGGATGCCGTCTACATCGCCGGTCGGAAGGTGGGGCACATCCACCTCCGGGTCGAGCCCGTCCGAGCCGCGGACGGCCGGGAGCTGCTGCGCGTGCAGGTCGACTCCCAGCTGAAGATCAAGCGGCTTAACGACGACGTGACCATCGCCACCCGCTACGGCACGATCGAGACGCTCGACGGCCAGGTGCTCCGGCTTGACGCCCGCAGCCTCGTCGGGCCGAACGAGACGCGCGTCTCGGGGGATGCGGTCAACGGGGTCTTGCCGCTGACGCTGGAGGCCGGCGGCCAGCGCCGACGGGTCGAGCTGCCCTGGCCGGACGACGTCCGGGGGCCCTACGGGCCCGAGCTAAGCCTCTCCCATGAGCCGATGCAGCCGGGCCAGCGCCGAGAGGTCAAGACCTTCATCCCCGACCTCAATCAGGTCGGCCTGACGGTGATGGAGGCCAGGGGAATGGAGGATGTCGAGCTCGGCGGCGGGGTGACGATGTCGCTGCTCCGAGTCGACGCGACGGTCTTCGGCCCGGACGGCGAGCCGCTGCCGGGCATGAAGGCGACCTACTGGGCCGACGCCGACGGCCAGATCTTCAAGAGCCGCACCGAGGCCTTCGGCGGCATCGTCACCTATCGCACCACCAAGCAGGGGGCGACGGCCCCCGGCGGCGGGGCGTTCGACATCGTCCAGGCGTCGATCGTGCCCGTCTCCCGACGGCTGAGCAACCCGGCCGCCTCGCGATCGGCCATCTACCGCGTCTCCCTCTCGGGAGACGACCGCCCGGAGGACATCTTCCCGGCAGACTCCCGTCAGTCGATCCGCCGAGGGGCCGACGGCTCCATCCTGCTGCAGGTCCGCACCTCCGGGCCCCAGGACGGCCCCGCCGGCCGAGACTCGGTCGAGCCGGAATACCTGGCCGCCAACCCGATGATCAACAGCGAGGATCCTCAGGTCGTCTCCCTCACCAGACGGGCGATCGCCCAGGCCGGCCCCGACCCGTGGTCCCGGGCGGTGGCGATCACCCACTGGGTCGCCGACAACCTCCGCGAGAAGAACTTCGAGACCGCCTTCGCCACCGCCAAGGACGTGGCCCGAGACCTCTCCGGCGACTGCTCCGAGCACGCCGTGCTCACCGCCGCCATGTGCCGGGCCGCCGGCATCCCCAGCCGGGTCGTCATCGGCCTGCTCTACGCCGAACAACTCGGCGGCTTCGGCTTCCACATGTGGAACGAGGTCTACGTGAACAACCGCTGGGTCGCCGTCGACGCCGCCCTGAACCAAACCGACGTCGACGCCACCCACCTGAAGCTCAACGCCACCAGCCTCGACGGCGTCTCCCCCTACGCCCAGTTCCTGGATGTGGTCCGGGTCTTCTCGTCGCTGTCGCTGGACCCGATCCAGGTGAACTGACGAGGGCCGGGGAGAGTCAGGCCCCCGGATCCGACGTCCGAGATCGGATCGGCGACGGGTCGTCGGCCTGGCGGGGGATCGGTGGCCCTTGGTTTACGCCCGGACCGGAAATCGAACGCCGAGACCGGAATCGAGCGCCGGAGATCGATCGTCTTCTCGGGTGTCATCGCGACACCGGCCCGCCGCCCTCGTCCCCCGGCCGGAGGCGGGTCGGCGGCCGGGCCGTGCCGATCCCGGGAGATCCCCGATGAATGGCACCCGCGTGATCGGCCAAGTGTCGCCGAGCCGGGGGAGCTTGCCGCCCGAGTCGGGCCGCCGATAGACTCGGCCGGTGGGCCCGGGCTCTCCTCGGGAGTCGGGAGCGATTCCGAGAGCCCCACCCCCGCCCCGGCCGGAGGCTCCCCATGACGAGGCATCGGCGGCCCGTTTCGCTCCTCGCCCTCGGCGGCACTCTCTCGGCCGCGGGGCTGCTCGGGACGGGGGAAGCCCCGGCGATCGGGCAACTCGCCCCGCGTCCGCCGCTCTCGGCGCCGGTGAGGCCGGCGCGTCGCCCGGTCGAGGCGCTCCGGGAGGCAATCGCGAGCAACCCGGTCACGGCGCCGTACCCGATTGCCGTCCTCGATCGGGGGGGCCGGGCCGTTCTGCGCGGAGTGGTCGGCACGAAGGTGATCTACGACGCGGCGATCCGGACGGCGATCGCCTCGGGCGTTCCCTTCGACGACGAGCTGACGATCGACACGATGGCCGCGCACGAGATCGCGGCCCGGGGGGCGATCGCGCCGGGGTCCCTGGCGCCTCCCATCATGCCGGCCCCGTTCCTGGCGCCGACCTACGGCGCGGTCGGGGGCGATCCGCCGCCGACCTACCTGCCGATCGGCCCGGTGCCGGGAGGGGCGCCGGGGTTCCTCTACCCTCCTCCGCTGTTCGGCGTGGTCGACGAGCCCTTCTTCGGCTTCGAGCCGCCGGTCATCAGCTACCCGCCGTACTGGCGGG